>CALIMH010000019.1 GCA_938028725.1 uncultured Anaerolineae bacterium | reverse complement strand
TCCCCCCTCTCCCCGTGTGGGAGAGGGGGGCAAGGGGGGTGAGGGGGCACTGCTCCCCCTCTACGAAGCCAAACTAGTGCATCAGTTCGACCATCGCTTCGCGACCTACCGGCAGGGAGATACCGAGGAGATTGCTGACGCGGCGAAGGCCGACCCCGCCGTTCGCATTACCCCGCGCTACTGGGTACCGGCTGCCGCGGTAGAAGCGCGCCTGCGCGCCAAAGGTTGGGATCGCGGCTGGCTGCTCGGCTGGCGCGACATCACCAACGCTACCAACGAGCGCACGGTCATCGCGGCGGTCATCCCGCGTGCGGGGGTGGGGCACACACTCCCCCTCATGTTCCCTAACCTGCCCGATCATGCCCCGCTCCTCCTCGGTATCCTCAACTCGCTTTGTGTCGATTATGCGGCTCGGCAAAAGCTGGGCGGGACGCACCTAACGTATTCCACGATGGAGCAACTCCCCGTCCTGCCGCCGAGCGTCTTCGAGCAGCCGCTCCCCTTCCCGTGGCGCGGCGCGCCACCCTCCGTGACCATCGCTGAGTTCGTGCGCCCGCGCGTGCTCGAGCTGACCTACACCGCGTGGGACCTCGCCCCGTTTGCGCGCGACCTCGGCTACGACGGCCCACCGTTCCGCTGGGACGCCGAGCGGCGCTTCCGGCTGCGGGCCGAACTGGACGCGCTCTTCTTCCACCTCTACTTGGGCAGCCCGGAGGCGTGGGAGCGCGAGGCCGGCGACGCGCTGAGGGCGTACTTCCCTACCCCGCGCGACGCGGTGGTCTACATCCTCGACCAATTCCCGATCGTCAAGCGCCACGACGAAGCGCGCTTCGGCGAGTACCGCACCGCGCGCGCCATCCTGAGCATCTACGACGCCATGACCGAGGCGCAGCGCAGCGCTCAGACGTATATTTATACGCCGTCCGGCGGCGATGTAGAAAGGAGATAAAAAATGTCCAATACCATCTTTGACCTACACGCAGAGGTGCTAGACGACTACCGCGATTTCGTGCGCTCATTCATCCGAATCGCCGACCGGCGCGCGCAAGAGTTTTTGGGTCAGCAGATCGACAATCAGGCGCGCCTATGGCCCGAACCGCTCCTCCAGCTCAGCCCGTCTTACCGGCCCGGCTGCACTACTGATGAACTGGCTGCCGAGGGCGTCATCCACCCCACCACCGCCGAGATCTTCCGACGGCCCAACGGCGCGCCGCTCAGGCTCCACCTGCACCAAGAGCAGGCGACCCGCCGCGCCTGCGCCGGCCAGAGCTTCATCGTCACCAGCGGCACCGGCTCCGGCAAAAGCTTCACCTACTTTATTCCCATCGTAGACTACGTGGTGCGCAACGCCCAAGACGCCCACACACTGGCGCTAGTGGTTTATCCGATGAACGCGCTGGTCAACTCGCAGCTTCAGGCGTTGGAGCGACTCAAACAGCAATACGAGACGCGCAGCGGGCGCGACTTCCCTCTGCGGTTCGCTAAATACACGGGCGAGACTACCCAGGAAGAGCGCGACGCAATGCACAAACGGCCGCCGCACCTCATCCTCACCAACTACGTGATGCTGGAGCTGATGCTCGTGCGGCCGGAGGACCGCCGCTTCTTCGAGGGCGCGCAGGGGCTGCGCTTCCTGGTCTTCGACGAGCTGCACACATATCGCGGCCGTCAGGGGGCGGATGTGGCCCTGCTCGTCCGCCGCCTGAAGGAGCGCTGCACCAAGCCGGGGGCCGCGTCAAACCTGATCCATATCGGCACCAGCGCCACCATGGTTGCCCACCCGAACGCCAAGGCCGACGAGCGCCGCCGCAGCGTGGCCGAATTTGCCGGCCGATTTTTCGGCTGCACTTTCGCCGAAGACCAGGTGATCGAGGAGACGCTTCAGCCGGCCACCGAAGGCGGGCCGCCCGATGCCGAAGAGCTGCGGCAGGCCCTGGATCGGCCCCTGCCGGATGACCCGGAACAATGGCGCCGCCACCCGCTGGCGCGCTACGTCGAATACGCCTTCGGCTTGGAAGAGGAAGCCGAAGGCGGCCTGCGCCGCCGCGCCCCGCGGCCGCTCTCAGAAGTGGCCCAGGAGCTGGCCGAGCAGACCGGCCACGCCGTTGAGCATTGCGCCGCGCGCATCCGCGACCTGCTCACCCGCGCCGGGCAGGGGTCAGGCAGCACGCGCTTCAGCTTCAAATTGCACCAGTTCATCAGCCAGGGGGGACTGCTCTATGCCACGCTGGAGCCGGTTGACCGGCGCACCTTCTCGCTCGATGGCCAAGTGCGCAGCGAGGGCGGTCACCTGCTGGTCCCGCTCAAGTTCTGCCGCCAGTGCGGCCAAGATTACTATGTCGTCCGGCGCACCGACTCCCATTTCCTGCCCGCCGGCGGCAACGACGAGGAGGCAGATCTGGGCTACTTGATGCTGGCGCCCGAGTCCGACGACTGGACGGAAGACCAGCTCCCCGAAGAGTGGTTCGACGCCCACGGCCGCCTGCAGTCAACTTGGCGAAAGCGCAAGCCGACGCCGGTGTGGGTGCGGCCGGACGGCAGCTACGCCACTGCGCCGGTCGAGGGCGCGCAGAAGATGTGGTGGCAACCCAAGCCGTTCTCCCTGTGCCTGAGCTGCGGCGCGTTTTACACCGGTCGCGAACGCGAGTTCGCCAAGCTGGGCACACTCTCCAGCGAGGGCCGCGCCAGCAGCACCACCATCTTGGCGTTGTCGCTGCTGCGCCACGCCCGGCGCACCGGCGCCGCCCACGACAAGTTGCTCACCTTCACCGACAACCGCCAGGACGCTGCCTTCCAGGCCGGCCACTTCAACGACTTTGTTCAGGTGGCCGTGCTGCGGGCGGCGCTGTATTCCGCCCTGCGAGAGCATCGACAAATCACCTATGAGGCGATCGCTACGCGGGTGGTGGAGGCAATGGGGCTGACCCTGGCTGATATTGCCAAGAACAGCCAGATCGCCCCCGACACCAATGCCGCCAATAAGGTGTGGGAGACCTTCACCCAGCTCGTCGAATATCGGCTTTACGAGGACCTGCGCCGCGGCTGGCGGCTGGTGTACCCCAACTTAGAACAAGTTGGCCTGCTGACTATCGATTACAAAGGGTTGGACGAGGTTGTGCATGACGAGCATTTGCCGGATGTCGCCCCTGCCCTTAAGCCGCTGGGCGAGGTCGAACGCCAGGAGCGCTTGCGGGTGCTGCTCGACCACTTCCGCCGCCAGCGCGCCATCGCCGCCGCCGTGCTCACCGAGGAGCGCCAGCGCGAGTTGCGCCGGCGGTGCGAAAACGATCTCAACGAGTTCTGGGGGCTGGACCCCGAGATGGACGAACTGCAACCGGCGACGCGCTTCGCCCTTCGCGCCGCCAACGGCGGCGATAAAGTGCGCAGCCTAGGGCCGCGCAGTCGCATCGGGAGCTTCTTGGCGTCGCGGCTGTTCGGCGACCGTCCCTTCGAGAAAGCGCTCATGGAACTGCTCGAACTGCTGACGAAGTACGACTGTCTCCGCTTGGCCGACTCGTTAGAACGGTCCTATCAACTCAATCCGGGCTGCCTGATCTGGCGTCTGGGCGAGGGCAAACCGCAACCCGACCAGCTGTATCACCGCCACGCCAAGGCCGATGGCAACCAAGACGCACCCCTCTTGGTCAACGAGTTCTTCCGAAACTTCTACTGCCAGAGCGCAGCAGAGCTTGCTGTGCTGGAGGCGCGCGAGCACACCGCACAGGTGGTGCGCCCAGGCGAGCGCGAACAGCGCGAGCGGCGCTTCCGCTGGGATCCGAACGACAACGGAAAGGCGCAATTGGGCCGGCGGTTGCCCTACCTGGTGTGCTCGCCCACCATGGAGCTGGGCATAGACATCGCCGACCTGGAGCTGGTGCACCTGCGCAACGTGCCGCCCACGCCGGCCAACTACGCCCAGCGCAGCGGGCGCGCCGGCCGCCAAGGGCAGCCCGGCCTGATTGTCACCTACTGCAGCGCCTACGTCAATCACGACCAGTACTTCTTCCGCCGGCCGGCGCAAATGGTGGCCGGCAGCGTGCGCGCCCCACGCTTGGAACTGGCGAACGAGTCGCTGCTGCGCGCCCACATCCACGCCCTTTGGCTATCTCATCTGGGCTTGTCGTTAGGTACATCCATCAGGGATGTGATCGAGACCGAAGAGGTCGGGACACTGCCGCTGAAACCAGAGATAGCCGACCAGATTAATGACCTTGACCAAAAGAAGCGCGACAGCCTGGTTGCCCGCGCCCGTCGCATGCTGAAAGCCGACCAAGGCTTGTTGGCACGCGCGCCCTGGTTCAACGAGAACTGGATTAACCAGGTGATCGACGACGCGCCGCGCGCCTTCGACCGTGCCTTCGACCGCTGGCGCGAGCTATACCGCGCTGCGTTGCGCCAACGCGAGGTCGCCCGTCAGGAGGAGGACCGCGCCCGCCGCAGCGAGGAGCAGCGGATGGCCAAGCGCAAGCAGGAGGAGGCGCGCCGCCAGATTAACCTGCTGTTGCAGGTAGATGTGGAGAGGGAGGAAAGCGACTTTTATCCCTACCGCTATCTGGCCAGCGAGGGCTTTTTGCCCGGCTATAACTTCCCGGCGCTGCCGGTGCGCGCTTGGGTGCCGCGCAGCGGCGGCGGCGACTTCATCTCCCGCCCGCGCTTCCTCGCCATCCGCGAGTTTGCCCCGCACAACCTCTTCTACCACGAAGGCCATCAGTGGGATGTGGACAGCTTGATCGCCCCGCCCGGCGGCCTGATGGAACGCATGCGCCGCCTGCGCCTGTGCCATACCTGCGGCGCTTTTGCCTCGCCCGACCTCGACCTCTGCCCGCGCTGCAACACCCGCTTCGACGGCGCCAACAGCACCCTGACCGACGTGCTCGACATGCCCAACGTGCGGATGTCCCGTCGCGCGCGCATCACCTCCGACGAGGAGGACCGCAAGCGGCGGAACTATAAACTGACCACACACTTCCAGATCGCCATCGGCGAGGACGGCCTCCCGCGCGCGCAAACTGCCGACGTCATCTGCGACGGCCGGCCAACCTATCAGCTCACCTATGCCCCCGCAGCCACGCTGTTGCGCATCAACAGCGGCTCCGCCTCGCAGACCAACACTGCCACCGGCTTCTTAGTGGACTTGCAGAGCGGCGAGATAATCCAGGGAGGCGACGCAGATCGCCGGTCGAGGTCAAAAGACCGCCAACATGAGATACGCCGCGTGTTGCTCGGCGTGCAGGCCACCCAGAACATGCTCTTATTCCGCCTGCCCGCTACCGCCGATGAGCCGGCAGCGCAGCGCGTCACCCTGCGCTATGCGCTCAAGCGCGGCATCGAGGAGGCCTTCCAGCTTGAGCCGGGCGAGTTGGTCGCCGAGTTGATCGGCGAAGGTGAACACAGCGCGATCCTGTTCTACGAGGCGTCTGAGGGTGGCGCAGGGGTGCTCAGCCGCTTGATCGATGAGCCGGACGCCCTTGCCCAGGTTGCCCGCGCTGCCTTGACGGTATGCCACTTCGACGAGGAAGGCAACGACCTCAAGCCCGACTGTCATGCCGCGTGTTACGAGTGCCTGCTGAGTTTCGACAACCAGTCCGAGGCGCTGATGATAGACCGCCACGTCATCCGCGATCTGCTGCTGCGTCTCGCCCGCAGCCAGGTCGAGCTGCAACACGCCGGCCGCTCGCGGAGCGAACATCTGACGTGGCTGATGTCGCTAACCGACTCGCGCTCCGAGTTGGAGCGCCGCTTCTTGCAAGCGCTGGCAGAAGGCGGTTACCGCCTACCCGACGACGCCCAAAAGTCCATCGCCGAACCGCGCTGCGTGCTGGATTTCTTCTACGAGCCGAACGTCTGCGTCTTTTGCGACGGCGCCGTCCATAACACGCCTGGCCAAGCGGCCCGCGACCGCGAGGTGCGGGATGAGCTACGCCACCGCGGCTACCGCGTCATCGTCATCCGCGCCGATCGCGGGCTGGCAGCCCAGATAAACGACTATCCAGAGGTATTCGGCCTGGGCACGCAGCCGGCGCAGGCGCCGGCGGGGTCGCATTAGAGTTGCTCTACTCTCCCGTCACCCGGCCCGGGGAAGGCGACCAACTGACGTAGAAATCGCGCGCGCAGTTGTCGCGGTCGCTGTTCGGCGGGTAGCGCTTCAGCGATGCTCCCCAGGGGAAGGTATCCTCCGCATCCATCGGGAAGGGCATCACGCCCGCACGCGGCCCCCCACCCCAGGCCACGCTATCCACCGGTGCGCCGTCGGGCTTCAGCAGCAGGACCTCATCCTGCGCGTTCCCCAGGGCCAGCCCAAAGCCCACCCAGTCGCCCACCGGCATCAGGTCCGGCACCAGCGGGTCGCAGTCCGTCCACTCGTAGGCTGGGTTGAAGCCGTAGGTGCGGGCGAAATTCGTCGCACAGGCCGCCACGACCACGACCTGCCCCCTCAGAAGTTGTGCCCCCGCCGGGAAGGCATACCGGCCGTCCCCATAATCCCCGATGTTGATGGCGTCCCCGATTGTCCAGCCGGCGAGGCTCACCGTCGGGCCGGGGTTGTAGAGTTCTATCCACTCGTACCCCGCGTCGGGGCCAACGGGGTTGATGAAGACCTCGCTCACCAGGGGGTAGTCGGCCGGGGGGACGTAATCCCGAAGGACCAGCGGAAGGTAGAGGGGGAAGACCAGGGGCGCGTGCGCCCGCGCCCAGTCGTGCTCAAAGACGGTCATCAGAAAGTCATAGACCTCGGCGGAGGCCAACTGCAGCGCCACCTCGCGGTTGGCCTTGTGGGACGTCTCCGTGCCGTTGACGCTGCCGATGTGCGCCCACTTCTCGCCGCCGATCTGCACGAAGAAAGTCTTGGCGTGGACCCCCAGCCCGGCCACGTTCCCCAGCCGGCAGGAGAGGGGCAGGGACTCCGCCTGGGCCAGGCCGTTCAGGTAGAGGCAGGTGGCAAGGTTGGTGCCGGCGTCGTAGTACTCGTCCAGCAGAAGCCACACCGCCGCGCCCCGGCGGGCCGCCGCCACCAGCGCCACCACGCGGGGGTTCAGCCCGACGTCCCCCACCCCGGAGGTCCACGTGACCGGCTCGTTCAGTTGCATCGCGGCGACCGAATCCCCCGGACCCGCCCGGCCCAGCAGCCCCAGCAGGCCGTCGTCGGGGCGGAGGAGGTGCTCAGGGCCGTGCAGGACGGTGAGGGTCGTCGCCGTCGTCGCCAGGACCTGGCTGAAGGGTGCGGTGTAGGTGGTCCAATCGGGCGGGGGCAGGGGGACGTAGCCGGCAGGCGGGGCGTAGATGGCATCGTCATACGGCGCGATGTCCGCGTGGGTTGGGTCGGCGTCCCGGCGGAAGAGTTCCGCCAGGCGGGCCACGACGCCGGGGCTATCCGTCGCCAGCAGGAAGCCCCGATGGCCCGCCGTCCCGTTGACGATGAGGTCGGAGGGCATGGAGCGCTCGGTGAAGTTGTCGGTGCTGACCAGCGCCAGGCGGTCGTCCACCAGGATGTATTTGGCATGGTGGAAGCGATACCGCGCCCCGGTCCGCCCGATGAAGTAGACGAAGGAAGTGGGCGGGTTGTGCAGCCGCTGCGCGATCCACTTTTCGTCGGGCGACATCCCGCCGGTGGGCGCGCTCTCCAGGAGGACAGTCACCACCACCCCGGCCTGGATGCGCTCGCGGATCGCCTCGTAGAGGGGGACGCTCTCCAGGGTGTAGGCGGCGATCTGGAGGGAATGCCGCGCCGCGCCGATGGTCTGGAGGGTGAGAGAAAGGGCCCCTTCGGGGGCGACGGCGACCGTCACCTGCGCCGACGCGGTGATTTCGGCGGGGAAGAAGAGGTCTTCCAGGTCCCAGCCGGGGTAGCGGAGTTTGCGGCCCAGGAGCGGGTCGGCGGGGTCCTGGGCCCAGTCGGCGGCTCGGTCGGTGTCGGGGACGGGGAGGCCGGTGGCGGGGTCCAGTTTGCGGTAGAGGACCTGGCCGGAGGCAAAGCCGGGGTACGGATAAGGGACGGCGGGGCCGGCCCAGCCCTGAGCGGCGGAGCCGCTGCCGTAGGCCAGCGCGTCCACCACGGCCGTGCCGGTGACCAGGTAGGCGGCCTCGCCGCCGTCAGTGAAGCCCGGCCAGACGCCGAGCAGCAGCGGGACGGGCCGCTCGCCCGCAGCGTCGGCCCAGTCCGCATCAAAGCCCCAGACGGGGTAGAAGCCGTCGGCGTCCTGGGCCAGCCAGAGGATGCGGCCGGGCCCGATTTCGGCCCCGGCGGGAAAGCAAACGCGAGAGGTGGAGGCCGGCGCGTCGTCCAGACACCAGCCGGAGAGGGTGGCGGTATACGGGCTCAGGTTGATGAGGGCAGCTGCCTCGCCACTGCCGGCGTAGTTTGTGGGAGCCAGCGCATAGAAGCGGACGGCGGGGAGGACGGGCGCGCTCCAGGCGGCGGTCGCGGCCCCTCCGCCCGATTCGGTCGCTGTAGCGACGAGGGTTGCCGTGCCGGAGAGGGCCACCCCGGCCCGCAGGGTAACGGTGATGGGGACGGACGCGCTGGGCGGGAGGTCGCCCACCTCCCAGCGGAGGAGGCCCGGCGCGGGCCGGCTGAAGGGGAACGGCGCGGTCTGTGTGATGAAATCCACCTCCGCCGGGAGCGCGTCGGTGAGGACGATGGCGGAGGCGGTCAGGTCGCCGGTGTTGCCCAGGGTGAGGACAGCGGTGAAGGCCGCGCCGGCCAGGATGACCGGCGGGCCGGTGCGGGCCAGCGTCAGCGTCGGCGCAGGGGGCTGAATCTGGGTGACGGCCTGGGCGGTGTTGTTGGTGGTGGTCACCTCAGGGGTAGCGGTGGCAGCCTCGGCGGTGTTGGTGATGACCGCTGTCCCCGGCGTCTCCGTGACCCGCGCGGTGACGGTGATGAAGGCGGTGGTTGCGGCCGGGAGCAGGTCGCCCACCTCCCAGACCAGCGTGGTGGGGTCGGGCTGGGTGAACGTGTAGGGGGAGGTCTGGCTCACGAAGGTCACCTCCGCCGGCAGCGTGTCGGTGAGGCGGACGGCGGCGGCGGTGAGGGAGTGAGCGTTCCGCGCCAGCAGGGTGTAGGTCACCAGTCCACCGGGGCGGGCCGTTGCCAGGCCGGATTTCTCCACCACCAGGTCGGCGTGAGAGGCGGAGTTGCGGGCTTTGGGCGTCCCGTTGATGGGGTTGCCGTTAGCGTCCTGGCCGTTGCGGATGACGCCGTGGTTGGAGGCCCAGTTGGCGTCGGTGTCAGGGGCGGTGGGGTCTATGCGCTCCATGGAGCGATAGTGGGGGGAGCCGGAGCCGGCGGGCCATGCGCCGCCGTTGCCGTTGGCGGTGTCTATGACTTCGCCTAGGGGAGTGGTGAGGGTGAGGACTTCGCCGGAGTTGCTCAGGGCCCAGGAGGAGCCGTCATTGCCATAAATCTGGTCGGCTGGAACGTCGCGGACGGTGTTATCGTCCGTCCGCTCCAGAAGGAAATAGCCATATGGGGGGATGATACCGGAGAGAGTGATAACGGGCGTGCTGTCAGCGGCTCTCAAGACCCAGCCGGTGAGGTCTATAGCCGTGTCTGTCGTGTTGTAGAGTTCAATCCACTCATCGGAAGTGCTGGCGGCGGTGCCGCCCCAGGCAACCTCGTTGATGACGACAGCGCCAGCGGAGGCATGGACACTAGCTACAACGTCTTGCGCCGATGCCTGCCTGCAAGCCAAGCCCATAAAGGCTGCAAAGGCCAGGCTTAAGGGGTGGGCTAGCAAGCGCATGCAGCGTCGCGACATGCTCATCCACATGGCAGCGTCGAAACAGTCACATGTGCATCAATCTGTGCCCACTTGTGTGGTCGTGCTGAGATCCCCTGCAAGCCTCACTCACCCCGCATCCGGTGAGCAAAACGTAGCAAGATGGCGATTTTGCTCAGCAGCTTGCACGATCGGTGCTGCGGCTATGCAACGGATAGGCTGCAGCCACGCTCCAGCTGGAGCAGGTACCTATGGGCTCATCCAAACGAGACATTAGATGAAGATAATCTGTGCGCCTTCGGTCATGTCAATGAAGTCGCTGGCAGTGACAATCTCGATGGAGTCATCCACAAAGTCCTCTTTTGTCAAGCCCATCATGTCCACTGTCATCTTGCAGGCGTAGAGCTTTGCGCCACCATCCAGCAGCATCTGCAAGTATTCCCGGACCGACGGCACGCCCAGCGCATGGATCTTGTCCTTCATCAACTTAGTGGCGAACGCCGTCATACCCGGCAGCACACCTACTGCGTTGGGGATGCCAATGTTGTCCGCGCCTTTCAAGCCCATCAAGCTCATCTTCATGCTGGTATTGGCCACTGGCGCCAGCTCCAGATGCTCAACGCGGGCCTTGCGGATGATATCTAAGCCCCAAAAGGTGAAGAAGATCATGACATCCACCCCGTTACCTAGGGCAGCCCAGCCCATCACTAATGCAGGATAGGCCATGTCGAGCGTGCCCTTGGAGCAGATGAATGCCATTTTGCGATTCTCGTCTGCCATAGCACACCTCGACAAGTTCAAACACACCCCTCCGGCTTACCTAGTCCGGCGATGCGCGCCACCTTTTTGGCAGGGCCCTTGGGGAACAAGCTAAACATCTCTTTCGTGCTGATACCAGTGCCGCTGGTGATCTGGCGCAGCGTAGGCGAGCGACCGTTTACCGCGTGCTTGCGGCAAAAGTCAATCACCTGCCAGTGCAATGGCGTTAGCTCGGCGATCCCTTCCTCTTTTGCGATCTCAACAGCGATGTCGGGGGACCACTCTGTGGGATCAAGCAGGAAACCTTCCTCATTCACGTGGACGATCTTTCCAGCGTACTCTGCGGTTTTAGCGGATGCTTGTGCGAACATGGCGACCTCCTTTGTCTCTGAACAATCAGGCTAGCTATAGCGAACAGAAGCCGATGCACCCGGCGCTGAGCCAGACGCCTGCTTGGGTGCGCCGATGCCTCTCAACACATGCAGCAAAATGGCCAGACCGCGCCGCACCTTTGGGTCGCGCAACTGACCTAGCAGCGCACGATAGGAGATGTGGGATGGCAGCTCGCTCTCCTTCTCAGCCAGATGCACAGTGCTGCGCAGGAACTGCATGATCTCCGGCTGCGTCATATCCTTCACGGTGTGCAAGATCAGGGCGATGTTGTCACCCAACGCGCGCACGTCCTCTTCAGTGAACGAAGTGACGATGTTGTCCACAATGCGCAGGCCACCTTTGGCGAAGGCGAAGTAACCTTTGCGATCAAGCTCCTCCAACGCGCCGGAGAATTTGGCGAAGGCTTCTCGGCTCAACGGCGCAGCCACCTCCAGCAGCTCAGTCACACTCTCCAACTGCTCCAACAAGCTCTCCAGGTTGCGCACGTTGCGCAAAAGCCGCTTAAGCAATTGCATCAGCTCTTCCAGGTTGAAGGACGGCGAGAGTGTCTCCAGCTCCTGGGAGAGCGACTCGTATGCTCCCTTGAGCACTAGCGACAGATCGCGCACCAGCTCGTCGCGTTCTTCGCGGGCGCGCTCGGCCTGGCGCGCTTGCTCGGCGAGGTACTGCACCTGCTTGCTCAGGGCATCCACTTTCTCCACCAAAAGCTCCAACACGGCCTCAGCGTTTGCAGTTTGTGGGATTGCTGCAATTGCCATGGCTACCTCCTGCCATCACCCGACCAGCTGCTTGCCCGCCATGCTCATGAGAGCTGGCAACGGGAGCTCCTTGCCTTTGAGCAAGACGTTCCAGTACATCCAGCGGAACATCAACTTGCCCCAGTGATTGGCCTCAGACTCTTGTAGCAGGGTGAGAGGCCCAACGCCAGGCAACGGATAAAGGCCCGGCAGCGGTTCAGTGGTGTAGTTGAAATCTATCAACAACGCCTTTCCAAAACCGGATTCGATGAAGCAGTTGGCGTGGCCGTCGAAGAGGCGAGTCATCTCCAAGCCATCAACATAGCGAATGAAGTTTTCGACGAAGCACTCCACAGCGAAGTGAGCCACAGAACCAGCCTTGGAGGTGGGCAGCGCAGCAGCATCACCAAGGACGAACACATTGTCGTAACGCGGCGAGAGGAACGTGTGCTTGTCCACTGGCACGAAGTTCAAATCATCACCCAAGCCGGACTTGCCGATCACCTCCGCGCCCATGTTCAATGGGACAGTCACCAGCAAGTCATACTCGACTACTTGCTCATCGTAGGAGACCAACTTACGAGCGTCAGGATCGACATGCTCCACCATGAAGTCCGGCACCACGTGAATCCCTTTGCGCTCAAGCAAATCGCCTAGCAAGCGCGCAGCAATCGGTTTAGTGAACGCGCCGGAGAGCGGCGTGGCATAAACCAACTCCACGCGCTCGCGAATGCCTTGCTCATGGAAGAACCAATCAGCCAGCATCAGGAACTCCAGCGGCGCGACAGGGCACTTGATGGGGTTATCCACAACATTAACCACCAACCGCCCACCTTTCCAACTGCGCAGATGCTGCGCGAGGGCCAACGCGCCATCAAGGGTGTAGAAGTCAAAAATGGTTCGGCGCCACTCATGCTCCATCAAGCCAGGTGTCTGGTCAGGGCGGATCTGTGCACCAGTTGCGATCACCAAGAAGTCATAGCTGAGGTAGCGTCCATCATTGCTCAACCGCACGCGCCGCTGCTCTGGCTCAATCACATCTACCGAGGAGACGATCAAATCCACACCACGCGGGATAAAGTTGCGTCGCGGCTTCATCACATCCGCTTTGGTGTAAATGCCGAACGGAATGAACAGGAAGCCAGGCTGGTAGTAATGCACCTCGTCTGGATCGACCACGGTGATGCGCCACTCAGCCTCATCCAGCGACCGGCGCAGACGATTGGCCACCATCGTGCCTGCGGTGCCAGCGCCAAGGATCAACAAATGTTTCATGATTGCAAACTCCTTTTTGACTTGGTCAGGTCTGAGCGTGCTGACGCTCCTTTATCCAAAGAGAAAACAAGTCGGCCACTTGTTGCACAGCGCGCAGTGCAAGTGCCCGCGCCTCTGCGCTCAGCCAGCACACTTCACTCACACTGGCTTTCAGTTGGCCAAAGGGGACGTTGAAAGTTCGCGCGATCGTCATCAGTTTGGCATCGTCGGGTGGCCAGTGGCTTGGTGGCACGCCACCTACCACCACCATCCCAACCAGATACCCACTGTGATGAACGAGGCCACGGGCACACAGCAACCCCATCTCGCTGGGCTGCCACGTTGGCTCCAGCGGCGTTAGGTCAGCAAGCTGACGCCAGCCATTCATGCACCGTGAGAACCCATCCGGCTGTTGCAGCAACACTTGGGCAAAGCCACACAGGTTGCTGACGCGCGTGATCGGACAGCCCTGCATGTCAGTAGTGACCATCATCACACCCAGCAAGCTGGCCAGCGCATCTTGCACACCCTGGGCGTAAAAGACCGGCAGCAGCCCCGCCACCGAGTGAGTCACCGCCTGGGGCGGGTTTGCCAGCAGCCTAGCGATGGCGTCAGCAGAAAAGCGCCATTGCTTACCCACCCGCAGCGCCTGGAGGCGACCACGCTCGATCATGCGGTAGATCGTGCTGCGGTCCACTTTTAGGATTTGCTGCACTTGGTGCGTTGTGAGCAACTCCATCGCGCCTCCATCAGCACTTGCTGCGTCCAGTGTCACTTCGTATCAGCTACGTTCGCTGCACATGATGCACTATCGGCACGTCCCCCGCCACTGGCGAACGGACAAGCAACTCTACCCAACTGGTTAGGTCAGCTTGACAGGTCCCCTACCCAACCTCTGCCTGATCGAGGCGTGCGCATCTCGACGCGAGGAACGGCTTCACCAGGCAGGGGTGCGCAAGCACGAACAGGCTTGCAACAGACGATGGCAAAAGCCTCTCTCGAGAGCCAGTCAAAACACCATCAGTTGCGGTTATAATTCGGCGTTGTGGTTAAGCGAGGTCGCGCCGAAAGTCAGCTTTCGGCTTCGTTGCGCCGCGCTTCTTAACCCGACTTTAAGGAGAAGGATGAAGAGCGAATTGGTGCTTGCGCTCAACCAGATTTGCGCAGATCGCAATCTACCCCGCGAGTTAATCGCGAAAGTGGTGGAGTCTGCGTTGGCGCAGTCGTTTCGCAAACACGCCAACGTCCTGCCGGGCCAAGAGGTGGCGGTCAAGGTGAACATCGAGACCGGCAACGTGCAGCTCTTCATCGAAAAAGAAGTGGTCGAGAAAGTGCTGGACGAGCGCACCGAGATCTCGCTGGAGGAAGCGCGCAAGCAAAAGCCAGACGCAGCGATCGGCGACTGCATCATGGTGGATGTCACCCCCAACGAACTAGGCCGCATCGCTGCACAAAACACGCGCCAGCTCATCGTGCAGAAACTGCGCGAAGCTGAGCGCGACTTCCAATATAACCAGTTCGCCGACCGCGAAGGCGAAGTAGTGGTGGGGATCGTCCAAAACGTCACCAACAGCGCGGTGACACTGAGCTTGGGGCGCGTTGAGGGTATCCTGCCGCGCAAAGAGCAGATGCCCGGCGAGCGCTACACAGTCGACCAGCGCGTGCGCGCCTACGTGCAAGAGGTGAAGCGCAGCCCGCGCGGCTTGCAAATCATCCTCTCCCGCACCAACCGTAACTTCTTGCGTCGCTTGCTCGAGGTGGAAGTGCCGGAGATTCGCGATGGCGTCGTGGAGATCAAGGCCATTGTGCGGGAGCCCGGCTCGCGCTCCAAGGTGGCCGTAGCAGCTTTGCAGCCCAACGTAGATCCGGTGGGAGTGTGCGTCGGCGTGCGCGGCTCACGCATTCAGCCCATTGTGAATGAGCTGCACGGCGAGAAGATCGACATCATCGAGTGGAGTGCTGATCCCGCCGTCTTCGTCACGCGCTCCCTCGGCCCGGCCAAGGTGATGTCTGTTCATCCCACTCAACAGCGCGGCGTGAGCGTGATCGTGCCCGACGATCAGCTCTCACTAGCAATTGGGCGCGAGGGTCAAAACGCCCGCTTGGCTGCACGCCTCACCGGCCTTCGCATTGACATTCGCAGTACTACCGAAGCGTTGGCCGAGGCACTGGATGCGATTGACACCGACCCCGCGTTTGCTGCTTCGCTCGGCGAAGACATACAGGCAGCTCTCCCCGCCTTGCACGAGCTGAGAGTGCGTCAGCGCGTCCTGTCCGCACCTGCCCCACTCTCAGCAGAAGAGTTTGCGCTCATTAAGCGTGTGGTGGACGCGCACTTCGCTTACCAAAGCGCGCATGCACGCTTACAATCTCAGCCGTCACAGGCGCAGCCAGTCGCAAATCAAGAAGCGCCAGCACCTGCAACCAAACCAACCGCAGCCAATGAGGCGCCGAAAGTGCCAAGTGCGGCGTACGCCCTGCCGATCTCAGAGCTGGGTTTGTCGCCTCGCGTAGCCCAGCACATCTATGCCGTGGGCATTGTGTCGGTGGGGCAACTGATGGAGCTAAGCTTACGCGGGGAGGACCACCTGTTGGCGATAGAGGGCATCGGTCCACGCGCGCTGGGTGAGATCAAACAGGCGTTGGAGAAAGTCGTCGGCCAATGGAAAGCAGAGCCTTCCCAATCGACAGAGTCGGGCAATCTGCAAACGGCCACCCAACCCCCAGCGCCTGAGACAACCGAGGAGGCACAACAAATCTTTGTCAAAGCGATGAGCTCTGAGTCACCTGTGGAATGAGCCATCGTCTGGACAAGAGTATGAGCAACTTTTACACGCGCTGCCAGTGGCAAAGATGAGCAGCAACACTCCAAGTCGCTCAAGCAGCGGACGCCCCAAGCATGTGCCAATGCGCATGTGCGTGGGCACGCAGATGCAGCGGCCGAAGCGCGAGCTAGTTCGCTTGATCCGCACCGCGGACGGCCACATCGTGGTTGATCCGAGTGGCAAGCGGAGCGGCAGCCGGGGTGTGTATCTGAGCAAGAGCCTAGAGGCCGCCCAAATGGCAATTAAGCACAAGCGGTTGGAAGCAGCTTTCGGGCAGCCTGTGGCGCCCGAGGACATCGAAGCCATCTTGGCCTTCTTCAGAGCCTTAGACGAGCACGGCTAAGTGCTAGCCTTGCTCTTGCAAAAGGCGGTTACTGGCAGCGCAGGCAGCTTCGTAAAGCAAGCCTGCGCTGTTTTTTAATCAACACAGTCGTTCACAACCATAGTTCGAGCTAGGCACAAGTGGAGGTTAACATATGCGAGTGCGAGAGAGTCTGAGCAACCACACCATAGCGCCACTTCGGCGCTGTAGCCAGCGAGGCGGCAGCTTGCCGCGTCTTGACCCAGCGCAGCCCAGCGCTCCATGCTATCACGCTATGTATTCGCGCATTCGGTTTTTGGGGCAACGGCATCGCCCCGTCGCCTGCTTTGCAGTAGGAGGCCTCTCCCTATGGCAGTGAACACCCGCAAGCCTGCACGCATTGCCCCATCCCACACCAAAGGCGCACCCACCAATAAGGAGACGGCTGCGCACAGCCCTGCTATGCCGGCCACATCGAAGGTCGTGGATCTTCCCGAATCCATCTCTGTGCGCGATCTGGCCACACGTATCAACACCAGCCCCATCCAGGTCATTCGCGAGCTGATGCAGAACGGCGTGATGGCGACCATCAATCAACAACTGGACTTCGACACAGCCGCTATCGTGGCCAGCGCATTTGGATGGGAAGCCAAACCGCTCACGCCGGCTCAAACAGAAGCTGCACCAAGCGCAACCGCTCAGCCCGTTGAACCCACGGCAGAGCCACGAGCGGAAGCAGAGGCCAAACATGCTGGGCTGCAGACGTTACGCCAGCGCCTGCTTGCGCAGGAGCAAGCTGCGGGTGCTCAACTCGTGCCGCGCCCGCCGGTAGTCACCATCATGGGCCACGTGGACCACGGGAAGACGTCGCTGCTGGACGCGATCCGGCGCTCGAACGTGGCCGAGGAGGAAGCCGGCGGCATCACCCAGCATATCGGCGCCTACATGGTGGAGCACAACGGTCGCAAGATCACATTTTTGGACACACCAGGACATGAAGCCTTCACCGCCATGCGCGCACGGGGCGCTCAGGTGACCGACATCGCCGTCTTGGTTGTGGCCGCCGACGACGGCGTGATGCCACAAACACGCGAGGCGCTGGCTCATGCCCGTGCTGCCCAAGTGCCCATTGTCGTCGCCGTGAACAAGATAGATAAGCCGAACGCTAACCCCGAGTTGGTGAAGAAAGAGCTGGCCGAGCTGGGGCTGGTGCCAGATGAATGGGGCGGCGACACACTCTTCATCCCCGTTTCCGCCAAGCAGCGCCAGGGTATTGAGGACCTGCTGGAGGCTATCCTGCTCGTTGCCGAGTCCAGCGATACCATCCGCGCTAACCCGAACCGACCCGCAGTGGGCACCATCATCGAGAGCAAACTCACCAAGCGAGAAGGGGCTGTCGCAACCGTGCTGGTTCAGAACGGCACGCTCAACGTCGGCGATCCCTTCGTGGCCGGCATAGCAAGCGGTCGCGTGCGCGCCATGTTCGACTTCCGCGGTCAGCGCGTCAAGCGCGCCACCCCTTCCATGCCAGTCAGCATCACCGGCATGAGCGAGGTGCCTGAAGCGGGCGATATCTTCGAGGTGGTCGAGGACGAGCGCGTCGCCCGAGCGATAGCAGCTCAGAACTTGGAGAAGCGCCAGCGCGCCGAACAAAAGCGCCGCACCGTGAGCCTCGATCAGTTCTTCGCCATGGCTAAGAGCAGCCAAGCCAAACGGCTACTGCTAATTGTCAAAGCTGCTACCCAGGGCTCGCTCCCGCCACTCGTTGAGCAACTCCATAAACTCAACGAGACCATCAGCGACGACACCGTGCGCTTGGAGATCATCATGCAGGGCACCGGCGACATCACTGAGAGCGATATTGACCTTGCCACCGCCTCTGGTGCTATCGTGCTCGGCTTTGAAGTCGGCATTGACATTGCAGCTCGACGCCGGTTAGAGGGCAGCGGCGTGGAGGTGCGGCTTTACGACGTTATCTACAAACTGCTCGAGGACGTCGAGCTGGCGATGAAGGGCTTGCTCAAGCCCAGAGTTGTCGAGAAGGTCATTGGCACAGCAGAAGTGCTACAAACCTTCAAGATCGCCAAAGTCGGCATGGTTGCTGGCCTGCGCGTCACCAGCGGCATGGCTAGCCGAAACGCCAAGGTCCGCGTGCTTCGCAACGGCAAGGTGGTTTTCAGCGGCGAGGTCGCTTCGCTCAAGCGGCAGACAGAGGACGTGAAGGAAGTGCGCCAGGGATTGGAGTGCGGCATGGCCATCGCCGGTTTCCAGGATTTCGCCATTGGCGACACAGTCGAGTTTTTTGTGGAGGAGGAGCAGGCGACCGCCTGAGGAGCACAAGACATGAGCAAGCGTTACGAGCGACGGGTTGCCGATTTAATCCGCCGGCACATCGCCACACTCGTCGAGCGCGAAATCAACGACCCGCGCGTGCGCGAGGCCGGCGTGACGATCACCGACGTAGAGGTTTCCAGCGATCTGCGCTTTGCCACCGCCTTCTACAGCTTGATCGGCGACGATGCAAAAAAGCAGCAAGCAGCAGAAGGCCTTGCCAGCGCTGCTGGCTGGGTGAGTCGAGAGCTAGCACACCGCCTGCACACACGCCACACCCCCCACGTCACCTTCCGCTTCGACCCTTCACTAGAGCACGGGGATCGCATCTCTCGCCTGCTCGATGAGTTGCAATCCCAAACTCACCCAACCGAAGATTCACCCAGCGAGGACAAGTGAAAGCAACTGCTATGACGCTCCCTGAGGCGTGGGACGCAGCTACCGCTCACATGCGGCGCGCACAGCGCATCCTCGCCATCACCCATGTCTCTCCAGACGGCGACGCCATCGGCAGCCTACTGGGATTCGCGCGCGGCTTAGCAGGCTTGGGCAAGCAAGTGACGCCCGCCTGCCAAGATTCGGCGCCACAGCGCTTTGGATTTCTGCCTGGCTTGCACGAGATCCGCCAGCAAGCCGCGGGCACATATGACGTGATCGTCGCCCTCGACAGCAGCGATCCCCAGCGTTTGGGCGCGCCGTTCGTGACAGCCGCGCAATCAGGCGCACCGGTAGTCGTGATCGATCATCATGTAACCAACACCCGTTTCGGCACAGTGAATGTGGTCAACCCCTCCGCCACATCCACCGCGGAGATGGTGCTAGAGTGCCTGCAGCGCTTGGGCGCACCGATCTCCACCGATGTGGCCACTGCTCTGCTAACCGGCCTGGTCACCGACACCTTGGCATTCCGCACCAGCAACACCACCACACAAACGCTGGTCGCCGCGCTCCAGCTCATGCAGCACGGCGCCGATCTGTATGCCATTGTGAAGCAGGCATTGGTGATGCGCACTTTCGACTCGCTCCGTCTACTTGGCCTCGGCCTCAGCAACGCCCACCTGGAGGGCCGGCTCGCCTATGCCACCATCCCCTTCCGCCAGCGCGAGGAGCTGGGGATTAAGGAAGATCGCGGAGACGGCGGGTTGGCAGGCACCCTGATCACCGCCTACGAGGTGGACGTTGCCGCGGTGTTCATCGAGCTGCAAAACGGCGATGTGGATGTGAGCATGCGCGGCCAGCCAGGCTTCGACGTTTCTCAGCCGGCCTTTGAGTTTGGAGGCGGAGGTCACCCGGCTGCCGCTGGTTGCCTGTTGCCCGGCCCCCTCCGCGACGCCGTCAACCGCGTATTGCCGCGCCTACAGCAACTGATCCGTAACGCTTAGCTAAGAGCTCCCTGCGACACCTTGGGCACTCCTATGTTGTCTGGCTTGCTGGTGATAGACAAGCCTGCTGGGCTATCCTCGCACGACGTTGTAGCAACAGCGCGCAAGCTATTCCATCAACAACGCATTGGGCACGGCGGCACCCTCGACCCGCTGGCGACTGGGGTGCTGGTGCTTTGCCTCGGCCAGGCCACCCGCCTGAGCGAGTATGTGATGGGCGAGCAGAAGGCATACCTCGCCGTTGCGCGGCTCGGCGTTCGGACAACCACCGACGACATGGAAGGCAGCATCTTGCAGACGCGGCCCGTGCCACCGGTGGACCAAGCAACGCTGCGCGCCTTGGAACACCGCTTCACCGGCGAGCTTCAACAAGTGCCGCCGCAATTTTCCGCTATCAAACGAGAAGGGCAGCGCGCTTACACACTTGCCCGTCGCGGCGAGGCTATCGAGTTAGAACCGCGCCGCGTCTTCATCCACGCCTTGCAGCTCACCCTGCTCGACGCAGAACGGGTTCAGATGGAAGTGCTGTGTTCTGCCGGCACTTACATCCGCGCGCTCGCCCGTGACATCGGCGAGGCGCTCGGCTGCGGCGCGCATGTGGAGTCGCTCCGCCGCACACGCAGCGGAGCGTTCACCCTCGACCAGGCGCTCTCACTCGACCGCCTGCGCGACATGGACGACGCTGCACGTGCAGCCTCTCTGTTGCCGATGGACTGCGCAGTTGCGCATTGGCCAGCGGTGCAAATCTCGGCCGCGCAAGCTCATAAGCTGCGACAAGGCCAGCGTGTGACCATTCCCAGCCCCATGACCGAGGGGCGGTATCGAGTTTATGATGAGCGGGAGCGCTTCTGCGCGATCGGGCGCATTGTAGGCGCACACATCTTGATCCCAGAAAAGGTCTTCGATGCGGATTTTGCGTGAGCCTGAGCGGGTGCACCTGGAGCGAAGCTCTATCTGCACCGTTGGCGCTTTCGACGGCGTGCACCTTGGCCACCAGCACCTCATACGCAGCACCTTGCAGGACGCGCACGCACGAGGCGCCCTTGCCACAGTGGTCACGTTCTTCCCCCACCCTCGCATCGTGCTCGGCAAGTCGCCCAACCACTACCTCACCTTGCCAGACGAGAAGGCCGCGATCATGAGGGAGCTTGGGGTGGATGTGCTGGTGGTGTATCCCTTCACCGAGAGCACCATCCACACCAGCGCAGAGCAATTCGTGGACTGGATGTGCACCCACCTGAACATGCAGGGGTTGTGGGTCGGGGCGGACTTTGCGCTCGGCTACCGCCGCCGAGGCGATGTCGCTTTCCTGCGCCGGGTCGGACAGCAAAAAGGCTTCACCGTGAACGTGTTACAGCCGCTCACCATCGGGCTTCAGCGCATTTCCAGCACGCGCATTCGCGACGCCCTGGCCCGTGGCGACATACGCGACGCCAACCTGTGCCTCGGCAGGCCGTTTCGTGTGCAGGCATATTACAACAGCCACCATCAGCTTCGCGTGGATGAGCGACAGTGGATGCCAGCGCCGGGCGTGTATCCGGTGCTGATCGAGTCATACGCCACTCAAGTACACCTCACCAGCGATGCTCCCCGCGTAATGTATCTGGAACATCCTCTGCCGCTCGCGCCTCATCACGTCAGGGTTACCTTCATTTAGCTCAGCTGCTGTAGGATGCGAGTCCGCTATCTTTCGCTCACGAACTTTCGGTTGTACGCTCGGCTGGAGCTTGACCTGCCCCCCGGCCTGATTGTTGTGGAGGGCGATAACGCCCAAGGCAAGACCTCGCTGCTAGAGGCGATTTACCTGCTGGCAACCGCACGCTCCCCACACGCTGCTGCCGACCGCCAAGTCATTCGCTGGGGCGCAGAAGCAGACGGCCCGTTCCCATTTGCGCTGCTGCGCGCCGAGCTACGACGCCACGACGGTCTACACACCATCGAGCTGCTGATCCAACGAGGCGAGGGGAAGCGGCTGCGCAAGCAAATCCGCGTCAACCGCAACCCTTGCCACGCCAGCGACTTGGCCGGCTGGTTGCGCGTGGTGCTGTTCACGCCCAGCGACGTGGAGCTGGTGAGCGGTCCACCAGCTCTGAGACGCGAGTTTTTGGACGCAGCGCTGGTGCAAGTCAGTCGAGAATATGCCCACGCACTCGAGCAGTACCAACAAACCCTTGCGCAACGCAACGCGCTGCTGCGACGAGCGATGGAGCAAGGTCGCCCCCCTGATACCGACACGCTCGCCGTGCTTGACGAACAGCTCATCCCCGCCGGCGTCACCATCGCGCTGCATCGCCAATCGGCCATCGCCGAACTCAATCAGCTCGCCATGCCGATCCACCGGGAGCTATCTGACGGCCAAGAGATGCTACGCCTGATCTATCACCCCAACTTTGACCCCGCACACCCACCTGTCGAGCGCGCCTACCAACTAGGGCTGGATGAGTCCATCGCGCCGAGCACACTGAGCCGGTCGGAACTCACTGAGGCCTTTCGCCAAGCGCTACGACAGCGACGCAGGGAAGAGCTGCTGCAAGGCATGACGCTGGTTGGCCCACACCGCGACGACGCACGCTTCATGAACGATGGCATGGACTTGGGCGAGTTTGGCTCGCGCGGCCAGCGACGCACTGCCGTGCTTGCCACGAAGCTCGCGCAGATCGAGTGGGTGAAAATGCAGACGGGCGAGATGCCGGTGCTGCTCCTAGACGAAGCGCTGGCTGAGCTAGACCTGCGCCGCCGAAGAAGCCTGCTCAGCTATGTTGCACGCTGCGAACAGGCGATCATCACCACCACCGACATTCACAGTTTGGGGGAAGAGCTTCGACAGCAAGCGACCGTCTTGCACGTACGCGAGGGTGTGGTGTGGTGAGTGTTGCGAAAGTGCCGAAGGTGGGAATCGAACCCACATTCCTCCAAGAGGAACGCGATTTTGAGTCGCGCGCGTCTGCCAGTTCCGCCACTTCGGCGATAGGATTAGCCTGAATTATACTGCTGCCGCATTGATGCACCAAGCGGATAATGACGTATGCTGCCTGACAAGCTCATGAACAAGTGGAGGCATTTCGGGGCCGCAATCCTATCCCTTGCACTTAGTGCGTGCAGCTCCGCTGAGCCGCCGGCTCAGCCAGCGGCAACGCCTTTCGTCCCTGCCGTGACGATCTTCGCACCACAGCCAACCCCCGTGCCTATCGAACGCGCTGCCACGTCAGCCGCTCCATCACTAACAAGCACACCAGAGCCACAGGCTGCCGCAGTGAGCGACGTGATGCCGGCCTCCGCCGATAACTCGCGCCCAATCAATCCCTTCACCGGCCTGCCGGTAAGCGACCCGGCCATTTTGCAACGGCGGCCGCTGTTGATCAAAGTGGCGAACACAGCCGAGGTCCGCCCTCAGTCTGGCCTGAGCAGCGCTGATGTGGTTGTTGAGCATCTCTCCGAAGGCGGGATCACACGGTTCACAGCTTTATACCTTACCAACATGGTGACAAAAGTAGGCTCGGTGCGCAGTTGCCGGCTCATTGACATTGAGCTGCCAAAGATGTTCGATGCGGCACTAGTGTGCTCGGGCACGAGCCCAGGCGTAAAGCCGCTCATGCGCAATTCGTGGGCGCACCAAAACAACTTGACGATGATCAGCGACTTCGGGCCGTATGAATGCGCTAGCTGCCCGATGTTTCGTGTCTCCGAACGTCGCCCGCCCCACAACTTGTTCGCAAACACGATCAACGCCTGGCGCGAACTGGACAAGCGCAATCAAAACGTCCCGTCCACCTTCCGCGCATGGACTTTCCGCGAGGCGCCACCTGATGGCAAGCCCACTCAGTTGATCGAGGTGGTCTATCGCTCAGGCAAGGTGAGCTGGACTTGGGACGCCGGCATCGGTCGCTGGAAGCGCTCACTCAGCGGCAAAGTGCAAGTGGATGCGCTAAACGGCCAACCGCTCACCGCTGCAAACGTGATGGTGGTCTACGCCCATCATCAAACCACCTTGATCGAGGAGGACGTCACCGGGGCCAAGTCCATCGAGATTCAAGTGTGGGGCGAAGGGCCGCTGCGCGTGTTCCGCGATGGGCGAGAGATCGGCGGGCGCTGGCTGCGCGGGCCTGACGTGGGCAACTTTGAACTGCGTGATGTGAACAACAATCCCATCCCGCTGCGCCCAGGCAACACTTGGATTGAGTTTGTGCCGATCTTGGGCGAAGTGCCAGTGAACACACGTTGACCAACGCCGTTCGCTGATGAGTTTGGTCTCCTCAGCTCATGGGGGCGCGGCAGCGCACGCGCTATCTCACCAAGAGCTGCGCAATTGGTTGCTCTTTGTGCTGAGCGTTGTGGCCATCTTCGCCTTGCAGCCGTCCACACCCATTCGCCAGCTCGATTTCTGGTTGCCGTTGTTCTCGCTCAGCTTGTCCACCATCGTTTGGGCAGCAACCACCCCCGCGCCAAACAGAGCAGCGCTGCGCGATGCGCTCGCGTTGGGCGGCGTGCTCGTCGTTATGCTCGCTTCGCGCCATCTTGAGCCGTTAGCTGGGCTGTGGGGTCGCGCTCAAGCACCAAGCCCAATCGGCGCGGCGATCGTTGCCGTAGCAGTGGCAGGAGCTGCATTCGCATTACACAACTACTTCACCCCAAAAGCCACAAGCCTGGCCATCCTCACCGTTACGATGCTTGGACTGCTGATCGCGCTGAAATTCGCCCCCGCCACCCAAGCGCTCAGCGCGGGCTTCCGCTGGATGCAAGGGCAATCCATTGCCCAGGCGAGTGCGATCGATGTGCAGTGGCTCGGCTTTTCTTACCTTGCCTTTCGCCTGGTGCACGTCATCCGCGAGCGCGCCACAGGTAAGCTGCCGGCGCTGTCGCTGCGCGAGTTCATCACCTACGCAGTGTTCTTCCCTACTCTCATCGCAGGACCGATTGACCGCGCGGAACGCTTTGTGAAAGACCTGCGAGCCGGCTTCACCTTCAACGCCGACGACCTCGCCGAAGGAGCGCGCCGTATCGCCTGGGGACTGTTCAAAAAGTTCGTCTTGGCCGACACGCTCGCGCTAATCGCGCTCAACGAGGTTAACGCCACGCAGAGCCACAGCGGTTTCTGGACTTGGGTGATGGTGTATGCGTTTGCCCTGCGCATCTTCCTCGACTTCAGCGGCTACACCGACATCGCGATTGGTGTGGCGCGCGCCTTTGGCGTCAAGTTGCCGGAGAATTTCAGCCGACCGTATCTAAAGCCGAACCTCACCCAGTTCTGGAACAGTTGGCACATGACGCTCGCGCAATGGTTTCGCGCGTACTACTTCAACCCCCTCACTCGGGCGCTTCGCCAACGCGGATGGGCAGCGCCCATCATCATCGCCATTGCGCAGATAAGCACCATGCTGTTGATTGGGCTTTGGCACGCCATCACCCCGAACTTCGCCATATGGGGCTTGTGGCACGGTGTGGGGCTGTTTGTGCATAACCGCTGGGCAGAATGGACGAAGAGCCATCCACTGCTGCCCAGCCGCAGCGCAGCACTGCAACAAGTCGCATCCGCAGCTGGCACCTTGCTCACCTTCCACTACGTTGCCCTGGGATGGGTCTGGTTTGCAGTGAGCGATACGAGCACAGCGCTGGGCGTGCTGCAGTCACTCATCGGTTGGCAAAGATGAGACACACGTGGCGCGCGTTAATGCGCTTAGCGCTCAAAGCCGCGCTCATGGTGCTGGCAGTTAACATCGCCTTTGCGCTGCTGAACCCTGTGCCAGCGCTGGGGCGGCTATCCGCGTATCACGTCCTCTTGCCGCCGCGCTTGCGTTTGCCATTTGGCGAAACTCCAGAGCGCGCGTATAACTTGAGCCTCTTCGATCTCAACGCAATGTTTGCTTCACACGCAATTGCTGCGCCCAAGGCAAAGGACGAGTTTCGCGTGGTGCTGCTCGGCGATTCATCCACGTGGGGCTTTCTGCTTCGACCAGAGGACACCCTCAGTGGCCTGCTGAACGCGATGCAGCTGCGCACAGCCGACGGCCGGCGCGTGTGCGTCTACAACCTCGGCTACCCGATCATGTCGCTGGCTAAGGACTTGCTGATCCTGCGCCAAGCCATGAGCCACCAACCCGACCTGGTGATTTGGCTGGTCACGCTGGAATCTTTCCCGGCTAGTGCACAGCTCACCCACCCTCTCGTGCAACGCAATCCCGAAGCTATGCACGCCTTGACCATCGCCTACCACTTGCGCAGCATTGCAGACCAGGCTCGCTTCACCCACGCCAGCTTCATCGAGCGCACATTTTGGGGACAGCGGCGCGCGTTGGCCGATTGGCTGCGCTTGCAGCTCTACGGCGTGCTGTGGGCAGCAACGGGGATAGACCAGTACTACCCTGAATCGTACGAGCCTGCGCAGCGCGACCTTGACCCAACCCTGGAATGGAAAGGCTTTCACCCACCTCAACTGCCCGAAGACGCCCTCGCCTTCGACGTGCTAGAGGCTGGTGCACAATTGGCGCGCGAGGGCGGCGCCGAGTTCATGCTTGTCAACGAGCCGATCTTGATCAGCCAAGGTCGAAACAGCGACCTGCGCTACAACTTCTTCTACCCCCGCTGGGCCTACGATACCTATCGCCAACGCCTAGCAGAGCGCGCCCGCCAGCAGCGTTGGCATTACCTGGATGCTTGGAACCTAGTGCCACCCTCAGAATTCACCAACAGTGCCGTTCACTTGACCCCGCGCGGGTCGCAGTTACTGGCTGAGCAACTGGCAGCTTGGTTGTCGGCGCTGCCTCTAAAAGGAAGCGAGCGTCGCTAGCACATCGCTAATACTTCACAAGGACAATTCTGACGCTCATGTAAGATGCTTCAAGACACGCAGATCGAGAGTTAAGAGGAGGCAAGTGATGTCCAAGATTGTCGGCATTGACCTGGGGACAACGAACAGCGTGGTTGCTGTGCTGGAAGGCGGCAACCCAACAGTGATCCCTACCGCAGAAGGCGGCAACCTTACGCCATCGGTGGTCGCTTTCAAGAAGGACGGAGAGCGCCTGGTTGGGATGGCTGCGCGCCGCCAAGCTGTCGTGAACGCGGAGAACACGATCTTTTCCATCAAGCGCTTTATCGGTCGCCGCTTCGAGGAAGTGGAGGAAGAGCGGAAGCGTGTGCCCTACCAAGTAGTGGCGGGACCATCGAACGATGTGCGCGTCAAAATTCCGAACACCGGGAAGACCTACACACCGCAGGAAATCAGCGCAATGGTGTTGGCCAAGCTCAAGGCCGACGCAGAGGCCTACCTGGGCGAGCCGGTCACCAAGGCGGTCATCACCGTGCCGGCGTACTTCAACGACTCCCAACGCCAAGCCACGAAAGACGCTGGCCAGATTGCCGGCTTGGAGGTGGTCCGCATCATCAACGAGCCTACCGCAGCCGCCTTGGCCTACGGCCTGGACAAAAAGAAGGATGAGACAATCCTGGTCTTTGACCTGGGCGGCGGCACGTTCGACGTATCCATCTTGGAGGTGGGCGACGGTGTGGTGGAAGTCAAAGCCACCAGCGGAGACACCCACCTGGGCGGCGACGACTGGGACGCCGTGATCATCGAATGGCTGATCAACGAGTTTAAGAAGGAGCAGGGCATTGACCTGCGCAACGACCGCCAGGCGCTCCAGCGGCTAAAAGAGGCTGCGGAGAAGGCCAAGATCGAGCTCTCCTCGATGATGGAGACCGAGATCAACCTACCCTACATCACCGCTGACCAGAACGGGCCGAAGCACCTGCTCATGAAGCTCACGCGCGCCAAGTTCGAGCAGATGAGTGAGCATCTTGTGCAGCGGTTGCGCGGGCCAGTAGAGCAAGCGCTGCGCGATGCCAAGCTGAGCGTCAGCGATGTGGATGAGGTCGTGCTGGTTGGCGGCGCCACACGCATGCCGATGGTGCAAAGCCTGGTGCGCCAGATGATCGGCAAGGAGCCGAACAAGAGCGTGAACCCCGACGAGGTCGTGGCAGTGGGTGCTGCAGTCCAGGCTGGCGTGCTGGCCGGCGAGGTCAAAGATGTGCTGTTGCTCGACGTCACACCACTCAGCCTGGGCGTGGAGACACTCGGCGGCGTCATGACAGTGCTCATCCCGCGCAACACCACCATCCCCACCCGCAAGAGTGAAATCTTCAGCACCGCTGAAGATAACCAGACTGCGGTGGACATCAAGGTGTTCCAGGGTGAGCGGCCCATGGCTGCTGATAACATGTTGCTCGGCCAGTTCCGGCTAGAAGGCATCCCGCCCGCCCCGCGCGGCATCCCACAGATCGAGGTCACCTTCGACATTGACGCAAACGGCATCTTGAACGTGAGCGCCAAGGATAGGGCGACCGGCAAGGAGCAACACATCAGCATCACCGCCAGCACCAACCTCAGCAAAGAGGACATCGAGCGCATGGTGCGCGAGGCGCAAAGCCACGCCGCGGAAGACGCTCGTCGCAAGGAGCTGGCAGAGGCACGCAACGCAGGCGACCAGGCGATCTACCAAACCGAAAAGACGCTGCGCGAACTGGGCGAAAAGGTGAACAGCAGCCTGCGCATGGAGGCCGAAGCAGCTATCAACGACCTGCGCGACGCGCTGAAAACGGACGACCTGAACCGCATCCGACGGCTGACCAGCAACCTGCAGGGTGTGTTAAGTCGCATCGGCCAGAGCGCCTACGACGGCAGCACCTCCACATCCACATCGAGCGCCGGTGACGGGAGCGGCAAGCCGGACTCGGGCGTGGTGGAAGGCGAATATCGCGCTGTGTGAGCAAAGCGATTGCCCAGCAATGCCGGAACCTTGGGGAGGAGCGTAACGCTTCCTCCCCAAGGTTCTTTTCTACTCGTGCTCGGCGCGCCAATCAGTCACAAACTGTTGCAGCTGAGGGAAATAGGCGTGGAAGTCGGCGCGGAGGGCATCGTAGTGAGCCTCGAGTTGCGAGGCAGCCTGGCCCAGAAGGGTGGGACGGCTCAAGCGGCGCGCCATGCGTTGCAAGATCGCTGCGATACCCTCCAGGCTATGGTATTGGCCCAGCCAGTCTTCGCGCACCATGCGACACAGCCCTTCGCGCAGGGCCGTGTGCAGCTCTCCCTCGTAGCTTAAAAACTGAGCATACACCTCGTCCACCCAAAGCCGGAAAGGCGTCGTAGCATAGCAATGCCAATCGCGAGCTAAGAAGTGGTCGTAGAACACGTCTACCAATACGGCAGCGAAGCGATGAAAGGGCGGCTGAATGCGCGCTTGGCTTTGCTGCACCAGGGGATGGGCGTCCGTGAAGCGATCCACCGCAATATGACACTTCACGCCAGCCAAGATAGACTTGTGAAGCTGGGCTCGTGCATCACCTTTCACCCAGTCAGCGACCACGGCGCCGATACGATACGCTGGGCTGTTGGTGGAGAGGAAGATGTGCGCCAGCCAGTTCACGCATTCACCATGCCAGAGCGAGCACAGCGCTCACGGCCGTCACCAAAAGCGCGACCAGTATCGCCTGGGCTTGGATGCGCTGCGCCTTCTGCTGCAAAGCGCGCCTAAGCGTCTCGTCAGTGACTGGCTCGTAGCCGCTGTCCATGTTGCGGACGTTCATTCGGACGTTGGCAATGCAAACCTGTTCACGCCACTGGAGAAAGCCGGTGGACATGGCGAGTGACAACGGCAGCAACACCAGCGCCGCCCACCACGGCGCATCTGTGGTCAGCAACCAAGCCAACGTGAGCGCTGAGAACAGCGCCCCCACTACGCCAACCCACAACCGCTTGCGCCGCTCGCGCGGGCCGATGTTGGCACAAACAAGTTCCTGAACGTTCGATGTGGTGGTCAACTTCTTGATCCTCCTCGCTCCCAATATGCGGGCGCAGTATAGCGAGTGCGCATGACTACAACCATGCACTCATGAGAGATCACTCATCATTGAGTGCAGCCGGCAACGTGCCAATTGCCTCGGACAGCTCCGGTGTTTCCCAACCCCGATGCGACTTACCTCGGTGGCGCAGATCGTTCAAGTAGACTAAAGAGACAGGAGGGGCACTGATGAAGATGATCTTAGCCGTGGTGCAAGCCGACGACGCAACGGCTGTCGTGCAAGCCATCAACCAGGCCGGCTATCGCGCAACGCGCATCGCCACCGAAGGTGGCTGGCTAAGGCACGAAAATGTCACCCTACTGATTGGGGTGGAAGGCAGTGAAGTGAATCGCGTTCTGGAAATCCTGCGCCGCACTTCGCAGCGCCGCACCACTTACATCAACGTCACGGCTGAGGTCACCGGCATGTTCAGCATGCAGCCTATTGAGGTAGAAGTGGGCGGCGCCACGGTCTTTGTGCTGGATGTAGAGCGCTTTGAACGGTTGGTGTAGTGGCCAAACGCCTCGGCGCATCACGACACAACCTTACAATCAGAGATATGTTGCCGCCCGCCGCATATATCAACCGTGAGCTGAGCTGGATCGAGTTCAACCGGCGCGTGCTGGAGGAGGCCTGTGATCCATCCCATCCGCCGCTCGAGCGTGCCAAGTTCCTTGCCATCTTCGCCACGAACTTGGATGAGTTCTTCATGATCCGCGTGGCAGGGCTGCGGGCTCAATCGCTTGAGGGCATGGGTGCGCCAGGCCCCGACGGCCTCACGCCGGCACAGACGCTAGCAGAAATCAGGCAGCACCTCTTACCCTTGCTGGAGCAACACAATCGCGTCTGGGAGGACGAGATCAAGCCGCTGCTAGCCTCTCATGGCATATGCGTGCTGCGGTGGTCGGAGCTGGACAGCGCCCAGCGCAAATTTGCGACAGAATACTTCAACCGTGAAATTTTCCCCATCCTAACACCGCTGGCGGTGGACAACGCCCATCCTTTCCCCCACATCAGCAACCTCAGCCTCAGCCTGGCCGTGTTGCTGCGCGGTCAAGATGGCCGGGAGCTGTTCGCCCGTGTCAAAATCCCCCAGCCACGTCTGCTGCCACTCAACAACTGTGAAGACAGTCAGCATTGCGAACACTGCTTTGTGTGGGCAGAGGAAGTGGTCGGTGCCAACATCAGCACCCTCTTCCCCGGCATGGAGATCAACGGCACCTATCCTTTCCGCGTCACGCGCGACGCCGACCTGGAAATAAAGGAGGACGAGGCCAGCGACCTGCGGGTCAGTGTGGAGCGCTCACTGCAAGAGCGCCGATTCGGCGACGCGGTGCGCTTGGAAATCACACGCGACATGCCCCTCCACCTGCGCGAAAAGCTGATGAACCACCTCGAACTTGCAGAGGCGGACGTGTTCGCAGTACCTGGCGTGCTTGACTTGAGCTGCTTGTGGGAGCTGCACCGTCTCCAGCTGCCCGAGCTGAAAGACCGCGCCTTCACCCCCCGCTTGCCACCCGACATGGGTGAAAACGAAGACTTGTTCGACCGCATCCGAAAAGGCGAGGCTCTGCTTCACCATCCCTACGAATCGTTCATGCCGGTGGTCAACTTCGTGCGCGCTGCAGCACGAGATCCTGACGTGCTGGCGATCAAGCAGACGTTGTATCGCGTCGGCAAAAACTCGCAGATCGTGCAAGCGCTGATCGAAGCTGCCAGCAATGGCAAGCAAGTGGCCGCCGTAGTCGAGCTGAAGGCGCGCTTCGACGAGGAGAACAACATCCAGTGGGCGCGTGCGCTGGAGGAAGCCGGCGTGCATGTCGTGTACGGTTTTCCAGTCCACAAGGTGCACGCGAAAGTGTGCCTGGTGGTGCGCCGCGACCCAGACGGCATCCGTCGCTACACGCACTTGGGCACAGGCAATTACAACGCCCAAACTGCACGGCTCTACACCGACCTCGGCTTCTTCACCTGCGACCCCGACATCGGCGAGGACGTCAGCCACCTGTTCAACTACCTCACCGGCTACTCGCAACACCGCGACTACAAGAAGTTGCTGGTGGCGCCGGTCAACATGCGCACCCGTTTAACCCAGCTGATCGAGCGCGAGATCGCGCATCAGAAGCAGTATGGCGACGGACGCTTGATGTTCAAGATGAACGCGCTGGTAGACCCACGCATAATCGAGCTGCTCTATTGCGCCTCCCAAACAGGCGTGAAGATTGACCTCATCGTGCGTGGCGTGTGCAGCTTGCGCCCCGGTGTGCCTGGCTTGAGCGACAACATCAACGTCATCAGCATCGTCGGCCGCTTCCTGGAGCACAGCCGGGTGTTCTACTTCCACAACCACGGCGTAGAGGAAATCTACATTGGCAGCGCCGACCTCATGCAGCGTAACTTGGACTGGCGCGTCGAGACCATTTTTCCTATCGAGGACGAGACGCTCAAACAGCGCATCAAGCGAGAGACGCTAGAACTGCCGCTGCAGGACAACGTCAAAGCGCGCCGGCTAACACCAGAGGGCCATTACGTGCGCGTGCAACCCTCTCCAGGCACACCCCACATCAACAGCCAGCTTAAGCTGCTCGGTATGATGGAAGAAGACTGAGCTGCGATGGGAGAAGTGGGGCGAGTGGGACTCGAACCCACACGTTGCTCCCGCAACAGAAGATTTTAAGTCTTCGGCGTCTGCCAATTCCGCCATCGCCCCATGCGCAATCGTGATTGTACACCTTAGCTGAAACTGAGCAGAACGGCGAGGCAAAACGCCCAGGCAACCATGCCGAAGCTGGGCACTTCGCATCGCCTTACCCGCACTTCCGCCGCCACGCATCCCCCTTGCACTGCACCTAGAGGCGATCGCCAATCTCGCACCACCAGGCAATGCACAGCCTAAGAAAGTGATAAACATCACAAGTTGCATCTCCAGGAACGGGCTATACTGACTGACTGGTCAGTCAGGTTATGAAAACAGAGCAATCCCGCGAGGGCCTCATCACGCGCAGCCGCGTCCTGCAAGCAGCGCTGAGCGTCTTCTCGCAAAAGGGCTATCACGAGACCACCATGGACGAGGTGGCAAAAGCCGCCCAGGTCTCCAAAGGGGCCCTCTACCTGCACTTCCCCAGCAAACAATCGCTGTTCTCCGCGCTGGTGGAGACGGCTGCCAATATGCTCGTGGAGGAAATGCAGGAAGCCATGCGCCCCCACCAGAGCCATCGTGCTCAGCTCAAGGCAGCCGTCGAGGCGGCCTTTGCTTTGTTGGAGCGCTATCGCGCCGTGGCGCGATTGGTATTCGTGCGCGGTTCCAGCGATCCCTTGTTGGAACAACAGATATACCGCGTGCATCAGCGCATGGTCACCCTAATCCGCGAGCAATTGGAGGAGGCACACGTCCCCGATGCGCAGCTTGTGGCGCTGGCGTGGGTGGGCGCAATCTACGAGGTCTTGGTTTGGTGGATGCACGAGGAAACCGCCACTACGCTGACTGACCTAGCGACACCGCTGACGCAGCTTTTGCTACGCAGCATCCGTGTGGAGGAAGACAAGTGAGCGAGATACTTCAGTGGGTTGAACCTATCCCGCTGCGCGACTTTGCCCCGATTGCGATGCTGCACCTAGCGCAAAGTTCACCGCGCCTGTTGTTTTACAACGGGCGCGCCCAAGTGGGGGGTGCAGCGATTGGCTGTGCCGCGCGCCTCACCGTACAGGGGCAGGCGCGGTTCATCCACGTAGCCGAAGCTGCGCGCCGCTTCACCGTCAGAGGCGAGCGACCTCTCCTCTGGATGGGAGGCGGCGCTTTCTGGCCACACCCTCCCGCCGACGCCGACTGGCAGGGGTTCAGCGCAACGGAGTGGATACTGCCGCGCGTGGTGGTGTGGCGCGATGGCGAACACGCCTACCTCCTCGTCCACCAGGCCACCGACGAGCCAGGCCATCCACGCGATTTAGCTCGCACTTGGACAAGTCGCTTACGTGATGTTGCTAACTTGGCAATCGATCTGCCCTCGGCTGTGCACGCTGACGTTCACATGCAGCCCCCCTTCAGCGCTTGGGAAGCTGACCTGGCGCAGGCGCTGCATGCCATTCGCAGTGGTGCGATTCAAAAGGTAGTCTTGGCTAGGCAGTTGCGCCTCACTTTTGCCACGCCACCCAACCCAATTCACGCGCTGCAGCGCCTGTGGGAAGCGTATCCGACAAGCTTCTTGTTCTATGTGCAGCTAGAACCGTCACACGCCTTTCTCGGCGCCACGCCGGAGCGGTTGATCGCTGTGCGCGCACGGCAATTTGAGACCATGGCGCTGGCCGGCTCGATTCGCCGTGGGCGCAACGCTGCAGAGGACATGGCGCTTGCTCAAGCGCTGCTCGAAAGCGCCAAGAATCGCCATGAGCACAGGTTGGTGGTGGAGTCCATTTGCAACCACTTGGCCTCGCTCAGCAACACCTTGGAGGTGGACGCATCCCCTCGCGTCATGCAGCTCGGCAACATCCAGCATCTGCAAACTTGCATTCGCGGCACGCTGAGGGATGGTCAAACCGCATTGCATCTCACGCAACTGCTGCATCCAACCCCAGCCGTGGGCGGCATGCCGCAAGAGATGGCGCTCGCGCAGCTTGCTGAATTGGAACGGATCGCGCGCGGCTGGTATGCCGGGCCAGTAGGTTGGTTCACTTCAGAAGGCGACGGCGAAATCGCAGTGGCGCTGCGCTCAGCGCTCCTGTATGGCCACACCGCGATTGCCTACGGTGGCGCTGGCATTGTGGCCGACTCCGACCCATTGGACGAGTGGCGCGAGACTGCGCTGAAAATGCGGCCCATGCTGGAAGCGCTGTGCGGCGACCGAGCGCCCCACTTGCTTGAGCGAGCGATGGCCACCGATCACAGCTCATCCCCGACTACTGGCGCCGTGCACGCGCATACCCCTCCACAGCAGGAGTGTTGCCCATGAGCCACGTGGAAATCACGCTGCGCTCGCCCTACGAGCCGGCAACCGACGACATGGCACTCGCACACCGCCGCCTGCCTCGCAATCGCAACGATTTGTGGGCAGAGGTCTTTGTGCGAGCGCTGGTCGAACAGGGGCTACGCGCCGTGTGCATCGCCCCAGGGTCGCGCTCCACACCGCTGGTGATGGCTTGTGCGGCTCAGCCGGAGCTGCGCCTGTTCGTGCACAACGACGAGCGAGGGGCGGCATTCTTCGCGTTGGGTTTGGCGCGCGCCAGTGGCCAAGCCACAGCGGTGATCTGCACCTCCGGCACAGCCGCAGCAAACTTCTTGCCGGCTGTGATCGAGGCTCATATGAGCGAGACACCGCTGCTTGTGCTAACGGCGGACCGCCCGCCGGAGGCGTGGGACAGCGGCGCGAACCAGACTATTGACCAGCTCAAACTGTATGGAGACGCTGTGCGCTGGCACACACTGGCACCGCTGCCGGAGGCCTCACCTTCCCCTGCGTTGTTGCGCGCCGTGCAAGGCATCGCCACTCGCGCGTGGATGTACGCGCACGCACCGCTGCCTGGGCCGGTACACGTCAACTTTCCGTTCCGCAAGCCGCTTGAGCCCGCAAACGTGCCGGAGGACTGCACACCAGACAGCCTTCCCAAGCAAAGCGCAGCGCGCTTTATCCCCGGCACCTTACGCCCCTCAGCGGAGCAAATCCACACACTGCACCACGCCATCCGTAGCACGCCGCGCGGCCTGATCGTGGCCGGCCCGCGCACGCCGCCTCGTGCTCGCGCTGCACTGTTCGCACTTGCTCGGCACACGGGCTACCCCATACTCGCCGACGCGCTGTCCAACTTGCGCTTCGGCTGTGCCCCTCACGAGGCTGACGTGCTGCTCACCGCCTACGACACTTACTTGCAACAGCCACCCGGCACACCCGAGCTGATCCTCACACTCGGCGATTCACCTACCAGCACAGCAGCGCTCAACTTCCTTGCGCACAGTGAAGCTGAGCGCATTGCGATTTCGCCGTACGTGCGCTGGCGCGACGAGCACTTCCGCACCACACTTTTTCTGTGGTCAGACCCTGCCGAGCTGCTTAATGCCATACTGGCTCAGGCTGACGACCTGCAGCGCGATCTGGCATGGCTAAACGCCTGGCGGGCGGCGGAGGACAACGCGCGCGCAGTCCAACCAGCCATACTAGAGGAGCGCTACTTTGCTCGCCTGCTGGAGGTGTTGCCGGACAACCACTGGCTGTTTGTAGGCAACAGCTTGCCGGTGCGCCATCTGGATCGCTGGGCGCGCCCTACGTCGCGCCGATTGACTGTCCTCGCCAACCGCGGCGCCAGCGGCATTGATGGGACGCTCTCCACCGCGCTCGGCATGGCAGCAGCCGGCAAGCCCACGACAGCTGTGATCGGCGATCTAGCGTTCTATCACGACATGAACGGCCTGTTGATGTTGCAGCGCTATCCTCACCTGCCGTTCCGTCTCGTCATCATCAACAATAACGGTGGGCGCATTTTCGAGCGCTTGCCGATCGCTCAATTCTTTCATGACAACCACTATGCACCAAAGCCGGCATTGCTGTTCGTCAGCCCACACGGCATGACCTTTGAGCACGCAGCCCGTCAATTTGGCCTATCCTACCGAGCGGTGGAGGATGAGCTAGCGCTTACCGAGGCGCTGTGCGACCCGCGCAGCCCGCAAGTGATCGAAGCGCTGGTACGCCCTTGAGGGCGCACCGTCGAGGACACAGTGACGACAAAGGAGCTGGCGATATGACCACTCAAATGGTGAGTTGGATCCCTGTCAAGGAATACCAAGACATCACGTATCACAAGTGCGAAGAGGGCATTGCACGCATCGCGTTTAACCGGCCAGAAGTGCGCAACGCCTTCCGCCCTGAGACGATTGACGAGATGATCGAGGCGTTTGAGAATGCCTGGCACGACACGCGCATCGGCGTCATCCTGTTCACCGGCAACGGCCCAGCCAAGGATGGCAAGTATGCCTTCTGCGCTGGCGGCGACCAAAGGGTGCGCGGCGCAGGCGGGTACGTCGGCAGTGATGGCGTGCCGCGGCTCAACGTGCTGCGTTTGCAGCGCCTCATCCGCACCATCCCCAAGCCAGTGATTGCGCTGGTGGCCGGCTATGCAATTGGCGGAGGTCACGTGCTGCACGTGATCTGCGATCTCACCATCGCCGCCGACAACGCCATCTTCGGCCAAACTGGCCCGCGCGTGGGCTCATTTGACGGCGGCTTTGGCGCCTCGTATCTGGCGCGCATTATCGGGCAAAAGAAGGCGCGCGAAATTTGGTACCTTTGCCGACAGTACGACGCTCAGCAAGCCCTGGACATGGGGCTTGTGAACGCGGTGGTGCCGGTAGAGGAGTTGGAGGCTGAAGGTGTGCGATGGGCGCTGGAAATTCTGGAGAAAAGCCCGCTAGCCATTCGCGCGTTGAAATCGGCCTTCAATGCCGAGCTAGACGGCGAGGCTGGCATCCAAGAGCTGGCCGGCAACGCAACACTGATGTTTTACCTGACCGAGGAAGGCCAGGAAGGTCACCGCGCCTACTTGGAAAAGCGCAAGCCTGACTTTCGACGCTATCCCTGGCTGCCGTAAACCCGTGGACTTGCTCGCACATGCTCCCTCAACACAGCTCGCGTTAGTGGATGGCCAGCGCCACTACACCTATGCTGACCTGAGCGCATGGTCCGAGCGCCTCGCTGGGCGGCTGCAGCGGGCTGGCGCGCGAGCCGGCGACGTGATCGGCGTGGCGTTTGGCGCGCGGGGCAATTCAGCCGCTCACGTGGCGCTGATCCATGCGCTGGCACGCATGGAAGTGGTGATGCTGCCTCTCCACGCGCGGCTCCACCCGCACGAACGGGAAGAGTTGGCGCGCAGCGCTGACTGTCGCTTCATCTTGGATGAGGACTGGCTGGACGATGCAACGCGCTACCCCATCATCTCGCCAACCGCTCCAGATTTCGACCGTGCCGCGCTCCGCGGCGTGCAAGGCATCTTCTTCACCTCCGGTACTACCGGCAAGCCGAAGGGCGCATTGCTCACCTTTGAAGCTCATATCGCCTCTGCGCGCATGGCCGCAGAGCGACTGGGCGCTTATGCAACCGACCGCTGGCTGTTGAACCTGCCGCTGTATCACGTCGGTGGATTAGCGATCGTGTTTCGCGCGGCACTAGCCGGCGCTGCTATCGTTCTACACTCGCGCTTCGACCCGGTGCAGCTCAGCGCAGCTGTTGCTAACGATGGGATCTCAATGATGTCTCTGGTCCCCACTACGCTCTACCGCTGGCTGGAACACGATCCAAGTCCCCGCGCACCTCACCTGCGCGCGATCCTGCTGGGCGGTGCTGCAGCACCACCCGCGCTCTTGGAGCGCGCTCGGCAAGCCAGACTGCCGTTGGCGCCCACCTACGGCTTGACAGAGGCGGCTTCCCAGGTCGCAACAGCCACACCATCGGAGGCACAACGCGCCCCCGGCAGCGTGGGCAAGCCGCTAACCGGCAACACCATCTGGATCGCGGATGAGCAGGGAGCGAAGCTGCCACCAGGCCAAATCGGTGAGATCGTGGTGCAAGGGCCAACGCTCATGCGCGGCTACTACCGTCAGCCAGAAGCAACCCAGCGCGCACTGCGCGAGGGCGCGCTCTTCACCGGCGACTTTGGCTACCAAGATGCGCAGGGGTACCTCTGGGTTGTCAGCCGCCGCGAGGACTTGATCGTGAGCGGCGGGGAGAATGTGTACCCCGCCGAAGTAGAGGCAGTGTTGTGTTCTCATCCGGCCGTGCGAGAGGCCTGCGTGTTTGGCGTTGATGACGCCGAGTGGGGCCAGCGCGTCGCTGCAGCAGTGGTGCTGCGCGACGGCGCTGTGGTAAAAGCAGATGCGTTGATCGGCTTTGTCCGTGAGCGGATCGCAGCCTACAAAGCGCCCCGTCAGGTATTCTTTGTGACCGAGCTGCCACGCAATGCGCTCGGCAAGGTGCAGCGCTCCCAGATTCGCACCATCCTCACTGCCCATTGTGCCGCACGATGACGCTGCCGGTGCTGGTGTTCCTGCATGGCTTTCTGGGCACGGGCGCGCAGTGGAATCCCGTTCGGCGCGCGCTCGCCAAGTGGCCAACACTTGCGCCTGACCTGCCTGGCCACGGACGCACACCGCTGCCGCCGCACACGCTACATTTCGACTGGCTCAGCGCTTGGCTGGATGCTTGGCTGGACACACAGCAAGTAAGCAAGGCAGTGCTGATAGGCTACTCGATGGGCGGGCGGTTGGCATGGCATTTCGCCGTCCATCATCCAGGTCGGCTGGTGGGGTTAGCGATTGAAGGCGCCGCGCCCGGTATCTGCGACGCGCTGGCGCGAGACCAACGACGCGCTGCTGATGCTGCACGTGCAGCACGCATCCACCAGGTGGGGCTGCGCACGTTCGCTGAGGAGTGGTATCGGCAGCCGCTCTTCCACTCCCTAGCGGAGCAACCAGTGCTGCTGAGCAGAGCAGTGCAGAGCGCCTCCCGCCAAGATGCCAAGGCCATGGCGCGCGTCATCGCCGAGCTCAGCCCAGGCCGACAACCACCCCTGTGGGACGCGCTGCCGACGCTGGACATCCCCACCCTGCTCATCGCAGGCGCGCGCGATGCCAAGTATGCAGCACTGCTGGACAAGGCTGCGGCGCTCATGCCACGCGCACAGCGCATCAACATCCCCGGCGCAGGTCATAACGCCCACCTAGAACAGAGCGCAGCATTTGCTGAAGCTGTTCGAGCATGGCTCGAGCGAGAGCAGATCATGCGTCCCTGTGATTGAGATTCGCGTCACCGCTCAGACACAGAGACACAGAAGGAGCGCGCGAGAACGTGATACTGCTGCTGGAGCTGAGCGGCCGGCCTGCACCCGACGCCCGCCGACGCGCTGAAGCGTTGCTGGATCAGGTGGGCCTCGCACACCGCATCGAGACCTTCCCCGACCGGCTGAGCGGCGGCGAACAGCAGCGCGTGGCCATCGCCCGCGCGCTGATCAATGACCCGCTGGTGGTGCTGGCCGATGAGCCGACCGGCAACCTGGACTACGACACCGGCAAACTGGTGCTCGATCTCCTGGACACGCTGACGCGCCAGGCCGGCAAGAACCTGGTCATGGTCACCCATAGCGAAGAGGTGGTGGGCGTGGCCGACCGGGTGTTCCGCCTGCGCGATGGCAAGCTGGTCGAAGATCACCTGGCGCCGCATCAACCGGCGATGTCGGCGTAGCTGAACGGCGCTTTGATGATGGCCGTCGTGCCGTGTGCGGTGCGCCTGAGGGTGAACGTGCCGCGCAGGTCTTCTTGCACCAGCATGTGGACGATGTTCAGCCCCAGGCTCGGCGCGTCCATACTGCCGGCCGCCGCGCCCAGCCCGTTGTCGCGCACCTCCACTTCGAGCGCGCCGCCGCAGTCAATCAGGCTGATGGTGATCTCGCCCTGGTCTCGACCGACGAAGGCGTGTTCCATGGCGTTCTGCACCAGCTCGTTCACGCAGAGCGCCAGCGCTGTGGCGGCGCGCGAACTCATGCGCAGCGAGTCGCCGATCACGTGAATGACCAGTTGAAGGTCGGGGCGGGTCATGTTCGCCTGCGTCAGGCCCACCACGCGCGTGAGCACGTCTTTCACGTCCACCAGCCGGAAGCCCTCTTGCGCCAGCGCGTCGTGCACGGCAGCGATGCTCATGATGCGGTTGATGCTTTCGTGCAGCACTTCCTTGGCGGTGAGCTTGTCGCTGGCGTCGTGCAGTTGCATCTGGAGCAGCATCACCACGTTCTGCAGGTTGTTCTTCACGCGGTGGTTCATCTCTTTGACGATGGCGGCGTTGCCGATGAGATGGGCGTTCTCGATGGCCAGCGCGATCTGGTTGGCCAGCGTGGTGCATAGCTCGACCTGTGCCTCGGCGAACTCTCCGGCCGCCTCGGTCCACATATTGAGCAGGCCAATCGCACGGTCGCGCACCTGCATCGGCACGCACATCAGGCCGTTGAGTTGCGCCTGAGCCGCCCAAGCAGCGTGCGCCGGTTGCAACTCGCAACATGTCTCGTTCACCAACACCGGTTCGCTCAGTCGTTCGATGTTGAGGAGCGGCAGGTCGTCCAGCGGCCAGGGCGGTTCGGGCGGCACGTTCAGCTTGCGGTCGTAAATCGCCCGCGGCACGAAAGCGCGCGCCGTCTCATCGAGCAGCAAGACCGAGCAGCGCCGCGCGTTCACCGCGTGCGCGCCCATCTCAGCCACCACGCGCAGCATCTCGTCCAGATACAACGGGGAGATGGCGGCGCGGCTGACTTCGGCGACGGCTTGCATCTCGCGCACTTTGCGTTCGCTCTCCTCTTGCAAAATCGCGCGCTCCAGGATGCCGGCAACCATCTCGCCGATGAGCGAGACGAACTCGATCTCGCCGGCCGTCCAGGTGTGTCGCCGGTGCGTCTGCACGTTCATCGCGCCGACGACGCGATCCTGGCTGACCAACGGCACGGCCATCAGCGATTTGAACGACCGCTCGCGCGTGTTGGGCACTTCGTGAAAGCGCGGATCGCGCTGCGCGTCGCGCACAGCGACCAGTTGGCGATGCTGCGCGGCCCAGCCGGTCAACCCTTCGCCCATGCGGAGATAGCCGTGGTCTATGGCCTCGCGGAACAGGCCGGTCGTCGCCTTTAAGATCAGCCGCTGCGACGACCGATCCAGCAGATATATCGAAGTCGAGTCCACGCCCATCACGCGCGTCGTCGTCTGCGCAATGCCGTTCAGGATGGAGCGTAGGTCGGACGAAGCGTTGATCGAGAGCAAGATTTCGCGGATGGCGGTGAGTTCTTTCTTTTTGCGCTGCAATTCGGCGCGCAGGATCGCGACGCCGTTCGATGCGGCTTTGGTTCTCAGTGCCGCTCCCTTCGCTACGGGCATAGTCCGATTCTAAGGCCGCCTTGCGCCGTGATGCATGAGGCGCGAGGCTCAGCCGCGCCGGAAAACGCGCGCCGCCGAAACGATCAAGATGATGCCTAGTCCGACCTTCAAGAGCGACGCCGGCGCGACGCCCGCCAGTGAACCGCCGATGAGCGCGCCGATCACCGACCCGATCCCCATCGGCGCTACCGTGCGCGCGAGCGGCGCGGGGTCGGCCAATGCGCCGCGATGCGCGTAGCGGATTAACCCGATCACGACGGTGGGGATGCCGATGAGCAAGCTGCATGTGCCGGCCGTCTTAATGTCCGCGCCGAAGGCAAACACGAACGTGGGGATGATTAATTCGCCGCCGGCGACGCCCAGCAGGCTGCTGACTAGGCCGATGCCCAGGCCGAACAACAAGGCCGGCTGCTGCGCGCGCCGGGGCGACATCGGGGATGAGGGCCGGAATCCGCTCGGGCAGGAAGCCCTCCACGATCAGCGCCAGGCCGATGGCGACCAGCAGCGTCAGGATGATGCGCTCGAATTTTGGCACGGACAGCCGACCCGGCCAGCGTGGCGCCGAAGAAGGCAGCGAGCATCGCGCCGCCAGTCATCGCCACGATCGGCCCGCCGTACGACGCCGCCGCGCCCAGCGACAGCGCGCCGCTGCGGATCACCAGCGCGGTGAGCAGGGTGATCAAGCTGATGGCCAGGTTGAGTGGCACGGCTTGTTTGGCGGAATACCTTAACGGGCTGGCCAGCACCGGCAGGCGGAACTCCGCACCACCTAGGCCGATCAGCCCGCCCAGCACGGCGATCGGGATGGCCGTGAAAAAGGCGAGCTGCGCGTGGCGCGCGGCGACGTTACCGAGTGAACAGCGCAACGAGTTGATTGTTGTCATGATCGTTTTGCACGTCAAAGCACTGGGCGATGGGCAGCGTCGCGCGGGCGGCGTCGAGCAGCTCAGGGCGAACGACGACCAGCGCGATGCGGTAGCCGCCGCGCAGGACATCCAGCGCCGCAGTCCAACCCTCGCCGCGCAGCAGCTCCAGCGGGCCGATCTCGTCCACGATGAGCGCGTCGCAAGGGCAGCTCGTTGATAAGACGTGGTTGCCCCAGGCCAGCGTCGCCGGGCTGAAGAACCAGCGGCCCAGCGCGATCTCCAATCCAGGCGCCGGCGCAGCGCGACCGAGGACGCGCCGCTCCCCGCTGCGGATGGCTTCTGCATCGAAGCCGATGCGCGCGCCCTGCGCGACGACTGCGGGGGAGATCACCCCGGCGACATCTCGGCCGGCTGCGCGCGCCAGGTCAATCAGCCTGCGGCAGAAGGTGGTCTTGCCGGCGCCGCGCGGGCCGGTGAGCGCATAGAGGGGCAGTGCGTGTGCGGCGTTGTTGGTCATGTCCAGACTACCTGTTTGCGTCCGTTTACTTCTATCAGGCGAATCGGCAGACGATAGATGCGGCTGAGCGCATCCTCGGTGAACACCTCGTCCGGCAGGCCGAAGACCGGTGGGCGGCCGGCCTCCATGAGCAGCACGTCGTCGGCGACGGCCAGCACTACGTCCGGCTCGTGATTGGTCATCACCAAGGTCACGCCTTGCGCGCGCAGGTGGCGCATGATCTGGATCAGGCGCGCCTTGTTGTGCAAGTCCAGGTGCGCGGTCGGCTCGTCCAGCAGCATGAGGCGCGGTTGTTGGGCGATGGCGCGCGCCAATAACATGAGCTGGCGTTCGCCGCCGCTGAGCTGCGGGACGGGCCGATTGGCGAGCGCAGCGATGCCGGCGCGCGCCAGCGCGTCCAGCGCGATCTCGTAATCCACCGGGCCGGGGATGCCCAACGGCGGCAGGTGCGGCGCGCGGCCCATCAGCACGTATTCGAGCGCGCTGTAGTCGAAGGGGGTGTGTTCGCTCTGCGGCACGAGCGCGAGCCAGCGCCCGCGCTCATTGCGCTTATAGCTTTGGATGGCACGGCCGGCCAGCAGCACATCGCCCCGCCAGGGGCTGAGCCACCCCAGCGCCAGGGCCAGCAGCGTGGTTTTGCCGGCGCCGTTCGGGCCGACGATGGCCAACACGCGCCCTGGGCGCAGGCTGAAGTTCACGCAATCCAGCACCGGCGGGTGGTGGGGACGATAGCCGAAGGTCACATCCCGGAACGTCAGCAAGGCTTCGCGGTCGTGCGTCATGTTCGTGCTCGGAATTGCTGCGCCGTCATCAGCCCCAGGAAGATCAGCGCCCCCAGCAGCGACGTGAGGATGCCGAGCGGGATTTCGCCGGCCAGCAATGTGCGGGCGGCGTTGTCGCACAGCATGGCGAAGATGCCGCCTATCAGCATCGTCGCCGGCAGGCCAAAGCGCGTGTCGGCGTCGAACAGGCGACGGGTGATGTGTGGCACGATCAGGCCGATCCAGCCCACCATGCCGCTGATGGAGATCAGCGCCGCCGTCGGCGCCACGGCAGCCAAGATCAGCACCAGCCGCTCGCGATGGGGCGCTGCGCCCAGGGAGAACGCCGTCTCCTCGTTGAGCGAGAGCACGTTGAGACGCCAGCGGAAGAGCAGCATGACGAATAAGCTGACCGTGACCGCCGGCAGCACGCTGATCAGCTTGGGCCAAGTGATGCTGGCCAGGCTGCCCAGCAACCAGAAGGTGATCTCCGGCAACTGGGTGAGGGGATCGGCGATGTATTTGAGCAGGCCGACGCCGGCCGAAAACAGCGCCGAGACAGCGATGCCGGCCAGCACCAGCCGCAGCACCCATCCGCCGAAGCGCAAGCGGCGCGCCATTAAATATGAGAATCCCAATCCGGCCAGCGCGAACGCTGCGGCGCTGGCTTGCGTCATGAGGGCGCCGCTGCCAAGGAGGACGATGGCGAACGCTGCGCCGAACGCCGCCCCTTGTGAGACGCCCAGAAAGCCTGGCTCGACCAGCGGGTTGCTGAATAGCAACTGAAAGACCATGCCGGCCGCCGAAAGCGTCATCCCCAGCAAAAGTGCGGTCAGCAGGCGGGGAATGCGCAAATTCACGACCAGCCGCGCGGCCAGTTCATCCTCTTGCAGGCGCGACCAGGGCATCAACCCCGGCGCGGGATAGCGACCCAGCAGGATGGAGATCGCGAGCAGCGCAATCAGCCCGGCCGCCAGCAGCCCGATCAGGTGCCGGCGGCGGGCATTGCGCGCAATGACGGCGCGTAGCGCGAGTTCGCTCAAGGCAAATCCCCTTTGAAGGTGGGCTTGATCTTCGACGCGAAGAAGTCGGCATCTAAGCCGTAGAGCGCCTGATAGAACGCCTGCACTTCGGCCTCAATGTCGAGGCCTGGGAAGCGGTCGGGGTGCATCCGTCCGGCCAACCACGTGAGGCCCAGGATCCAGCGGGTATCCGGTTGGTCCCAGCTATATAGATCGGCCGGGAAGGCGTAGAGCCGGCCTTCTTTGGCGGCGCGCAGCGCCTGCCAGTTGGGATCGGCTTTCAGGTTGGCGACTACCTCTGAGGGGTTCTTAAAGTAGGACACGACGAAGATCTGGTCGGGATCCCATGCAGCGATCTGCTCCAGCGTCACCTGCGTCCAACCTCGGCCAAGCTCGGCGTCGGCCCACACCGGCTCGCCGCCGGCCCTTTGCACCATCTCCGTCTGAATCCAACTCAGCGGCGGCACGTTGAAGCTCACGGCGCCGTCGCGGTCATTGTAGTACAGCAACAGCACGCGCGGCTTGGCGGCGTCCGCCACGGCCTTCTCAATCCGCGCCACGCGGTCCTGATAGAAAGCGATCACCTCTTGCGCGCGCGCCTCGTTGCCGAACACCTTGCCCAGGATGGCCAGGTCGCGGTAGTACTGCGCCGGCGTCTCGAAGTCTATGTACACCACCGGAATGCCCAGCGCTTCGATGGGCTTGCCGGTGGCCTCGGCAGCCGTGCTCTTGACGATGACCAGATCGGGCCGCAACGCTGCGACCTGCTCGGCGCCGGCGTCGCGCTCCAGCGTCGCTTTGTCCGCGTAGGCGGGGTCAATCAGCTTGATGAAGTTGCCGCTGCCTTGCGCGGTCTGGCCCATGCCGGCGATGCGCCGGCCGGCCTCGGGGAAGGTGTAGATCGCGTCGGCGATCATGAACAACCCTCGGCCGGTCAGGACGATGCGCTGCGG
>CALIMH010000018.1 GCA_938028725.1 uncultured Anaerolineae bacterium | reverse complement strand
GTCCATCGTCGCCCGGTATGACGTCGCCGCTGCCACGGTTGTACAGCGCGAACTGAACGCGCAGCGTGGCCGGCGCTTCGGCGTCCTCCGGCACGACCAGGTCCACGTCGTCGCGCCACATCTGGCCGGCCTGCCATTGGCTGCTGGGCAGCAGCCCGCCGCCGGTGAAGGTGTCGAACCGCGCCAGGGGCCGGTTGTCACGTCCAAGCAGGCTGACCACCAACAGGTAGTCGAACGCCGTAGGTTGTCGCGCGCGCATGACCACGCTCACGCGCACTTTGTCTCCTGGGTAAACGGCTTGGGGCTGCATACTGTATCCGACTACTTCCGCGAATGCGTCGAAACGTTGCCGGGCGGGTGTCATACCTGCCGGGAGGTCGTCCACCAGCGGCGGCGTGTAGGCGGGAATAACGTAGCGGAAGGGCGAGATCGCCGCCAGGACAAACAGCCCAACACACGACGCGAGCGGCAGCGCAGCGAAGGGCGCGATGCGCCCTCGGCCAACCGTGAAAGTGGTCTGCGCCAACTCGACGAGGCCGAGCGCCATCAAAGTGGACAGCGCAGCGATGGCAGGGAAGAGCAGCCGGCCTTGCGAAGCCGGCGTCATCATCGTCCAGCGCATCAATGCGGCGTAGATGAGCGCAGCGTAGGCAGCCAGCGTGCCGATTCGCAGCCAATAGATGCGACCCACGTCGCCTCTTCGACGGATGAGGCGCAGCGCCAGACCGGCAAGGCAGGTGAGCAAGAAGATGTCGAACGCTTGATAGGCCAGGTCATCTGCCGGCACGTTGAATTGGCCGAACATCGCCAAGTAGGAGATGCGCACTCCTTCAAACTCCGCCAACGCCTCGAGGGGCGAGATGCTGCGCGGGTGGGCGATAGCCGCCATCATCGCCGCGCCGGTCGGTTCGCCGTAGAGCAGGACGTTGCGGACATACCACCACCCGGCGATGAGTAGCCATGGCATCGCTACGGCAGCAATCAGCTTCGACCAGTGGGGGCGCGATGCCGCCGCGCCGGGTTCGAGCCTGGGCGCGATGAGCATCGCGCCGGCCAGGGGCAGCAGCAGTGCGCCGCTCAGCTTGGTTAGGCCGGCCAAGCCGGCCAGCACACCGAAGACGAACGCGCGCTGTAGGGTCGCGCCTTGCGCCAACGCCCGCATCAGCGTGTAGAGCGCAGTCGTGGTCAGCGCAATCAGCAACCCGTCGTTGCTCACGGCTGTGGTCACGGTCAAGAACATTGGGTTGAACGCCGTCAGCGCCATGGCAATGGTCGCGACACGCCGGTCTTCGGTCGCCAGATCAGCGACGCCGAACGCGAGCCAGAGGGTGACGCAGCCGGGCAGGATGCCCAGCAGGCGCAGCGCAATCGCGGCGAGCGTGGTGCCGCTATAGGCGAACGGGCGCTTCTCCGGCGTGATGATGAGCATGTTTTTGTTGCCGGGCGCGTAGGGGTCGTAGAGCGGCGAAGCATTAGGCCGGTGCTGCGCCTCAAAGTCGCCGGTGTCGAACAGTCTCGTGACCAGGCTGGCCAGCGCGTAGTAGAGCGGCGGCTGGCTGCCCTCCTGCGCCCAGGGCGCTTCTTTGGATTCCAGTGATTGGACCGGCAACTCCCCGCCGTTCGCCAAGTGACGAATGAAGGCGAAGTGCATGACCTCGTCATTCTTCTCAAAGACCGGCGTCGCGAATGCGTAGGGCAGCGCGAGGAGGATGAAAGTCAGGAGGATGAGCCGGCGGAGCACCATCGGCAATCACAGCGCTTCGGCCTGGGTTGCGTCAAAGTGGAGCGCGCCGAAGCATGCCGCGAATTATCGCACGTTGCCTGATGTAGAATCCGCCGCGTCCATGCGTGTCCATCTCCCCCTGCGCAGACGAACCTGGGCTGTGGGCGTTCTGCTGGTTGCATGGGCCATCCGCGCCTTTGACTTGGCCGGCCAGAGCCTGTGGTACGACGAAGCGTTCACTGTGCTGTTCGCGCAGCGCCATGATGTCCTCACGTTGTTCGTCCGCGAAGCGCAACTCAACCTCAACACGCCGCTGCATTACGTCGCGCTGAAGGGTTGGATGGTCGGGCTGGGCGAGAGCGAATTCGCCGTTCGCTCGATGTCGGTCTTCTGTGGGGTGGCGAGTGTCGCGTTGGCTTACCGGCTGAGCGCCGTGGCGCTGTCCCGGCCTTCGCTCAGCGCCGCCGTGTTGCTCGCCCTCTCGCCGGTCGGGGTTTTGGCCGCGCAAGAGGCGCGCATGTATGCCATGGCCGGCTGCCTGTGCCTGGGGGCGACGCTCGCGCTGTCGCTGGCGCTGCGCGACGACCGATGGGCTTATTGGCTGGCATGGGGCATGCTGGGTGTGCTCGCCTTTGCCACCCACGTGCTGTGCGCGCTGATCGTCGGCGTTCACATCCTTGTAAGCGTGACGCTACGCTTGAGCCAGAGGCGCCTGCCGAGTCGCCCGCAGCTCCTCGCCATCACCGGCGCCGGCCTAGTTATCCTCTCCTGGACGGCGTTCATCTGGCCGAACCGCGCCGGCTACGGCGTGAGCTATGCCGCGTCGGCGGACTGGCCGATGCTGATGGTGCAGACGGCCGCCGCCCAAGTGTTGCCGCGCCTGTTGCCGGCCGAGTGGGTCGCGCCGGCAGGCATCGCCGTGACGATCGCGCTTGCGCTGTCGTGCCTGGCGCTCGTGCGGATGCGCGGCTGCACGCCCGTAGCGCAGGCGTTGGCTGCGACCGCGCTTGTCGCGCCGGTGGCCGTTGCGACGTTCTGCACCCTCAGCGGCAAGTTCTCGCCGCGTTACCCGACCATCGTTACGCCCATCGTGCTTGCGGCGGTCGGCGCGGCTATCGCTGGCGCATCGTCACTCAGGCCGGCAGCATGGATGCTGGCGCGGGCTGGCGTCGCGGCTCTGGCCGTAAGCTTCGCCGCCGGCTCGCTCGCGTTGCGCGTCAGCCCGCTCTACGCCAACGAGGACTTTCGCGGCGCCGTGGCGCACATTGGCGCGCATCTACGGCCGGATGAGCGCGTGGTGCTCGTCTCCGGCCACTTCGCACCGGCCTTCGAGTACTACTGGCGCGGCGCGACAGATGCCTGGGTGGCCTTGCCGCCCGACCCGGTGCTGAACGTGCACAACACGTTGACCTACACCAGCGTCGTGCCGGCGACGAACGCTGCGCTGGCCAACCTGGGCGGCGCATGGCTGCTGCTTTGGCAAGACGATGTGATTGACCCGACCGGCGTGGTGCCGGCCCTGCTGCGCCGTCAGTCGCAGGCCTTCGCGCCGCGACCTGATACGCCGCAATTTGCCGGCTTGCGCCTGGAGCACTACCGCTTCTTTCGGCCCTATCGCCCGCTGCCGGCGCAGATTCCCGCTAGCGAGGCCGCGATTGAACACAACCGGCCTGAGGTCGGGCTGAGCAGCCTGGGCTGCGTGCAGCCGCAGCCAGCCTACGTGGGAGACGGCTACATGGAAGTGCAATGCTTCTGGCAAACCCGGCCGTTCGTGCCGCTGTCGGTCTACACCAAGGTGTCGCTGCGACTAACCGATGCGCAAGGCGCGCAAGTGTTGCAGTCCGACCAGCCGATTGCCTTCAAAGGCTTCCCCTACACGCCGTTCGAGAAGCCGATCTGGGGGGTGTATCTCATCCCCCTGCCGCCCGATCTGAGCGCCGGGGCGTATGGGTTGCGCGTTATCCCCTACACCGAAACGGGTGAAATCTCGCCGCAGGTGTCGTTGCCGATTCGAGTGTTGACCCGCTGAGGTGTGCGATCACCAGCAGGCGACGCCTGGATCGAGCGGGGGAAGGGTCAGCGCCAGCGCATCACCATCCAGGCGCGCGCCCCGCGCGTCGGTCGCCGGCAGGCGTTCGCCGGTCGCATAGTCATATAACCCAACGTGGAGCGTAGCGCTAACGGCGCCCGGCGCGATGAGCATCCGACGGTCAACGATGTCGCGATCGTGGGGCAATTGTGCAAACGGCAACAGCCCATCCAGCGGCGCGCCGTCGTTCTGAGTGAGCTTGGCGCCGTTAGCATCCAGCACTTGGACGAACGCCGAGAGGGTCGGCGTCAGTTCGCGCGCGGATGGCGCACCTCGCCATTGCAACGACGCTACCCATCCTTCGCGGCAGGGCTGGATGTGGTGTCGCACAAGCGCCAGCCCGCTGGCGAAGGAGACTTCGACCTGTGAGTGGCGCTGTGCCGTAGCGCCGCCGAGCCATGTCGTGCGCGGACCGTCGGGAAGGTAGTGCGTCTGAAGCACTCGCGAAGCGTTGTGCAGCTGAGCGAGATCGAGCAGATCTCCGAAAGGCTGGAAGGCGTAGGGGCGCGTGGGATCGTGGGGCAATGCAAGCTGCGCCAATTGCACGCGGCGGATGAAGCCGGCGTTAGCCAGCACCAGGTCGCTGCCGTCTACGTAGTCGGCTAGCACAATTGCACCTTCGTAAAACATCGGGAAGCGCCGCTGGGGCGGCGCGATCCACTCCGGCGCGTTGACTGCTAGCAGCGTCTCGTCAGGGGCGAGCGCGGCGCCGGCCCGCGCGATCGCGCTCACCGGCTCGCTGGCGCGTGCCAAGAAGGACTGATGCTCGCGCACGTGCCACGCGCCGGCCAGGCCAATCGCAGCGATTGCGGCTGCCGTTGCGGCTCGAGCGAGGCTGGGGGGCAGTTGCGCCGCGAGAGCACCTGCAAGCCACGCCCACAACATGGCTGTGCCGACGCCTGAGACGTAGAATATGCGCGGCGCATTTTGCACGTAGCCGGTGGCCAAACGCATCACCGGCACCGCCACAGACGCAGCGAAGATCAACGCCCCCGCGAGCAAGCCACCGCTCTCTTGATCGCGCCGCGCAAAAAGGCACGCAACTGCCAGCAGGACGCTCGCCAGCAGCACGCCTGCCTCAGCGGATAGCTGGAGCGGTGCAACTAGCAAAGTGAGCGGATATGTCAGCGTCTGCAACGCTGTCAGTGCTCGTGTGAGCACACCCTCGACGGAGAAGACAAACTCAGGCGCAGCGCCCTTGGGGATGAGCGCATACACCACCATGTAGCCGGCAGCCATCCCGATCACCGGCCACGTGCGAGCCGCCGCGAGCGGCCAGCAACGCGCCTGCCTAAGGCGCACTGCCTCGTAAGCCAGCACAAAGCCGACGACGCTTAAGCCGATCTCGTTAGAGAGGAAGGCCAGCATGCACAGCCCGAGGCAGCTAACCCACCACGCTGCGCGCCGATAGGCGTGCATAGGCTGGCGCGCGCGGTCATAAGCCAGCACCGCCAATTGGATGAACAACAGCGCCAGCAAGTGGTTCAGGCCGGCAGGGAGCGCCACCGCTTGGACGGCAAACGGGTTCAGCGTGAAGAGGAAGGTCGCGCTAAACGCCAAACCGACTGTGCGCCCACCCAACGTGGCAGGTATGAACTTGATCAGCAGCAGAGCATTCGCCGCGTGGGCAGCGATGCACAGGGCATGCAGGAGCAGCGGGCCATGCGCGCCGGCAAGAGCGGCCAACTTGTAGTAGGCCAGATAAATCGGGCGGTAGTATCCGAAGTTCTGCGTCCGCGTGAACAGGTCAACCAACGTAAAGTCGCGCACGAGGCGTACGCTCCAGGCGTCATCAAAAGACAAAGGCAGAGAGAGGCTTGGCCAATACAGCAGTGCGATGAACACAGCCAGAGTAGAAGGCAACCACAACCGACGCGCAAGGAAGGCAACTTTACGTCTTAACATAGAAGGAAGATAGAAGGGGAAGATGTGCGTAGCTCAGCAGCCTCTGTAGGCCATTATCCATACTTTATGGCGATGCACAGCGCTGAAGTTTGTGCATCAGACAGGGCGATGCGCGATAGCTAGGAAAGCTAGAGTAAGGTGTTGTCGCCGATGTTCGGGCGCGATGCCGGCTACGTCAGAGGGCAACGCAGGTGAACTGGCGCGACTACCTCATCCATCGGCCATAGAGTGCCGTCGCTGCGAGTTGCGCGCCACCGCTTCATGTTTTGGCGAGAATAGACGCCGATGCGCACTTGGCGCAGGGCTGTCGCGTCGGGTGTGACGATGTGACGCTGCTCGCGGAGCCAGCGATCTGGGGGCAGCGCTTGCAGCGGTAAGAGGCCGTCGAGCAGATCGCGGTCGGCGACCAGGAGGCGTTGCCCTTGTTCGTCGAAGCCATGCACGAACACCCCCAGCGGCTGATCCGCTATAGCGTTGCTCCACCAACCGACGTCCAGAAGCAAGGTTTGATCACACGCCTGCGCCGTGAAGTGCAGAATCGCGATGCGCGCCTCTCCTTCGTCCAGCAACGCAACGGGCTGAACAGACGGGCGGGTAGTCGTCGGGTATGGCTGGATAAGCCCCAGACGATGGAGGCGCAAGCCGGGCGGGTCGTAATCGAACTTGTAGATGTGCGTAGAGGCTAGAAGCTGATCTCGTAGGGCGATGTCGTCCAACGTAGGCCCAGGATGGCCATACTGCCAGTGCGCGCCGTGCGTCAACGAAGCTTCATGACGCACCACCTGAGTCTCCCGATAGACGCCGTTGACCGTGGCCGCCCATGCGGAAGCCGGCGCGTCATTGGGCTCGAGAATCGGCATTCCCTCTGCTCCGATGAGAAAGCTCGGAGAGCGTGGGGCATTCCACCAAGGCGCGTTGATGAGCAACACGCGCGCGTCAGGAGCGCTCTCGCGCAAATCTTGAGCGATGTGCGTCATGGCCGGTGTAAGGCGCGCCATCTCCTGAATGCGGTCGCGAATGTAGGCAGCAGACCAGACTAAAAGCAGGAGTAAGCCGGCGAAGGGGAGGCTGCGCAGGTGAGCGCCTCTAAGGGCATAGACCCCTGAGGCAATCGCTGCGCCCCAGAAGATAGCGATACCCACGGAGGGCGCATACAGCAAACGTGGCCCATTCTGCACGTATATGTTCGATAGCGCCACGGCTAGAAAGGCCGCCAGCAATCCCCACCAGCCGAGCGCAAAGACGCCCAACGCCGCCAGGCGCCTTGCGGCGAGCCAGACAAGGCCGCCGATTGCTACAACCGCGAAGCATAGAGCGATGAACAGCGGTGCGTCGGGCGTTAGGCCGACGAGTGGGCGAATAAGCGCCACGAGCCACGCCGCGGCTCCTTGCGCGAAATAAACCAGGTTTTGGGGAATATCGCGCGGCATGGCCGGCAGAATTGCTGCCTGGCCGGCAAACCGGCTGTTTTGCAGGACGATCCGAAATAGCAACGGATAAATCAGCGCAACACCGGCCAGGACCAATGCGCCTTTTGGCAGCGCGGTTCGTCGCGCTTGCGCAACTACAATCAGCGTCCAGAGCGCCAGCAGGCCAAACATGAAGCCAGCTTCATGGCAAAGCGTGGCTGCGAGGACGCAAGCGCCGCAGGCAATCCATCCGCCTACCTGCAGTCCGATAGACCGGTGAGCCGTTGGTGGTCGGTGTAGGCTGAGCGCGAGGTGAACAGCGAATAGTCCGCCCGCAAGCATGGCGGGGTGATAGATCGCGCCTGCCCATATCACGGCTTGGTATGACAGCGGAAAGAGCGCAAATGCTAGCGCGCTAAACACAGGAAATAGCTCGCCGCGCAATCCCAGCCGTCGCCCCAACCGACCGGCAAGGCTGAGAACCAGCGCCGTGTTGAGAACATGCAGCCACACATTCCACATGTGAATGACCGCCGGCACATACCAGCCGAATAGTGCGCGCGTCAAAATCCATAAGGCGTTTGCCAGCGGCCGCGAGGCGGCGCCGCCGATGGACCAGTCGGCAGTAAAGACAGTGAGCAGCGTGA
>CALIMH010000017.1 GCA_938028725.1 uncultured Anaerolineae bacterium | reverse complement strand
GATCGCGATGTGCAAATCAAGATGGTGGACATCTACATCTCTTACCTGCGCCGCAAGCTGCAAACCCAGCCGACGAGCCGCGACCTCATCGAAACCGTGCGCGGCTTCGGCTATCGGCTCAAGCCATGACCACCGAACAGCGCCTGTTGCAACGCCTGCGCCTGCAACTCACCCTCACCTACGCCGCGGCGGCGTTGGCTTTTATCGCCCTGCTCGGCGGCCTGTCCTATGGCCTGCTCAACTTTTACTTCCAAACCATCACCGATCTTGCGCTGCGCAGCCGCATGGCAATAGAGTTCATCCAGCTCGGTCAACCGCTGCCGGAGGAGCTGCGACGCGCCAACCTAGAGTGGTTGCGCTTGAGCCAGTTGACGCAGTTTGACGTGGAGGAACTCTTCGAGGACGAGGACAAGGACGAGGACGACGACAAACGCACGAATACCTTTGGCGCGCAGGACAATGCGCTGGAAGCGCTGAGCAACACCTTCTTGCTTTGGCTGGACGAGGGGGGGCGCTACCGGGTGTTGCCGGTGTTCACCCCGCCCGGCTTCATCCCCAGCGTAGAGGCCATCCGCGCCGTGCAGCGCGGCGCCCCTTACGACCTGCGGACTGTGTACACCAGCAGGGGCGAGCCGGTGCGCCTGCTCACCTACCCTTCGCACAGCGAGGGTCTGACGCTGTACTTCCAAGCCGGCCGCCCGCTGATTGAGCAAACGCTGATCCTGCAGCGGTGGTTGCTCGGCCTGTTGGTTGTTGGCAGCGCCATGGCCGCCATAGCCGCCTGGGTGAGCTGGGTCATCGCCGGCCGGGCGATCCGGCCGGTGCAGGCGACCTGGGCGCGGCAGCGCGAGTTCATCGCCAACGCCAGCCACGAGCTGCGCGCGCCGCTGACGCTGATCCAGCTCAGCGCGGAGGTGGCGCTGCGCCAGGACACGCCCGAGGACGAGCGCCGCGAACTGCTCGCCAGCATCACGCAGGAGACGCGCCACATGAATGCGCTCATCAGCGACCTGCTGCTGCTCTCGCGCGCCGACGCCGGCCGGCTGTCGCTGGAGATCAAGCCGCTGGCGCTCAGCGCGCTGTTCGACGATGTGCGGGAGGCATGGGCGCGAGTCTGCGCGGAGCGCGGGATCACCCTGCGCATCGAGCCAACCGCAGCGGTTGCGCGCGCCGACGCCACGCACCTGCGCCAGGCGCTGATCGCGCTGCTGGACAACGCCGCGCGCCACACGCCGGCCGGCGGGCGCATCACACTGCGCGCAGACACCAGCGGCCACCGCGTGACCCTCAGCGTGAGCGACACCGGCGAGGGCATCGCGCCGGAACACCTGCCCCATGTGTTCGAGCGCTTCTACCAGGCCGACGCCGCCCACTCGCGCAAGGGCAGCAGCGGGCTAGGGCTTTCCATCGTCAAGGCGCTGGTGGAGGCGATGCAGGGCGAAGTGAAGATCGCCAGCCAGGTTGGGGTTGGCACCACCGTGACGCTCACGCTCCCCGCCGCGTAAGGCGCAGCGAGCATGTTCCTATCCTGCGCCCATGTGTTGGCGCACGCACGATGCCAACCGTTCACCGTGGAGCGTGACCCAAGCATCCACACGCGCAAGCGACTCCAGCCAGCTTGCCACATCCACATAAGGGCTGAGGTTGCCGAGGAAGCGGCCGATCAGGTGCATCAGCACGTTGGCGTTGCGCAGCAACACCATGACCGGCAGCAGCGCGATCTCTTCATCGCTCAGGCGCCCGACGCGCCCATAGCCGCGTGCAAGCGCTGCTGCACGCTCCCACTCGCGACCGCTGCCCATCACTTCCCAGCACCACACGTCCAAGGCGATGGCGAAGTCCATGCCGCGTGGGTTGAGCGCACAGTTTTCAAAGTCCAACACCGCCGTGACTTGCGGACCATCCACTAACAGGTTGCCGGGGATGAAGTCGCCGTGGATGAGTTGTTGGGGCAAGGCGCGGATTTGACCCTCGCGTGCGTAGATGCGCTCCAGCACAGCATTCACCCGCGCCACGTCTGCCTGCGTGGCCAGCGATCCTACTGCGCGCATCGCATCGAAGGGGTCTGGCACGAGCGGATGCACGCGGTTAAGCTCGATATAAGGTCGGGGCGCGCTGCGAGTGGGCGATTCCAATCGCGCCAGCGCCACATGCAGGATAGCCATCGCCTCGCCGACTCCTTCGGCTTGAAGCAGATCGTGAACCGCCGGATTCTCGCCGTGGATGAATGGGATGAGCACCATCAAGCGCAGGCGGTGCTTGTCCTCCATCAGAGCCCAAGGCTCCCCGCGCCGGGTGAGGATGGGCGCCGGCACGGCGAAGGGCAACGCCTGCTTGGCCAGTTGCATCAGCACAGCAACCTCGTGCTGGATGTACTTCGGGTTGGCGTGGTTGCCATACACGCGCAGCAAATATGGGAGCGGCGCACCCTTGGCGTCGTACAGCCGATACAGCGCATTGTTGTAGCCACCTGGCACCGGGCGCAGCAGGCAGCCGGCGGGAACATCCCATATTTTGGACAGATCAATCCACGCAGATAGGCTTAGCACACGGACTCCATTATGCTTGCCAGACGCGCACGCTGCAATATCGCTTCATCCAGCGGCGCTCTAACCGGTTGTGGTGTGAAGCTGATTGAGAAAGCGCTCGCGCAGAGAACATCACACTTAACAAACGCTGTGCAAAAACCAATCCGCGATTAATGCTCAGCGACTATAGTGACGTGGTCAACGCTCATTCAGCATCTCCATTTTGACAACTCTGACAACACACGAGAGAGGGTAGCACACACATGTCGAGAAGCGGTAATACCATGCAACCGGGCAGCCATGCCAATCGCAAAGCTTTAACATTCATCTTCATCACCGTTTTTATTGACCTGCTTGGTGTCGGTATTCTGATTCCCATCTTGCCGTTCATCGTTCGTCAGTTCAACACCGACGCATTGAGCGTCGCCATGCTCAGCGCGTCGTATTCGCTGTTCCAGTTTGCGGCTGCGCCCGTGCTTGGCTGGCTCAGCGACCGCTACGGACGGCGGCCGGTATTGCTGATCAGCCTGCTGGGCACAGCGTTTGGCTACTTTGTATTCGGCGCTGCCGGCACGTTGTGGCTGCTGTTCGTTGCTCGCATCATCGATGGCATCACGGGCGGCAACATCTCGATCGCGCAGGCATTCATCGCCGACGTGACCCCACCGAAGGACCGCTCCAAGGCCTTTGGCTTGATCGGTGGTGCTTTTGGGCTTGGCTTCATCATTGGGCCGGCGCTGGGTGGCTTGTTGAGCAATATCAGCCTCTCAGCACCAGCATACTTCGCAGGTGCGCTCTCGCTCGCCAATGTTGTGCTCGGCTACTTTGTCCTACCCGAGTCGCTGCCGGCGGAGCAACGTGTTCACGAGCCCCTTTCCTTCTCCAAGGTTAACCCAGTCAGCACGATCTGGGATGCCTTGCGGCGCCCCCGTGTGAGCAGCCTGTTGCTAGCCGTATTCGGGTTTAACTTTGCCTTCTCCGGCTTGCAGAACAACTTCTCGCTCTTCACGTTGGAGCGATTCGGCTGGGGGCCGACCCAGAACGCAATCCTGTTTAGCCTAGTCGGTGTGATTGGCGTGATCATGCAAACAGCGATTGTTCGGCGACTCGTGCCCCGTTTCGGCGATCGCCGACTGGCGATCTTCGGACTAGGGCTTCAGGTTGCGACGTACGTGTTGATCGCTTTTGTGCCGCAAGCCTGGATGCTCTTCCCTGTGCTCGGCTTACTGAGTGTCGGTAATGGCTTCACCACACCGACGCTGACCGGCCTGATCTCGAACCAAGTGTCGCCCAACGAGCAGGGCAGCATCCTTGGCGTGACGCAATCGCTGAACTCGCTCACACGAGTGTTTGGGCCGCTGTGGGCCGGCTTGGCTTTCGATACTATCGGAGTGGGTGCGCCCTACTGGAGCGGCGCACTGTTCATCGCCATTGCGATGCTGCTGGTCCTCAACAGCAAGAGGTCAGCAGATATGCCGGAGGCAGTCGCTCAGCCGGCTGTGGGCATCTCCACCGGCAAGTAGCGGTCTCAAGAGGTCAACGCCTCAACAGCAAAGTCCTGCCCGTGTGCTGGCAGGACTTTGCTGTTGTAAAAGCTGAGATTCGGTTCTGGGTGGGATGAGCGTCAGGGCAACAATGCCCGGATCAGCGGCTCCACCCATTCTCGGTCCGCGATTTTGTAAAAGCCGAATCCGCTGCCGAACTCCCAGTATGCCCAGCTAATGCCGCGCGCCTCGGCCGTGCGGGCGACGTGTTCCGTCCACCGCACGCGCGACTCGAGGTCCGCATAGCGACCGTATGCCCCAAACTCGCCCATCCAAAGCGGGATGTTGTTGAGTTTGGACCATTGCACCGCCCGATCAAAGTCAGCCTCGATCTGGGCTCGTTGGCTTTCGGTGCCGAGCCAGGTGGTGCCAATCCAGGCACTGCTGCCCTTGGTCCACTCAGCGCCTTGGTGGGTGAAAGCGACCGGCTCGTAGTAGTGGAATGTGGCGATCAGGTGAGGGTCGTCGGGACGCTTGACGCCGAACAAGCTGTTCAGGGTGCCCCAGTTTGCGCCTGTGAAGATAACGTTGCGCTCAGGGTTGGTCTTGCGAATGACGGCCAGCGCCTCCTCAAACAAGCGCTGCCAGCGGCCAGGCGTGAGGTTACCATGCGGCTCATTGAGCACCTCGAAGAGCACCTCCGCCGGCAGCTTGCGGTAGCGGCGCGCGATCTGTGCCCATAGGGCAAGGAAACGCTCGCGCTCGCCATCCACGTCCTCAAACAGTTCCTCGTAGTGATGCACATTGATCACCACGTTGAGATCCTGCGCGAGCGCATTCTTGATCACCCAATCCACGCGCTCAAAGAACGCCGGCGAGATCGAATAGGGGGGCTCGCGCAGGGCATGTGCAGACCAGCGGATGGGCACACGTACTGTGTCAAAGCCCAGCTCACGCACAAAAGCGAAATACTCCTCGCGCAACACGACGCCCCAATCCCCTTCCTTTGGCGCGTCGAGCGCGTTACCAAAGTTGACGCCACGCCCTAACCTGCGAGCTTGCTCAAATGGATCTATCGGTACGAACTTGCGCCCGGGCACAACAAAGGCCGGAAACTGATCGTCGGCCATCGCAGAAACAGTAGCTGAAGGCTGGGTTAGCTCAGGCGTCGGCTCTATCGAACGCAGCAGGGGCGTCGGAGCAGAAGGCTGCGGTGTAGGCGTGGGAGAAGGAGGCGAGGAGGTGGTGCACGCACTGAGCGTAACGACGCTCAACAATATCCACAGGCGTTTCATGCTAGGTGAATCTACCACGGAGTTACAACTGTCAAGCCGGCTTCGCTTTCTCACACGCACAGGTTTCACCGTAGCACCTGGCTGGTGGGGGGACAAGCTTCTTGTGCAGCAGCAACCATTGCCGGCACAGCAGCAGCCTGCGGATACAGCTGGCGCTGCAGCCAGAAGGCCACGTTGACCAGGCTAATCATCACCGGCACCTCCACCAACGGCCCGATCACTGCCGCGAAGGCCGCGCCACTGTTGATGCCAAACACAGCCACTGCTACTGCGATGGCGAGCTCGAAATTATTGCTGGCCGCTGTGAAGGAGAGCGTGGTGGTTTTCGAGTAGTCCGCTCCTAGCCGATGCCCTATCACAAACGAGATCAGGAACATCAGCACAAAGTAAAACAGCAGCGGTATGGCAACTCGAATCACATCCAGCGGGATTTGCACGATGAGGTTGCCCTTCAGAGAGAACATCACCACGATGGTGAACAACAACGCGATCAGCGTGAGCGGGCTAACGCGGGGCACAAAGTTTCGGTAGTACCAATCCCTACCACGCAAACGTAACAACACCAGCCGCGTGAAGAAGCCTGCCAAGAAGGGGATACCGAGGTAAATGAAGACGCTCTCCGCGATTTGCCCTATCGTGATATCCACCTTGACCGACATGAGGCCAAACCAGCTTGGCAGCACTGTTAGGAAGACATACGCATATACGCTGTAGAAGAGCACCTGGAAGATGCTGTTGAAAGCCACTAGCCCTGCAGCGTATTCAGTGTCTCCACGCGCGAGCTCGTTCCACACGATCACCATTGCGATGCAACGCGCCAAACCCACCAGGATGAGGCCTGCAGCATACTCTGGGTAGTTGCGCAGGAAAATCACAACCAGGCCAAACATCAGCATTGGCCCAATCAACCAGTTTTGAACGAGCGAGAGCGCCAACACCTTGCGGTTGCGGAAAACGTCGCCAAGCTCCTCGTATTTCACCTTGGTGAACGGCGGGTACATCATCAAGATGAGGCCTATCGCGATTGGGATGTTGGTGGTGCCAATTGAAACTGCCGCGTTGAACTGCTCAATTGACTTGGGGAAGAGAAAACCGATCCCCACACCGAGCGCCATTGCCAGGAAAATCCACAATGTGAGGTAGCGGTCAAGGAAGGATAGTCGCTGAACCATGCATTTCATTCTAGCGCAAGTAGATGCCTCGAGCAACTCGAGGCACACCTTGGTTAGACCCTACGACGAGGGTCGAGTGCATCGCGCAGACCATCACCAAGCAAGTTAAAGCCGAGCACAGTGACCATGATTGCCACGCCGGGGAAAAGCACAAGATGCGGCGCGTTAAACACGCTGTTGCGTTCCTCGCCAAGCATTAGCCCCCATTCCGGTGTTGGTGGTTGAGCACCTAGCCCCAAAAAAGATAAGCCCGCTGCATCGAGGATAGCTGTTGCAATACCCAGCGTGCCAACCACGATCACCGGCGTCAGCGAGTTTGGCATGACGTGCATCAAGAGGATGCGCCAGGGTGAGGCGCCGAGCGCAGATGACGCGAGAATGTAATCCTTCTCTTTCACTTCAAGCACGCTGGCGCGCACCACCCGCGCGTAGACAGGAATCGAGACAATAGCGACCGCCAAGAGCGTGTTGATCAATCCAGGCCCCAGGACGCTAACGATGGCAATAGCAAGCAGCAAACTCGGGAAGGCTAGCAACACATCCATCGCGCGCATCAGCACCATGTCGGCCCATCCACCAAGATAGCCTGCGACAGCGCCGATCAATGTGCCGATAAGAATAGCGGTGCCCGTGGTCACAAAGCCGATTTGTAACGACAAGCGTGCCCCGTAGATCACCCGTGAAAATAAGTCGCGGAAGTTACCATCCAGCCCCATCAGCAGTTGGGGCTTTTCACGCTCGCAGCCTAGCACATGAATGCAGGGGGGGCTGCGACGGCGCAAGCCAGGCTGTCGTATCTGTTGATCGTAGGCGTAGGGAGCAATGATGTCGGCAAACAGTGCGATCAGCACCAACGTAACGACAATTGCTAGGCCGGCTTGTGCGGATCGGTTTCGCAACAAACGGCGCACGGCACGGCCAAATGGCGATTGTGCGCAAAACGGGAGCGGGCCTTGGTTTGGCTCAACTGATCGCAGAGCGGCGCCGGTTGGTTGCATAGAGAGAGCAGGCTCAGCTGACGCGAACGCGCGGGTTCAGATACGCATAGCTCGCATCCACCAGCAAGTTCACCACAACAAAGATAACGGCGACAATCAATGTGAACCCCTGCACTACTGGGTAATCACGCGCGATGATGGCGTCCACCATTTGAGTACCCATTCCGGGCAAACTGAACACCGTCTCCGTCAACACTGCTCCTGAAAGCAGTCCACCGATCTGCAGGCCGATGACGGTGATAATGGGAATAAGCGCGTTACGCAACGCATGTCTCAGGATGACCACATGCTCAGCAAGCCCTTTTGCACGGGCCACCCGCACGTAGTCCTGTGTGAGCACCTCGAGCATTGCGCCACGTGTTATGCGGGCAATAATCGCTAACGAAATCGTGCCCACTGCAACGGCTGGCAAGATCAGATGACGCAATGCATCCAGGAAGATGTCCAACTCGCCTTGTATCAAGGCATTCAGCAGCACGGAGTTGGATATAAACAACACCACGAAGCGCAACAGACCTTGTGCGTCCTCTATTCCCCAAACCGTCAAGAGAGAGGGCAACTCGGTGCCAGCCGTGAGGCGGCCAGATGGTGGCAACTGGAACGGTGTCCCCTTCAGAGCTAACGCGAAGACGTAGGCTAGCATCAGGCCTAGCCAAAACACTGGCATGGAGACGCCAACGTTCGCGAAGACCATCGCGCCGACATCCAAGGCCGTGTTGTGCCGCACTGCGCTGATCACCCCCAGCGCCACTCCGAAGGTAGAGGCGAACAGCATGGCAAGCACCGTCAACTCCAGTGTCATCGGCAAGCGTTCAGCCAACACATCCGAGACTGGTCGGCCGTTCTTGATGGAGACGCCTAAGTCGCCTTGCAACAGATTGGCGGCGTAGCGCAAAAACTGCACGGGGATAGGTTCGTTCAGGCCAAAGCGCTCGCGGAAAGCATCACACTTCTCCTCGGTTGCGCGTTCGCCCAGCATGGATTTGCAAGGGTCACCAGGGATCAGCCTCAACAAAACGAAGGTCACCAACAAGATGCCGATCAGCACCGGTGCCAAGAGCAACAGACGACGGATCAGGAAGCGGCCCATTGCAACCCCCCGAGAAGCTGCTGCCCAAACAAGGAGGTCGGCCCAAGTCAATCACACAAACTTAGGCCGACCTAATTGAGCGCACCACGTAAGCCTCACTTGGAGTTGAGGAACGATCCAAAATAGGCTGTCCAGTACTCAAAATTGCCCGTACGGCCCTTGTGGTTAGGATTCTTCGCGTCCCACTGTGCTGCCATCGTGGCGACCACATCGTTAGCATCGAGCGTGGCGCCATTGTGGAACTTGACGCCGGGCCGCAGCTTGAAGGTCCACTCGGTAAGGTCCGCGTTGGACTCATAGCTTTCAGCCAGCGCCGGCTCAACTTCGGCTGTCCCGATCTTGAAGCGCAGCAGCGTCTCGAAGATCTGGGCACAAGCGGTGAACGTCTCGCCATCGCTCTCATCAGCACAGTTCAAACTGATTGGCTCAGCATTCTGCACATACACCAATTTATCGCGTGGTGGTGCCATTACAGCAAATACCAACGCGCTGACTGGATTGGCATGCGCACCCTCGACATCAGCACGGAAAGCCAGCGCCGATCCACCATGCGCCACAGGGATCATCGGCACGTAGCGCTTCAGCAGCTCGTTCACCTTGTCGTAAGCCGAGCGGCGCTTCGCTCGGTCAGCCGTTGAGGCGCCCTCTTTCAGCAGAGCCACGATGTCATCGTACGGCTTGCCAAATTGCTTGTTTTCTGGCCCGAAGTGATAATCGAGGAAGTTGGTTGCGTCGGGGTAATCTGCTCCCCAGCCAAGCAAATAGAAGGCCTCTTTCCCTGCAGTCACCGAGTCGAGGAAAGCGCCGGACTCTTTCACCTCGATTTTAACGTTGACGCCGATCTCCTTGAGCTGAGCTTGAATCTCTTGCGCCACCACACCAGGGTTAGGGAGGTAGCTTCGCACGACATCTCGATAGGTTAGCGTCACTTCAAGGTTTTCCTTGCCAGCTTCCTTCAGTAACTCTTTGGCCTTCTCTGGGTTGTACTCGTGCCAAGGCACGTTGGGTGATGCGCCAACAGCAAAGCTTGTCGGCACAAAGCTGGTGGCAACCACCGAGCCGCGCGGGTAATAGTCTTCCACAATCCGCTGCCGGTTGATGCCGTAGGCAAACGCCAAACGCACACGGTCATCATCGAATGGCGGGATAGTGTTGTTGAAGCCGATGTAGAAAATGTTGGCTGCCGGCACCTCGATCAGCCTTAGGCTCGAGTCTTTCTCAACTGTCTCGAAGTCGTCTGGGCCGAGGTTCGAGATACCATCAGCGTTGCCGGATTGTAGTTCGAGCAAGCGTTGCGCTGCTTCTTTTGACCAGCGTAACACGGCTGTGCGGGTCTTAGCTTTATCGCCCCAGTAATCAGCAAAAGCTTCGAGGGTGATGCTTTCACCTCGCTTCCACTCTTTCAACTTATACGGGCCGGTGCCAACCGGGTTTTCGCTGATCTTGTTGCTGTCACCTCCGGTCGCATCGAGATAGTCAGAGTCTAGAATGGCAAAAGAATCACCCGCGATCTTGTAAGGGAACGCCGGATCGGGTGAGCACAGGGTGAACTTTACTGTCAGCTCATCCAAAGCTTCAATAGCCTTCATTGTCCCACCGTAGTCACAATTCGGGGCTGCTACTTTCATCAGCTCACGCTTGGCAGGTGAGGTGGGTTGCTGGGAGGTAGCCACAGCTTGGGCGGGAGCAGTAGTTGGCTGAGCGGGTGCAGCTGTTGACGATGCGGGCACACTAGTTGTGGCAACAGGTGCACAAGCTGCCGAAAGGAACAAACAAGCGGCTGCCATTGCTGGAAAGAGAGAAGAACGACACCTTACGCTCATCTTCGCCTCCACATTCAGTCCTAACATAGACACTTACGAGCTATGGTCGTTTTGTAGGATCGTAAGATCACGTACTGAGTTGAAAAACCTTGCATGGACGTGCTGCTCCATATGGAGCAGTTTGTGAGTTGCTCAGGGCAGCACGAGCGTCAGGCTCGGTCGCACTGTTCCCAGCTTACCATACGCTCCTACCACCGCTCAGCATCAGCCTGCTCAACATCCCTTTCCGCGGCTTCCCCCACCGCCGAACCCCACGCCATCCCTCCCGATCTTCGCCCAGGCGCAACACTAGGTTGCACAGACGCACGAGTGCTTCCTCCCCTCGCTGCATAGCGCGAATAACCGTCAGCGCATCTAGAAACCGGCGCACTTGGCATGTCGTCACGTGGTAGCTGGCCAAGTCATCAGTCGTCGCCCCCGCAAGCCAAACTGAGCAACCAGCGGCTTGAGCCACGCGCCCCTCGTCCGGACATGGCGCTCGTCTACCTCGGCTACGGCCATCAGCTGCCCATCCTCATGTCCGCCGCAAGCACTGCCCCGCACTGTTCTGGAGCTCTGTCGCCGTGTTGCCAGCGCGGCCTGCTCCTGGAAGTCGCGCCAAAGCATTGGCCGGCTGATTGATCTTCAAACCGAAGGGCTTGCTTTTCGGGCTCGAAGTGAGTATGCTTCCCTCGGTATGCAATGGGATCGCGCATCGGAAGACGTCTACATTTTCACCAGCGATCGATACGCCCAAGTGAATGCTGCTCTGATCCGCGCCGAGCGCATTGGCATCGTTGTTGACACGCTGCCTTACCCTTCCGAGACGTTAGAGATGGCCAAAATCGCGCGCCGGCACTGTCCTGATGGTGTGCGATTCGTTATTTACACGGGGCCTGAAGGAGATCACACTTACGGCGCCTTTCTCTTCCCGCGCGCAGAAATCATCGCCCACGAAGATTCACTACACATTCTGGCGACTGAGGGCGCCGCTGGCTTGCAGAAGGCTAAAGAAAGCGACACGGAGTTTCTGCCAGTGCGCCTGCGCCTGCCCACTTTCACCTTCAAAAGCGGCAACACCATCCTGAGGCTGCCCGGCAAAACCATCGAGATCATCCACGTGCCCGGCCACACCAGCGGCAATATCGCTGTGTTGCTGCACGAAGAGCATACGCTCTTCGCGGGCGACGCCGTGATGCCTATCCCCACCATCGCTCGAGGCGACGTGGAGGCAGCCAAAAAATCGCTGGAGCGCATCCTGAGCATGCCGCTGGAGTACATCGTGCAGGGCCACGGCGATCTCATCTTGCGCGGGGAGATCCGCGAGACCCTCAAGCGGCAGATCGCCTACCTCGACAACTTGCAAAACAAGGTGAGCAAGTTGGTGGCTAGCGATGCACCTATCGAGGCGGCGGAGGAGATCACTGTTGAATCGTGCGGGCTGCCGCGCGTGCTGTTGGCCGGCTTGGCGCCGCAACTGCATCGCGCCAATGTGCGTGCACTGTACGAGCGGCTGAAGCGCCAGCGTGACCAGCAAGCTTCATCGGCGACACGACGCACCACTGCCGCAGCCAAGTCTGCGGCCGGCCGCACCCAGCGCGCAACCAATAAAACCAGCGGCAGTAAACGCAGCGCCAAAACCCGAAGCAAGACAAGCGGCAAGAAGAAGCAAGCGCCGACCACGCGCAGCAAGAAGCGATCCAAGTAAGCCCCAATGAGTGTGTTGCAAGCAGCGCTGATTGCGCTGCTGTATGCGCTAGCATCCTCTTCCCTCAACGTCGGCCTGGGCCGATACGTGTTGGCGCAGCCGCTGATTGCGGGCACGCTTGCCGGCGCGCTGCTCGGCGACCCGCTTCGTGGTGCACAGCTCGGAGGGGCGCTCAACTTGGCCACGTTGGCACTCTCACCAGTGCGCTTGCGCCTCTCGCCCGATCTAGCACTGATCGGCTACGTCGGTGTGCCGCTGATGCTGCTGGCGGGGATGCGCCCCGATAGCACTGCCTTGCCCACTCTCATGGCCGGCCTATGGACGCTCGGCATTGTGCTGCAGTTCGCGCGCCGCTTGTTCAACACCCTCGTGGCACACTGGGCGGATTACTTCGCTGATCAAGGCGACGTGCGCAACCTGGCGCTGATCAGCACGGTGGTGCCCCAACTATGGGGTGTGCTCGTCTCCTTCATCCCTGCGCTCTTCTTGTTGCTGCTCGACGCCGAAGGGCTGGCTTTGTTAGCGAACGTGCTTCCTGTTTGGGTGCAGCTCACTATCCAGCTCGCCGGCTACCTATTGGCGTCGCTGGGGATCGCGTTAGCCCTGCGCATGTTGCTGCAAGGGAGCAGCATCGCCTACTTTCTGCTTGGTTGGCTGCTGGCGCAGCAGTGGGGTGTGCTCTCTGCGTTGGTGTTTGGGGCTAGCCTAACGCTCATCCACGCATACCTTGCTCGCCGTCGCACCGACGCCGCCAGCTCCACACTAGCCGCGGACGTGCTCCCCTCTGAGCTCAACGCGAGCTACACACCTTCTCGACGTTTGGAGACGCACCATTTGCTCCAGTCGTTTATGCTGTGGTTGTTCTTTCACAACAGCGGCGAGAACCTAGAGCGCGAGCAAAACTTGGGCTTCGCCATCGCGCTATCCCCTTTGGCTGGTGCGCTCTGTAAAACGCTGGAGGAGCGGATCGCCTTTGCACGCCGGACGCTCACCTTCTTTGCCACCGAGCAAATGCTGGGCGCAGCAGTGGTGGGGAGCATCGCAGCGCTGGAAGAGCGCCGTGCCAATGGCGAGCCGATCAGCGACGCAGAACTGATCGGCGCCAAAAGCGGCCTGATGGTCGCAGCTAGCGCGCTAGGAGCTGTGTTGACGCGCAACACAGCGCTGGCGCTGCTGATCGCCATCGGCACTGCGCTGGCGTCCGAGGGGTCGTTGCTGGGAGTGGTGATCGCGGCGCTGGCGCAATCGCTCCTTGTGATCGGCGGTTCGTTTGTGGCGTTCTGGGCTGCTCATCGTCAGACAGCTCGCTTAGGTGAGTGGGCATACCAGAGCGGGTGGCTGCGACCGATCCTGTTTGGTTTGATGCGACTCGGCGCTTTTGCCTTGGGCAGCACTCTGACGTTGGCGATGCCATCACGGCTGCCATCCACATTCGGCATTCAAGTGGGAGTGGTCTTCTGGTCACCTCAGGTGCAAGTGTTGGACGCCCTGCACCCAAGCGCCTTCTCGTTGATCTGGGTGCTTATGTTGTGGTGGCTGATGCGCTATCAGCGCGCGTCGTGGATTGCTCTGTTGGGATTGAGCTTGGCGCTGGCAGTGGCGGGGGGCGTTTTGCTGAGCGGCTTGTCGCCAACCTGAGGTGCGCTTGGCGCTATGGCGCTTCCAAGATCAGCGTGACAGGTCCGTCGTTGACCAGCGACACTTGCATGTCAGCGCCGAAGACGCCCTCCTGCACGGCCAAGCCACGCTGGCGCAGCAAGGTGGTGAACTGCTCGATGAGCGGCGCTGCCAACTCCGGACGCGCCGCAGCCACAAAGTCGGGGCGACGGCCTTTGCGCGCCTCACCGTAGAGGGTGAACTGCGAGACCACCAGGACCTCGCCACCCACCTCGGTGAGCGATTTGTCGAAGCCCGAATCGCCACTGTCCGATGGGAATATGCGCAGCGTGGACACTTTCCGCGCCATCCACTCAGCGCGTTGTGGGGTATCGTCGTGTGTGATCCCTACCAGCAACAACACGCCCTTGCCGATTGCGGCCACTTCGATGTGGTTGACGCTCACTGAAGCGCGCAACACCCGCTGCAGCACCACGCGCATATTCCTGCTCGATAGTAGCACGGTGCGCGCGTCAGGCGTAGGCAGCGAGGAAAGCATCGAGCTGCGCGCGTGAAGGGGCGCCGGCCTGAGCACCAGGCCGTGTTGCTTTCAGCGCAGCGGCTGCCGAGGCGATGCGAATGCAAGCGGGGATCGTCTCGCCGCGCGCCAACGCAGCGCAGTACGCTCCATGAAAGACATCGCCGCAACCGGTAGTGTCCACCACAACCACGGAGAAGGCAGGGAAGTGCTGCACGGCTGAGCCGTCCGTGGTGAACACGCAGCCCTCAGCGCCGAGCGTGACCACCACCGCCTTGCGCGATGCGTTCCACAACGCGCGCACCGCAGCCGAAGGGTCCGGCGCGCCGCTGAAAGCCGCAGCGAACTGCCAGCCGGCGATCACGTGGTCCACCACCTCCAGCAGTGGTTCTACGCCGGGTAGGATGCGCTCCACATCGCTCACCACGGCCACGCCGGCCGCGCGCGCGATGCGAGCTGCCCGCACCATGCCCTCCACGCCTAGATGATCCACCAGCAGCACCCGCGTCTGGCGAATCACGGTTTCTGGTGGCCAGGCAGGATGAGCGCCGAAGCGCAGCGGGTGGCAGGTGAAAACATTGCGCGTGGGCGGCTGCGCCCCCACCACGATGGTGGAGCGAACCGGCCCCGCGCAAGGATCGCGCTTCACCCACGACAAGTCTATGCCTTCGCGGCGCATCGCCTCACAGACAAAGTGGGAATCGGTATCTTCCCCCAATTGGCCGGCATACGCACAGCGCGCTCCCAGCCGAGCGGCTGCAACCAGCGCTGTGGCAGTGAGCCCTCCGCATTGCTGCTCGTCGCGCAACACGGTCACCTTCGTGTCCGGAGGCGGATACGACGCTACGTAGAGCAAGTGGTCGAGCGCCACAGCGCCCAGCCCCAACACATCCCACATTACGGCTTGGCGCGGCTAAACGTGTATGCGCCGCGCAGCTCGGCCGCGCGGATGTCAATCAGCTCACGGACACCTCGCAGGCTATCGCGCCACAAGTTGACTCGCCGCGAGTGGCGGTAGTCCCATTCCACTGGCACTTCTTTGACCTTGTAGCCCAAGCGCTGCGCCACAAACAACACCTCCACGTCAAAGCCGGCGGTCACCCTCGCGCCGCGCACTTCGCCTTGGCGGGCAAAGTTGTACAGGTAGAGGCGGTCCAGAATGGGCGCGATGACCTCACGGCGGAAAGCTTTGAAGCCGCATTGGGTGTCGGTGATGTCCTTGAAGCCGAGCACCCAAGTCCGCAGCCACCTCTGACCGCGCGACATTGCGCGACGCCAAAGGGGCGCATTGCGCCGATATGTCCCGCGCGAGCCGATCACCACATCGTAGCCTTGGCCAAACCACGGCAGCAGTCGCGCTGTCTCGTGGATAGGGGTGGCCTGGTCCATGTCCGTGAACAGCACGATCTCACCCCGCGCAGCCCGTAAGCCAGTGGCCACTGCGAACGCCTTGCCGCGATGGGGGTTGCGGATCATGCGGAAGGTGGGATGCGTGCGGGCAAACTCTTCCACCAGAGCAGCGGTGTTGTCCTCGCTGCCGTCGTCCACGATGATGACTTCGTGGGCATAGGGTTGCTGGGCCAAGTAGTCGGCCACTGTTTGCAACGCGCCAGCAGCGATATTGCTCGACTCGTTGTAGGCCGGGATGACAACCGACAAAAACAAACCCATGGGGCGCCAACCGGTCAGGCGCGCTCCAGCCGCGCAAAGCGACGCTTGCCGACTTGCAGCACTTGGGGCGGGTTCAGCATCTCGTTGGGGTCTTTCACCGCGCGACCATCCAGATACACGCCACCGCCGGCGATCAGCCGTTTGGCGTCGCTCTTTGAACTGGCGAAGTTGAGCACTAGCATCGCGTCCACCACAGTGATAGGGGAGGTGACGTTGAGCACCGGCATCTCTTCCGGCAAGCCTCGTTTCTGAAAGACTTGAACGAACTCCGCCTCGGCCTGCTGCGCCGCAGCGTCGCCATGGAAGATCGCCACAATCTCACGCGCCAGTTCCATCTTGATGTCGCGCGGGTTGACGCCTTCAGCGAGACGCCGCTTCACCTCAGCAATGCGGGCGGGCGTGTAGCGCGTCGCCAGCTCGAAGTATGGGATGATGGCGCTGTCAGGGATAGACATCACCTTCCCGTACATGTCCTGTGGTGTCGCGGTGATGGGAATGTGATTGCCGAGCGACTTGGACATCTTCGCCACGCCGTCGGTGCCCGGCAGAATCTTCAAGAATATGCCGATCTGAGGACGCAGCCCGAACACCTCTTGCAGCTTGCGCCCAGCAGTCAGGATGTTGAACAACTGGTCGGTGCCGCCCACTTGCACATCCGCCTGCAACATCACCGCGTCGTAACCTTGCATCAGCGCGTAAAGCGTCTCATGCAAGTAAATCGGGTCGCCCTTCTCCAAGCGCAATGCGAAGTTCTCGCGGCTCATGAACTGCTGAACGGTGAAATTCTGCGCCAGCTTGATCACGTCCAGCAGCGAAAGCTTGCTCAGCCACTCCGAGTTACGCCGAATGTGTGTGCGGTCAGGATCGAGGATGCGAAAGGCTTGTTGCGCATACGTCTGTGCGTTGGATGCCACCTCCGCCTCAGAGAGCATGGGCCGCAGCTTATCCTTGTCCGAGGGGTCGCCTAGCAACGAGGTGTAGTCGCCGATCACGAACGTCACCTCATGGCCCAGCTCTTGGAATTGGCGCAGCTTGCGCATAGGGATGGTGTGACCCAGGTGCAGATCACTGGTGCGAGGGTCGAAGCCGCAATAGACCCGCAATGGGCGGCCTTCGGCGAGCCGCTCGCGCAGCTCTCTAGCCATGTTGCGCGCCAGCTCCTCGTCCCCGAACTCCGTGCCCTGCATCAGCCACGCTACCTGCTCGTCCAGGGAAAGTTGATTTGCGGGAGTGTCGGACATGCAAAGGGATTATACGAACCAGTAGCCTAAACCAGCGATCCCAGCATACACACCACAGCGTGGTGGCTGATGCACGATGCTATGGCGGATCAGGATCAGGCTTTGCACTTTGCAAGCCCAACCCGTGTAAACTTGACATTGACGGCGTGCCATGCGCCGACCCAGTTTTCATGAGGGAAGTTGAAGAGATGGCAATCTCACCAGCGATTCGAGAGGTAGTCGCCAGTGTGGGCGGGTGCATAGAGCTGGAAACTGGCAAGCGCCGCGTCTCAGATGAGAAATCGAATCTGCCTGTCCACCTTGGCGTGGTGATCAACGACGTGCGCGAGCTGCAAACTCAGGGCATTGACAAGCTCGTTCACACTGCGGTGTTCGGGACGGAGGAGCACAAGGGTGCTGCGCGCTGGCTGATCTGGGAGCTAGGGCAAGCGCTGGGCATCCGGCCGGCGTCCATCCACGAGCTGTATGTCGCGCGTGGGCGCAACGCCATACCCCACACCTTCACCACGCCGGCAATGAACATCCGCATGATGGCCTACGATAGCGCGCGCGCGGCGTTTCAAGCTGCAGTGCAGGGCCGAGTGGGAGCCCTGATCTTCGAGATCGCGCGCAGCGAGATGAGCTACACCGACCAAAGTCCAGCCGAATACATGGCGGTGATACTTGCAGCCGCCATTAAGGAGGGCTTCCGCGGCCCTTTGTTCATCCAAGGCGACCACTTTCAGATCAACCTGAAGAAGTTCAAAGCCAACCCGGAGGAGGAACTGAACGCGCTGCGCAAATTAATTGACGACTCACTGGCGGCAGGCTTCTACAACATTGACATCGACACGTCCACGCTTGTAGATTTGAGCAAACCCACGCTCGACGAGCAACAAAAGCTGAACTACGAGTATTGTGCGCTTTTCAGCGACTATGTGCGTTCACGACAGCCGGTCGGCATCACAGTGTCGCTTGGTGGCGAGATCGGTGAGGTGGGCCAGAAAAACAGCGACGTGCACGAGCTGCGCGCGTTCATGGCCGGCTACCAGCGGCTGATTACCCATAAGCCGGGGCTAAGCAAAATTTCCATCCAGACCGGCACCTCGCACGGCGGTGTGGTGTTGCCGGATGGTTCCATCGCGCAAGTCGAAATTGATTTCAACTGCCTGCGCGAGCTTTCCACCGCCGCGCGCGAGGAGTTCGGCATGGGCGGCGCAGTGCAACACGGCGCCAGCACGCTGCCCGAAACAGCCTTCCGCCACTTTGTCGAGGCTGGCGCGATTGAGGTGCACCTGGCCACGGCGTTCCAGCAACTGGTCTTTGCCAATCTGCCCAAAGAGCTGAACCAGGAAATCACTGAGTGGCTGTTCAAGCACGCTGCTGATGAGCGCAAGCCCAACGACACCGACGAGCAATTCCTGCACAAGACGCGCAAGAAAGCCACCGGCCCATTCAAAAAGCAACTGTGGTCATTGCCTGAATCAGACCGTGCTCGCATCCGTGAAGTGCTGCGCCAGCGTTTTGCACTGCTCTTCGATCGCCTGGGCGTGCTGAACACGGATAGGTTGGTGCAGGACTTTGTGACCACCCGAGAAATGCACAAGTCGCCGGAGAGTTTCGGCATCGTCGCCAACGTCGTGGAGGATGTGCACGGCTTAGCCGACTAACTCACGTATCACCACGACCCTGGCGGGGTGGCGCTGTCACAACCCACCCCGCCATTTCATTTACTGCGACAGTCCCACCCCCAAGCGCTCAGCAGGCTCGTGCTAGAGGAGCGTAGAGGCCCTCCTGCCATGGCGCTATCAAAGTCGTCGTAGTGCCGAGAGTCGGCCGCGTTCTAGAGGGATGAACGGTTCGTGGCAGGGACATTCATTGCGCGGAAGTGAGCTCCCAGCAAGCGATGTCTCTTTCACGAAATGACCATCTGCGCCTTCATTGGCATAATTGAGCCGACACTTGACAGGGCGAGCCACACACATTCGGCGCCGTCATGTTGCGCTCCGCCCCTGAAGAGTGAGACTATGAGTCAAGACCAAAACACAGAACGTAGCACAGCAGCAGTGATGCACCGATTGGAACAGCTCGCTAGCTGGCTGCAGGAAACCTCACAGAATTGGTCGCGCCAGATCGAAGCGCACATCGTCGCTTGGTATCAGCGCATTTTGGACCCGGATCAGTACTACGAATTTTTGGTCACGGTCGCCCGTTACATCTCACACGGCACGTTGCTCACCTTGGTCGCGCTGACCACCTTAGTCGCCCGTCTGTTCGTCGTGCGCACTTCTGCTGAAGCCACAGCAGCCGCTGAGCAGCCGCTCGTGTTGAAAGCGCCCTCACCCCACATGTTCAGCAACGCTAGCAACACGAGGCTGCTCAATGCTTTGACAAACCGAGCCAGCGTGGTCGTGGCAGACGATTTCCCCATCACGCGCGCCTTCGTGTTGCATCGCGAGGAGGAGCAGCAGGCGGTGCGCACTGCAATCATCACCTACACGGTGCAGGAGGGTGACAACATTGCTTTGATTGCGCAGCGGTTCAATTTGCAGCCGTCCACCATCGTATGGGCCAACAAGGAAGTGGAGGAAGACCCCAACATTTTGCTGATCGGCCAAGTGCTCAACATTCTGCCGACAGATGGCGTCTTGTATGAGGTGCAACCGAACGACACGCTGAGCGGCATTGCAGAGCGATTCAAGGTGAAGATGGAGGACATCATCGCCTACCCGCTCAACAACTTGGCGAACGGCGCCAACTTAGTGCCAGGCCAACGCATCATCGTGCCAGGGGGCGTTAAGCCAACACCGCGGCGCATGGTGGGCGTTAACCAACCGCGGAGGATGGTGCCAGGGACACGCTACATTGGTCCGGCGCCCAGCTTTGTGGCCTCGGGGACGTTCATCTGGCCAGCGCGCGGCTACCTCTCTCAGGGTTACCACTCCCAGCACCGCGCGATAGACATAGCGAATGCCACCGGCACCCCCATCGTCGCAGCCGACGGCGGTTACGTGACCTTCGCCGGCTGGAGTCCCGTGGGCTACGGCTACATGGTGACGCTCGATCACGGTAACGGCTTCACCACCCTGTACGCTCATCTGAACCAGTGGTACGTCAACCCCGGCCAAAGCGTTGTCCCAGGCCAGGTGATCGGGGCGATGGGCAGCACTGGCCGCTCCACTGGTCCGCACCTCCACTTCGAGATTCGCTACAACGGCGCGCTCCTCAACCCGCTGATTTACCTGCGCTGAGCGGTGACAGCGCTATCATTGCAGGCGTGGCTGCCGACCTGTTCGATCACGCCCAGGCCCAGCGTAACGACGCGCCACTGGCCGCGCGCATGCGGCCGCGCACGCTGGACGAGTTCGTCGGCCAGGATGAGATCGTCGGCCCTGGGCGGCTGCTGCGGCGGGCAATCGAGTCAGACCGCTTGTTCAGCTCGATCATCTTCTGGGGGCCACCAGGCACCGGCAAGACAACCCTGGCCGCCATCATTGCCAACACCACCCGCAGCCACTTCGAGACACTCAACGCTGTGATGGCAGGCGTGGCCGATATTCGCCACGTGGTGAGCGAGGCCAAGCAGCGCCGCAAGCTCTACGGCCAACGCACGATTCTGTTAGTGGACGAGATCCACCGCTTCAACAAAAGCCAACAGGATGCCCTCCTCCCGCATGTCGAGGACGGCACCATCACTTTGATCGGCGCCACCACCGAGAACCCCTACTTCGAGGTCAACAGCGCGCTGCTGTCGCGCTCACGCCTGTTTATGCTGCGTCCCCTCCATCAGGAGGAGGTGGTGCGCATTTTGCGTACTGCGCTCGCTGACCCAGAGCGCGGCTACGGCGCCCGCAATGTCCAAGCTGACGAGGACGCCCTGCGCCACTTGGCGCGCGTGGCCGCCGGTGACGCGCGCAACGCGCTCAACGCGCTGGAGCTGGCCGTCGAGTCCACTCCACCTGATGCCGAAGGCGTGATTCACATCACCCTCGCGGTGGCACAAGAGAGCATTCAACGGCGCGCCATCCTTTACGACAAGGATGGCGATGCGCATTACGATACGATCAGCGCCTTCATCAAGAGCGTGCGTGGCAGCGATCCGGACGCTGCGCTGTATTGGCTGGCCAAAATGCTCTACGCCGGCGAAGACCCGCGCTTCATCATGCGGCGCTTGCTCATCTTGGCCAGTGAAGACGTCGGCTTGGCCGACCCCCAAGGCTTGGTGGTGGCAGCGGCAGCAGCCACTGCCCTGGACTACATCGGTATGCCGGAGGGGATGTATCCGCTGGTGGAGGCCACGCTGTATCTCGCCACCGCCCCCAAGAGCAATACGGCCACCCACTACTTCCGCGCGCGGGCCCATATCGAGGCGGAAGGCGTGAGTGAAGTACCCGACCACCTGAAAGACGGTCACCGCGACGCGCACGGATTAGGACATGGTCGAGGCTATGCCTACCCCCATGACTACGAGGGCCATTGGGTAGCCCAGGGATACTTACCGCGCGAACTGTGGGGGCTTGTGTTTTACACCCCCAGCACGGAAGGCTATGAGCGAATTATCGCTGAGCGGGTCAACCGTTGGCGTGAGGCACAGCGCCGCGCCCTCGGCGTGACCGAACGTGCGTCGCCGACGCTCACCCATGAACAGATCGAGCGCATGAAGCGTGAGCGATAATGCTGGCCACCGTGACTGCGCGCAAAGTCCTCATCACCGGCGGCGCAGGATTTCTCGGCGCAGCGCTGGCCAACGCGCTGTGCGAGCGCGGCTACATCGTGCGCGTGCTCGATGACCTCAGCGCCGGCGATCCATCTCAGCTCTCTGTCGCTGTGCACTTCAATCGCGGCGACGTAAACGACGTTCCCAGACTGTGGTCGCTGTTGCAAGGCGTAGAGTGTGTGTTCCACTTGGCAGCGCGTGTGTCCGTGAGCGAGTCCATCCTTTACCCACGCGAGTACAACGCCACCAACGTCGGCGGCACGGTTTCGCTCATTCAGGCCGTGCGCGATGCCGGCGCGCGTCGCATCGTGTTCGCCTCATCCGGCGCAGTGTACGGTGAGCAGCGCGCCGAGCGCGTGCGCGAAGACGCCACTCCCAACCCTGGCTCACCCTACGCTGTGAGCAAGCTGGCGGCGGAATATTACATCAACACCATCGGTGCGCTATGGGGCATCGAGACTGTGATCCTGCGCATCTTCAACGCCTACGGCCCAGGCCAAAAGATGCGCCCCTCTCACCCTCCTGTGATCCCGGCGATGATCCGCCAGGCGCTCGGAGGCGGCTCGATCATCGTTCACGGTGACGGCACCCAACAACGCGACTTCGTATACGTAGACGACGTTGTAGAAGCGCTGATCGCCGCAGCAGAAGCGCCGACCGTCAACCGCTTGATCATCAACGTAGGCAGCGGCATACCCACTGCAATCAACACACTAGTGGACGTAATAGGGCGTGTGCTCGGCAAAAAGCTCACCCCGCTGCATGTGGCCGCCGAAAGTGGCGGCGTCTCGCGGCTATGCGCCGACCTCAGCCGTGCACAAGAGCGGCTAGGCTACTGCCCGCGCGTCTCGTTGGAGGAGGGCATCCGCCGCACCATCGAAGCCACGCTCAAGCGCGAAGCAGCCCGCTAACGACATTCACCAATCCACGTCCTTGCGCAGGGAGGGCCACTGGCTCGCTTGCAGCGCTGGGGTGCTGTTGCTTGCCAGGTGTAGCTCAGGAGCTTCGAGTGTTTTGCCACGCTCCGGGAGCAGCACGGCCATCTCCGCAAGGCGCTCCAGACTGTGCCGCAGGCGCGCCTTCCATTGCTCCACAGACCTGGCACGTGGCAGTCGAATGTGCTCCCGGCCGACCACTATGTCGTCGCCCAGTTGTAACCGCAATACCGCTGCGCTCACGTGGCGCACCAATGGAGTGCGAATGTTAATGTAGCTGTCGTTGCTCAGGATAGTCGTGACGCCAGCGCGGACAGCCAACAGCTTGAGCTGCAACTGGAAGATCAGGTTGCGCGCCGCTTGGGGCAAAGGCCCAAAGCGATCGCGCAGCTCCTCCTCGAACTGCTGGAGCTGCTCGGCGCTCTCCAGCGAGGCCGCTCGGCGATACAACTGGACGCGCAGCGCCGCATCGCCAACATACGACTCCGGCAGGCCGACGGTGAGCGGCAGGTCAATCGTGACCGCGCCGGGAGGTTGGGCCGGCAGCGGCTTGCCTTCGCGCATCGCGCGCAAACGCGCTGTTTCTTGGGCGAGCAGGCGCGTGTAAAGATCGAAGCCGACTGCGCTGACGTGGCCGCTCTGCTTAGCGCCGAGCAGCTCCCCTGCACCGCGCAGCTCCAAATCGCGCAGGGCAATGCTGTAGCCGGCGCCGAAGCTGCTGTGCTCGCGCAGGGTTTCCAACCGCGCGCGGGCTTCGGCGGTGATGCGCTGAGTGCTGCTGTAGAGCAAGTAGGCGTAGGCCTGGATGCTGCTGCGCCCAACGCGCCCACGCAATTGGTGTAGCTCCGCTAAGCCAAAGTGATCCGCGTCGGTCACGATGATGGTGTTGGCGTTGGGTATATCCAGCCCGCTCTCAATGATGTTGGTGCATAGCAGCAGGCTGATCTCGCCATCTGCGAATCGGCGCATCACTTGGGCCAGCGTGCGCTCGGGCATTTGGCCATGCGCGATTGCCAGCTTCACCTCCGGCACAAGCCGCCGCACCTTATCGGCGATCATCTCAATGGTCTGGACGCGGTTGTGGACGAAGAAAATTTGGCCATCGCGGTCCAGCTCGCGGCGAATGGCCTGTTGCACCAACGCGTCGTCCCACGGGCCGACGAAGGTGATGACCGGCAGCCGCTCCTGTGGTGGCGTCTCGATGCGGCTCACCGCGCGTAGGCCGCTCAGGCCCATGTAGAGCGTGCGCGGGATTGGCGTGGCCGAGAGCGTCAATACATCCACCTGCGTGCGCAGCTGCTTCAGCTTCTCCTTGTGCTTCACGCCAAAGCGGTGCTCCTCATCCACAATAAGCAGGCCGAGGTTGTGGAAGCGCACCTTGTCGCTGAGCAGCGCGTGTGTGCCGATCACAATGTCCACCTCACCGCTGGCCAACCTTTGCAGCGTGAGCTGCTTCTCAGCAGGGGTACAGAAACGCGACAGCATCTCCACGCAGATCGGGTATGAAGCCAGCCGCTGGGAGAAGGTGGCCCAGTGTTGCTGGCTGAGCACGGTGGTTGGCGCCAGCACAGCAACCTGCCGTCCGCTCATGACGGCCTTGAAGGCGGCGCGCAGCGCAACCTCAGTTTTACCAAAGCCGACATCACCCACCACCAGCCGATCCATGGGGTGTGGGCGCTGCATGTCTGCTTTCACCTCTTGAATGGCGCGAAGCTGATCCTCCGTCTCGATGAAGGGGAAGGCAGCCTCCATCTCGGCCTGCCAAGGGGTATCTGGTTCATAGGGTTTGCGGGTGGTTAACTCCCGCTCAGCATAGATGGCGAGCAGCTCGCGCGCCAGCTCCATTGCAGCGCGCTGGGCTTTCTGGCGCGCCCTCTCCCAACTGCCACTGCCGAGCTTGTCCAACCGCGGCTGGGCGTCGCTGCTGCCGACGTAGCGTTGCACGCGGTCGAGTTGATGCAGTGGGACGTAAAGCCGGTCGCCATCGGCGTATTCGAGCAGCAGATATTCGCGCTCCACGCTGGCGCCGTCGGTGTCCTTCACCGTGAGCTGCACCAAACCGCGATACAAGCCGATGCCGTAATCCTCGTGCACGACAGCATCGCCGATCCGCCAATCGGCAAACGTCTTTTCCGGCGCCGCTCGCCGCGCACGCCCTCTCTGAAACCACTCCACTCGGACGTGGCCGTAGATCTCGGCGTCGGTGAGCACGACCACGCTCTCACGCCGCTGCTCGTTGCGCAGTTGAAAGCCGCCCATCAGCGCGCCGGCGACAAACACCAGCTGCGCGTCGGAGGGCTCGTCCAGATCCATCTGGGCGGTGAGGGCGGGGTAGTGTTCGCTCCAAATTTGGGCCAAGCGGGCCGCCTGGCGGGAGATCACCCACACGCGCATGCTCGGCTCTGCTCGCGCTGCGCGCAAGTAATCCAGCAGTGGCGTGAGCTGACCGCTGAAGCGCGGAGCTGGGGTGAAGCAAGCGGCGAGTGGATGCGGCTGTAGCGTGCCGGTGCTCGATTGTCCCAGGATCAACACGCGCCGATGGCGGCCCAAGCAGGCTTCGAAAACCTCCCAACTGAGATAAGCGATGCCGGCTTGGGTGCTCGCGCGCTCACGCTCAGCGCGCTCCTCCAGCGCTCGCCAAGCGTCTGAAATCTCCGCTGCGTCGTCCAAGGCCACTAGCGCGTGCGGCGGCAGGTGTTCAATCAGCGAAGCCTGCGCGTCGCTGCCGGCCAACACTCCTATGGGCGCGATGTAGGCTTCGTCCAGTGGTCGCGTGCTGCGCTGGGTGGTGGGGTCAAACTCGCGCAGGGTCTCGACCACATCGCCGAACAGCTCGATGCGCACCGGCAGCGCGTGAGCAGGCGACCACACGTCCAAGATGCCCCCCCGCCGGCTGAACGCGCCGACGCGCTCGACCACGGACTCAGGCGCGTAGCCCGCCGCCATCCAGCGCGACACGGCCTGGTGGGGACGCAGCGTGTCGCCGAGGCGAATCACGTGTGCTTGGGCGCGGGCGCGCTCGACGCCGACCAACGGCTGCATCAGTGCCCGCGGCGAGGCCACCACCAGCACTGGCCCACCGCGCGCCAGCATGGCTAACACCGCGCCGTACTGCGCGATCACGTCGGGCGAAGGAGCCACCACGTCGTAGAAGGCGGTGTTAGGTTCGGGAAGCCGCAGGGTTGGCAACGCGCTCAGCCGGCCAAGTGCATCGCTGATCATGTGCGAGCTCTCGACCGAAGGCGCGATGTAAACCAGCGGCACCGCGAGCTTCTCCGCTAGCGCAGCGGCGACTGCCGGGCGAGCATAGCGCATGAGTCCCAGCGCCGGCGGCCAGTCGTCCCGTGCTAGCGCTGCGGCTAGTCGCACAAATGCCTCTTGCTGCGCAACCAGCTTACAGACCCCTTGCAGCGACACACGACCATTGTAGTCAGTGGCCCCCCATCTGAAGCGCTTATCCTCCTAGCTTCAGCTTTGGAACTACCGATGTTCAGGATTGAGCCTCAGGTTTTGTATTGCGGCGCCGCACAATTCGCTGTTGCAAAGCTTTACAATCAGAAGCATCTGAGAAACCCAACTTTCACGACGCTTCAGTGCAAGGAGAGACAACCGTGACGGCAGGGACATCTGCACTTTGGTTTGCTTTTGGAATTAGCCTCGTCGGCCTGGCGTATGTGCTTTTGACTGCCCGCAGCGTCTTAGCCAGCGATCCTGGCAACCCCACCATGCAGGAGATCAGCCAAGCGATCCGCGAAGGGGCGCAGGCGTTTCTGGCGCAGGAGTATCGCGTGCTGGTTGTGTTTGGTGCCATTGTCGCGGCAGCGATTGCCATCTTCATTCGTTGGCAAACCGCCCTCAGCTTCGTGGTCGGCGCTTTCACGTCGGCGCTCACGGGCTTCATCGGCATGAACATCGCCACGCGCGCCAACACCCGCACCACTGCCGCAGCGATGCGCTCACTCGACGCTGGCCTGCGCATCGCCTTTCGCAGCGGCAGTGTGATGGGCATGAGTGTGGTAAGCATCGGCCTGCTCGGCCTATCAGTGCTCTTCATTGCGTTCGGCGACCTGAGCACGGCCATTGACGCCGTGACCGGCTTCTCGTTTGGCGCGTCGGCGATCGCGCTGTTCGCGCGCGTGGGCGGCGGCATCTACACCAAAGCGGCAGACGTCGGCGCCGATCTGGTGGGCAAGGTAGAGGCCGGCATCCCCGAGGACGACCCGCGTAATCCGGCAGTCATCGCCGACAACGTGGGCGACAACGTCGGCGATGTGGCCGGCATGGGCGCCGACCTGTATGAATCCTACGTGGGCTCACTCGTAGCAGCGTCGGCGGTAGCGTTGGTCGGCTCCACGCGCGGCGAACTGAGCCCCAGCACCGTGCTGCTGCCTTTTGCTATAGCCAGCATCGGGATCATCGCGGCGCTGATCGGCTCGCTGCTGGTGCGCACCAAGGAGAACGCCAGCCAGCAGGAGCTGCTGCGCACCCTGCGCACGTCGGTGTGGGCGACGTCTATCCTGATCGTGCCGGCGATCGCTGTAGTGATCGGGCTAGATGGCACTATCGGGTGGCCGATCTTCGTGGCGATCCTGCTCGGCCTGGTTGCTGGCTTGCTGATCGCCTACTTCACCGAATACTTCACCAGCTACACCGAATCGCCCACGCAGGGCATCGCGCGCAGCTCACAAACCGGCGTGGCAACACTCATCATTGAGGGTCTGGCAGTGGGCATGCGCTCGACGTTCGCAGCAGTGCTGATCGTGACGGTGGCGGTCATCGGTGCTTACCTGCTGGGCTTCAACAACGTCGTGGATGGGCGCATGGGCGGTGTGGATGGCGGCCTTTACGCCGTCTCGCTTGCAGCGGTGGGAATGTTGAGCACCCTGGGCGTGACGCTGGCCACCGACGCCTATGGCCCTGTCGCTGACAACGCAGGCGGCATTGCAGAGATGTCGCACCTGCCCAAGGAGGTGCGCACGCGCACGGATGCGCTCGACTCACTGGGCAACACCACCGCAGCCACCGGCAAAGGCTTCGCCATTGGCTCAGCCGTGCTAACCGCGCTCGGCTTGATCGCCGCTTACGCCCAAACCGCCGGGCTGAAAGCAGAACAACTCACGTTGCTCGACCCCAAGCTGCTTGGCGCATTGCTGTTCGGCGCGATGTTGCCCTTCCTGTTCACAGCGATCACCATGACGGCGGTCGGACGCGCCGCGATGCAAATCGTGGAGGAAGTGCGCCGGCAGTTCAGAGAAATCCCCGGCTTGATGGAGGGCACAGCCCGCGCGGACTACGCGCGCTGCGTCGCCATTAGCACCCGCAGCGCGTTGCGCGAGATGGTGCTGCCAGGCGTGTTAGCTGTGGCTGTCCCACTGGTCATCGGCATTCTGCTAGGGCCTGCTGCGCTCGCTGGGCTGCTGGTCGGCGCGACGGCGTCGGGATTTGTGCTGGCAGTGATGATGGCAAACGCCGGCGGCGCCTGGGACAACGCCAAGAAATACATTGAAACCGGCGAATACGGTGGCAAAGGCTCCCCCAACCACAAGGCCGCGGTAGTGGGCGACACTGTCGGCGACCCGTTCAAGGACACCAGCGGCCCATCGCTCAACATCTTGATCAAGCTGATGAGCGTGGTGGCGCTGGTGTTTGCACCGCTGTTCGTGCAAATCGGTGGTCTGCTGCGGTGAAGCACGAGTGAAACTCGCCAGTTGGAGAGTTGACGTCTGCCCCAAATTGCATACAATACACAGTGAACGCTCATCTGCGTGTAAGCTGCCAAATCAGTTGCGCACACTGTGAAGGCAGCGAATTCATCTACATCAGCAGAAAGGAGGTGACCAAACGATGAACGATAAGGTTCCAGAGCGATGGCGGCCGCTATTCACCAACGAGGAGTGGTTGCAGCACCAGTTGGTGGTGGTAGGCTCGTGGATGTTCTTCATCCTGGCCGGCATCATCCATGCCATCGTCGCTGCTTACAAGCCGTGGATACCCGCGCGCTGAAAGCAGATCGCAGCAAGCTCTAACTGTTACTTTAGTCAAGGAGGTGAGCACTCATGAGAGAACCGAAGTTCATAGACTTCAAGACCGCGCTGGGCATCTACGTCGTCTCAATGGTCTTGACATCGCTGCTGATTCACTTCGTGATCTACAGCTCAAGCTGGAACACGTTCTGGCTGAAGTGAAGCGATAAGTCTTTATTCAACCGGCGAGATGCGCGACCGGATGGCAACTGAAAGCAGATGAGCGGCCAAAGGTTGTGTGTTTCGCCGGTTTTTTATCGGTGTGAAGTGGGCAACCTTCATCCGGCACGTGAGGGCAGTGGGAGCGGTGGCATACTGAAGCGTGGAGTCATCATTTGTAGTTTTCATTTGTTGTCGCCTCAGCAAGCTGCACCAGCCACCCCCTTATCGGACAGGATGAAGGCGCTCGCGTTCACAAATGAGTAAGGAGCGTGCGTATGTTGTCGTTTGAGGCGAAATACCGCCAAGAGGCGATGGCAGTCCCGCCGGTGTATGCGCTGGGGCTTGGCGTGCTCAAAATTTGGATCGGCCGCTTCTACCTAGGTTTTTGGGGGCTGGTCGCGCTCATCTTTGGCACGCTGGGCTCAGCAGCGTGGTTCTGGCGGGTGCTCTTCGCGGAGGCTGTGGACAAGACCAACCCGTTGTTGAACTTCATCCGCGGTCAGGTGCAGCCCCCTCCACCCGAGGTTGGGCTGGCGATCACGTTCGAGGACGGCAAGGGCTTTTGGTGGCTGTTCATCGTGTTCTGCGCGACGATCACCTTCTTCGCGTGGATGATGCGCCAGGTGGACATTTCCCGCCTGCTGAAGATCGGCTACCAAGTGCCGATCGCGTTCGGCGCCGTCTTCTCCTCATGGCTGACCATCCAGATCGTGCGGCCGGTGTTGCTTGGCCATTGGTCGGAAGGTTTTCCGCTCGGTGTGATGGCACACCTGGACTGGCTGTCGGCTTTCGGCTATCGCTACTACAACTTCTTCTTCAACCCGTTTCATGCCATCGGCATCACCCTGCTGTTCGGGAGCGCATTCGTGCTCTCGCTGCACGGCGCCACCATCCTCAGCGCCTCCGGCCTGAAGCGCGAAGGGGTGACTGAGGAAAATATCAACCAGTTCTACTGGGACTTCCTCGGCTATTCCATCGGCGAGGTCGGCATCCATCGGTTGGCGATGTGGACGGCGGTGATGTGCGTGCTGATGAGCAACCTGTGCTTCGTCCTATCCGGCACAGTCGTCCAGGATTGGAACGCCTTCTGGGATTTCTGGAACAAGGCCCCGTTCTGGAGCGGCTTTGGCTTTAACTAAGGAGGACAGCAATGGCTACCGAAGTGTATCGTGAGCCTTTTGAGCGACGCACGAAGACCGTGCGTTACCTCAAATTCCTGGAAGGCCTAGCCGACACGCAGATTGGCCCTATCTACCTGGGCATGTGGGGCGCGTTGGCGTTCTTCTCCTACTTGCTCTGCGTGTTCATCACGTTGATCGGCTGGGGCGAGCAAGTCGGATGGAACCCCATCCGCTTCCTGCGTGAGCTGCCGGTCTTGACGCTTTATCCACCCCCACCCTCATACGGATTGCAGATCGCCCCGCTGCGCGAGGGCGGCTACTGGCAACTGGCGACGCTGTTCCTGACGCTCACACTCGTGTTCTGGACCATCCGCATCTGGACGCGCGCCACGGCAAACCGGCTGCGCCCGATGGTGCCGATCGCGTTCAGCGCAGCGCTGTTCCTGTATGCTGCCATCTACATCATCCACCCAATCTGGATGAACTCGTGGAACGAGGCGCCGGGGCATGGTTTAGCTGCAATCCTGCTGTGGACCAACCACTTCAGCGTGAAGTACGGCAACTTCTACTACAACCCCTTCCACATGGTCTCGATCTTCGGCTTACTGGGCAGCACGCTGTTGCTGGCGATGCACGGAGCCACCATCCTAGCAACGCTAGCCTACAACTCCCACCGCGAAGTTGACGAGATCGAGAGCAGCGACGAGGGCACCCACCGCGCCCAGTTGCTGTGGCGCTGGGTGATGGGCTTCAACGCCACGGCGCACTCGATCCATGTTTGGGCGTTGGGCTTCGCCACCCTGACCGCCGTGGCCGGCGCAATTGGCGTGTTGACTAGCGGGCCGTTCGAGCCAAACTGGTATCTGTGGGGCTGCCGCGCAGGCATCACGCCGGGCATCCAGGCGTCCTGCCCGCCAGTCCCATGACAAGGAGGGTTCACCTATGTCAGTTCATGAGGGAGCACCACCTGGAGCAGTCGCGAAGTATGACGAGCTCCAGCGTTCGATCTTGCGCGGCGAGTTGGTGGGCCTGGTCGCAGGCACGATCATGGCGCTCGGCGCGGTGATCGCCATCTCGCTTGCGCTGACTGACGTACGCAACGAGTTCGGCCTCCGCGCAGACTTCGCCTACAACTACGCCGGCGTGCAGCAGGTGGACTTTGTGAAGTACCTCGCCCGCCAGGGCAAGCAGCCGGCTCAGCCCTCGGCTGAGGCATTGCAGGCCTACAGCGAATGGGTGGCCAAGAACCCGAAGACGGTGAACGTTCAGGTGCTCAACAAATACCTGGGCGAGAAATACAACGAGACAGCCAACGTCTTCACCTACATGGCGGCCTACTTCACCCCCGGTGTGGGCCAAAGCTGCGAGTACTGCCACAACCTGCAAAACTTCGCAGCCTACGAGAAGCCGCAGAAGACCGTGGCCAAGGCGATGCTGATCATGCAGTTCGAGCTGCAGAAGAAGTGGGTGAACACCATCCCACGCCCGGAGGGCCAGCCGCTCTACCACATCAAGTGCGCCACCTGCCACAATGGCCAAGCCAAATTCTGGAACACAAGCCTGAAGGCGAGCAACCCTGAGCTGTTTGGCATCGCGGGAGGCGGCAACCCCACGCCCTACGACATGCGCAACGTGGGCATCACGCTGAACGGGGTCACCCCCTCCAGCTATGAGGTGGTTGACGACCAGTATCTCGCCGCCCGGCAGGACGCTGACGGCAACATCAACTTCTACCAGGTCACGGCGAACAAGGACACGCCGGCAGGCTTGAATGCCACCTACCGCAACCAGTACGCGATGTACCACCAGAACACTGCGCTGGGCGTCGGCTGTGACTTTTGCCACTACGGCGGCTACTTCAAGAGCTACGTCACCGCAGATGGAACCTTCAAGTGGCCAAAGACGCAAGCGCGCCACATGCAGGCGATGATGCAGGACATCGCGATCAACTGGTTCCCGCAGATGCCGAGCGTGGAAAACCCGAACCAGTTGCAGAACTACTACGCGCAGCCGAACTGCTACATGTGCCATCGCGGCTACGTGGTGCCGCCGGGCGCGTATTCCTTCAACGAGCCTTTTGTGCCCGGCGTGGTCTCGGACATCAAGCCACTGGTGGACCTACCATTACTCAAGCCGATCTTGCCTAATCAGTAAGCAAGACGCGGCCGCAGGAGATGGCGGCTTTGTGACGCCATCTCCTGCTTTCGCTTGAAAGGCAACTCGTCATGATCAACGCGCGTTTGCTTCGATTGAGTCTCTTTCAGCTTGGCCTAGGCTTCAGCGTTGTGGTGTTCAACGGCGCCCTCAATCGCGTGCTGATCGCAGAGGAGGGTATCCCAGCCGGAGTGGTGGGTTGGCTGCTGAGCCTGGGGTTGTTCGTCGCTCCTGTGCGCGCACTGATGGGCTTTTGGTCTGACCGCGAGAAGCGCAGCTACGGCTATCGGCGACTGCCATACGCCTGGTTTGGCACGATGTTCATCTTCTGCGCGCTCTCCGCAGCGCCGTTCTCGCTGCTGTTGCTCAGCAAATCCTCGCAACTCAACAGCGAGGTGCCGTTCTCTGTCGCCTTTGGCGTGTGCACGTTCATCTTCTTGATGTACGCGCTTGGCTCACACATTGGCCAGACCGGCTATTTGGCGCTTGTCACCGACTTGACGCCCAAACAGGACCGCAGCCGCGCAGTGGCTTTCCTGTGGTTCACTCTGATCGCCGGCCAGATCATCAGCGCCTTCGTCATCAGTTGGCTGCTGGAGGACTTCCATCCAATCAAGCTAATCCAGGTGATGCAAGGCAGCTCGGTGGTTTTCTTTGTCCTCGCTGTTGCTGCGATCTGGAAGCAGGACCGGCCCGTCGAGCTTGAGCCAGATAGCGACGACTTCTCCAGCAAAATCTGGGATGTGCTATCCGAGCCGCGCATGCGCTTCTTCTTTTTGGTCCTTTTCGTGGGCACGCTGGGGCTAACCGCGCAGGATGTGCTGTTGGAGCCGTACGGGGGGCAGGTGCTGGGCATGAGCGTGAGCGAGACGGCCCGGCTGACGGCGGCCTGGGGCTTCGGCATGTTGATCGCCATGACCATAGCCTGGCGGTTGATCCCTCAGCTCAGCTCTCCCCTCCTAGCGACGAGCGCCGCCTGCTTGGTTGGGCTGGCTGGCTTTGGGCTGATCATCTACTCGAGCAACGCGCAATCCGTGATCCTTTTCGCGCTCGGCGCCTCAGTGGTCGGGGTTGCTTCCGGCCTGTTCCTGATCTCCACCTTGGCCGTGATCGTGAACCTGGCAGAGGTGAAGACGGCTGGCCTGTATGTGGGCATGTGGGGGCTGGTGCAGACAGCAGCAGCTGGACTTGGCGCGCTAGCCGGCAGCAACCTGCGGGACATCGTCACCCGCACCACTGGGAATCTGGTGCAAGGATACACCACTGTATACACAGTTGAGATGGTCTTGATAGCCTTGACACTGGCTGCATTGGCCCTCATCCCACGCAGAGCATTCATCAGGCGGGCACGACCAACCTCGGCCTTTGCAGGGCTAACCGAGATCCCTGGCACATGAGTCAGCTTCGTTGCCCAGTGGCCACAAGCCGCTGGTGTACCCAAAAGAGGTGAGACATGTTAATTCCAGGAACTGAATCACTACTCTGCATCGCGCTGCTGCTCTTTGGGTCGGCAGGGCTCTTTGTTTTGTTCCTCTTCACCGACCGGGACGCTGTGCAACAGAGCTACCTGCCTGAGCATTCCAGCGAAAAGCGCGATCGACAGGCCACGTGATCGCTGCAACCTTCCACCCTGCTCAAGCCGCTGCCGGACGTCCAGCAGCGGCTTTTTATTTGGTTCACTCCACGGACGAGAAGACTTGACAGGTCTTATACTCAAAGAACACTTCTATGTTCGAGCATTACAGTGCCGAACCCGTCTTCAACGTGAAGGCAGTTTCGCTCCAAGCAGATATAGACCCTGCCACCCTGCGCGCCTGGGAGCGCCGCTATGGCATCCCCAACCCTTCGCGCAGCGCCAGCGGCTATCGCCTCTACTCGATGCGCGATGTCGCCATCCTTCGCTGGCTGAAGGCACAACTCCAAAACGGCCTCACTATCAGCAAGGCAGTAGCGCTGCTGCGCAGCCTGGAAGCTGCCAACGGTCACGCCACGGCCGATGCAGACTCACAGGCGCGCCTGCCTGCATCTTGGCAGCGCTTACACGATGAACTCATTGCTGCCGCCATGGACTTTGACGAGCTGCGCATCGAGCAGACGTTATCGGAAGCATTTGCGCTATTCCCGGTGGAGGATGTATGCACACAACTCATCTATCCGACGCTCACCACCATCGGCGAAATGTGGCAGGCTGGTGAGGTAAGCGTATCCGTGGAGCACTTCATCACCAACGTGTTTCGGCGTCGGTTGCTCGCGCTCATGGCTAGCGCCCCCATGCCTCATTGGCCTGGTCGCATTGTGGCAGCGTGCGCGCCAGGGGAGTTGCATGAAATGGGCCTGCTGACGCTGGCGCTCTTCTTGCGCCGCTGGGGCTTTCATGTCATCTACCTTGGGCAAAGCCTCGCGCTCGCCCGACTGAACGAAGCACTGGACAAAATCCACCCCGACGTGGTGCTGCTCTCAGCCAGCACCCTCCCCACCGCCGCCAGCTTGCTAGAGACAGTTCGCCACATCCGCACTCAGCCTGGCCAAGAGCAGTTGACGGTTGCTTTTGGCGGCCGCATTTTCAACACCCTTCCCATCCTTGTCGCACACGTGCCCGCCCATCGCTTGGACGATGACGCGCGCAGGGCTACCCGCCAAATCGCCCAGTGGATGGTTGACCCGCGCACGCAGCCACTTCTGCCCGCCGTCATGTTACCTTCTCTCGACGCCCAGGAAACATTGAACCTGCTGCGCCAGTATCGCGCAGAGCTGACGGCAATGGTGCTGCGCACTGCTGCAGCCACGGTGGACGAGAGCATAGATTACACCTGCATTGCTAGTGTGGTTGCGGATTTGCTCGACCTCATCGAATCGGCGCTGATTTTTGAAGAGCCTTCGGTGCTGGAACACGCGCTCGAGCTGCGTAGCGAGACCTACCCGCCATGTGTCAGCCCACCTCGTTGGCTCGCCCATCACGCTCAGTTGATAGGGGAAGCCTGCCTCGCTCTGCTGCCGGAGTTAGCCCAGCGCAGGCTTACGCCCTACTTTGCCGCGCTAAGCAACGGCTTTGCCACAACACAGTGAGCGTTCTCCGCTGGGCTGGCCAAGTTTGGCTAGGCTGCGATTAAGGCAACTGGCAAGCTGCCAACTCTATACTAGACTTGGGTAAAGCGATGATCCTCATCACAGGTGCAGGCGGCTACGTTGCCGGTTTTGTCATCCACGCTTTGCGCAACGCAGGCATCCCATCCGACTCAATCGTTGGCCTTGTGCGCAGCCCAAGCAGTGTGGAGAAGTTGCGCCAGCGCGGCGTGCGTGCTGCTATTGGAGACGTGACCGACCCAGCGTCGTTGGATGCAGCGCTGCGAGGGGTAGAGCAGGTTGTTCATTTGGCTGCTGTTAACCGCGACCGAGGCACATCCACCATGGAGCGCATCAACGCGCAGGGGACGATCAACGTGACCGACGCGGCCAAGCGCGCCGGCGTGAGGCAAATCGTCACTGTCGTCGGCTTGGGCGCAGATGCGCGTCGCCCTTTCCCGCTCGCTAGCACCCAGGGGCGCGGTGTGGATTATCTGATGGCCAGCGGTGTGCCCTACACTGTGCTGGAGGCATCAGTCATCTTCGGCGCAGGTGACGAATTCATCAACACACTGGCCGGCTTGGCTCGTATCCCACCTTTCATGATTGTGCCTGGCGATGGAAAGTCCCGCTTTCAACCCATTGCTGCCCAAGACGTGGCCAGTTGTGTGGTGCAGTCATTGCAGCGAGCTGATCTCGTCAACCGGCGGCTGCAAATCTGCGGCAGTGAGGTGATCACGCTGGAAGGGATTATCGACTGCATTCTGAAAGAAATGGGCCTGCGCCGCATCAAGGTTCACATGCCGGTGCCGCTGCTGCGCGTCGCCGTGAAGCTGATGGAAGCTACGCTGCCCAAGCCGCCGGTGACATCCAGCCTTCTTGCCCAACTTGGGGTGGACAACGTCGCTACAGACAACGCAACCGAAACCGTCTTCGGCTTGCGGCCAATTCGGTTGGCCGAGGGCATTGGCTTCGTGCGCGAGATGACAGCCCGCAAGCTCATCCTGCGCACGCTAGGCCGCTTGGAATATCGCTGATCGGCCCATTGGCGCCAACAGCTCGCTGTGCCAAAGTTCTCTCACGCGTTTGAGGTGCGGGCGCCGCTCGAAGCAGTGTGGCGCTTCCACGAGGACCCGCACATGCTGCCCAGCATCATGCGTGGGCCGGTGCGTGTGCACGTGGTGCACGTGGAGCGGCCTCTGCGACCCGGTAGCCGCATTGAGCTTCTGATGCAGATAGGGCCGTTGCGGCAACGATGGAATCTGCAACTGCGCGAACACCAGCCCCCCACCCGCTTTACCGACGAGCAAATTGCCGGCGAAGGGCCTTTCGCTATGTGGCAACACACGCATGTCTTTCAAGCACTGGACGCCAGCCGCACCCGCGTGAGCGACACGATCATCTACGAGCTACCTTTCGGTCTGTGGGGCAAGCTGATCGGCAAGATGCTCGGCAACCTAGTTATGCGCTTGCTCTTCGTCAGCCGCATGCGCTCCACACGCCGACTACTTGAGATACCTCGCTTCTCGGAGTAACAGCTATGAAGGACAAGGTCATCCTGATCACCGGAGCCAGCAGCGGCATGGGGCGTGCAACGGCGCTCATGCTGGCTGCGCGTGGCGCACAGCTTGCACTTGTCTCGCGCACTCGCGCCCGCCTGGACGAGGCCGCCGGCGAAGTGCGCCGCCTAGGTGCGCAGGCAGTGGTCGTACCGACCGATATCACCCAGCGCGACCAGGTCTCAGACATGGTGAGCGAAGTGCTCGCCACGTTCGACCGCATCGACGCGCTAATCAACTGCGCCGGCGTCGGCGTCCTGCGCCCGATCGAGCACCTGAGCGAGGCCGACATTGACCACATGCTGGCGGTGAACACCAAGGGCACGATCCTCGTCTCACAAGCGGTAGGACTGGAGATGGTCAAGCGCGGAGGCGGGAAGATCATCACGCCGGTGGGCACGATGGGGCGCTATGTGATGCGCGGCAGCGTAGCTTACAGCGCCAGCAAGTGGGGTGCAGTCGGCGCGCTAAAGGCGATGGCGACCGAGTGGCAGCGCAACAACGTGGGCATTACGCTGCTGTACTTGGGCGGGGTCAACTCCCCCTTCTGGGATCACATCGAGATGCGCGTGCAGCGCGAAAAGATGCTCACCGTGGAGGACGCCGCACGCGCGATTGTGTATGCGCTGGAAGCAGCACCCAACGGCGTGCTCAACGAGTTGACGCTGCAGCCTGAAAGCCACCAGTTCATCTGAAAAGGCAGAGCGCAGCAGCGCACGCCGCGCGCCGGCGTTGTGGTGGCTGCGCAAGCCCCCATTCGATTCGACCAACCACCACAGCAGGTCGCGTGTCACCACGCGTACGGAAATAGCGGGCACAGAAGAGCCATCTACGCCGGATGTCCAAGCAACTATCATAGCGAGCTAAGCAGCGCGAGCGGCTGTACTATCCTGGTTCAGTCATGACCCACACAAACGCCGACGAGCAGCGCTTTATCGTGATCGGCATGGACTGCGCCGATTGCGCCCAGCACCTGGAGCGCAGCATCCAGGAGCTGGACGGGGTGCAGTCATGCACTGTGAACTTTGCGACAGCACAGCTGCGCGTGATCGGCGATGCGCCATCTGAGGCGATCCAAGCCCGTGCGCGCGCGCTCGGCTACGAGCTGCGTTCGGCCCACACGCCTTTGAGGACGCTGCCCACCAGTGCGTCGGTGAGCGACTTTGTGCGCTTTCTTGCCCAGCAACGGGAGACCCGGCGCGCGCTGCTCGGGGCAGGGTTGGTGGCGTCGGCCGGGTTGATTGAGCATCTGCTGCCGCTAGCCGGAGCAGCAACCCCCACCACGCTGGCCCATGCGCTCAACGTTGCAGCCCTGGTGGTCGCGGGCATGCCGATCGCCACACAAGCGATACGCGCGCTGCTGCACAGCGGCCAAATCACAATCAACCTGCTGATGACGCTCGCCGCCGTTGGCGCTGTGGTGATAGGGGCCTACAGCGAAGCCGGCGTGGTGATCGTGCTTTTCGCGATCGCCGAGGCACTGGAGGGCTACACCGCCGAGCGGGCGCGCAACGCCATTCATAGCCTGATGGCGCTCACGCCCAACGAAGCCACCCGCCTGTCTCCGCATGGCGAGCAGCGTGTGCCTGTCGAGGCGCTCCGAGTTGGGGAGCGAGTCATTGTGAAGCCAGGCGAGCGCATCCCAGTGGATGGCGTAGTGCGCAGCGGCTGGTCACACGTGAATCAGGCGCCCATCAGCGGCGAGAGCATGCCAGTTGAGAAGCGTGCGGGGGATATGGTGTTCGCGGGCAGCTTGAACGGCGCCGGCGCGTTGGAGGTCGAGGTCACACGTCCTCTCGAGGAGAGCGTACTCCATCGCGTCGTCCAGTTGGTGGCCGAGGCCACCGAGCGCAAGGCGCCTACTCAGCGCTTCATCGACCAGTTTGCGCGTTACTACACGCCGGCCGTGGTCAGCTTGGCCATCGCCGTTGCCTCACTGCCGCCGCTGCTGTTCGGCGCGCCCTTTTGGCCGAACAGCGTGGAGCAAGGATGGTTCTACCGCGCGCTGGAGTTGTTGGTAGCAGCTTGCCCGTGCGCGTTGGTGATCAGCACGCCGGTGGCGCTTGTGAGCGCGCTGGGAGCCGCGGCGAGGCACGGTGTGCTCATCAAAGGCGGCGCTTACCTGGAGGCGCTCAGTCGCTTGAGGGTGATCGCATTCGATAAAACCGGCACGCTCACGCTCGGCGAGCCTACCGTTGTTTTGGCGCGTTCCACCCGTTGCGAGACCACCGATCCGTGTCCCAATTGTGATGAGTTGGTGGCGCTCGCCTGCGCTGTCGAGCGGCGCAGCGAGCACCCAATCGCTCAAGCGGTGCTCGCCGAGGCCACACAGCGCAGAGTTGATGAGCGCTATCCCCCCGCCGAGGCGGTGCAGGCTCTGACGGGCCGGGGCGTAGTCGGCATCGTGAACGGCCGCCAGGTTTGCATTGGCAGCCACACCTTCTTTGACACTGCGCTGCCCCATGACGCGCGCTGGTGCGAGGAGATTGAGGCGGCTGCACGCGAAGGCCACACGCCAGTGCTGGTGAGCTTGGACGGCACGTATCAGGGTTACTTGGCCGTGGCCGACAAGCCGCGTGAATCGGCGCGCGCTGTGGTCCAACAGTTGCGCGCGGAGGGCGTGCAGCGAGTTGTGATGCTGACGGGCGACACCTCAGCTGCCGCCCGTCATATCGCCCACCAAGTTGGCATCGCAGAGGTGCACGCTGAGCTGCTGCCCGAACAAAAGCTGCGCGTGGTCGAAGCTTTAGTTGCTCAACACGGCAGCGTTGCGATGGTAGGGGATGGCATCAACGACGCGCCGGCGCTGGCAGCAGCCACCGTGGGCATTGCCATCAGCGACGGCACCACTCAGGCCATGCAAACAGCCGACGTTGTGCTGCTCGGCAACGAGCTTAGCCGATTGCCCTACACGCTGCGGCTGAGCCGGCGCACCATGCGCATCATCCGCGCCAACATCGCGCTCGCGCTGGGCATCAAGCTGGGGTTCGTCGCGCTGGTGCTCCTGGGCCTGGGCACCATGTGGCTGGCGGTCCTGGCTGATATGGGCGCCTCGTTGCTTGTGACGGTGAACGGCCTGCGGCTTCTGCGCTACGATGGTTAAAGGAAAGCACGCGGCAGAGGCATCCCAAAACGCCGGAGCGCTCATTTGCCAGCGCTCCGGCAGCAGCGTGAGAGTCAGTGTCGAAGCCTTCAAGCCTTAGCCGTTGCAGCAGCCGGGTCCACGCGCACCCCTGGCCCCATGGTGGAGGTGACGGTGATGCGCCTGAGGTAAGTCCCTTTGGCCGCGGCGGGCTTAGCCTTCATCACGGCATCGAGGAAGGCGCGCAGATTCTCGCTCAGCGCGTTGGCCGAGAAGCTCACCTTACCGACAGGCACGTGCAAATTGCCACTTTTGTCGAGGCGGAACTCCACGCGGCCGGCGCGCGCCTCTTTGATCACGCGCGGGATGTCCTCCGGCGGCACCACAGTGCCAGCTTTTGGGTTGGGCATCAAGCCGCGCGGGCCGAGCACCTTGCCCAGCCGTCCCACCTTGCCCATCATGTCTGGCGTGGCGATGGCCACATCGAAGTCGGTGAAGCCATCTTGAATCTTCTTCAGCCACTCGTCGCTGTCGGCCACAATGTCGGCGCCGGCTTCCTGAGCGATGCGCGCGCCATCACCCTGGGCGAAGACCAACACGCGCACCTTCTTGCCGAGCCCATGCGGCAACACCACCACGCCGCGCACCTGTTGATCAGCCTGGCGCGGATCAACGCCAAGCCGCAGATGACACTCCACTGTGGCATCAAACTTGGTAAAGCTGGTCTCTTTGACCAGCGCCACTGCCTCCTCAGGGGCATACAAGCGGTTGCGATCGACCTTGGCAGCGGCAGCTAAATACTTTTTGCCTCTCTTTGCCATTGTGTCACTCCTGTGGTGTGTAACGAGCTGATGCGCTCTCCCACGAGCTAACGTCCTAGTCCACGACTTCAACGCCCATGCTGCGCGCAGTGCCTATCACCTGCTGCATGGCGCTCTCAAGGTCCAGGGCGTTCAGGTCTTTCATCTTCATCTCAGCGATCTCCTTCACCTGGGCTCGCGTGATCTTGCCCACCTTGTTGCGGTTTGGCTCGCCAGAGCCCTTCTCGATCTTGGCCGCCTTCATGATGAGTTGCGATGTGGGCGGCGTGCCGAGGGTGAAGGTGAACGAGTTATCCGTGTAAACGGTGATGGTGGCCGGGACGATGTAACCGGCCATGGATGCTGTGCGCGCGTTGTACTCCTTGCAAAACAGCGGTAGGTTCACCCCATGCGGCGCCAGCGAGGGGCCGATGGGCGGAGCCGGCGTGGCTTTGCCGGCCTCAATCTGAATCTTCACTACGCTCTTGATCTTTTTGGCCATGGTGTATCCTCCGTGGTACTAGCGAGCTGCTGCTCTCCCACCAAACGCCTGGGCAATTGCCCCGGCGCAAGGGTCAAACCCGCTCCACTTGAAAGAAATCTAACTCCACCGGCGTCTCGCGCCCGAAGAACGACACCAGCACCGTGACTTTGGCGCGCTCGGTGTCTAGACGGTCCACAATACCCATAAAGTCAGCGAATGGACCCTCCGTGATGCGCACCTTTTGGCCAGGGCGGAAGTTGACCTTGATGCGCGGCGCTCCCGCTTGCATGCGCTGCAAGATCTGCTCCACCTCTTGGGGATCAAGCGGTTGGGGACGATTGCCCATGCCCACAAAGCGCGTGACGCCCGGCGTGTTGCGCACCACTTGCCAGGTCTCCTCGCTCATCTTCATGCGGACTATCACATACCCTGGCAAGACTTGGCGCTGAACTGCGCGGCGTTTTCCCTCCCGCACTTCGATCTCCTCTTCAGTCGGCACGATCACCTCGAAGATACGGTCGGCCATGTTCAGCGCTTCGATGCGCTGCTCCAAGGTTGACTTCACCTTGTTTTCGTAGCCCGAGTAGCAGTGGACGACATACCACTGCGCTTCATCCTCGGCGACGTGATGGGGCGCCACATAGCCGGAGCTGTCGCCCGGCTCGCTCGTTTCCTCCGCCGGCTCACGGCGCGAGACAGGTAGACGTTGCGAAGGTTCGCTCGCGCGCCGTTTAGAGACGCCCTTCGTGCGCCGACGCCGGCCCGCAGTGCGCGTCTCATCAAGCACGCTCGCCAACTCATCTTCCGCATCCTCTGCCTCCCCTGGGGTGGTCGCCCCTTCCAGCGCGGACGCACCGGTTGCAAGCACCACCAGTGGCGTCTGCTCCTCCGCGATGGGTTCTGATGCAGCGCTCAGCGCATCAGCAGGGGAGTGAGAGACCTCGCCCTGGGTCGACAGCTCATCATCACCTTGTGAGCCGAGCGGTGCGCCCATCAAGTTCTGCTCGTCCATAGGCCTCAGTAGCGCCTCATGCGCGCGGAGAAGAAGATCAGCACCAGGATAGAGAGGATGATAGCTACGCTGATGGCAAGCGGCACTAAGTCCAGCCGCAGCACGCCCAGGATCAACTGCTCGAAGAGGAAATCAAAGATGCCCAGGAATGCGGCCATCACGATCACCACCACCATCACCACGGTAGTGAGATTGCGCGCATTAACTGGTGTGGGCCAATGCACCTTGCGCAGTTCACCCAGCGTATCGCGCACGTATTCGCGTGCGGGGTCAAGCGCCGTTGCTATGGCTGATGGCCGCTTCTCTGCAACCTCTTGGTTTGCCATGATTGGGTCTGTTTTCAGTCAGCGCAGCACCATCATTGGTTGCCGCTGTAGTGAAAGGCAGGGCACGCAGGACTCGAACCCACAACCGCCCGATTTGGAGTCGGGTGCTCTACCACTTGAGCTAGTGCCCTGCGATGATAGCTGCCTGCTGTCCCCTCGATTGAGGAGGGCACCAAGCAGCGCTTGCTGATCACTCGAAGACGCGGAGGATCGTGCCTGCGCCGACAGTCAGGCCGCCTTCCCGTATCGCAAACCGCGACCCCTGCTCCAGCGCCACCGGCGCAATCAGCTTCACCCGCATCGTCACCGTGTCCCCCGGCATCACCATCTC
>CALIMH010000016.1 GCA_938028725.1 uncultured Anaerolineae bacterium | reverse complement strand
ATACGCCATGAACTGCGCCTGCCCTTTCAGCGACAACACTTTCGTGATCGCCGCCGTCAGCGTCGTCTTCCCGTGGTCTATGTGTCCCATCGTCCCCACGTTCACATGGGGCTTCGTCCTGACAAACTTCTCCTTCGCCATGGTGCAATCCTATGTCGCGTTGAGTGTTAAAGTGGGCGCACTGCCAAGTAGCAAGATGTGGCGCCGCCAAAGCCCACGACCGGGATCGAACCGGTGACCTCACCCTTACCAAGGGTGTGCTCTGCCAACTGAGCTACGTGGGCGATCAGTGGGCCGAGCAGGACTCGAACCTGCGAAGGCTTCTGCCAGCGGATTTACAGTCCGCCCCCTTTGCCGCTCGGGACATCGACCCTTGACTCTGTGATTCTACTAGCCGACGGCGGGAGTTGAACCCGCAACCTACCGATTACAAATCGGTTGCTCTGCCGGTTGAGCTACATCGGCAATCCGTTACCGTGTTGGCATTGTACCCCAAAATCGTCGTTTTCAGGCGCGCTTAATGCCAGGCGTCGCGGATCATCTGCCAAGCCAGCGGCGCATTTACCAAAGTCACCACTTGGGCGTTTGGGTGTGCTGTTCGTCGGTCCATGGCAGTGAAGCCGCGCGCGACGTCACCGCTCAGGTCAACCAGCACGCGGGCGAAGAAGCTAGCAGCGATCAGCTCAGGATTGAGCGCTACCGCTACGGCCATCGGGTCGGGCAGCGGCACGCCCTGCCAACCCAACCGCTCGCGCCATGTGTTAGCAACACGAGTCATGGCAGCAAAGAAGCGCGCCCGCGGCGTGGCTTGTGCGGCGATGTGTTCCAACGTCTCGAACGGCATCATCTGCTCCAGCGCGGTCTCCCATGGCAATAGGATGATGTGGTCGAAGTGCTCAAACACGATGCGCGCTGCCTCTGGGTCTGCGGCGATGTTGAACTCTGCTGCAGGCGTTTGGTTGCCGAACCCCTGCCACGCTCCACCCATCACCACCAGCCGGCGCACATGCTGGGGCAAACGTGGAGAGAGATGACACGCCAACGCCAAGTTGGTGAGCGGACCGATGGTGATAATGCCGACTTCGCCGGCATACCGCTCGGCCAAACGCGCTAGTGCAAGCGCAGCATGTTCTGGCTGCGGTCGGCGCGCCGTGCGCGAGAGGCCGGCGTCGCCTAAACCATCGGCGCCGTGGAAATCCTCCGCCCGCTGCGGCGGTGCGACCAATGGTGCAGCGCAACCGCTAAAAAAGAGTACGTCGGACTCAAATACGTCAAGCACAGCGCCCACATTGACGTTCACCTTCTCAAGGCTGACGTTGCCCGCGACCGTGGTGAGGGCCAGCAGCGTGTGTGCTGCACCGCGCGCATGGGCGCAAGCCATGCCGATTGCAATGGCGTCGTCCACGCCGGCGTCGGTGTCGATAATCCAGCGCATAAGGAGAGGATAAACAAAAACGGCCCGGCTTGATGCGCCGCGCCGTGCTGATCCGCCCAAATTATGGACCTGAGGGGATTCGAACCCCTGACCTCTTCAGTGCGATTGAAGCGCGCTCCCAACTGCGCCACAGGCCCCTGCGAGAGGCAAAACAAAAAGCGTCTGCAAGAACGCTTTTTCTCAGAGCGGGAGACGGGACTTGAACCCGCGACCTATTCCTTGGCAAGGAATCGCTCTACCACCTAAGCTACTCCCGCGTGCCGCTCATTCTAGCAGCGCTAGCTGCTTCTGTCAAGTGCCGACGGTCAGGATCGAACTGACGACCCCACGATTTTCAGTCGTGTGCTCTACCAACTGAGCTACATCGGCACGTCCCGCTGCGTTCGAATCAGCAAGCACCTATTCTACCACGCCTGGCCGCGAAAGTGCTCGCGGCCAGCAGTGCACGCCTACACCAACGCTGCCACAGCGTGGTAGGCTGCTCGGAAGCGTTCAAGCAGATCGATGTAGCGAACGTGCGCCTCTGGGTTTGGCAGGATGTGCTGCACGGTTTGCATTGGGGCGCGGGCGATCTCCCAACTTGGGTACAACCCCACCCCAACGCCACCAGCCACCGCAGCGCCCCACGACGTAGCCTCGGCCAACAGCTGCGGTATCGCCAGCGGCACACCCAGCACATCCGCTAGGATTTGCCGCCACACCGCACTACGCGCGCCACCACCCACCAGCCGCAGCGAAGTCAGGGGTTGTTGTGCACTGAGCGCATCGAAGATGAGCTTCAGGTTCATCGCGATCCCCTCCAGTACGGCGCGCTGCAAGTGCGCGGACGTGTGGCTCATGCTGAGGCCAAGAAAGGCACCGCGCGCGCGCGGATTCCACCACGGACTGCGCTCACCAATTAGGTAAGGCAGGAAGATCACGCCGTCGCTGCCCACGGGCACCTCCGCCAGCGCTGCATCGTTCACCTCTTCAGCCGCGATGCGCAACCACCACTCGCGCGCGCCGCCGGCCGATTGCATGGTGCCCATCGGGATGTAGCGCTGGGGCATGAGATGGCCAAAGGTGAAGGTGCGCTGTTGAGGGTCAATGAGGGGTTGGGCCGCTGTGAAAGCGATCCAGGCTGAAGTGCCGATCACACAGTAGGCATCGCCCACGCCAACCGACCCGGCGCCCACCGTCGCGCAGGCGCCATCTCCGCCGCCGATCACGACTGGCGTGCCAGGCCGCAGCCCTGTTGCTGCGGCTGCCTCGCGCGTCACCTCACCGATCACCTCGGTTGAGGGATGCAAGGGCGGGAGTTGGTGGGCTTCTAGCTGCAGCGCTTCGACGAAGTCCTCACACCAGCGCGCTGTTTGCAAGTCGAACAGATTGGTGCCGGAGGCATCGGAGTAGTCGGTAGCCACTTGGCCGGTGAGCTTGAAGACGGCGTAATCCTTGGCCATCACCCAGCGCCAGGTTTGCGCATATAGCTCGGGCTGATGCCGCTTCAGCCAAAGCCACTTTGCAGCGACGTATGAGGCGCCCACACGATGGCCGGTGCGGCAATACACAGTTGTAGGGTCACAACGCTCGGCAAACCAGCGTGCTTCGTCCACCGCGCGCTGATCGGCCCAAATGATCGCGCTGCGCAGTGGCCGGCCGTGCGCGTCGAGCGGCAGCAGCCCCATCATCTGGCCACTGAAGGAGACAACGCGAACGTCTGCCGGTTGCAGGCGCGCTGCTTGCAACAATGCACGGGTGGAAAGGCAGACAGCCCGCCACCAGTCTTCGCCCTCCTGCTCTGCCCAGCCCGGCTGGGGGTAGTGCACAGCATATGGCTCGGTGTGAGAGGCGACGATGTTGCCGCTTTCGTCAAAGAGCGAGGCTTTGTTGCCCGTGGTGCCCAGATCATGAGCCAGCACCAATGCCATACCACACAGTATGGCACAAGGTCGCATGCGGACGGGGGGCGCTCTGCACCGGCGACAAAGGCGAGGCGCGTGACTTGACAAAGCACAGACAGCAATTACACTTACTGTTATCGTTTACATTGACGCTCTGAGGCATCGCAAGCCATGGACAGCCCTGTGAAGCGCACCACCATCCGAGAAGTTGCCGAGCAAGCGGGCGTATCGGTCGCCAGCGTCTCGCGTGCCTTTTCAGGAGCTGCGGTGATGCGACCCGCCACCCGCGAGCGCATCTTGCAGGTGGCTCGCGAGCTGGGCTACCGACCTAACGGCATCGCCCGAAACCTGCGCACACAGCGCAGCAAGATCATTGGGCTGATCATCTCCGACGTGGAGAATCCTTTCTACACCAGCTTGGTGCGGGCAGTGGAAGACAGCGCCCATGCCCAGCAATTCAGCCTGGTGCTGTGCAACTCGGACGAGTCGCCAGAGAAGGAGCGCAACTACATCCAGTTTCTAGCGGACGAGCGGGTGGCGGGTGTGATCGGCTCGCCCACCTCAGAGACCACCACATCGTTCTTGCCGTTGCAGCGCGCCGGCATCCCCGTGGTGGCGGTGGATCGCCGCTCGCTGCTGACACCTGTGGACACTGTGCTGCTCGACAACGTGCGCGCAGCCTACGACCTCACGCGCTACCTCATCGCGCAAGGACATCAGCGCATCGGGATCATCCTGCCGGGCGACAACATCACTTCTGGCCGCGAGCGGCTGACCGGCTTTCTGCAGGCAATGCACGAAAGCGGGCTGCCAGTGAGAGATGAGTGGATTTGCAGCGGCAAGGGGAGCGAGGCTTTTGGCTTCCAGTCGGCTATCGGCTTGTTGAGCCAGATCGAGCGACCCACAGCGCTGCTGAGCGGCAACAATCTCATCACGCTTGGTGTGCTCAAGGCAGTGCAGCACTTGGGCCTGCGCGTTCCCCAGCAGGTAGGCCTGGCTGGCCTGGATGAGATGCCCTGGATGACACTCTTGAGAATGCCACTGCTGATCGCCGCGCAACCTGTGCGCGAGATGGGGCAACGGGCGTTCGAGTTGCTCTGCGCGCGCATGAGCGACAGCGCGCACCCGATCCGCGAGGTGCGCCTTGCACATCGCCTCGTTTATGTGAACGCCGAGGATATGGCCTCGACGACATCTTTCACGCGACCTCATGTTGACCCAGAACAAAAGGAGGTGATGCCCATCCAGGAACATCGCACAACGCTCACACTGTGAGGCAACCTCTCGACATCACGAGCGATGTCTGTTGACATCAGGCATTGCGCTCGCTGTTCTACAGCTTCGCCCCTTGACCAACCCGACCTTTTGCAAACCTGAACCAACATAACAGGAGGAGAGATTGTATGAACCGGAAGTGGATCGCTTTTGCTGCGCTTGGAGCGCTCACGCTGTCAGCCTGCGCTACACCGCCGCAGCCGGCACAGCCAGCACAACCCAGCCAACCCCAGCAGCCCTCCGCTTCTCGCAAGCAATTCGAGGGCATCACGATCAACGCCATCACGTTCTCTGGTCCGCAGATCGCCGAGCCCATGCAACGGCGCGGCAAGGAGTTCAGCGAAGCCACCGGCGCCACGGTGAACGTAGTGACAGTGCCGTTCTCCGAGCTGTATCAGAAAATCCTCAACGACTTCGCCACTGGCACTAACAGCTTCGACGTGGTGGTGTTCGCGCCTCAGTGGATGGTGGACTATGTGGAGCCGGGTTACCTGGAGGACCTCACCGACTATGTGAAGAACAACCCGGATATCGAATGGGAGGACATCGGCCTGTTCTTCCGAGACTTCTCAGCCACCTACAACGGCCGCATTTACACCATCCCGCTTGACGGCGACTTCCAGATGGTGTACTACCGCACCGACATCGCCAAGCAACTGGGGCTCTCCGCACCTGAGACGTGGGAGGACTACCTCAACTTCGCCAAGGCGGTGAGCGAGGCGAAGCTGACCACCGAAGACGGCAAGCCAGTGTATGGTTCGTGCATCGCCAAGAAGAAGGCAGCGCAGTCCTACTGGATGTTCACCTCGATCGCTTCAGCGTTCATCCAAAGCAAAGGCACCGAGCAAGGCGCCTTCTTCGACACTGAGACGTTCAAGCCGCTTTACAACAACGAAGCCGCTGCCCGCGCCCTGGAGATCTACAAAGAGACCACCCAGTATGGTCCGCCAGACGAGATTAACCTCGATGTCGGTGACACGCGCGGCCTGTGGACGGCCGGACAGTGCGCGCTCACTATTGACTGGGGCGACATCGGCACGCTGGCTATCGAGGAAGGCAGCAAGGCTAAGGACAAGACTGGCGCGGTGATCCTGCCGGGCAGCAAGCGGGTGCTCGACCGCAAGACAGGCAAGCTGGTGGATTGCACGCCGGAGCTTTGCCCACACGCCATCAACGGCATTAACCACGCCCCATTTGCGGCGTTCGGCGGTTGGTCCGGCGCGATCAACAAGGCAAGCAAGCCTGAGGTCAAGACGGCAGCTTTTGCTTACTTGAAGTACATGAACCAGCCAGCCCAGAGCAACGTGGACGTGACCATCGGCAAGACGGGCTTCAACCCGTATCGGGTCTCGCAGTTCGAGAATCTGGACAACTGGATCAAGGCCGGGATGAGCGAGCAGGCCGCAAAGGATTACCTTGGCGCAATCAAAGCTAGCTTGAATAGCCCCAACATGGTGCTTGACCTGCGCATCCCACAAAACCAGTACTATCAGCAGATCGTCCTTGACGGCGCGCTGGCCAAGTTCTTGGCGGGCGAGCAGGACATCGCTGCCACGATGAAGGAGATCGAGGACGGCTGGGAGCAGAAGACCGAAGAGCTAGGTCGAGAGGCGCAACTCAACGCCTATCGCGCCACGCTCGGCATCAAGAAGTGAGCCGGGGTCATCCACAAGCCGACCGCTCACGTCAGGCCATACGCGCTGCACGGACACCGCGCGCCTTGCGGCGCGTATGGCCTTTCTGTCGCGCTTCGGCCTGCGTTCTACCTTTGCGATGCGCAGCCTCATGATCAGACCTCTTGCACCAACCAAACGCCTGCAATCACAGCTTAGCTTCTCTCATCGCCTTGAGCGGCTCGCGCCGGGCGTGTTGCTGTTGCCAGCCGTCCTGGTGGTGTTGTTTTTATCCATTGCGCCGCTCGTGATTTCACTCCTGCTCTCGCTCAGCCGACTGCGCTTTGTCGCAGGTGGCTTGCAAATTCAGTTTGTCGGTCTGGCAAACTTCGAGCGTTTGCTGTTTGGGCGAGAGCAGCGCGTCTTGTTTGGGGTGTTGGACACCCCAAACCCATTTGGCTGGGCCATTCTTGCGCTAGCGGCGATCGGGTTGGCGCGGTGGGTTGGGAGCGCGTTGCGCGCTCGCGCCGGCGCAGCGGCCGCGCTTGGCAGAGCTGTTTCGGCGGTGCTGCTGCTCGGCCTACTTTACCTAGTTGTTGCCTCGCTGTTCTCAGAAGGCGGCCGTCCTGGCACGTTGACTGTCACCCTCCTCTACGTTGTTGTCGGCATCACTTTTCAGTATCTCCTCGGTCTTGCGCTGGCACTGTTGTGCGCACAGCAATTGCCTGGGCGCACGTTCTTCCGGGTTATTTTCCTACTGCCGATGATGATCACACCGGTTGGCGTCGGCTACCTCTTCCGCATGTTAGCCGACACCAACAAGGGGCCGCTTGAGCCGCTGTGGATTTTGCTGGGGATGCAAGATTTCGCCTGGGCCAACAGCGCTTGGGGAGCGCGCGTTGCGGTGATGATCGGCGACATCTGGCAGTGGACGCCATTCATGTTCATTGTGTTGCTGGCAGCGCTCGAAGCGCAAGACGTAGAACCGATGGAGGCAGCCATCGTGGACGGCGCCAACGGCTGGCAAATCTTTCGCTACATCACCCTGCCCGCCATACTTCCGGTGAGCACAACGCTGATCCTGATTCGGCTGATCGAGTCTTTCAAGTTGATTGACCTACCCAACATCTTGACTAACGGTGGACCAGGCACGGCCACTGAGACGCTCACGCTGTATGCGTTTCGCATTTGGAGGGCGCTGGACATCGGCGGCTCAGCAGCTATCGCCTATATCTTGTTGTTCCTTGTGACGTTCATCGCCACGTTGTACGTGCGCACAATCCGCAGCCGCATCGGGGGTGGGTTATGAGGTCTCTTTTTCATAGCCGCTCACCTTTCAAGCCATCGCCGTTTGCAGCGCTTGTTTCTTACCTATTGCTGGGGTTTTGGGCGCTGCTCATCCTATTCCCACTGTACTGGCTGATCACGACGTCGTTCAAGCTGCCCGCCGACGTGAACAACGGGCCCTTCTACATCCCTTTCGTTGATTTTCAGCCGTCGTTACACGCTTGGCGCTACATCCTCGAGGAGGTGGGGAACGACACGCGGCGCAACTTCCTCAACACGGTGGTGGTTGCGTTGAGCAGCTCGGTGCTCGCGCTGATGCTTGGTTCTAGCGCCGCCTATGCGCTCACCCGCTTCCAGTTTCGCCCCAAGCTGGGGACGGTTGGCGTGTTTCTGGCGTGCGTGTTGGTGACGATTGCGTTGTTCCTGGTGGTGGGCCTCCCGCTCGGCGCCTCGGTTGCGGTGGGCGCAGGGCTTTTCGTGATCAGCCTGCTCACGATCAGCAAGCGCTTTAAGCGCTTGTTGAGCAACAGCGACATCGCTTTTTGGCTCATCTCGCAGCGCATCATGCCGCCAGTAGCGGTGGTGTTGCCGCTGTATGTGGTGTATCAGCAGTTGGGTCTGCTGGACACGTGGGCTGCGCTGATCATCACGTATGTAGCCGTCAACCTGCCGATTGTTGTGTGGCTGATGCGCGATTACTTCAGCACCATCCCCATTGAGATCGAGGAGAGCGCACAAATTGACGGTGCCTCGCGCTTTCGCATTTTCTTCACGATCGTCCTGCCGCTGGCGCTGCCGGGGCTAGTGGCAACTTTCCTGTTTGTTCTGGTCTTCGCCTGGAACGAATACCTCATCTCCGTCTTTCTGACCAACGCGCGCGCACAAACTATGCCATCCATGGTGGTAGCCCAAAACGCGACGCGCGGGCCACAGTGGTGGTATCTGTCGGTGCTGGTCACGATCATGATCGCGCCGGTGCTCGGGCTGGCTATCTTGCTCGAGCGCTACATTGCGCGCGGGCTGCTGGTGGGCGCGGTTAAGGGCTAGAATCCCACACGTGATGTCTCTGAAGCAACCTGACTTGCTGCGCTTCGCGCTGGTCGGATTGGGAGGCGGCATCGGCGCTGTGTTGCGCTATGTGATCAGCGGCTACGTGCAACAGCTCTCACCTGGCGCAGCGTTCCCGTTGGGCACGGTGGCGGTGAATCTGGTGGGGTGCTTTTTCATTGGCGCGCTCTCGCAATTGGCCGACGCCCACGGCATTTTCACCACGGAGTCACGCGTCTTTGTGTTCACAGGCATCCTTGGCGGATACACCACCTTCTCCACCTTCGCCAACGAGACGATCAACCTGATGCGTGAAGGCCAATCCGGTGGGGCGCTGCTGAATGTGGTGATTCAGGTCTCGCTTGGACTGGCAGCTGTGTTCCTTGGCCGCATGGTCGCCGGCTGGCTATGGAGGGCCGTATGACCACGATCGAGCTTGGCGAGGATGGTTACCTGCTGCGCATCTTCATCGGCGAGAGCGACCGCATCCACGGTCGGCTGCTGTACGAGTGGATCGTTGCCGAGGCGCGCCGCCGAGACTTGGCCGGCGCTACGGTGCTGCGTGGCATCATGGGCTTCGGCGCCAACAGCCGCATCCATGCCGCGCGTATCGAGCGCCTCTCCGAGGACTTACCGGTGGTGATCGAGTTGGTGGACACGCGCGACAAGCTAGAGGCCTTCCTCGCTGCCATCGAGCCGCACATCCGCGAAGGGCTTGCCACGCTCGAAAAGGCCAACGTGCGCTTCTACCGCAGCAGGCCCGCCGACTGAACCATCACGCAGTCCATCAACCAACGCCGCATGGCATCGCCGAACAGCAAAGCCCTCCATGGCGTATCACGCTTCCAGCTTTGGCGCATCAGCCGAGATGCCATTGCTGAGGGTAAGCAACGCTTTGCCGATGCGGTCTAACTCGTGCGGAGGCAGCGCGCGCAGATGCATTGCCAACCGCAGGAACGGCGTTGCAGATGGATCGGCGACAAAGCTGCGCAGCGCATCATCCAGCATCTCAAATCGTGCACGCTGCAACAGCCGAGCTTGCACATCGCCTAGCGGACGCACCCCCAAGTCGAGCAGCGCGTCAAGCGACAGGTTGTAGTGCTGCATCAGTTGCTCCAACACGGTGATCGGTGGCTGGCGACCTGCCTCGATGCGCTTCATTTGCGAGGGTTTCAAGCCTAGCGCTGCAGCTACTTGTTCCACAGTTTTGCCGCACGATAACCGCGCCTGCTTCAGGCGTGCCCCGATGATGTGGCCGCGCAGGCGCAGCCAATGCCTCACGTCGGTCAGCGGCGTGCTGGGCAAAAGGCAGGAGGGCAACTCTCCCAGCAACACATGAGGAGGCACCTGCAACACGCCGGCGATCAGCTCCAACTCCGACAGCGTCGGCTCTGCCTCGCCAGCCTCATAGGCCAACCATCGCCGCGACGAGATACCGGCCCGCTTGGCGCAGTTTTTGGGCGAGTGGCCTATCGCTTCACGGGCTTGACGGATTTGCTGGCCAATTTGGCGTAGGCGACGGCGAGTCGCAGGCACACTCTCTGCCATGGATAGCGTATTGTAGCCGTTTAGTCTGCCGCTTGGCTGCTCCTGCCGAGAATGGCACTGACGGAGCACTTCCTACGCCACTGCAATCAAGTGCTCAGCCGCAAGCAAACCGCAACGGTGATGGGTGCAGGGTCGCGATAAGCACATCAGGGGCTGCGCCCGACCATAGGCCGAACACAACCCCTGATGTCACTCAACTGCCTCAACTCGTGCAACGCATCACGGTTTGCGCACGATGGGCGCCCATACGCGATAGTCTATCAGCTCAAACGCGCCGATGTCGCAGTAGGGCGTCTGTCGCGGCGCGCCGCGCTGATCGTCGCTCACCACACAGCCCAGCACCTTGCTCAGCGCCGGGCTGCCCACTTGCAAGGCGTGATTCGGCGTGCTGCCGCCGTTCAGCGCAAGCGGCTTCAGCTTCGGGTCGGTGTTGGTGTAGGTGAAGCCGAACGCGCCGCACGAGGCATCGCTGGACAGTGAGGCATATTGCCCCAGGACATAGCCGCCCCAATTCCTGCAGTCGCCGCTCGTGTTGTAGCCCACCAGCACTGCGTGGAAGCTGGCTGCGCCCTGGCTCACCAGCCCGATGCCGGTGTTCGACGCGACGGTGGTGTGGGTGAGGTAGGCTGTGCCGGTGAGCACGATGCCCTGCGCCGTCGTCGAGCCGCTCGGCCCGTTGCCGCTCACCGTGCTGTTGACGATGTTCGCCAGCGGCGCACCATACGCAAACACGCCCGAGGCATACTCAGCCGAGTTGCTCACCACCGCCGAGTGCGTCAACGTAAGCACCGCCGAGCCGCCGTAGATGATGCCCGCCCCGGCGCCGGCCGGCTGATTGGACGTGTAGGACAGCACCCGATTGTTGCGCACCGTCGTCCGAATCACCTCCGCCGCGCCAGCAACGCCGATGCCTCCGCCACCTGCCTGCGTCTCTCCCTTCGTCACATTGAAGGCCACCTGGCTGTCGCTCAGCCGCAACGTCGCACTCGCGCCAACCGAAACTCCAGCGTCGTAGGCGTTGCCCGCCGGCGACTCCGCAACGTTGGACAGAATGCGGCTGTTCGTGACCACCGCAGTCACCAACGCCGTCGAGGCATCAGAATCCAGGTACAGGAAGATGCCGCCTGCTGTCGCTTGGCTGTTGCCCCGCACTACGTTGTCGCGCACCGTCGAGTTCAACATGTGAAACTCGCCGCCGCCTCGGCGAATCGCCCCGCCTCGCCCTTGCCCAGTGGTGCTGATGCTGTTGTTGGCAAACAGGCTGTCCGCCACAAACGCCACGCCGATGCCGCGCCACGCGCCGCCGTCTGTGTCAGCGCGGTTGCCCGTCACTGTAATCGCCCGCGCGTGCACCAAGCCGTTCGCGCCCTCCGACAACCCGCCGCCCACCGGCGCCGTGTTCGTGGTCACCTGTGTGCGCGTGATATACAGCTTGCCGTCCACGCCCAACCCGCCGCCTGGCGCATACAGCGTGCCCGTCACTTCGTTGCCATACACCCAGCCATCCTCCAGGTGCAGCTCACCCGCGCCGTCCACAAAGACGCCGCCACCCTTGCTCCCAGCTCCACTGAAAGACGAAGACGTGGCCCGGTTGTCGCCCACTGCGCTGTCGCGCATGAACAGCGCCACGCCGTTCACGTGTAATCCGCCGCCGCCGTTGAAACGGAAGTCCGCCAGCCGATTGCCGAGAATCTGCGTCTCTTCGATCCGCGCAGCAGCAGCGCCAATCACGCTCACCCCGCCGCCAAGGCCCACCCAGTCGCCACCGCTCGGCGTCGGCCCAATGTAGCGCGCCTGGTTGCCGCTGATCACCGCCGCGGTCACCGTGAACGCCGCACCGGTGCCGAAGAACGCCCCGCCGCCGAACACCGTTGGGCTGACCACGCCTGCCACCACAGCCGCGCTGGCCGTCGCCTCGTTCTGAACCATGCCTACGTTGCGCAGCGTCACGTGATTAGCAAAACCAAAGTCGGTCGCCAGGCCTCCTCCCCGCGCGCCTTGCGTGGTGCTTAGCACGTTGCCCACTATCTGCACGCCCTCCAACTGCGCCTGCGTCCCTTGCAAGATGGCCACGCCGCCACCGAAGGCTTCCCGACCGCCCAGCACACGGTTGTTTGCCACGGCCGCTTGCTCCACCTGCGCGTGCGCGCTGCGCGCCACTAAGATGCCGCCGCCATTGGCTTCGGCTGTGCTGTTGTGCTGCGTGACCTGATTGTCGCTCACCGCGCCGCCGACCATGCGCAACGAGCCGGTGATGATGCCGATGCCGCCGCCACCTGCATAACCACCAAGTGAACCACTCAGCTCCACGCGGTTGGTCAACACATCCGTGTTGGTCAGCACCAGCGCCCCGCCGCTCCAAATGCCACCGCCGCCCAGCACAGAGTCCACCTGGTCGTTCCCGTTCAGTCCCACCACGTTGGAGAGCACCTGCGAGCCGGTGACGACCACGCCGGCGTTCTCCTGGGCGCACAGGCCGCCGCCCGCGTAGCCTGCTGCGTTCTCGCGCAGCACCACCCCGGCCAGCGTCGCCTGCACACCAGAAATCACGCGCACCGCCCCGCCGCCGTTGACGCACAGCAACTGTGCGCTCCCAGTGTCCTGCCACACGTCATCAGGCTGCAGCCAGGCGCGCACATCGCCACCGGTGATGGTCACGTCCTCCAGCGTAAACGACGCGCTGCTCCCGCTGCCGGCCGGGTGCACGTCAATCGCACGGTCATAGATGCCCGCCACGCGTATCGTGATCGGCCCGCGAATTGTCAGCGTGCCGCTCATGGAGCCCACAAACACGTCCAGGTCGCCGCTGATGTTGTCATTGTTGCCATTGTTGGGCGATCGATAGACGGCGGTTGTGGTGAGCGTCGGCGTGAAGACGATGATGTCGTCGCCAAAAAGGTCGCTTACGTTGCTCCCAGCGCATCCATCGAAGACGCTATTTGTGTTGGCGGCTTGAATCGCCTCGCGTAGGGAGCATTCCCCATCGCCGTTGCCAAAGTCGTCTGACCCTACAGTGACCGTGATCGTCGCCGCATGCGCCGCGCCGGCCAGCAACACCGCTGCGCCTAACGCCGCCACGACCCCTAATAGACATCCCAAGAAAATCCGCCTCATCGCATTTCTCCGTTTTTACACCTCGTTGCGGTTTCAGGTGGGCGAAGGTCGTGCCTTCGCCCACCCAACCAGACGCTGCCTACGGTGCCTTTTGCACAATCGGCAGCCAGACGTACTGTGCCTTTCGCACAATCGGCAACCAGACGCGATACTCCACTTGCGCCGACACGGTGTTGCTGCTCGCCTGCGGCGCATTGCCCGCGCTCGCCACAGCGCTGTTGGTGATCACCGCCCCTGGCGTCACGGCCTGCGCCACAATCGTCACCTGCGTTGTCGCACCAGGCGCCAGATCGCCAAGGCTGCACACCACGTCCGGCGCTGTGAACGAGCAGCCGGAGACGTAGATCAGGTGCGTGCTCAGCGTGTCGGTCAGCACCACGTTGGTCGCCGTCACGTTCCCGCTGTTGGTGACGGTGAGCGTGTAGGTCACCAGGCCATAGTATTGCACGCGCCCGCCCACGCCCAGCGTGTAGGTCTGCGCCTTGGAGACATCCAGCACAGCCTGGCTCACCACGGTGCTGGTCCCGCCTCCCGGCGGCGTGTTGTTACTCGCATCGCCGTCACTCGTCGCCGACGCCACCAGCGCCGTGTTCGTCACCACCCCACTCGTCGGCGCCGTCGCCGTATACACCATCGTCACCACCTCACCCGCGTTCAGCGTCCCAACCGTGAACGTCAGCACGTTCCCGCTCTGGACATAGACGACGCCGCTGCTCGCCCCTAC
>CALIMH010000015.1 GCA_938028725.1 uncultured Anaerolineae bacterium | reverse complement strand
CATCTTAAAGGAATCCGGATCGTAGCGAAGCTCTACGATGCTCTCTCCGCTCGGGATTGCCAGCGCGCTGAGGGCATAGTTGGCCAGCAGCACAGGTTGCGGTTGTCCGTTCACAGTGGCCTTCCAACCTGGGTCATGAGCCAGCGCCGCCACCAAGTAGCCCGGCTGTTCGCGTTTTACCTTCAAGGTCACGCGATCGCCGGCATCGCTGAGCGCCTGGGCCGGTTGCGTGCGGCTCGCAGCCTGGCCAGCCGACCCGGCTGGCTCGCCCACGATCAGCACGGCGCACGATGGGTCAAAGTCAGGTGCGCGCAGGGCGTTCCAGGCATCTTCCCTGCTCTGAACGAACTGCGCCGCATCAGCCGTGAAGTAGCGCGTCAGGGTTGGCTCGTAGCGATACAAATGCACTATCCCATCGCGCCAAAGCAACTCGAAGTCTTCCTCTGGAGAAAGATACGGCAGCGTGCTTGAAGCTAGCTCGCTCCAGTTGAAGTGCATGATGTGTGAACAGCGCAGCGAGCAGCAGGGTGATGCCGCCCACATACAGGCTGACGCTTTCGGGGAAATTCCATAGCTCATCGTGTATTTTCAAGGTCGGGTGGTAGGCGGCAGAGGGGTCACCCAACAGTCGAGGGAAGAGGAGCAGTGGGGCAATGTCCAACGGCAATCGCACAGATGACTTTTGATTCGCGCCCCGCAGCCCTGCCTGATTCAGATACTCTAAAAAGGAACCCACTTCACGCCGGCGATCATGAGCGCGATCAACGCAGCGACGACAAACCCGATGCCAAGGCCCAGCACGCGCAAAGCCGAGCGCTTGCTCCATCCCAGGTGCTTCAACCAGCGCAACAGTCGGAAACTCACATACGCCGCGGTCAGCACCAGCGCGGCGTAGAACGTCTCCGGATGCCCCGCCAGCAGGCCAACGAGTATGCTCAAACCGAACCCGACCATCAGGGCCGTCAAAGCGCATGGAGAGGCGTCCTTTCCGCTTTGCAGATGATTAAAGGTAGCTTCGGCAAAGAACAGCGCGGCCGGCAGCGTTACGCCGGATCCTACGAGCGGTAGCCAGCCGAGCCATAAGATGTGATAACCCCCGAACATGTGCGCCACTGCCCCCAGCAGCGCAGCAGCCTGGTGCAGGCGAACCTGTTTCAGAAAGGCAAAGGTGAAGAAGCCGTGCGCAATAGCGCTAAGTAGGAGGAGAGCAGGACAGCCGCCTTGAAGTCGAGGATGTAAACCGGGAACGTGAAGACGGAGAAGATAGCCGACTGGTAGTTCGCTAGGTGCGGCATGCCGCTGCCGGTATACGGGTTCCACAGCGGCAGACGACCGGCGTGCAGGCTGTCGCGGTTGTACAGCAACCAGGGCTGTATTACGTAAACCACATCCCCTAGATAGGGATTCACCCAGGTGGGATTTTCTACGACGCGCGTCAGGGTGTTGTTCTGCAACAGACCCGCCGGCGAGAAGAGGTGATCGCGGAAGTGGAGAATAGGGGCACTGAGGAAGACCAAGCAGCCGGCGCTCAAAATAAGCGCTGCTTGTAAGTATTCGTTCTTGAGCCAGCGAAGAGACATCTTGTAGCTTCCGTCTGTCAAGTCCTGGCAGTTTACAGCCGGCGCGGCTCCTGCCTTGCTACCCTCCAATGCCGCAATATTGCCGCAGCGCAGCGCGCCAGACCAACCGGCTCAGCAGCAGCAAGCCCAGCGTCACAGCTAGGCCGTAGCCGGCCCAAGCCCAGTTCGGACGCCCCAGCAGCGCTTCCGCCGGCACGGTACTGACAAAGGCGATCGGCACGACAAACGAGAGCACGGCGCGCAGCGGCTCTGGGAATGCCTGCACAGGATAGCGCGCCGTCTCCAGCGTGCCAAAGAGCAGCTCCTCCACGTTGGTCAGGTCAACTGCCCAGAAGCACAACGCCATCAGCAAGGCCATCAACGCATACAGCAACAACAACGCCAGGAGCAGTAGCGCCGCAAAGCTCAGCACGCTGGATAAGGTGGGCGGTTTCGGCGCCCGCATCAGCGCCACGCCGATGATAGCTAGGCCAACCCACGCGCTGGACAGCTTCTCGAAGCGCTGGCGCTGCATGGTCGCGTAAGCCATCGGGTTGAGCGGACGGATCAGCATGTAGTCGAGCTGACCGGTGCGAATGCGCTCGATCAACAGTCGGAGGTTGGGCTGTAGCAAGGCATCCAAGAAGCCAGAGGCCAGGAAGAATAGCCCCACCACCACCAGCGTCTCCTCAAAGCGCCAGCCGCCAAGCGTTGGCCGGTGCGCGTAGAAGACCCATGCGCCGCCTACGGCCCACAGCGCGTCAATCAGCGACATGCCCAGCGCGGTGAGAAAACCGACCCGATACTCCAGCGCAGCCATCAAGCTGCCCTGCGCGTGAAGCCCAAAGACACGCAGATAGCGCCACATTGCAGCACCTTCACGCGCCCACCGCACTATATGCCTGCAGCCCGCGCCGCCAAATCAGCGATGCTCCGACCATCACCAGCAGCGTCCAGCCGATGCCCACAGCCAAGCGCGCCATCACCTGTTCCTCGGACACGCGGCCGGTGAGTATCTCCACCGGCAACGCAACGTTGATCGGAAAGGGCGTCCAAATCAACCAGCGGCCCAAGTCGCCAGGAAAAAGCGCCAACGGGACGATGTAGCCGCCGAGAAAGGCTTTTATGAACTGGAACGCTGCTGAGACGCCCTGCACCTGCGTGATCCAGAAAGCTAAGCTGCCAATTGCAAACTGGACGAAGAACTCGAACATTAAACCCACGCCGCACGCTATGGCGAAGCTCAGCAGCGTGCTCGCGCGCAGGTCGAACTGCGCACCTGGCGTCACCCAGACCCCTACGCCCACGAGCAGCGCGGTGAAGATCGTGATGAAGCCGCGGCCGGCCAAGGCGCGCGCCAGATACACGTGCCCCACGTGCAGCGGCCGCAGCAAATGCGGCGAAAGCTCTCCGGTGTGGATCAGGCGCTCCAGGTCGGCCGCGATCCCCACCGCCGTGAGGCGCCGGACCAGCACCGCGGCAAGGTAGTAGCCGACGAAGTCCTCCGCGCGGAAATCGGCGATCGGGCCATCGCCGGCCAACTTCACCCAGATCGCCATCATGACCAGTGGGAAGGCGGCGTTCATCAGCGCCACGACGAATACGGCGCGGTATGCAGCAGCGCGCTTCCAGGCAAAACGGAGCAGCGCGGGGTAGGCGCAAAGCAAGCGCGATCTTCTCAACTGCACGGCAAAACACCACCGCGAGGATTCTTTCAATATCTGCAGCTAGCGATTGCCTCACCCTTCAGTAGCTTATCAAGGTGAACGACGTCATTGGGCACCGCTCAAAGCTTAAGCAGCTAGAAGTTACCATCCATTGCAGCATTTCAATCTTCCAAACTGCGTCGCGGATTTGGCCTGTCCTGGCAACCGTTATCACAAACTGATTCACGTCCCTCTCCAACTCACCATTATGGCAGACTCATATGGCAGACTCATGCGGCGCTAGCACACAGATTTTCATTCGCGATGCTGGCAGAATATGGAATGTAAGGCTGGCACTTCTCAGCTTGTGCATCCGCGTCCTCCTAGTTTTCATCAGAGATCACAAAGTCGCTTCCGCTGATAGCAGTAAAAAAGTGGTCCCGCCAGCTCGGCACGGAGGTGTAGTATTCCAGCTGCGGTTCTATGCCATCCTGACGCCAACTTTCTTTTGGCTTGAAGCATAAGCCTGTCAAGGTGTTAGGCAGCGGCGTGGAGGGAGGTCCCGGTGTGGTTGGCGTCACGTGCAGCTCGTCAACAACAGACTCAGTTTCCTCAACCGAGATGAGAGCTGGGGATGAAACTGTAGCGAGGGGCATTTGGGGAGCGTCTAAAAGGCACATTGGCTTTGCAAATCTGACGTAAGCACGCTCTCACCATGCCAATGCAACGATACAGCCGTTGATATTCAACTAATCGCAGAAAAGATGGGCGTTAGGAAAATCAGAAAGTTAACCTTAGTCCAGAGGGGACGGCTACCGCTGCGCCACGTTGCTTGTGGTGAGGTAATGTAGCTTCCCAAAAGTGTAGAGCAACCGCACGAGCACCCGCATCCCGTGTTACTCATGCAGCCGTGATCAGCGCCCAAAAAGTGAAGGTTTCCTCAGCCAATTGAGGGAAAGCCGCAAGGAAAGCTCCCAGCTATGCCACCCCAATCACTGCACCAGTCATTGAACTCAAGCTCAAACCGGCCAGGACTGCTCCAAGCCACCTACCCGGCCTATCTCCGAGTGTTGCTTCCAAGCTGCGCCTCTGCAATTTTCACTTTCGTTGCTTCTGGCTAGCCGCGGATCGGCAGTTGGGCATCATCGCGCAGGAAGAGGGGGATGCGCTCCAACGGCGCATCAACGCGGACGACCCGGCCGCCGGCGAACGTTTGGCCGCTCCAAGCGTCGGTCCAGCGCGCGCCGTCCGGCAGATATACCTCGCGCTGGGCAGCGCCGGGATGCAACACTGGCGCAACCAGCAGGTCCGGGCCGAACATGAAAGCATCCTCCACAGCCCAAGCATGGGCATCCGCCGGGAAGTCGTAGAACAGCGGGCGCATGGGCGGGTCGCCGTGCTCGTGGGCCTCGCGCATCAGGCGCATCACGTAGGGGCGCAGCCGCTCGCGCAGGAACATCACCTCGCGGATGATGCCGTAGGCGCGCTCGCCGAACTCCCATACCTCGTTCGGCCCGCCGCTGCCGGTGATCGGCCCATACGGCTTGCGGTAGCCGTGCAGGCGGAAGAGCGGGCAAAACGCCCCATACTGAAACCAGCGCACGATCAGCTCGCGGAAGTAGTCGGATGTCACATCGCCGCCGTAGAAGCCGCCGATGTCGGTCGTCCACCACGGGATGCCGCTTAGGCCGATGTTGAGGCCGGCGGGCACCTGCGCCCGCAAGGCCTCCCAGGTGGATTGAATGTCGCCGCTCCACACCGCAGCGCCGTAGCGCTGACTGCCGGCCCACGCCGAGCGCGCGAGGAACAAGATCTCCGATTCGCCTTGCGCGCGCATGCCCTCGTAGAAGGCCTGGGCGTGGCGCAGGGGGTAAATGTTGGCCACCGCCCGGCCATCGCCGGCGTAGTAGCGCAAGTTGTCGTACTGCACCGGATACATCTCCGGCTCGCAGGCGTCCAGCCAGTAAACCTTGATGCCGTGGTCGTAGTAGCCTTGCTTCACCTGCTCCCAGATGAACCGGCGTGCCTCGGGATGCGTGGCGTCGTAGTAGGCCAGATACACGCGCGCGTCGGTGTACTGGTCGCGGAAGTTCATGTGCGCCGGCTGGCCGCGCAGCGCGCGCAACAGCCAGCCCTGGCGCAGGGCGCGCTGGAAGTTCTCGCTGTCGGGGTTGAGTGCCGGCCACACGCTCACCATCACCTTCACCCCCATCTGTTCCAGCTCGCGCACCATGCCGGCGGGGTCTGGCCACTTCTCAGGGTCAAAGCGCCAGTCGCCGTATTTCGTCCAATGGAAGAAGTCAATCACGATGACCGAGAGCGGCAAGCCGCGCGACCGATAGCCGCGCGCCACATCCAGCAGCTCCTGCTGCGTGCGGTAGCGCAGCTTGCACTGCCAGAAGCCGGAGGCGAACTCTGGCAGCATCGGTGCGCGGCCGGTGACCGCCGTGTAGTTGCGCACGATCTCGGCGGGCGTTGCGCCGGCGGTGATCCAGTAGTCGAGCTGGGCGGTGGCCTCGGCAGTCCAGCGCGTGCCGGTGGCGCCCAGCTCCACGCGCCCAACGGCCGGGTTATTCCACAGCAGCCCGTAGCCGCGGCTGCTGAGCAGGAAGGGGATGCTCACCTCGCCGTTGAGCTGGAGCAAGTCAATCACCGCGCCCTTTTGGTTGAGCAGGCCATGCTGGTGTTGGCCCAAACCGTAGAAGCGCTCGCCGGCGTAGGCGCGGAAGCGCGCGTCCAACCGCCACAGGTCATCGCCCACCGCGCGGAAGCAGCGCGGCGGCGGCCAGGAGGGATGGTAAGACTCCTCGGCCAGCAGCTCGGCGCCGGTTGCTGCGTCGAGGAAGCGGAGGGCGATGTCCATGCCGCTGGCGTCCACCCAGTCCAGCGGTTGGCGCACGGTCACTTCGGCGGCGATGCGCCCGTTGCGCACGAAGGCGTGGTTGCCCTCGATGCGCACCTCGGCCGGCGTCGGCGTAGGCGGCAGCAGCGCAGAGAGGTGGTCGTCGGTGAAAGCGGGATTCGGCGTGGCGCGCACGCGCAGGGCATTCGCGCCCCACGGCTCGACGCGCACGACCTCGTCGGCGAAGCGCACGATGAGCGCTTGACCGTCTTGTGAGAAGGTGTTCATTGAGCGTGCCTCCGTTATTAACGATAGCGTCCTTGGTTGAAGCGGTGGCCGATGAGCGAGAGGATGATCACGAGACCGTAGGCGAACTGCGTCCAGAAAGCGGTGAGGCCGGCGCCGATCAGGCCGGTCTCGATAAAGCCGACCGACATCGCGCCGAGCATCGCGCCGAT
>CALIMH010000014.1 GCA_938028725.1 uncultured Anaerolineae bacterium | reverse complement strand
GTCCTGGAAGTGCCGGTTGAGCAGGTGCGCAAGCGCGCTGGGCTTGATGCGGTCGCCGATGGACAGCCCGAGGTGCGACCACCTGGGCCCGAGGGTCAGCACCTGCAGCTCCACCTCGGCGCCGTCGGTGCCGCGCATGTTTTGCACGTTGGCGCCGTAGCCAGAGGTCATGCCGATGAGCGCACCGCTCAGGCTCTCGGGCAGCGTTGGCCGCGGGTCCATGTCGTCCGTCACCGCGTACCGGCCGATGCGCATCTGCGCGTCGCTCGTCCGCACGCCCTGGAACCGCGCCAGCTTCGCCATCCACTCGCCGTTTGGGTAGGCCTCGGCCGCGTTGGCCTGCGTCTCCGGCAGCGCCCAAATGGTGCCCGCCACCACGCGGAAGCTCGTGCCCTCAACCGCCGCGTACGAATCGTCGGAGACGGCGTCGACGCCGTCCGACGGGATCAGCCCGCGGAGAATCGTGCCCACGCCGGCGCCAATGGCGCCGACGGTCTGGTACGGCGCGGCCCGCCCAGCGTGCTGCTTCTTCTTGGCCGCCTTGGGCGGAGGCGCACCCTTGTCCGGATCGGTGCGCTTCGACTTGGGTGCGCCCGTGGGCATGACCGAGTTGTCCAGGCGCAACTGGTTGAGAAACAAGGCGGGCAAGGCTCCGGCCATGGCGCCGCACGCTCGTGTCAACCCCCTTAATTACCACTACGCTTGCGCACTTGCAATATTAGGGTGGGGTGTGCGCACGCACGAGCACCGCACGCGGAGCCGAGGGTGCGCACGTACCTCCAAGAACCAGTGGGACGCAGTGCTCGTGCGTGCGCACCGATAGCAACCCCGACCTGCGTTGACTCCCGCTGGTCTGCCCCACGGGCATGCCGGGAACAAACCACGCCGAATCGGGCGGCTCCAACGACCCATTGCCGCCACCCCCGCCGGTGGCCGGGCCGGCGCAGCAGTATGCGCTCGGCCAACAAGACATCATGGAATCAATCCTGTGCAACCTCGGCGATAGTGGTTACGAGGACGCGTGCCGCGCGGCGGCGAGATGGTGTGCTCTGAACAAGCGCCACCGCGCCATGTGCCAGGCGAGCGGCGACGCGCCCTGGACCGAACTGACGGCACGCGTCTTTGGTCCGAACGCGCCGGTGCTTGACGCAACCGGAGGCTCACAAAAAAACTTTTACGCGCTGTACACGCGCGCTGGTGCCTACAGCTGGGCGGAGCGTAGGCTCCAGAACAACCCCGAGGATGCCAACGTCCCGGTCTTTGTGATCGCTGAGGGGCAAGCCGTGGACAACCTAACCAATGCACTGCGGTCCAACTTGACCAAGGTGCAAGAGGTGCTCTCCCAGTTTGACGTGGTTGATCCTCAAGAGCGGAAAGACAAGGTCCTTCAGTTTGACAAGATGTGTAAGCTCTCCGATTGGTTTGACAGCGACGCCTCCGACGACTTTTGTCGTGTCATGGAAGAAATCGTCGAGTTGTTTGAGCGCCTTGCAAACATCCGACGCACGCGGGGCGAGGAACTGAAACGCGTGCGCACGCTTGCGATCACACTCTTTGAGCAATGCTTGGTCTTCAAAAGGTTGCATACAGAATTTATGAATAACTTGGGCGATCAAGAATACCACAAGCCGGACTTGCTCAATCTTCTTACATTGGAAGAGGGTGTATTTGACCCGGCGTTGGTGCGGGCTTTGGTGGCCGTGCACCACACAGGAGACCACAGGCCGACTGTCAACAAGCAAAACATCGAAGATTTCTACCACGAGTTCGTCAAACGGAACATTGATAGCTGGTATCCTGGCGTAGTACTCAATTTTGATGATCATACCACGATCCTTGAGGGCTACGCTCGATCCGATGCAATCGGATCGCTGACAATGTGGGTTGATACTATCGCACGCAGGATGTCAGAATACGAGTACGGGGATTGGTCAGAATGGATGGGTGAGTATGGACCGGGATACTAGTTCTAATAATAAAAACTGGTTTGTTACAGACGCGCACACGTCCGCAGCGGCCTGTGCTCGTGCGTGCGCACCGATGGCAACGTATAACGACGCCTTTTTCGAGCTGCCCGCCATTTTCAAAGACCCCACCAACCCCGTGGACGCGGCCGACGCCAAAGAACTGACGGAACTCAGGGAACAGCTTCAAGATGATTGGTATGAGGACATGGATGATCTGAGCCAATTGGATGAGGGTGGCGTGTCGCGACTTGAGCGGCAGGCGCAAAAGGAAAGCATGAAGGACCGAGAGAAGCGGGGACGTTACATTCGCAAGCGCGTCAAATGGCTCTGCAAGGCCACCTACGCGCAAAGGAAGGAGGCTCAAGAGCGTGAGAAGCGCAAGGAGGAGGAGCGCGCGGCCGTGAGCGAGCGCCAGCGCGAGCTCGAGCGCCAGCGCGCGGCGGAGCGCGCGCACTACGACACCGAGGATGGCCTGAACTTGCTGGGGCAGTCGAACATGTGGGCCACCGTCACCGTGGGCCCCGGCTTGGGCGAGGACCTGGGCTTCCAGCTGGACGAATACGGCGGAGGACAATTGTAGCGTGTCCGCGTGTGTCCGCGTGTGTCAGTATGTGTCAGTGTGTGTGTGAGCGTGCCTGGGTATCTAACAAGCGCTTCACACGTCGTCTGCGCACCGCTCGTGCCAAGCGCCTGCGCTCGTGCGTGCGCACGGATTCCTCCCAAACACGGATGCCACAGCTCTACCTGAAGAATCGCAAGGAGATCGACACGTGGCGCGACAAGCACCTGGCCGAGATCAACGAGCGCGACGCGCGACTGGCCAAGGAGTACCGCGACGACACCGAGGTGCTCGTGGAGCTGTACGCGACCGCCACGGACATGCTGCGCATGCTGAGCAAGTTCCCCAATTACGCCGCGATGGTGCAATGCCCCGACGCGCTGACGTTCTACGACCACTACTCGCAACCGGTCATCCACGGCTTTGAGAAGCGCCTGTGGGACAAGGCCAAGATTCGCATGCGGCAGGCCGAAGACCTGCGCTCCATGTTTGAGGACAAGTACGAGGACTATGTCCTCAAGCTCGGTGGCCCCCCGCAGGACATGCTGGACCTGGCTTTGCGTGTGCGCGAGGAGGAGGCGGTCATGCACGCCATCCACTACATCTACTTGCACTGGTGGTACCAGTACTTGAAGATGCGCCACAAGCAGGACCCGACTGCCTCGCTGCTGGCCAAGATGACCAAGGCCTGGCGCATGAGGGAGGCCAGCAACGAGAAACGCAACCGCATCGTGAGTGTGTACTACAAGAATGGTGGAAACAAGAAGACCCTGACCGACAAGATCTACGACCATAGCTTTGCCACCTCCGACCCCAACGCCGCCTCGGCGGTCAACGCCTACGTGGCCTTTTGCGCGTGGTTGGACGAGCAGCGGGCCGAGGGCGAGGCGCGGGTGGGTGCGATGGTCGGCCGCGTGATGGAGACCGTCAAGAAGCGGCAGGCCGAGGAGCGCCGCGCCGCCCTCAAGCAGGAGAGGCAGGACAAGCTGGACGCCGAGGCGGCGCGCAAGGCCAAGGGCGCGTCGCAGCCCTCATCCTCCCCACCCTCGCCGCCGCCGCCCGTGGACCCGAAGGCCA
>CALIMH010000013.1 GCA_938028725.1 uncultured Anaerolineae bacterium | reverse complement strand
TGTGGATGACGTTGCAGCCTAAAAAGTCCGCACGAGGACACTGAAACGTTGAGGCCAACTTCCGCAAGAATCGCGGCGGGCGCTCGTTGCAGCCTAAAAAGTCCGCACGAGGACACTGAAACCCGCACATTGGGCGCTGCCCCGCGCCGCAAGCGGGCCGTTGCAGCCTAAAAAGTCCGCACGAGGACACTGAAACATCTCCTTCAGCCTCTGGACGCGCCGCCCAAGCGAGGTTGCAGCCTAAAAAGTCCGCACGAGGACACTGAAACAACAGCGCCCACGTCCAGCACTGGGTTGGCTGCACGCAGTTGCAGCCTAAAAAGTCCGCACGAGGACACTGAAACGAAGTTGCGCGCGCGCACTGGACCGGCGATAAAGCGGTGGTTGCAGCCTAAAAAGTCCGCACGAGGACACTGAAACTTGGATGGTGTCCTCGGTCAGGCCGCGCTGTTCAAGTTGCAGCCTAAAAAGTCCGCACGAGGACACTGAAACGTAAGACCGACGACCCAAAACTCATTGTTGAACACTGGTTGCAGCCTAAAAATTCCGCACGAGGACACTGAAACGTGTCAAGCGCTTGCGCGAGTTGAAACACCAGCCACGACGTTGCAGCCTAAAAAGTCCGCACGAGGACACTGAAACCTACGACACTTGTCTCGTGCCCGCGTGCGCCCCACCAGTTGCAGCCTAAAAAGTCCGCACGAGGACACTGAAACTTCGGGAAGGTAACCATCCGCTCGGCGCGGTGGATTTTGGGTTGCAGCCTAAAAAGTCCGCACGAGGACACTGAAACTTTTGAGTGATTACAGTGCTACCCACTTTTGGGGTCGGTTGCAGCCTAAAAAGTCCGCACGAGGACACTGAAACGCTTAATGCAGCCGACGCCGCAAGCACAGACGCCCAGGTTGCAGCCTAAAAAGTCCGCACGAGGACACTGAAACCAAACCACAAGCGATACCCCGCTTGCCGCGCGACCGCAGCAGTTGCAGCCTAAAAAGTCCGCACGAGGACACTGAAACGCGATTGACACCGCGCCGATTGACTCGTCGCACCGGTCGGTTGCAGCCTAAAAAGTCCGCACGAGGACACTGAAACCTCTGTTACACGTTCGCCAGCTGCGGCAAACTCGATCGGTTGCAGCCTAAAAAGTCCGCACGAGGACACTGAAACGCGATAAGGCGGTGTATGGGCAGTTGCTGAGGGTGGCTGGTTGCAGCCTAAAAAGTCCGCACGAGGACACTGAAACTAACGCCGGGCACGTACGAGCACGCGAGGGACAACATGTTGCAGCCTAAAAAGTCCGCACGAGGACACTGAAACCAGCTCAGTAAAGACGCTACGCGAGAGCAGGAAGTGGTTGCAGCCTAAAAAGTCCGCACGAGGACACTGAAAGTCCAGCCGGCCGAAGGCTTCGCGGCGCATCTCATCAGGTTACAGCCTAAAAAGTCCGCATGAGGACACTGAAAGTGAGGCTGGCCAGAGCCGGTTCCGCGCACGCAGTAGGTTGCAGCCTAAAAAGGCTGCATGAGGACACTCAAACCTTCTCATCAATCTCATCAAGCAAATATGCGACAATACGCCATGCGAGTTTGAAGCGAAGGAGGAAGAGCCGTGTTCTTCTACGATCCACTTTACTTTGTGTTTGCGCTTCCTGCGCTCATCCTGGGCTTGTGGGCGCAATGGAAAGTGCAGAGCACATATAACAAGTATGCGCGCGTGCCTACTGCGTTAGGCGTCAACGGGCTGCAGACAGCGCGCAGGTTGATCGGCATCTATGGGCTAGGCGTGGGTGTGCAAAACATCCCCGGCTTTTTGACCGACCACTACGACCCGCGCACCAAGACGGTGGGCCTATCGCAGAGCTCGGTGCAGGACTCGGTGGCGTCGGTGGCGGTGGTGGCTCATGAGCTGGGCCACGCCATGCAGGACGCTGAAGGCTACTTGCCGTTGAAGCTGCGCGGCGCGATCGTGCCGGCTGTGCAGCTAAGCGGCTGGGTCGGTCCGCTGATGTTTGTGATTGGCCTGCTGCTCAGCTCCGCCACGCTGGTCAACCTTGGTTTGCTCGCGTTTGCCCTGGCCGCAGGGTTCGCCATCATCACCCTGCCCGTGGAGTTCGACGCCAGCCGCCGCGCGCTGGCGATGCTCCAGGCCAATGGCATCCTGATGCCGCAAGAGCTGGAGGGTGCCAAGCGCGTGCTCGACGCAGCCGCGCTCACCTACGTTGCAGCCGCAGCCCAGGCGATCATGCAACTGCTGTACTTCATCACGATCGCCAACCGCAACCGCGACTGAACCGCGCTCCACACCCGTCTTCTCCTAGCCCTGCCGGTGAGCCTACCGGCAGGGCTGTTTCATGCCCGCGACAATCAACCAAGTGGGCGATAATCGAGAGCGCCATGCTGAAATACACCCTTCTGCACCCGGAAATTCTGGAGGCGCTCGGTGGCGCTGGCCACGGCTCAAAGATTTTGATCGCAGACGGCAACTATCCGTTCAACACTCGCGCCAACCCTGCTGCCAAGCGCGTGTATCTCAACCTCGCGCCGGGCTTGGTGAACACCACGGACGTGCTGCGTGTGCTGGTCAACGCCATCCCTATTGAGAGCGCGGACGTGATGGTGCGCGAGGACGGCAGCGAGGCGCCGGTGGTGGCTGAGTATCGCAGCCTGTTGCCGCCCGGCACGCCCATCCACAAGCACACCCGCTTCGCCTTCTACGACGCCTGTCGTGACAGCGACACGGTGCTGGTGATCGCCACCGGCGAGCAGCGCGTGTACGCCAACATCTTGCTCAGCATCGGCGTTGTCTTGCCTCCGAGTGAGTAACCTGCGCCCCTCTAGGCTCGCGCTCAGGGCGAGGACATGGCTGGTCCTCGCCCTTTTGCTGCTGACGGCTGCGCTGTTGCGAGCGCATCGGCTTGGGGCGCAATCGCTGTGGTACGACGAGGGCAACAGCGCGCGCATAGCTGAGCGCAGCGTCCACCTCATCGTTGAGGGCGCTGCAGGCGACATCCACCCGCCCTTGTATTACCTAGCGCTGAAGGTATGGCGCAGTTGGTTTGGCGATAGCGAAGCCGCCTTGCGCGCGCTCTCGTTGATGTGCAGCGTGCTCACCGTGGCGCTCACGTGGATTATTGGCCGGCAGTGGTTCGGCGCATCGGCAGCGACGTGGGGCGCCGGGCTATTGGCATTTGCCCCTTTCGCGGTGTACTACGCCCAGGAAGCGCGCATGTACGCCATGCTCAGCATGTGGGCCACGGCGAGCACAGCAGCCCTATACTCGCTCGCCAAATGCCCAAAGCTGCCCGTTGGCGCAGCAGCGCTGTACGTGCTTGCTAGCGCCGCTGGCCTTTGGACGCAATACGGCTACGCTTTTGTGATGATCGCGCAGGCAGCAGCGATGGTGGTGTGGTCGCGGCTGCACTGGGTGTGCCTCATGCGCTACGGCTTGCTCACCACGCTGAGTTTGGTGCTGTTTGCGCCATGGGCGCCCATCGCACTGCGCCAGGTGGTGGGGTGGCAAGTGGATCGTCCCCACGTCGCGCTGGGCGACGCGCTCCTGGAGATCGCGCGAGCCTGGGTGGTAGGCCGCATGGTGCCAGCGCAGGAGGCCGCGCTGCCGATGATGATGTTCGGCTGCGTTGCGCTGTTCGGCTTGAAGGCGCGTGACACGTGGCGACTCTCCGGCGATGCGCTGGCCGCGGCAGGGCTTGTGCTGATACCAGCAGCGTTGCTGTTGCTCGCCAACGCGTACCGCGAGGCGTACTTGAAAGTGCTGCTGGTCAGCTTGCCGCCGCTGTGCCTCCTGGTCGGCAACGGCATGGATAGGTTGGCACATCCGATCGCGGCTGTGATCGTCCGCGCGCTTGCGGCGCTCACCCACGCGCCCACGCTCGCCGTCCACCATCATGCACCGAGCCGCCTGCCATTCAGGCGCATCGGTGCGCTGGGTTTGGCGCTGGCGACGGCCTGGTCGCTCACGCCTGCGCTGCGCAACCTATACGACAACCCCGCATACGCGCGCGACGACTACCGCAGCATCCAGCGCTTTGTCTCGGCGAACGCGCGGCCTGACGACGCTGTGCTGTTCCTCGCCCCAAACCAATGGGAGGTGTACACCTACTACCAGCGCGACGACCACAACCTATACCCGCTGCTGTATCGCCCACCGCGCTACGAGGAGGTCACTGCGCTGCTGGAGTCCATCGCAGCACGCCACCGGCGCCTATTCGTGCTCTTTTACGCGGAACGCGAGGCTGATCCCGATGGTTGGCAGGAGCAGTGGCTCAACAGCAACATGCACAAGGCACACGAGCGCTGGATGGGCAACGTGCGCGTGGCCGTGTTCGCTGCTCACCACAGCGCGCTAAAGCCCACCTGTTGCGCGGGCGCCCGATTCGGCGATCACATTCGCCTGGCAAGCGCGCAGATGCAAGGCGGGCTGCTGCACTCAGGCGACGCGCTACCTATTGCGCTGAGCTGGATCAGCGATGCGCCATTGGACCGTCGCTACAAGGTGTTCGTGCACATCGGCAGCAGCGATAGCGCTCCGCTTGCCCAATTCGACAGCGAGCCGACTCACGGCCTGCGCCCCACTACCACCTGGCAAGCCGGCGAGCTGATCCACGACCGGCGCGGTGTGTGGCTGCGCGACCTCCCCCCTGGCCGCTACGAGGTGTTGCTCGGCCTCTACGAAGCTGACACAGGAGAGCGCTTGAGCGTCACACTGGAGGGCAGACCGGCCGGCGACCGTCTGCGCCTGGGCACGATCGAGGTGCGCTAACGCGGAAAGGCCTCGCGCACGCCGCCATCTACGGGGATCATGGCCCCAGTGGTCTTGGCCGCGCGGTCCGATGCAAGCCAACAGATCGCCTCGGCCACGTCCTCAGCGCTGACGGACGTCTTCAGCAGGTTGCGACCTGCGTAAAACCGCTCGATCTCAGCTGCTGGTATGCCTTGCGCCTGAGCGCGCTGTGCGCGCAGCTCTGGCGACCACAACCGCGTACTGAAGACAGCATCAGGGTTCACCATGTTGGCGCGCACGCCGAACGAGCCGCCCTCAATGGCGATGATGCGGCACAACTGGGCCTCTGCAGCCTTTGAAGCGCTGTAAGCGCCGAAGTCCTTGCCTGGCGCGGTGACGTTTTTGGTGGCGTTGAACACGATACTCCCACCCACTCCTTGCGCTTGCATCAGGCGCAGCGCTGCGCGGCCGACCAGAAAGTGGCCGGTGGCGTTCACGTCGAAGCTGCGCTGCCAATCGCGCAAGCTCAGCTCCACGATCGGTGCGGCGTGGGCGATGCCCGCGTTGGAGACCAACACGTCCAACCCACCCCACATAAGACACACACGCTGGAAGGCCTCCTCCACCTCTGACTCGTTGGTCACGTCCAGACGCAACGCTATAGCCCGGCCCGCGCCATAGCGTTGCGTGATGCGCTCGGCCACGCGGCAAGCAGCCTCCCAGTTGATATCGGTGACGGCGACGTGCGCGCCCTCCGCGGCTAGCCGCAGCGCCGTGGCCTCACCGATCCCACTCCCTGCACCCGTCACCAGCGCCACGCGCCGCGAAAGCTCGCGCTCGGGCGGCAGCAACGAGAGCTTGTACAGCTCCAGCGGCCAATACTCGGCGTGGAAAGCATCGCGGTCATCCAGGCTGACGTAGCCGCCCAGCGCCTGTGCCCCGCGCATGATGGCGATGGTGTGGCGGTAGATGTCGGCGGCGATGGTTGCTGCACGCGCATCCCGCCCGCTGGTCCACATGCCGATCCCGGGCATGAGGATCACGCGCGGCAGATCGCTGACCATGTTGGCCAACGTCTCAGGCAGAAGGGCGGGGTCGTAGTAAGCTTGGAAGCGGCGCCGGCAATCTGCGCTGTATGCATCCAAATGCGTGCGAATGTGCTCACGCAGCACAGCGGTGTCATCCCAGCGTGGGGGTTGAGGCAGCCAGAGCGGCGCGCGCTTGATACTCAACATGTGGTCGGGGGTGGCAGCGCCGGCTTGAGCGAGCGTATGCGCGTCCACACGGGCGAGGAAGTCGAGCACCTCGGAGCTGTCGTCGAAGCGCAGCACTACCCGCTGGGCGGTGCTCAACAAGCCCCGCAGCAGCGGCGCGATCACTGCTGCGCGCCGGCGTCGCTCCGTTACATCCTGGTCCGCTTGCGAGTCGAGCGGCGTGGAGCAACCCCCGCGCGCCAGCATCCGCGCCACGAACGCCTCGGCCTCTTGCACCAGCGCGATGTGGCGCTCGTAGGCCTCTCGGGGCGTCTCGCCCCATGTCACTAGGCCGTGGTTCATGAGGACTAGCCCCTCGGCCTGCGGGCGCTCGCGCACCGCAGCACCCACCATCTTGGCAAGCTTGAAGCCGGGACGCACGTACGGGATGCAGATCAAGCGCTCACCAAAGCAGGCGCGCACAGTCTCCTCTCGCCCGCGCGTGTTGGTCAGCATCAAGATCGCATCGGCGTGGGTGTGCAGCACAGCCGGCGCAGGAATGAAGGCGTGCAGCAAGGTTTCTATCGAGGGACGCGGCGCATATGGCTCCAGCAACGTGTGGCGCACGTAGCGCACCATCTCGTCGTCGCTCATGTCGTCGCGGTCAAACAGCTGCAGCAGCTCTTCGAGCCGCACGGCGGGGAAATCGCGCCGCTGCGCTGTTTTCATGTCGCTGCCGCTGCCCTTGATGAACATGGCGCGGACGCAACGGCCGGCGTAGTCGGTGGCTTGCACTTTCAAGCTGTTGTTGCCCCCACCCCATAGCACCAGCGTCTCCTGTTCGCCTACCAGGCGTGCTTGGTAGATGAGCGCCTCGACGGGCTCGGCAGACTGAAGCTGCGCGTCGTCCCAACCACTAGGCATAGGTGTCATTATCCCTTGTCAGCCTTTCGGCACGGCAAGCGTACTCTGATAGACTTGTGTGCTGGGATATCTGGCCGATGTCTGCACATCGGAACCTCGGCGCTGCGTCTCGTTTGGATCGGCTGGCGCAGTGGCCACAACGCCATTGGTTGGCAGCGCTGGTGGGCTTTTTGCTGGCGTATGCGCTATTGCCCTTCGCTGCGCCGCTGCTAATGCAAGCCGGCGCACCTGAGTTAGCGCAGCTCATTTACGCGCCGTACAAGTTTACCTGCCACACTTTTGGCTTTCGTTCGTTCTATTTGTTTGGCCCCGCGCTTGCTTACGATCGCCCCACTTTCGAGCAACTTAGCGGCATCAACACTGCCACCGCGCAGGGTTTGCTGGCCGCGCGCGACTTCATCGGCAACGCGCGCATGGGTTACAAAGTGGCGCTGTGCCAACGCGACATCGCGATTTACTTGGCAATGGGGCTGAATGGCCTGGCCTACAGCGCAGTGCGCGGCCGCGCGCGGCCGCTGCCGTGGACGCTGTTTGTGCTGATCGGCGTGTTGCCCATCGGCGTGGATGGCCTCTCACAATTGCTCAGCCAGCCGCCGTTCGCTCTGCTGCCCTACCGCGAAAGCACCTGGCTGCTGCGCCTGATCACCGGTGGCCTGTTCGGCACAAGCGTAGCCTGGCTCGTGTTTCCACTGCTCGACGGCTTTGTGTCCGAGACAGTGCCGGCCATCCCGCATCCCCAAAGCTGGGTGAAGGAGTAACGCGGCAAATGAAACGTGGCTTTCCCTTTGGTCTGGTGGCGATCATGCTCGCCTCATCGCTTGTCGGCGTGGGCTTGGCCCTGCTGGTGCTCAACAGCGACTGGTTCGCCCGCCCCGCGCGCGGGCCGGCGTTGGTCTCGCTTTCGCAGCGGGCGCTGGCCCGCGAAGGAGCGCTGGCACCCAACTTCACGCTGACGGACCTAGATGGCAAGGCAGTGAGCTTGGCGGAGCTACGCGGGCAGCCAATGCTGATCAACTTCTGGGCTTCGTGGTGCCCGCCTTGCCTGAAAGAGACGCCGGCGCTGGCTGAGGCATATCGCACGCTGATCCGCGAAGGCCGCCGCGTCGTCTTCATCGGCGTCGGGACAAACGACACCAGCGAGAATCTACGCCGCTTCGCCGAGGAACAGTCCATCCCCTACCTCGTGCTCTTCGACGCCGAGGACAAAGTGAGCGACGCCTACGGCGTGCGCGGCATGCCCACGACGTTCTTCGTGGACAGCAGCGGGGTCATCCAGCGCATCTGGAACGGCGAGCTGCGCAAGGAGCAGGTGCTGCAATTCATGCGCGAGCTGCGCTGAACCCAGCAGCTCAGCAATCCGCTCGCTCGCGCACCACACCGATTACACTCGCATCCATGCACTTCGACACGTTGGCCGTTCACGGTGGCCAAGAACCTGACCCCGCCTTCGGCGCGGTGATGACGCCGATCTACCAAACGTCCACTTTCGCTCAACACCGCATCGGCGAAGCGAAATATGACTACGCCCGCACTGCCAACCCCACTCGCACCGCGCTGCAACGCGCCATCGCTGCATTAGAGCACGCCAAGCATGGACTTGCATTTGCCTCCGGCATGGCGGCGATCGACACCGTGCTGCGGTTGCTGAAACCAGGCGACCACCTGGTTGCCAGCAACGACGTGTATGGCGGCACATACCGCATCTTCAAGCGCGTGTATGAAGACTACGGCGTGCGCGCCACGTTTGTGGAGATGGGTGACCTGAGCGCTGTGCGCGCCGCGCTGGAGCCGCGCACGCGCCTGATATGGGTGGAGACGCCCACCAACCCGCTGCTCAAGCTGGCGGACATCGCCGCGCTGGCGGAGCTGCTACGGTCCCAGCCCCTGCCCCGCCCCTTGCTGGTGGTGGATAACACCTTCGCCTCGCCGTTCATCCAGCAGCCGCTTAGGCTGGGGGCGGACATCGTGGTGCACAGCGCGACGAAATACCTGGGCGGCCACAGCGACGTGGTCAACGGCCTGATCGCACTCAACGATGATGAGCTTCACGCGCGATTGAAGTTCCTACAGAACGCCGTCGGCGCTGTGCCGGGGCCGCTGGACTGCTTCCTCGTGCTGCGTGGGATCAAGACGCTACACCTGCGCATGGCGCGACATTGCGCAAGCGCCCTGCGCATCGCCACCTGGCTGGAGTCACATCCGGCTGTGGCGCGCGTGTACTACCCCGGGCTGCCCTCGCATCCACAGCATGAGTTAGCGCGCCGGCAGATGCACGGCTTCGGGGGGATGATCGCCTTTTTGGCAAAGGGCGGCGCCGAAGCTGCTCGCCGCATCGCCGAGTCCACTCGCCTCTTCACGCTAGCGGAATCGCTGGGTGGGGTCGAGTCGCTGATTGAAGTGCCGGCGGCTATGACCCACCTGAGCGTGGCGCAATCGCCGCTCGCGGTGGACCCGGCGCTGGTGCGCCTCAGCGTAGGAGTCGAGGACCCAGAAGACCTGATCGCTGACCTCGACCAAGCGTTGCGCGGAAGCTAATCCTGTTCAAACGGTTTGCCCAACGCAGCCGGCGGGCTGGTGCGCAGCATCTGCAACAGCCGCCGTCGCGTCGCAGGTGGAAAGTACGACGCCAGCCGGTCCAGCCAACCTGCTGAGGTGAGCACCAACAGGACGATCATCAACACAAACGGCGCGACAGTTAGAACCTGTGTGGGCACATTTTGGAACTGGTCCTGGGCCACGCTCGCCAGGGATTGCAAAATGCCGAACAGGTATGCGCCCAGTGCAGCACGCAGCGGGTTCCAGCCGCCGAAGATGACGATCGCGAGCGCGATCCAGCCATAGCCTCCTGTGTGACGGTGGCTCCAGCCGGCCTTGAAGTCCAACGAGAACGCTGCGCCGGCGATGCCCATCAACGCGCCACCGAGTATCACGTAGAGGTAACGCAAGCGCACCACATCCGCCCCGCGCGCGAAGGCAGCGTTGGGCTGCTCGCCAATGGCGCGCAAGGTCAAGCCGGGGCGCGTGCGGTAGAGGTACAGCCAAGTCAGAGCGATGGCAATGTAGCTGAGATACACCAGCGCGTCCTTGCGGAACAGCAAGGGGCCAAGCAACGGCACATCACTCAACAGCGGCAAGGGCAGAGGTGGCACAGTCGGCCCAGGCACACGCACGATAGGCACACCCAGAAAAGAGGCTAGGTCGCTGAGCAGCAGCGCCAACACGAAGCCCACCGCGATTTGCGATTGGCGCAATGTGATGGCACAGAAGCCGACCACCAGCGCGGCCAAGGCGCCGATCAGCGCAGCGATCACAAAACCCACCACCACGCTGCCGCTGGCCAGCGCCACGGCAAAGCCGGCCATCGCGCAAAACATGATCGTCCCCTCGGCAGAGAGGTTGATCACGCCGGCACGCTCGGAGAGCGTCTCGCCGAGCACCGCAAAGACCAGCGGAGTGGCGGCCGCAATCGCGGTGGAAAGCACGATCAGCAGTTGCTCGCCGCTCATGCTCTGCTCCTGCGTTGGTCCAAGCCGCGACCGATCAGCGCCGAGAGCACCAGCGTGCCCTGGATCACGCCGGACAAGGTGGAATCCACATTGCGCAGCACCAGCGGCAATTGCAAGCTGCCCACGTTCAAGGCGCTGAAGAAGAGCGCCACCGGCAACACAAACCACGGGTTGAAGTTCACCAGCATCACCACCAGCAAACCTAAGAAGCCCAGCCCACCGGATATGGTGGGGATCAGGCGATGGAAGTTGCCCACAACTTGCAGCGCGCCACCCACACCGGCCAGTGCGCCGCACAGCGCAAACGCAGCAAGCAGTTGGCGGGTGGCTGGGATGCCCAGCACATGCGCCGCGCGCAGGTTGAGGCCCACAGCACGCAAGCGCAAACCAAAGTACGTGCGCCGCATCACCACAATGGTCAACGCCAACGCCGCCAAGGCCAGCACCACACCAACCGGCGTCGCCTCGGTGCGCCCAAACGTGCCCAGCCACAGCGACTCCGGGAACGGCTCGGTGCCGCTGGTGGAAGCCACGCCGGGGCGTTTCCACGGGCCAAAGATCAAGTAGATGGCCAACCCCTGCGCGACGAAATTCAACCCCAAGCCGGCGAAAATCTCGCTCACCCTGCCATACACCTTCAGCACACCAGCCAACAGCCCCCACCCCATGCCACCGAGCAAGCCGAAGCCAATCCCGCTCGCGATCACCAACGGCGCTGGCAGCGCCTCACCCAGCAGGCGCAGCACCAGGGTGGTGGCAATAGCGCCCACTGTGATTTGGCCCTCGATCCCGAGGTTATACAGGCCAGCGTTGAACGTAAACACCAGGCCGGCAGCACACAGCAGCAGCACCGTGAGTGTGTTGACCACGCGGCCGAGCTGATCTGCCGTGCCGAATGCGCCACTGATGAGCGCGCCGAGGACCGACAGCGGTGACTCACCCACCACCAGGATCAGCAGGCCGACAAAGGCCAGCGCCGCCACCAACGCCCCTACCCGATAGACCAAGCTGAGGGGGAGCACAGCGGCTGAGGGAGCAGCAGCGTGGGAAGGTTGCGATGTTGCAGCCATGGCGTCTCTTCAAAACTTGCCGCCGATCATATGCCCAAGCACGTCTGCCGTGAGGCGATGCGCGTCGAGCGGCTCGGAGACACGGCCACCACTGAACACCAGCACACGATCGCTGTAAGCAGTGATCTCGTCGAGGTCGGACGACGCAAACAGGATCGCGGTGCCCTGCTGGCAGCGGGCGATCAGCAACTGCCAAATCCACAGCGCGCTCTCAATATCCAGGCCGCGTGTGGGATGTTCCATGCAAATCACGCTGAGCGGGTTGGGCATCAGGGCAAGCTGGGTGCGCTGCTGATTGCCGCCGGAGAGGCGCTCCACACGCGTGTTGGGCTGACCACGAATGTTAAAGACGCGGATCGCCTCCATCGTCAGCCGAGCGTTGAGCGGTTCATCCAAGAAGAACGAGCGGGTGGGTGCGCGCAGCGCCACGTGCTCGCGGATGGTCAACCCGCCGATCAGGCCGTCGCGTAGGCGGTCGGCCGGCAAATAGCACACGCCGGCGCGCATGAAGCTGTGGTAAGGGCGGTGAGCCATCTCGCGGCCGTTGAGGCGCAGCGAGCCATGCCGTAGCGGGATCAGGCCGCTGCACGCGGCAAGGAACTCCTGCTGGCCGCTGCCCTCCAGGCCGGCCAAGCCGAGCACCTCGCCGCATCGCACAGCCAGGTGCGGCACATGCAAGTCGAACGTGTTGGTGCGGATCAGGGCCTCGCGCAGTTCCAGCGCGATCTCCTCGCGTGCCGTTGGTGGCTTGATCGGCGGCGCGAGCGGCTTGCCAAACATCATCTCCACGAGCTGGGCAGGCGAACACGGGATCGCAGCGCTGCCCACCACCCGCCCCTGGCGCATCACCGTCACCTCGTCGCACAACGCCTCCACATCCTCCAGCTTGTGCGACACAAAGATGATGGTGCGCCCATCCGCGGCTAACTGACGCAGCGCCGCGAAGAGCTGCTCCTTTTGCACAGCGGAGATGCCCGTCGTCGGCTCGTCCAGGATCAGCACCTGCACGCCTAGCGCAAGCAGACGCACGATCTCCAACTGCTGCCGCTCGCCCACGGTCAGCTCGGACACATGGGCATCGGGGTCAAGCGAGAAGTTGAGCGAGCTCGCGATCTCGCACAGGCGCCGGCGCGCCTCGCGGCGATGTAACCACAAGCCGCCGCCGCCGGCCATGAAGTTCTCCAGCACAGTCAGCGACGGGAAATCAAGGGGGTCTTGATGCAACATGCCGATGCCGTGACGGATCGCGTCCGTCGGAGTTTGGATGCTCACGAGCTTGCCATCCAGCGCGATGTCGCCGCTGTCGTGGGTGATGTAGCCGCTCAGGATTTTGACCAGCGTGCTTTTGCCGGCGCCGTTTTCACCGAGCAAGCCGTGGATGGTGCCGCTGCGAAAGCGCACGCACACGTCATCGTTGGCATGCACCTCGCCGAAGTGCTTGTGGATGTGGATCAGCTCAACGTCCATCACTAAAAGGCAGTGATGCGACCAAGGCGGCCATTGATGTCACCTTGATCGCATCACTAGAAGCGGTGGATCGGTAAGTTCAACGCGGCGCTTAGTTGGTGGGCACGCTTTGGCCTTCCATGCCCTCCAGCAACTGCGGCATGTACCAGATTTGCACATCCGTAGCGCGCTCACCCTCCTTCAGGAAGGGCGTGCCATCCTGAAAGTTGAGCGGCCCTTTCCAAAGGTCAATGCTCCCATCGCCCAAGCCGGCGATGAACTGGTCCAGCAGCTTGCTGTTTTCATCGCTGAGCGCCTTGCCTTTGGTGTAGAGCAGTGCGCTGGAGTCGGGGTTGTTCCAGTTCTTCCAATCCGCCTCAGCCCAAATCCAATTGTTGCTGACCTTGCCGCTCTCCATCACCTGCTTGATGATGTTCAGGTAGCCCAGGCCCCAGTTGTAGGAGTGGACGCCGATGCACAAATCGGCGGATAGCTCGCAACCACTGGGATGGTCGTAGTGGTGGTACTTGACGGCCTTGCCGGCATCGGCAGCTTTGCGAGCCTGCACAGCTGCTTCCGGCGTGTCGATCGCGTTCATCACCACGTCAAAGCCGCCGTTGTAGAAATCATCTGCCACCTTGGTTGGGTCGAGGGTGACGCCGGGGATATTGAACCAAAAGCCGATCCAGGTGACTTTGAACTGCAGGTCCTTCGGGTCGCGCTGGCGGTATTTCTCCCAGCAATAGCGCGCGCCCAAGTAAGAGGCAACGGCGTAGCGGCGCGTCTCCTCGTTGATCAACGGGCCAACGGTGCCAATGCGGCCGGCCTTAGTCTCCAGCGCTGCAGCACAGCCGGCGATCATCCAGCCAGGCTCCATCTTGACCATGTAGTTGATCAGGTTGGGTTGGTTCTTGTAGTTCTTGCCCTCTGGCCAGGCGTAGTCGCCTGAGACGTGAACCACCATCACATCGGGGTGCTTCTTAGCGATCTCCAACGCATCATCTTTGAAGTCATCCGAGTTGAAGATCACCAGCTTGGCGCCGCGCGCGATCAAGTCATCGGCCACTTGAGCGCCCTTGACGTTGGGGCGGTCGCCGGGGTTGACCTTGTCGACGATGTCGAATTTAACGTTGGGCATCTTCTCCATCACGTACTTGGCGCCTGAGACATGAGCCTCGTTCCAGCCCTTGTCGTTCTCAGGGCCTACTACCACCATGCCCACGCGAAACTCCGTGGCTGCAGGTTGCAGCTGAGGGGATGGTGGAGAAGCTGGTGTCACTGTAGCCGTACACGCACTAAGCAGGAGCACGACGACAGCCATGCTGATGAGGGTGAGAGATGAGTGCAACTTCATGTGTTCCAAACCTCCTCATGGTCTTTAAAAGTAGCCAACTTAGAACGTAGCTACAGCGCTCCAACATTGCCGCTCGCATAAGCGAAAAGCGGACCTCGATTCTTACAAACGAGATCCGCATCACGGCTGAAGTGCTGCAACCATTATAGTGCAAGTTGTGCAATTGCAGCTTCGGGCGGCGTGCGGCGAAACACCAGCGCACACTCTACCCGCCCATGCCGGTGAGAAACCCCTATGAAGCGCTCCGCAACGCGCAGCAGCACAGATGGGGCTGTTATACTTTTTGCACATTTTCCACGAGCACTGTAGGTTACCGTCTCAACCGGTGATATGAGCGCGAGACAAGATACCACCTCCCCTGTTTATCTCACACCGAAGGGCGCACAAGAGCTGCGCGACGAGTTGGCTTACCTCATTGATGTGAAGCGCCCAGAGCTAGCTGCAATGCTGCGCGCAGCCATTCAACAGGGCGACCTCTCCGAGAACGCTGATTACATCCACGCCAAGGAGGAACAGGGACGCATCGAGGGGCGCATCCGCGAGCTGGAGCGCCTGCTCGCCGAGGCGATCATCATCGAAGAGCCTGCTGAGGCGCAGGACGAGGTGCGCCTGGGCAGTCGCGTCACCGTTGTGGAGGAGGGCTTTGACGACCAGGAAACTTTTCAGATCGTCGGCTCAGCAGAAGCAGACCCGCTCAACGGCAAAGTGTCCAATGTCTCGCCACTGGGCCAGGCGCTGCTTGGGAAGCGCGTGGGCGCACTGGTGCGCGTGAACACACCGGCAGGCCCTACAGTGTTCCGAATACTGAAAATCGAATAGTGCTGATCGCCAGTCCAACAGCAACAAGCCAGTGACCTCCCACCTTAAAGCGTAACAGCAACACGGCTGAAGCAGCAGCGATAGCAATGCTAAGCGCATCCGGCAACGCCGGGCGCGCGAGCCGCGCCACGGATGCGATCAGCGTTGCAGTGATGGCCACGCTCACCCCACGCAAAAAAGTGCGCGTGAGCACGTGCTGCCTGATTGCGCCAAGCACGTGGTGTTCCAACAACACAAACATAAAACCTGGCGCGAAGATGCCCGCCGTCGCCATCACTGCGCCAAGCAAGCCGCTCAGCAAGTAGCCGATAAACGTCGCCGTGATGAACAGTGGCCCCGGCGTGCCTTGGCCGATTGCAAGCGCGTAGAGCAACTGCTCCTGCGTCAACCAACCGCGCGCCACCACCAGCTCCTCGTGCAAGATGCCGGCGAGCGCCAACCCACCACCGTGAACGACAGCACCGATTTTAAAGAACTCCCATAGTAACAACGGCGGCGAAAGCACCTGCAACGCCTGCGCCTGCGCCAGCGCAAACAGCGCAGCGACCGCCAGCGACCACCCCGTCCGTGCTCGCGTCAGCGCTACCATTCCTCCTCCCCCCAGCACCATCAGCGCCGGCGTGCTCACTCGGCTGAAAAGCAGCGCCATGAGGCAAGCTCCCAACAACAACCATTCCCTCCATCCACTGACGGTGGACCGGCCAATGCGCACTGTGCCAGCTGCGATCAGTGCGAACGTCACCGGCTTCACCCCATACAGCCACTGCTCGATGCTCATCTGCGTCCCCAGGTGCACGTACACAAGTGAGATTGCCAGCACGATGAGGAACGCCGGCAAGATGAAACACGCTCCGCTCAGCACTGCCCCAAGCGTGCCATGCAGCCGCAGGCCGATGTACATCACCAGCTTGGTCGAGAAGGGACCAGGCAGCAAGCCGGCCGCGGCCAGATCCATGTTGAACTGCTGCGCGCTGATCCAGCCGCGCTGCTCCACCAAGTCGGCGCGCATTTTGTCAATGTGCACCGGTGGACCGCCAAAGCTGGTCAAGCCAAGCCTCAACCAGTAAGCAGCAAGCGACCAGAGCGTGGGAGAACGGCTCAAAGCAGGGCGTCCAAGATGCGGTAATACCAACCGACAAGCGGCAGGAACCAGGGATTGCCGTTATACAGGCCAAGCGGCATCGTCGGGAAGGGCAACTGGTCGAACGGCGTGCTCATGGTCTCGCCACTGAGCCGGCGACCCATCACGCCGCCCAAGTAGCTCAGAATGGCCACGCCATGACCGCCGCAGCCCAAGGCGAAGTGCACGCCGTCTTCGGTGCGGCCAATGTGCGGGAGCTGGTCGAAGGCGAAAGCGAGCGTCCCACCCCAGGCGTATTCGATGCGCGCGTTCCTGAGCTGCGGATACACCTCCACCAACGCGCGCTGCAGGATGGTCGCGCTCTCGCGCACGGTGCGCGGCGTCTCTGGAAACAAGCCGGCCCGTCCGCCGAAGATCATGCGGTTGTCCTTCGACAGACGGAAGTAATACAAGAAGTTCTTGGAGTCGAACATCATCCGCCGCGTCGGGCTGAGCTCCGCTGCCAGGGTGGTGGGCAACGGTTCAGTGGCGATGATGTAGGAGCCGATCGGGACGATGCGCCGCCGCAGGTAGGGATGCAGGCCGTTGGTGTAGCCGTTGGTGGCGATCAGCACGTCGCGTGCGCGCAGCGCGCCGCGCGTGGTGCGCACCACAAACCCGGCACCCTCGCGGCTTATGCTGAGCACGCGTGTGTCCGCAAAGAGATGAGCGCCGGCGCGGTCAGCAGCTTGAGCCAAGCCGGTCACGTACTGGGCTGGATTTACGCCAGCGCTGGCCTCGTCCACCAAGCCGCCGTGATAGCTGCGGGCGCCGATCTCCGTGGGCAGGTCGGCAGACGACACCACGCGCACCGGGTGCTGAAAGTCACGGGCCAGCATCTCGGCGTCGCGTTGGAAGGCGTCGAAGTGCGCCGGCTTGTAGGCCAGTTCCAGGTGGCCGCAGCGTCGAAAGTCGCACGCGATGCCCTCCTCGCGCACCACAGTCTCGACGTAGCGGATCGCGTCCAAGGAAGCGCAGAAGAACTCGCGAGCGCGTGTTAGGCCGAAAGATTTGACTAGCGCGCCCAGGCTGGGCTTGAGGCCGGTCAGCACCATGCCGCCGTTGCGAGAGCTGGCGCCCCAGCCAAAAGCATGAGCTTCCAGCACACACACATGAGCGCCGCGCTTGGCCAGCTCGCGAGCTGCACTCAGGCCGGTGTAGCCGCCGCCGACAATGACTACGTCAGCGCGTGCGGGCCAATCGCGCGGTGTTAGCTGCAAGGCTGGCGCAGTGGTGGTCCAGTAGCAAGCTTCACGTACGCTCAACAGCGCATCCATACAAAGACGATTGTAGAAGAACAGCACCACCTGGGAAGGGCGCAATCAGTGAGCAAAGCCGCGGCCCATCCAGCGCTCCAAGCGCGACTGCGCTGACTGCAACAGCAGCGTCATCAGCCAGTAGAACGCCGCCGCGATGAGCAGCGTCTCCATGGAGTGGAAATACTGCTGGCCCACCTTTTGCGCGCGCCACAATAGCTCCTGCACGCCGATCACGGATACCAGCGCCGAGTCCTTCGTCATAGCGATGAACTCATTGCCGATGGCGGGGATCACCACGCGCACCGCTTGGGGCAAAATGATCAGCCGCATCGTTTGGGCAGGGGTCATGCCCAGCGCCAGCGCAGCCTCAGTTTGCCCTTTGCTGATGGACTGGATGCCGGCGCGGAAGATCTCCGTCATGTATGCCCCGTAGTTGATCGAGAGCGCCAGGATGCCTGTGGGCAACGCTGGCAACACCAGCAGCCGGCTGATCAGCGAATACCGCTGCTCAAAGTCTGGGATCAGCTGATTGAGCTGCGCGTTGATTTGTGGCAAGCCAAAGAACAGCAGGAATATCTGAATCAAGAACGGCGTGCCACGGATGAACGACACGTAGAACGTCGCTGCGCCATAGGCAAGCGGATTGCGCGAGAGCCGTCCCAGCGCGCCGAACAGTGCCAGCAACGTCGCGCCGCAGATGGACACAAACGAGATGAACAGCGTCATCACCAGCCCAACGCGAAAAGCCTCGGGCGTGCCACCGCCATACACGATGAACTGCCACCATGCGGCGATGAAAGGCAAGTCAATGCGGATGGCGAGCAGAAAGGCGACGATGCAGGCCAGGATCGCTGCCCACACCAGCACCACCCGCCCATCGAACTTACCCTGCATGCAGCTCAGCGGCGCTTCTTCTTGGTCAGGTCGTAGCCGTAGTACTGCATGGAGAGGCGGCTGAGCGTGCCGTCGGCGTGCATCTCAGCGATGATGCGGTTCAGCTCCGCGAGCATCTTCGCGTTGGGCTTGGCGGCTTTGTCCAGCGCCATCGCAAGGTCCTCGTAGTACACAGGGTCGCCCAACGCGACGATCGAGATACCCTGTTTGATGCTGTCGTCCACCACGCCCCAGGCAGTGAGCACCGCGTCGTAGTCTTTGCGCCCGGCCTGGATGGACTGCACGCAGTCAGCGTCGGTCTTCACAGTGGCCACCTTCACGCCCGTTGGCGGCGGTGTGACCACGTCGATAGTGAGCTTACCGTTCAGATATTGCTCGTAGGTGGTGGCCTCGCCGACGCACACCGTCCGGCCGCTGAGGTCGGCGAGGGTGCGAACTGTGTCCTTCAGATCGGCGCGGATGGCGAACTGCGCCGGCGTGTAGTAGTAGGGCGAGGTGAAGTCGAGCACCTCGGCGCGCTCCGGCGTGATCGTCATGCTGCCGATGCTCACATCCCAGCGGCGCGCCCAGTTGCCGGCGGTGATCGCGCTCCAGTCTGGCGTCACGAACTCCACCTCTACGCCGAGCCGGCGTGCCGTCTCGCGCGCCACGTCAATGTCGAAGCCGCTCCACGTCTTGGTGGCTTCGTCGAAGTAGCTTTGTGGGCGATAGTTGGCGTCGGTGCTCACGCGCAGCTTCTTGTTAGCCTTTACTGTGTCAAGCAGATCGGCGGTGGTTTGAGCAGACGGTGGGGCAGCACAACTGGATAGGCTCACGAACAAAGCAGCGATCAGCGAGAATGGGATATGCCTCACAGTCGTTTCCTCCTCAATGCATGAGCTAACAAGTTAATTTGTGATTGTAGTGCAACTGTTGCGCGCGCGGCCTATAAAGATGCTCGGTATGACGGTTGAAACGAGGTTCCATAGCGAGGGTCATTTCCGCTCGCGTATGATTGTCCTGTGACCACTATTGCGCAGTCCGCTATCGAAGATCGCCAAACACTCGTCCCCATAGATTCCCATCGCAACGTCCTGGCCTTCACCGGCGACATCGCGGCATTCATGGTCGGCACCTACTTTATCCCGGCGACGACCGTGCTGGTCGGTCTGGCGTCGCAGCTCACCGATGACAAGACGCTCATCGGCGTGGTGGGCATGACGTGGTCGGTGACGTGGTTTCTGCCGCAGCTTGTCGCGGCGCACATCGTGCGGGGCAAACGCTGGCAGAAGCCGTACCTGACGATTCCCAGCCTGATCGGCCGCAATGCGCTGCTATTGATTGCGCTCTGGTTGCTCATCACCCAGGCGCAAGCGCCGATCCTGACGATATGGGTGCTGGTCGGGTGTCTGACCCTCTTCAACGTGTGCGACGCGCTAGCCGGCGTGGCCTGGTTCGACATGATGAGCCGGGCGCTCTCGCCGCGCATGCGCGCGCGCAGCGTCTCGGTCGGTCAATTCATAGGCGGACTCTTCGGCATCGGCGCCGGCCTGATCGTGGAGCGCGTGTTGCAGCCGGACGGATTGCCCTTCCCGCAAAACTATGCGTTCATCTTTGGCTGCACCTGGCTCTGCATGGTGATCTCGCTGGCCATCATCAGCCTGCTGCAGGAGAACCCGATGGCCGAAACGGAGCACGCCCACACGCAAAACTCGGATTTCATCGCCAGCTTAAAGGAAGCGACGCGCGCCGATCCCGTCTTCCGACGCGTCATGATCGTGCGCCTGCTCACCGGCATCGAGCTGATGGCCGCCTCGTTCTATCTGGTCTTCGCCAAGGATCAACTCGGCCTCGATGATTCAGCCACCGGCATCTTCAACATTGCGTTGATCATCGGCGGCATCGGCGGCATCGCGTTATTCGGCTGGCTGGCCGACCGATTCACGGCGCTGAGCGTGGTGCGCGCGGCATCGATCATGCAGTTTGCCGCACCGCTGCTTGCGTTGATCTACGCGCTGGCCGCTTGGCTGCGCGGCGCGCTGGCGCGTGACCTGGCGCTCGCCGGTTTCATCGCGATCTTCGCGCTGCGCGGGGCAATCGAGCATTCGCTGGTGCTCGGCGCGCTCGGCTACCTCTTAGACAGCGCGCCGGAACGGCACCGCGCCATGTATGTCGGCGCCATCAACACGCTTGGCGGCGTGGTCGCCTTGTCGCCGGTCGTCGGCGGCATGTGGATAGATGCGCTTGTGGCGCGCGGCCAAGCCCAGGTCGGCTATGCAGTGATGTTCGGCTTTGTCAGCCTGCTGGCGGCTTGCGGGGCGTGGTTGAGCTTCCGGCTGCCACCGCTAAAAAAGAGCGCCTGAAGTTCGCGTGAACTGGGACATATCGCGCAGTTCTTCATTACGAGCAAGCCGCCGATTCGCAGACTCCTCTGCGTGTGGCCGATAATTGAATCCTCGGACATACTCTAGGCTGGAACAAGCAGCCATACCATGATACGTTACCTGAACGAAGGCGCGTTGCTGGGGGTGCATTTCTCCGCAGGGGCAAAATACAGGGCATGACAAACGCCAGACTCATCCAAGCGATTCGTGAAGTGATCGACGCCGAGATTGCCGACCTGATGGATTTGTCTGGCATCTGGGTGGGCCGGAAGGGTTGGGCGAGAAGCTGAGGGCCGAGGCCGACGCGCGGCACCGGCATCGCGCTGCGGATACCTCGGTCACCGCCGATGGGGCGGAGTGGATTTGGCATCTGGCCGAGCAGCACTTTCCTGAAAGCGCCCACATGGCAGGCTGCCCACGCCCTGCGTAGCGCGGAAGAGGCAGCGGCGGCCTGGGTGAGCCAGCACACCCCGCTGGTTTACAACGGCCAGGCCAGCACCCTTGCTGACTACTTGGATGAGGCGCGCCGGCGCACGTCAGATTCCATCGCAGCGAGGCTTTGCGCCTGGAAGCCGGCTACTTCCGCGCGCACCACGAACGGATGCCATATCGTGACTTTCAGGCTGCGGGTGCGCCTATCGGCAGCGGGACGATCAAGGCGGGTGCCAAACAGGTCAAGGCGCGTTTCAGTCGGGGCGGGATGCGCTGGTCTCGGGCCGGCCTGAGCAACGCGATGCCATTTCGCATGGCTGTGATGAGTGGTCGTTTCGACGCCTTTGAGAAATGCACCCTGCTCGTTTGCCCGCAATCTGTCCGCTGCATCAGTGTGCTGACGGAAAGCCGATAAAGCGCCTCAAAGCAGTTGCTCTAGCGCCGGCCCGTGTGCTATTCGCCGTCCTTGCGCTTCGGCGGCGCCGATCGCGTCATGGAGTGCGCGTCGCAGAGAAGTTCGCCCGTCGTTGGGCGGATGTGCGCCTTCATTGAGTGTGCGATGCAACGCGCCTAGACAGGCGAGGTAAAGCGCCACGGGTTCGACCCTCGTCAGTCGCAGTTCATATTCGTCTTGTCTGCTGGCCCAGGCGCCGCGTCGTCGCGCCAGCAGCGCTTCGAACGCCTCGCCCAGCAGCGTGGCCGGGTCTTCCTCCTCGATCAGGTGCAAGATGGGCGCATCGGACGTGATGGCGCAATGGGTGTGATCAGATAGCACTTCGACCACGGCATTTCCGCCAAAGCTGAAGAACGTCACGGGCTTGTCCACGAAGTCGTACAGGGTGATGAGCCCTGCGCAAACGCGGTAATTCGCCGGATGCCAGGGATGGCGGATGTCCATCCGCCGCAGGTTGCCGAAGTGAGCGACTGGCAGGTGCAGCCGGCGCGTGTCGTAATGGCGATGCGTTGGCGCGGCGAAGATGTTGACATCTAGTCGCGGGTAGCCCGGCTCACCGTCGCGCGCGGCAGGATGCAGGTAATACCCGAGTTCGTCGCTGTTCATGCTCGTGACACGGCGCGCACCGGATTAGCGCACAACGACGGTTGCAAGCGTCACAACATCGGCTCCACTGGCCGTGCGCAGGCGCTCGCCGGTGTCCGGGTCGTATAGGCCGGCGACGATCCGCAGCGCCCCCCGGTAGTCCGCCGGCAACGCCAGACCGTGATGGTCGCGCACCGCCTCACCCATCGGCCAGGTCGTCATCGGTCGCAGGTCGTTGAGCGGCTGCGCGTCGTGCTGGGCGGCCATGCCGCCATCAGGGCGAATGGCATGCACGAAGACCTTGTAGTTCCTGAGAATCGGCGCCTTGGCGCGCCAGGTGAGCGCTACCGGCACAACGGCGCCGGGCGACGCTGCCTTCGGCAGGCGCGCATCCTCCAGGACGATGTCGCCCCAGCGCGCGCCGGCGGCATCGCTGGGCAGCAGGGGATAGCGGGCCACGCCATATAGCCCGTAGAACACTTCTTCTTGGCCCCACTGCGCATGGGCCGGATAGAAGTTCGAGTCCATCCAGCCGCGCAGATGGCCGTTTTGGCCGGCCAGTCCGCGATACAGCACAATCCACAGCCGGTCGTGCTGTTGCGCTGCCTGGGTGATGCGCGCCTCCCAGCGCTCGCGCGGTTCGATCACCGGGTCCCACGTCAGCGCGTAGGACCAGCGAGGGTCGCCGGCCTGCCGATCCAACGCATAGAACCCCGCCGGGCTGAGCACGTTGAAGAAGACCAGGTCGCCCGGCCGAGCGAGCGGCGCGATGTGCGCGCGATAGGTGTGCGGGTCGTAGGGGTCGAACACTTCGAGCGTCTTCGCATAGACGAACGACGTGCTGGTGGGCCAGTAAACGGCGAGCAATGCTAAGCCGGCCAGCGCGGACGCAGCGCAGCGCATCCTATTTCGCGCCTTACCCTCGGCATGGCGCGCGGTTTCTGCGAGGAGTTGGTCGAACGACCAGCCCAGCAGCATAGCCAGCGCCGGCGCTGCGCAGATCAACATGCGCGCGTTGAACGCCCACTGTCGCGCAGCGAACGCCACGCCCAGCAGCGTGAACGCGATGATCGTCAGCGGCAGCGCTAATAAGCTCGGCCGACGCTTGCGCGCCAGGGCTGCTGCGACGCCCGCGGCGACGATCAACCCGATGGCCAGCGGGCCTGCTACGCCGACTTGCTGGGCCATCGTGAGATCGAATATGCCCTGCTGCACGAAGTAGCTCACCGGGAATTGTTGTCCGATATTGGTCTGCGCCTCGGCGGCGGCGCGGCTCAGAAACTGCGGCACGGCATACCAACCCCACGGCGCGAAGATGAGCGCCGCAACTACAGCAGAAAATGCAATGTCGCGCGCAACCCGCCATGCGCGTTGTGCGCCGGCGCGCCCGAGAGCGTAGATCGCGATGGCTGCCAATGCCCAGACCGCGTGGTAGAGCGTCAGCATCGCGCCGATGGCGCCGACCGCAAAGATAACAGTCGGTTGAAGGCGGAAGCTCACGCCGCCTTCCGATCCTTGCTCTCCGACTGCCAATCTGCGGCAAGCGCCATACGCTGCCAACAGCGTGAACGATGGGGCGAGCGCATACATGCGCACCACAGCGCCGTAATACACCGCCAGTGGCATCCAGGCCATGAAAAGCGCAGCCAGTACGGCAGTGCGCTGCGAGCGCGACCAGGCGCGCGCGGCGACATATGCCAGCGGGATGGCCGTCGTGCTCAGCAGCACGGAGAGGTATCGCGCGGCGAACAGTTCGTGGCCGGTCGCGCGCTGCCATGCGCTAAGCGCCAGGTAGTACAGCGGCGGGTGCACGTCGGCGGCGGTGATAAAGAGCAGCTCGGCGACCGGCAGCGACGCATGGGCGATAGACCAACCCTCGTCCCAGCGGGGTGGGATCACGCCGTTGAGCGGCAGGCGCAGCGCGAAGCCCAGCAGCGTCGCCAACGCAACCCACATTGCGCTACAGCGGATGAACCTCACGTTGTGCTCCCGCGCGGCGCGAGTGCGTCTCATGCGCCGTTGCGTTTCAGGCTCATCAGCGCGATGCCGGCCAGCGCCAACGAGGGTTTTAATCCCTTTCCCATACGTGAACATTACTATACACGCAAATAAAGCCTATAATCCCCGTGCTTATGCAACTTAGCGGCCGCTGTTGGGTGTACGGAGACGACGTCAACACCGACGTGATCTTCCCCGGCAAATACACCTACACCCTCACCAATGTGAGCCAGTTTGCAGCCCACGCACTGGAGGACCTCGACCCGGACTTCGCTCGGCAAGTGCAACCCGGCGACATCATCGTGGCCGGCAAGAACTTCGGCTGCGGCTCATCACGCGAGCAAGCCGCCGTGTGCCTGAAGATGGCCGGCGTGCGCGCTATCGTCGCACGCTCGTTCGCCCGCATCTTCTTCCGCAACTGCGTCAACAACGGCGTGTTGCCGATCGTCTGCCCAGAGGTCACAGCACACGCGGAGAAGGGCGACCAGCTGGAGATTGACCTAGACGCGCACACTATCGTGCTGCGCAAACCCTCCGGCGCGACCATGCAGTTCAGCTTTCCCCCGATCTCGCCCTCCGTGATGGCGATCATCCAAGCGGGCGGCTTGATCCCCATGCTGCGCCGCAAGCTCGGCACGGAGCATCTGCCGATGCCGGAGGTCAAGTTCGGCGGCGGCGACTGAGCCAGCCCAGCACCAACCACAGCGCTGCGCCGAGGCCGCTCAGCACAACACCCACCCGCACACTCAGCGGCTGATAGACAAACCTCACTTCGCTGACGCCGGGCGGCACAAAGGCCGCGCGAAACATCCCTTCCGCGCAGCGAACATCGAGCGGACTACCCGTCGCCGTGACGGCTTGCCAATCTGGGTAACAGGCATCGCGCAGCAGCAACTCGCCACCGTTGTGATCCTGGGGCAGCGCCACGCGCACCCAGGTCTCGGCCTCGTCCACGACGTGGGCCGGTTCGCCGTTCAACGTCGCGCGCGGCGCAGGGCGCATGTGCTCGTACACCTTCACGTCGCCGGAGTGCACCACGCGCAGCGCATGCGCGCCGAGCAGCGGCTGAGCGAGAAAGGAGCGATCGCGCGCGTCTATGCTGGTGATGGCGCGCAAGTCGGGCGCACGGCGCCCCAGCCGCAGCGTCAACGTCAGCGGCACGCGCGGCTCGTCCCAGCTCAGCCGCGCGTGGTGATATGGCAGCGCGGCCAGGCGCCTGGCTCGCACCGTGAGCGTCAGCGGCTCGTGGGCAGCAAAGCGGATGATCGCGTGTCCCAGCTCCGCCTCGGCGGGCAACTCCTCGCCAGCGCTCCACACAAGACCCAGCGCGGTGGACTCGTACGGCTGTAACGGCAGGTCAATCGGCCTCGTCAGCGGTTGGGCGACCAGGAGGTCGTAGTATACGTCGTCAACAAAAATGTCCTGCGTCTTGTCGGCGATCACGTAGCGCACAGCCATTGCCTCCAGCCAGCGCGCCTCGGGCAAGCCGCTGAGAAACTCGCGCAGTCGGCCGTCCACCGTCCCAGCGGGCAGCGCAGCAAACTGCCGCACGAACGCTGCGTAGCGGCGGGTGGGCAACAGGCCACCATCGTAGCCATCCACGCTGGGAATGCGGTAGTAGCTGGACAAGTTCGGGGAGAGAATTTCTTTGTGCTTCGTAGCGATCAGGCGGTCGTAGACCTCGTCGGGATCAAGTTGCTGAAGGTAGATCAGCTCTTGCTCCGGCTTGTCACCGGGGTCAAACCCCAAGCTGGAGAGCGCCAGGACACGTCCCTGGCGCGGCGCATGGAGCAGAAAGGCTGTGCTAGGACGCAACGAGGTGAGCGCCTGCGGGTCGGTGGTGCGACTAAACGGCTGGAACTGTGCCGCAACCCATAGTTCGCCCACCAGCGCCGCCAGCGGCAGCATCACCGCCCAGCGCCGACGCACGCCCAGCGCAAACGCCACCGTGAGCGTGGCGAGCAGCGCGCCACCGCCCCAGCCGAGTAGCACACGGCCCGGCGGCAACGAGGCATACGCCGCTTCTGGCGACAAGCGCGCCCCTAGCCAAACTGCTGCGCCGACTCCTGCCAACACCAGCGCCCAGGCCATCAGCCATCGGCGCAGAGGGATCGCCGGCTGCCGACGCGCTAGCTGCGCCACCCCCACCCCCACCCACGTCGCCGCACCCAACGCAAAGAGGGCCAACCAGCGCGCCTGCGCGCGAAAGAAGCCGAAGCCCGGCAACCAGCGATACAGCAGCGGGAACAGCGGCGTGGCGACACCCAGCGCCAACACCACGCCCACGCCGATCAGCAGGCCGCCCAACCACCAAGCCCTCCCACCCTGCCGCGGGCCGGCTAACCCGCCCAACACCGCCAGCGCCAAACCCACAGCGCCGAGATAAGCCACATACTCCGGGAAAAGCGGGTCGCCGTAGGTGGGCAACAAGGCGCGGCCCACCACCCACGGCCGCCATGAGAATGAGCCGGCCTCGTTAAAAGGCAACCCACCCACACGCGCTGACTCGCGGGATAGCTCCCAGGTGGGCAGCAGTTGTGCTGCGCCGAGCAGCACAGCAAGCGCCACCGCGATGACCAGCGCCAAAGCCGGCGCCAGCCAAGCGCGCGCTTGTGCCCTCGCGCCGAGGGGATTGCCCGCCTCCCTGCTCCATCCACCGAGCACTAGCGCGCTCAGCGCCATGCCGACCAGCGCGATGTAGAGCGATTGCGTGTGGCCTGCCAGAAGCTGCAGGGTCAGCACAAGCGCCAACAACCACGCCGACCGCAGCAGCGGCTCCCCCTGGGCGGCCGCACAAAGCCCAGTGATTGCCCACGGCAGCCAAGCCAAAGTCTGCAGTTGGTTGAGATGTTCCACCTGCGCGCCCAAGTACCCCCCCAACCCGAACGCGGTGCCGAGGCCAAAGCTGGCCGCCCTGCCAAGCCTCAAGCGAAGCCCCAACGCATACGCGCCGAGGCCGGCAACAACCAAATGCCACACAATGCTCAGCGACACGGCGCGCTCGGCGGGCAACCATGTGAGCGCCACGTTGGGCGGATACAACACGCCCGTTTGGATGTTCGCCAGGAACGGCGCGCCCATGAACACGTAAGGATTCCACAGCGGCAGCCGCCCCTCTCGCAGCGCCTGTGCAGCAAACTCGCGCAGCGGGTAGAAGTACAGCAACAGGTCGCCCCGCGCGATGATGCGGCCGGCCAGCGCGAGCTCCCAAGCTGCGCTGACGATCAGCGCCACCAACGCCGCCACAGGCCATTGCCGTCGCCCCTCCTGCCACACCACGCGCGCCAATCGCCCCGGCTCCAACGTTCGCATTGTCCTCACCACCCGCCTGCGCTAGCGCTCCAGCGCGTTTAGCAAGCGATCGACTTCCGCACGTGTGTTGTAGTGCGTCAGACCGATGCGCACCATACCGCCACTCGCTTCCACACCCAAGCGCTCCGTGAGATTGATCGCGTAGTAGTTGCCATCCCAGACGCAGATGCCTTGAGCAGCCAGGCGCTCGGCTGTGTGGCGCGGATGCTCGTCGCGGTAACGGATGGCAATGGTCGGGACACGCTCGTGAAGCCGTGAGGTGTCGCTGATGCCGAAGAAGCGCACACCGGGAATGGCGGTGATTTGTGCAATCAGGTAACGCGCCAAGTCCCTCTCGTAGGCCTGGATAGCGCGCATAGCGCGATGCACGACGGCGGCGCGGGCGCTGCGCAACGGCGCAGGCTCCGGGGGGAGGGCCTCCGCTTGCGTGGCCAGCCACTCCAAGTACTCCATCACGCCGATCAGGCCGGCGGCGGCCTCATGGCTCTGCGTGCCGGTTTGGAACTTATCGGGCAATGTGTCGGCGGCCGGCCGCACCTTGTAAGCCGGCAACTGTTCGAGCAACTCACGCTTGCCGTATAGCAACCCCAGATGCGGCCCCCAAAACTTATAGGCCGAGCAGGCGAGGAAATCCGCATCAAGCGCTTGCACATCAATCGGCAGGTGCGGCGCAGCAGCAACAGCGTCCACAAATACCCAAGCGCCCACCGCGTGCGCCATGCGGATGATCTCCGTCAGCGGGTTGATCGTGCCCACCGCGTTGCTGACGTAGCCCACCGCCACCAGGCGCGTGCGCGCAGTGCAAAAGCGGGCAAAGTCCTCCAGCACGAGTGTGCAATCTTCAGGGTGAACGTCCACCACCCGCACCCGCGCGCCGCGCTCCTCAGCCATCATTTTCCAGGGTGTGAAGTTGGCGTCGTGGTCGAGGCGGGTGAGGATGATCTCGTCGCCCGCGCACAACACACGGCCCACGCTGCGGCTGAGCGCGAAGGTGAGGCTGGTCATGTTTTGGCCGAAGACCACCTCGTCGCCGCTGCGCGCGTTGAGGAAATCTGCGGCGGCTTCGTGGGCCACGGCGAGCAGCGCGTCCGTCTCCTGCGAGGTGACAAACGCACCATGGGTGTTGGCGTTGTGATGGATGAGGTATTCGGTCATGAAGTCCACGCAGCGCTGTGTCACCTGCGTGCCGCCCGGCGCATCGAAGAAGACCAGCGGCCGGCCGTTGATCGTGCGCCGCAAGGCTGGGAACTGCGCGCGGATCGCGTCTGGGTGAGTGAACATGGGCTGAAGCATACGATAAGCGGTTGCGGCGCTGCGACGCGCATGCCCTCGTTACAATCGGAGAGGTGACACACAAGCCCGCCGCGTTGCGCATCCTCACGCTGGAGGAGGTACGAGCGGCGCTGCGCCGAACGCCACTGCCGGGGGCGATCGCGCATGCGCGTATGGCACCGCCAGGGCGCCCAGCGCTGATCCCGTCTGGCCTGCCGCCGGAACAGCAGGCGGCGGTGTTGCTGTTGCTCTACCCGCGCGAGGGCCAACTCCACTTTGTGCTCACCCGCCGCGCGGCCGGCCTCTCCCACCACGGCGGCCAAATCGCGCTGCCAGGGGGGCGCTTCGAAGCGCGCGACGGTAGTTTGGCGCGCACGGCGCTGCGCGAGGGCGAGGAGGAGCTGGGGGCCGACTTAAGCGCTGCCGAGTTGCTCGGCGCCCTCAGCCCGCTCTACGTGCCGAGCAGCCGCTTCGTCGTGCATCCGTTCGTGGCCTCGCTGCACGCTGCGCCCACCTTCGCCCCGCCTGCTAACGAGGTCACTGCCATCTGTCACGTGCCGCTCGGCGCGCTGCTCGAGCCGACCGCGCGCACCCACGTGCGGCGTTGGCTCGAGCACGAGGATAGCTGGGTGGAGGTGCCGGCTTGGCGCTTCGATACGTGGGAAGTGTGGGGCGCAACCGCTATGCTGCTCAGCGAGTTTGCTGCGCTGTTGGAGGAGACGTGTAAAATCGAAACCCGCTGAAGCAGCGGCTTGAATCGAACAGGTGAACGTATGCCCACCACATCTGATCTGCGCAGAGGCATCTTGATCCGTTATAACGGCGACGTGTGGCGCGTGCTGGAGTATCAGCACCTCGCTCCTGGCAACTGGCGCGCGATGGTGCGCATGAAGCTGAAGAACATCTACAACGGCAAAGTCATCGAAGACCGCGTGCGCGCCGGCGACAACATCGACATCGTGCAATCCGAGCTGCGGCCCGCCCAGTTCCTCTACCGCGACGGCAACATCTTCCACTTCATGGACACCGAGACTTTCGAGCAAGTGGAGCTGAGCGAGGACGCCGTCGGTGACGCCGTGCAGTTCCTGCGTGAGAACGACACTGTGAACCTGCTCGTCTTGGACGGCAGCCACATCGCCGGCGTGGAATTGCCCACCTTCGTCAACCTCAAGGTGACTTCGGCGGAGGTGGCCGTGCGCGGCGACACCGCCACCAACGTGATGAAGAACGTCACGCTGGAGACCGGCGCAGTCATCCAGGTGCCTGCGTTCATCAAAGAGGGCGATGTGCTGAAGATTGACACACGCACAGGCGAATACATCGAGCGCGTGAAGGAGTGAGCTGCCCATGCCACAAGGCCGCAGAGTCGTCGTCACTGGCATCGGCGCGGTCACCCCTCTAGGGCTGACCATGGAGAGCACATGGCAGGCGATGCTGGAAGGGCGCTCAGCTGTCGCCCCGATCACTCGCTTTGACTCCAGCAGCCTGCCGGTGCATGTGGCATGTGAGGTGAAGGGCTTCGACCCCTCCGACCAGATTGACCCGAAAGAGCTGCGCCGCATGGACCTGTTCGAGCAGTATGCGCTGGTGGCGGCGCGCCAAGCCGTCGCACAGGCCAACCTGCACATCACCGATGACTTAGCTGATGACGTGGGCGTGGTGATAGGCTCGTCGGTGGGCGGCTTCAACACGATGCTGGCGCAGTACGATGTGCTCAAGGAGCAAGGACCACGTCGCATCAACCCCTTCGCCATCCCCATGATCATGAGCAACGGCGCAGCCGGCTTGGTGGCGATCGACCTCGGCGCGCGCGGGCCATCCTACTCGCCGGCTTCGGCCTGCGCCACCAGCAACGACAGCATCGGCCAAGCCAGCGAGCTGATCCGTCGCGGCGTCGCCAAGGTGATGATTGCGGGCGGTGCCGACGCCACCGTCAGCATCCTCGGTATGGCCGGCTTCGACCGCCTCGGCGCGCTCAGCCACAACAACACCATCCCCTGCACCTCCCCCCGCCCCTTCGACAAACATCGTGACGGCGTGGTGATGGGTGAAGGCGCGTGCGTGATGGTGTTGGAGGATGAAGCGTTCGCCCGCCAGCGCGGCGCGGCCATCCTCGCCGAGGTGCTCGGCTACGGCCAAACCACCGATGCTTTCCACGTGATCGCGCCGGCCGAGGGCGGCGTGGGCGCCGCGCGGGCCATGCGCCGCGCGCTCGACAACGCCGGCCTGCAGCCCCAGGCCATTGACTACATCAACGCTCATGGCACTGCCACCCCGCTCAACGACATCGCCGAGACACAGGCGATCAAGGCTGTCTTCGGCGATTACGCCTATCGCATCCCGATCAGCAGCACCAAGAGCATGACCGGCCACATGATGGGCGCCACCGGCGCGCTGGAGGCCGCCGTGTGCATCTACGCCATCCTTCATGGCGTCGTGCCCTCCACCATCAACCTCACCGAGCCAGACCCCTTGTGCGACCTGGACTACGTGCCGCGTGAGGCCCGCGCCCACCGCGTGCGCTATGCCATGAACAATTCGTTCGGCTTCGGCGGGCACAACAGCGTGTTGATCTTTGGCCGCTATGAGTAGCCGCGGCCCGCTCCCACTGCCCACTTTCCACGATGCCACGCTCCTGCACCGCGCGCTCACTCACGCCTCCTACACTAACGAGCACCCCGACCAGCCCCACAACGAGGGCCTGGAGTTCCTCGGCGACGCCGTGCTGGACCTCGTGGTGGCAGAGTGGCTTTACACACATTTCCCCGACCTGAGCGAGGGCCGCTGGACCACGCTTCGCGCCGCCCTCGTGCGGGCTGAAGCATTGGCCCACTTCGCCGAGCGCTTCTGCCTGGGCGACCACCTCCGCTTGGGCCGCGGCGAGGCTGAGAGTGGCGGCCGCCAGCGCACCACCATCCTCGCCGACGCCTTCGAGGCGCTGCTCGGTGCGCTCTATCTGGACCAGGGCCTTGCCGCTGTGCGCGACCTGATCGCGCCGCTATTGGCCGAGGCCGCGCCGGCCATCCTCGCCGCCCACGCCGATCGCGACCCTAAAACCCGCCTGCAGGAGTGGTCCCAGCGCGTGCTGGGCGTCACCCCCCGCTACGAGCTGCTCACGGCCGAGACCCAAGGCCCTGCGCGCACGTTCACCGTCGCCGTGTGGTTGGGCGACAAACTGGCTGCCACCGGTAGCGGGCCAAGCAAGCAACAGGCGCAACAAGCCGCCGCCCACCAAGCGCTGGAGGCCCTCGCCGCTCAAGGCTAGCCACCAGCGCCACCCCGAGCGTCTCGCTGCGGGTGGCGAGTTTGTCCCATCGCCGCTTCGCACCCCAGTTGCAGCGCGAGTGCGAGGGCGCGTCTCCCATCAGCGAGACAACGCTGGGCTGATAGCGCGCATCGGATGCGTTGCGCTTTGCTACACTTCGCGGAAGTTTCCACGCTAAAGCGCGGCCGCTTGGAGGCACGGCCATATCGCCCCTAAACGACGCTTGCAATTTGCGCAAAACAACAAGCGTTGTTATACTCTTCTCCACTGCTTGCTGGCATCAACCCTATGCACGGCAAGCGTCTCATCACTGCGATGGAGGGATCACCCATGAGCACAACCCGATTTACACGCAGACAAGCGTTGAAACTCTTCGGTATGGGCGCTGCGGGTATGGCCATGGCCGCCTGTGCCACGCCTCCGCAAGCCTCACAGCCATCTCAACCTGCCCAACCCGCGCAGACCGCCAAGAAACGCCTGGAGATCTTCTCTTGGTGGACGAACGGCGGAGAGGCCGACGGCCTAAACGCCATGTTCGAGGTGTACAAGTCTCTGTATCCCGACGTGGAGATCGTCAACGCCACCGTCGCTGGCGGCGCCGGCACCAACGCCAAGGCAGTGTTGCAAACCCGTTTGGCCGGCGGCCAACCGCCCGACAGTTGGCAAGTGCACGCTGGCCGCGAGACGCTCTCCTACGTCAACGCCGGCCAAATGGAGCCGCTCACCAATTTCTTCAAGGAGCAAGGTTTCGACAAGGTGATGCCGCCCTTCCTGCTTGAGCAGTTGAAGATCAACGGCGAGATTTGGACCGTGCCGGTCAACATCCATCGCTCCAATGTGCTCTGGTACAACCCCAAACTGATGGAGCGCATCGGCGCCAAGCAGCCACCCGCCACACTGGACGAGCTGTTCGCCATGGCCGAGGAGTTCAAAAAGGCTGGCATCACGCCCTTCGCCGTCGGCGGCAAGGACAAGTTCGAGGCCTCCCACACCTTTGAGAGCATCCTACTGGCCACGTTCGGCGCGGACGACTACATCAAGCTTTGGGACGGCACCGACACCATGTGGAAAGACCCCCGCGCCGAGCAGGCGCTGCTCACGCTCAAGAAGCTCTTCAGCTACGCCAACAGCGACCGCGCCGCGCTCGGCTGGGCCGATGCCATGACCCAGGTGCTCGAAGGCCGCGCCGCCATGACCATCATGGGCGACTGGGCGCACGGCCTCGGCATCAGCAAAGGTCTCAAGGTCAACCAAGACTACGGCTGGGCTCCCACCCCTGGCACCACCGACACGTTCATGTGGCTGAGCGACAGCTTTGGCTTAGCCAAAGGCGCACCCAACCCAGAGCAGGCGATCGGCTGGCTGAAAGTGTGCGGCAGCAAGGAGGGCCAGGACGCCTTCAACCCCAAGAAAGGCTCGATCCCGGCCCGCACCGACCCCGACCTCAAGCTGTATGACGATTACCTCAAGGCCTCCATCGCCGACTTCGGCTCGAAGAAGCTCGCGCCCAGCCCGGCGCACGGTGCCAGCACCACCAACGCCTACCAGGCCAAGTTCCACAACATCCTGGAGGTGTTCTCCGCCGACTTGGACGAGAAAGCCGCGTTGGAAGCGCTGCGCGAAGCGGCGGCTGACAACAACCGCTGAGCGCACGCCCATTTCGCTGTTCCACACAATCAGCCAAGGTGGAGACGCGAGGGGCGTCTCCACCTACACTTTTGCGGGATGACTTCCGTTCCGAGCATTGCCACGATGCGCGTGGCGCGCAAGCAACGCCGCCGGCTCAAGCGCGATCACGTCGTCGCGTTTCTCATGGTCTTGCCGTCGTTGATCGCCATCGCCGTGTTTGTCTATGGCTTCATCGGCTACACGGCCTACGTCTCCATGTCCAACTACACCACCGCGCGGGTGGACTTGTCCTTTGCCGGGCTAGAGCACTACATCACGCTGCTCAGCCAGCGCCGCTTCCAGGACAACATCCGCAACCTGTTGGTCTTCACGGCGCTTTTTCTCAGCGCGTGCTTGGTGTTTGGCCTGTTGTTAGCGCTGCTGGTGGACTCGCGCGTGAAGGGCGAATCGTTCTTCCGGTCTGTGTATCTCTTCCCCATGGCGCTGTCCTTCATCGTCACCGGCGTGGCGTGGCGATGGTTGTTCACGCCGGGCGACCTGGAGCCGACCGGTCTCAATCTACTCTTCGACCAGCTCGGCCTCAAGTTCTTGGAGGGCCGCTGGATTGCCGACACCACCATCTGGCCGAATGTGGAGGTGAGCTGGTTGAAGACACGGCTGCTCGTGCCGCTGGCGATCGTGCCGGTTGTGGTAGCTGCGGTGTGGCAAATGTCGGGGTTTTGCATGGCAATGTATCTGGCCGCCCTGCGCGGCATACCCGAGGAGCTGCGCGAGGCCGCCCGCGTGGACGGCGCCAGCGAGTTTCAAGTTTTTCGCTACATCGTGTTGCCACTGCTCAGGCCGATCACCCTCAGCGCGATCATCGTGCTGACCCACATCTCACTGAAGACGTTCGACCTGGTGATGACGATGACTGGTGGCGGGCCGGGCAATCGCACGGAGCTGCCCAGCCTCTACATGTATGAGCTGCGCTTCAGCCAATTCAACACGGCCGAGGCCGCCGCAGTCGCCACCATCCTGCTGCTGGTGGTGAGCGTGCTGGTGGTGCCGTATCTGCGCTACAACCGCAGGGCGCAGGAGGTGGGTGAGTGATGGCCGGCGCTTCGCTCTCGCGACCCCGTCTGCGCCTGCGCCTCTCGCGCGCGCTGCTCTACGCCGTGATGATCGCGCTGGTGGCTTTCTTTGTGCTGCCCGTCTATCTGCTGGTGATCACCTCGTTCAAAGACTTCAGCGAGGTCAGCTTAAACCGCATGTGGGATTGGCCCACCCAGCTCAGCTTGGAGAGTTTCAACCGAGCCTGGAACGGCGGCCAGGGCACCACCGGCATGCGCAGCAGCTTCCTGAACAGCGTGCTGATGGTGATCCCGGCCACCGTGATTTCGTGTTTGCTGGGTTCACTCAACGGCTACGTGCTCTCCAAGTGGAAGTTCCCCGGCAGCGAGACGCTCTTCACCCTGATCCTGTTTGGCATGTTCATCCCCTACCAGAGCATCCTCGTGCCGCTGGTGCAGGTGTTGAGCGCGCTAGGGCTGTATGGGACGTTGCAAGGGCTGGCGCTGACGCACATCGTGTATGGCATCCCGATCACCACGCTGATCTTCCGCAACTACTACGCGAGCGTGCCCAGTGAGCTGGTGGAGGCCAGCCAAATTGACGGCGCAGGGTTCTTCAGGGTGTACCGCCACATCATCCTGCCGCTGTCGGCGCCGGGATTCGTGGTGGCTGCGATCTGGCAATTTACCTCGATCTGGAACGAGTTTCTGTTTGGGCTTATCATCACCAACGAGCCGCGCATTCGGCCAGTGACGGTGACGCTGCAGAACATGTCGGGCAGCCAATTCACGCAGTGGAACGTGCAAATGGCCGGCGCGCTGATCGTGGCGTTGCCCACGCTGCTTGTTTACATCTTCCTCGGGCGTTACTTCCTGCGCGGCCTGCTGGCCGGCAGCCTGAAAGGCTAACGACGCCAGGCCAACAGGGTCAGCACCAGCGCCAAGGCCAACGCCAAGCCGGCCCCCACCCGCAGCGGATGGAGCGGCGCGGGTGCCGCTGGGGGTGGCATCGTAGGCGCTGTTTGCGCCTCCTTCGGCGCAGCCAACGCCTGCATGGACGGCTCGGCAGCTCCTCCCCGCTCCTGCGCGTCCGGCAGCGACGCCTCAGGCGGAGTGGCCATTGGCTGGACGAGCATAGCTGGTTGGGCCGGCGGCAGCGTTTCGTACGGGCGGAGGGCGTCCACCATCAGCAGCGAGACAAACGCCGCCGCCATCAGCGCCGCAGCCCAGCGCATGAAGCGCTGCGCCGAGCGGCGTGGGGTGGGTGCATCAGGCTTTGGTTGCGCAGCTGCCGTTGGCTGAATGAAGAAGTGGCGCGGCGGCGCGACCTGCGGCAAACGGCGCGCCTGTTGCACCACCACGCGCGTGGCCAGCGCGCGGCGGCGCAGCTCCGGCTCACGGCTCAGACGCGCCTCAAACCCAGCCCGTTCAGCCTCGCTGAGCCGCCCATCTACCCAGGCGGAGATCAGCGCGTCGTCGGCATCAAACACTGTTGGCGTCTCCTCGCTCATGTTCCAGACGCATCCCACTTTCCAGAAGTTCCGCCTCGGCCAGCAACTTGTCGCGCAGCTTGGCCCGCGCACGGCTGAGGCGGCTCTTCACCGTCCCCAGCGCCGTGCGCGTGATCTCGGCCACGTCCTCATAGCTGAAACCGTGCACATCGCACAGGACTAACACCACTCGCTGCTCGACCGGCAGCGCCAACACCGCCTGGGCGATCAAGCGCCCCAAATCGTGGCGCAGCGCAACCTCCTCCGGCGTCTCGCCCGGTGCCGGTGTCACATCGCCCAGCGTCTCTGCGGAGTCCTCGCCGAGCGGCTGATCCAGCGAGAGGGCTGGGCGACGTTGGGTGTAGCGCAGCGCGTTGTAGCAAGCGTTGGTGACGATGCGCAGCAGCCAATGCTTGAACGAGCCACCGTGAAAATCCGTGATGTGCGTGAACGCCGAGAGAAAGGCCTCCTGGGCAGCCTCAGCCGCAGCAGCCGCATCACCGAGGATGCGCAGCGCCACGTTGAACAACAGCGCCTCGTAGCGCAGCACCAGCTCGTTGAAGGCGCTCACGCTGCCGCGCTGGGCTTGTCGGATCAGGTCGGCTTCGTGCTCGGCTTCCATGCCCTCATCTGGGGGTGTCTAGGCGCGCTCCTCCAAGTGGTCAAGCAATGCGGTGAGGCCGAGCAGGTAGCTGCGCCAGCCGAAGCCAGCCACCACGCCCAGCGCGACGCCGGAGACGTAGGAATGCTGGCGAAAGCTCTCGCGGCGATGGATGTTGGAGAGGTGCACCTCCACCGCGGGGAGCGCGACGGCCGTGATGGCATCGCGCAGCGCGATGCTGGTGTGGGTGAGCGCGCCGGGGTTGATCACCATGCCATGCGCCCAAGTGCGCGCCTCGTGGATCGCGTCAATCAGCGCGCCCTCGTGGTTGGATTGCACGCAGCGCAACATTGCACCGCGCTGCGCAGCCAGTTGCTCCAGCCGCTCGTTGATCTCCGCCAGTGTCAATCGGCCGTATAGTTCCGGCTCGCGCGTGCCGAGCAGGTTCAAGTTCGGCCCGTGCAGCACCAAGACGTTGGCCATCGCGCGCGGTTCACACTTTCGCCAGCTTCGCGCCGTCGGCAAGGATGGGCTGCACCAGTTTCTTGCGCGTGGTCTCCGTGTAAATCCGCATCAGCGGTTCGGTGCCACTCATGCGGATCAACAGCCATCCGCCATCCTCGAGCAAGAACTTGTAGCCGTCGGTGGTGTTTTTGCCGACCACGCGCAACCCACCGATGCGGCTCGGCTGGGCGTCGTTCAGTTTGGCTTTGATTGCCTCGCGCTTGTGTGGGTCAATTGGGGTGTCAATGCGGCTGTAGTAGTGCGGGCCGACTTTCTCGAAGAGCATCTCGACCAATTGGCTGGGCTTTTTGCCGGTTTGCACCATAAAGTCGAGCAAGAACAGGTTGGCCAGGATGCCATCGCGCTCCGGCACGTGGCCGCCGAAGGCGAAGCCACCGCTCTCCTCGCCGCCGATCATCGCGTTGGTCTCCAGCATCTTGGGGGCGACGTACTTGAAGCCGACGCCGGTCTCATACACCGGCACATTGTAGAGCTTGCCGAGCTTCTCCAACATGCTGGTGGTGCTGAGCGTCTTGACGATCGGGCCGCGCACCTCTCGCACCGCCAGCAGATACAACGCCAGCAAGCCATACACCTGAAGCTGGTTGACGAACTGGCCCTTCTCATCGCCGAAGCCGCAACGATCCGCGTCGCCATCCGTGATGCAGCAGGCGTCGTAGCCGAGCTGCTTGGTGGTGCGCAGGCCGACGTCCACGTTGGGCGGAATTGGCTCGGGGCGGTGCATCTCTGGGAAGAGAGGGTTGCGCGTGTTGTGGATTTCGTGCACAGCCGTAGCGCCGCCGCCGATCAAGCGGGGCAGCCAGCCGGCGCCGTTGCCCCACATCGCATCCACGACGATCTTCAGGCCGGCGTCCTTGATCGGCTTCAGCGCGACCAGCTTCTTGATGTTAGCGACGTACTCGCTGCTAGGGTCGAACAGCTCGATCAGCCGCTTTTTGCAGGCCAGGTCAAAATCCAAGGTGGGGATGGCGGCGTCGGCGGGGGGGATGTTGGCCTCGATTTGCTGGAGGCCCTCTGGGTCCACTGCGCCGCCGGTGCGCCCGCGCACCTTAAAGCCGTTGTCGTGTGGCGGATTGTGGCTGGCAGTGATGTTGATCGCGCCGCTTGCGCCCTGGGCGACCACGGCGTAGGCGATCACCGGCGTGGGCGTGGCGCCTTGCGTCAACCACACCTTGATACCGTTCGCGGCGAGCACCTCAGCAGCTGCTGCGGCGAAGTCCTCGCTCTGAAAGCGCTTGTCATAGCCGATCACGACGCTGGGTTTGCGGCCCTTGCGGGCGGTGCTGAGGATATAGGTGGCGAAGCCTTGGGCGCAGCGCCGCACATTGGCGAACGTGTAATCCTCCGCGATGCGACCGCGCCAACCGTCAGTGCCAAATTTGATGTCGCTCATTGCTTTGTCCCCATCACAGTTATGAGCTTGTGCTCATTCTACGCCTCTCAGCATTGCCAGGTCAGCGTCCACCATCATGCGCACGAGCGTTTCAAAGTCCATGCTGGGCTGCCAACCGAGCATGCGCCGGGCTTTTGAGGCATCGCCGACCAGCAGGTCCACCTCTGCGGGGCGGTAGAAGCGCGGGTCCACCACAACGTGGTCTTCCCAGTTCAGGCCGACGTGGCGAAAGGCGATCTCGCACAGCTCACGCACGCTGTGGGTTGTGCCGGTAGCGATCACGTAGTCGTCGGGGCGATCCTGTTGCAACATCAGCCACATGGCGCGCACGTAGTCGCCAGCGAAGCCCCAATCGCGGCGGGCTTCGAGGTTACCTATGCGCAGCTCGCGCTGCAGTCCTAGCTTGATGCGCGCCACGCCATGGGTCACCTTGCGCGTGACGAACTCCAAGCCGCGCCGTGGGGACTCGTGGTTGAAAAGGATGCCGCTGCACGCGAAGAGGTTGTAGCTCTCGCGGTAATTCACTGTGATCCAGTGGCCATACACTTTGGCTACGCCATAGGGGCTGCGCGGGTAAAACGGTGTGGTCTCGCGCTGGGGGACTTCAACCACCTTGCCGAACATCTCGGACGACGAGGCCTGGTAGAAGCGCGCGTCGGGCTTGACGTGACGGATCGCCTCTAGGATGCGCGTGACGCCCAGCGCGGTGAACTCACCGGTGAGCACTGGCTGGGAGAACGAGGTCGGCACAAACGATTGCGCCGCCAGGTTATACACCTCGTCCGGCTGATAGGTGCGAACCAGGTCTATCAGCGAGGACTGGTCGAGCAGGTCGCCTTGCACAATCTCGATGTGGTCCTGGATGTGTTGGATGCGGTCGAAGTTGACAGTGCTGGTGCGGCGCACCATGCCGATAACGCGGTAGCCCTTCTCCAGCAGAAACTCAGCCAGATAAGAGCCATCTTGTCCTGTAATGCCGGTGATGAGCGCAGTTTTGGCCATATCTGCTTTGCTACAACATGCTACTTTAGCTCAGCCACGCGCGCGCGCCACTCGTTCAAAATGTCGCGCAGGGTCTGCTCCAGCGGGATGGTGGGTTGCCAACCGGTGGCTTCGCGCAGCCGAGCGCTATCGCCATAGCTGATGGGGATGTCGGCGGGGCGAAACTTTGATGGGTCGGTGCGAATCTCGATGCGCGCATCAGTCATGCTGAGCAGCATGTTGAGCAGCGACTGCACAGAGACCGGCCGGCCACTGCACACGTTCATCACGCTGCCAGGGTCGGCCAAGCGCACCATCGCCAGGTATGCCCGTACCACATCGCGCACATCGGTGAAGTCACGCTGCGCCGCCACGTTGCCCAGCGTCATAACCGGCTCACGCAGGCCGGCCTCGATCTCGGCGATCTGGCGAGCAAAGTCAGCGGCAACAAATCGACTGGCTTGGTCTGGCCCAATGTGGTTGAACGGCCGCGCCACCACCACGTCAATGCCGTGGCTGCGATGGTATTGCAGCGCCATCAGCTCCTGAGCCGCCTTGCTCACGGCGTAGGGGTTGACGGGGCGCAAGGGGTGCGTCTCGCGGAAGGGGAGATCGCCGGCGTCGCGCGGCGCGCCGTACACCTCGTTGCTGGACACCACCAACACGCGCGGCGACAGGTTGTTGGCGATGATCGCTTCGAAGAGGTTGAGCTGCGAGCGGATGTTGCTCTCATAAGTCTCCCAGGGTGCGCGCCAAGCGGTGGGCACGTGCGACTGGGCCGCCAAGTGAAAGATCAGGTCGGGGCGCTCGTGGCGCAGCAGCCGTTGCACGCCGTCCGCGTCGCGCAGGTCCAGCCGCCACCAAAAGGTGCGTGGGTCAGCGCGCTCGCCAGTTGCGTCGCGCGAGACGCCGATCACCGTCCAGTGCGTCTCCTTGATCAACAAGTTGTGCAGGTGGCTACCGGCGAAGCCCGACATGCCGGTGATGAGCACACGCATAGAAACTCACGCGCAGCACTAGGGTCGAAGCTGAAATACAAAACCTCCAACCAGCGCTGCGAAGATGACGAGGGCCGAGATTAACATGCCGGCGCCGCCGACAATCCCCACCCAAGCGAAGAGGCGCGCGCGCTCCGGCCGCTTGGCGCGCGGCGAGTCGGCCAGCGCGCTCAAGCCCAGGATGAACGCGACGAGCGGCAACGGCGGCGCGATCAACGCTAAGCCTATGCCGAAGCAGGTGGCCAGCGAGATCAAGCCGCTCAGCAGCGATAGCCAAGCCAGCACGTCCGCGCGACGGGCCTGTTCCTGCAGGCGCGGCGGCGAGGCCATGGGCAAGCGAGGCATCACCGCCCGGTTGCCGAGCTGCGCCAAATACACCGTCCCCGGCTCGACGCGCATGCCCTGCGCCTGCAGCTGACGCGCCACGCGCTCGTTGACACGTCGCCCGTCTTCCACGTACCAGACGTGCTCAGCGCACAGCGACACCCCTGTGACCTCACACACCACAATTGCTTGGTTGGGACAATCTGCACACCGAGAGGACATGAGGCGTCGCGATCTCTGGGCTAGCGGAGAGAGTGAGATTCGAACTCACGGTGACCAACATGGCCACAGCGGTTTTCGAGACCGCCCCGTTCGACCACTCCGGCATCTCTCCACACTGCGCTATTTTACCCGCTCCAGCAGCGCGGCTACACAGCCCCTATAATCTGCCCGATCATGCCGCCGCAGCGGAGCCAAACCCGCTCCACCCAAGCCGTGCGATCAAATCGCCGGCAAGTCTCCCATCGCCCCGTTCAGTTCTTCACGCTCATGTTGCTACTGGGCCTTGCGCTGCTGGGCGTCAGCATCGCCTTGCACTTCCGGCCTGGCGTTGGCCCTGCTCAACCTGCGCCTGAGGAGCGCCCTGTGCCATCCTTTCAGCCATTGTTGCTCCCACCCGCCTTCACACCTACCCCGAACGGCGACTTGGTGATACGCCGGTACGCTCCCTCCAGCAACGCTGTTGCGAGCAAACCCGCCCAAGCGCGCAGCTTGCAGACTTACACCGTGGTCGAGGGTGACACGGTGTTCGGCATCGCCCTTAAGTTTGGCCTGCGGCCGGAGACGATCCTCTGGTCCAACTACGACGTGTTAAAGGACAACTTCGACTTGATTCGCGTCGGCCAACAGTTCATCATCCCGCCAGAGGACGGCATGGTGATCGAAGTGGAACAGGGCGACACCATCGAGGGCATCGCACGGCGCTACCAGATCAAACCGGAGCGCATCGTGGAGGAGCCGATCAACGGCCTGCGCGACATCAACCAACCGCTGCAGATCGGCCAAGTGCTCTTCCTGCCAGGGGGTCAACGGGAGACGGTGGTGTGGCAGGTGCCGAAGCCGGTGGAGGTGCGGCGCACGGCGAGAGGCGTGCGCGTATATCGGGTGGGCCGGTGCGGCGAGGTGGCGATCCCGCCGTTGGGGAGCGGCTCGTTCATCTATCCCGCCAAACGGCAGTATCTGTCCGGCTACGACTTCGGGCGGTATCACCCAGGCCTCGATTTCGCCGGTCGGCTCGGTGAGCCGATCTACGCCTCCGATGGGGGCACAGTGATCTACGCCGGCTACTCGCTCAACGCTGCCGGCGTGCCGGTGGGCTACGGCCAATACGTGGTGCTCGATCACGGCAACGGCTACCAAACGCTCTACGCTCACGCAAGCCAGCTATATGTCTCCTGCGGGCAGCAAGTGGCTCAGGGCGCGGTGATCGCTGCAATCGGATCGGTAGGTCGCTCCACTGGCCCTCACTTGCACTTCGAGATTCGCTACCAGGGCGTGGCTGTCAACCCGTGGACGTTGCTGCCGCCACGTCGGCGCTGATGGCACGTCTGCGGTCGCGGCTGGCCTCCTATCACCCTTGCGCCACCTGATGCACCATCGCCTGGGAGCGCAGGCGGCGCTCCAAGATGTGATGCCAGTATGCCTGCGTGATGCGCTCCAGCTCGTCGTGGAGCGCGGCCTCGGGGCGGAGCTGTTGCCACACTTCTGGCTGCTGAGTTTGGAGCACACGCAACAGTGAGAGCGCGGCTGCGCTGATCGGGCGCGCATCACGGCAATGCTCAGCGGCCTTCCGGCTGAGCACGCCACCCAACTGGGGTGAGAACGCCGCCGGCACAGTCTCAGGCAGGGGTTCGCCGGTTTGAACACAGCGAAAAAGCTCCGGCCTGTAGCCCTCGAGCGTCAGCAAGCGCATCTCGAACGCGCGCGCGGTCAGCAGCGGATCTGCGACGTCACATAGCCAAAGCAAGCCTTCGGCGAGCAGATCAAACAAGGCGCTGCTGTCGGCGTATTCCGGGGCAAACTGCTCGACCAGCTCGCAGAAGTAATGAGCCAAGCTGCCACGCAGCACATCCTCGCGCAGGCGCTGATGCGGCTCGATCAGCTCAGCCTGGGTGAGCACGTCGAAGTTGCGCCCCTGCGCCAACAGCACGTGCGCGCGGGCAAAGAGCTCAATGTGTCCCGCCTTGCGCGAGGTGATGCGGCGCGCGCCTTTTGCGATGGCCCGCACCAGACCGCGCGTTGGCGTGAGCAGCGTGAGCAGTCGGTCTGCTTCGCCGTGGTCCACGCGGCGCAGGACAATCGCCGGCGTGCTGAAGAGCCGCAAGCGGGGCATAATATGAGTGTACTGCTAGTTGCTGATGCGGCTAACCTCAGCTGAGCGCGCAGAGGCTTACGATCTACCCCGTGGAGCGCCTACCTTTCTCCAAACCCAGTGACCTCACCAAAGCTCATGTCCGTTATCAGCTTAGCGTTCCGGCGTTGTGCGAAGAGGCCATTCTGCGGCAGGAGGGCGTGCTCAGCGTAGACGGTAGCTTGGTGGTGCGCACAGGCGAGTGCACCGGTCGTTCCCCACGCGACAAATTCCTTGTGGCTGAGCCCGCCACCGCCGATGCGATTTGGTGGGGGTCCGTGAATCAACCCTTTGAGCCAGAACACTTCGACGCCCTCCAGGAGCGCATGTTGCAAACGCTGGAGCAACGAGAAATTTTTGTGCAGGACTGCTTTGTCGGCGCGCATCCAGAACATCGCCTGGGCGTGCGGGTGATCACACAGCTGGCCTGGCATAGCCTGTTCGCCCGCCACATGTTCATCCAACCGCGCGAACAGCAGCTGGAGGACTTCACGCCCGATTTCACCCTGATCGCCTTTCCCGGCTTTCAAGCCAACCCTGCGCGCGATGGCACGCGCTCCGGCGTCTTCATCGTGATCAACCTGGCCCGCCGCCTGATCTTGATCGGCGGCACTGCCTACGCTGGCGAGATCAAAAAAGCCATGTTCACGGTGATGAACTATTGGCTGCCCACGCGCGGCGTGTTGCCGATGCACTGCTCGGCCAACATCGGCCCGCAGGGCGACGTGGCGCTGTTCTTCGGACTGAGCGGCACCGGCAAGACCACGCTCTCTGCCGACCCTGAGCGCGCATTGATCGGCGACGACGAGCACGGCTGGTGCGAGGACGGCATCTTCAACCTCGAGGGCGGCTGCTACGCCAAAGTGATCCGTCTTTCGCCCACGGCTGAGCCGGCCATCTATGCGGCCGTGCATCGCTTCGGCAGCGTGCTGGAAAACGTGGTCATTGACCACACCACGCGCCAGTTGGACTTCCACAACGACCTTTACACCGAAAACACGCGCGCGGCATATCCCCTGCATCATGTGCCCAATGCCGACCGCCACGGACGCGCCGGCCATCCCGAGCGCATCATCTTTCTCACCGCCGATGCGTTCGGCGTGATGCCGCCGGTGGCTCGCCTCACCCACGCCCAGGCCATGTATCACTTCTTGAGTGGCTACACGGCGCGCGTGGCCGGCACCGAGCGCGGCGTGAATCAACCGGTAGCCACTTTCAGCGCCTGCTTCAGCGCCCCCTTCTTGGTGCATCAACCCCAGGTGTACGCCCAGATGTTCGGCGAGCGCCTGGCCCGCCACAACGTGGCAGTCTGGCTGGTGAACACGGGCTGGAATGGCCGCGGCGAGCGCATCCGCATTGCTTGGACGCGCGCCATGGTGAGCGCCATTCTGAGCGGCAGGCTGGATGCCGTCCCTTTTCGACAAGAGCCGATCTTCGGGCTGGAGGTGCCGCTGCACTGCCCCGGCGTGCCGAAAGATGTGTTGTTCCCAGAACGAAGCTGGGACAGCACCGAGGCGTACCAACAGCGCGCCAAACAGCTCGCCCAGATGTTCCGCCAAAACTTCGCTGCCTTCGCTGCCCACGTCACGCCGGAGGTCTGCCAGGCTGGGCCGCGCGTGTGACAATTGCTTGATGAGAAGCGCCCTCCGCTGCTGATTGGGCAAGCTTTGATACACTCCGCAGCGTGGCACAGGCGCTGTATCGTAAGTGGCGTCCCACCTCGTTCGACGAGGTAGTGGGCCAAGAGCACGTCACACAAACGCTGAAGAATCAAATTGCCAGCGGCCGAGTAGGGCACGCCTACTTGTTCGTGGGATCGCGCGGCTGTGGCAAAACCACCACCGCCCGCATCTTCGCGCGCGAGGTCAACCTGGCCGGCCTGCCGCCCGATGATCCGGCCACGCAGCGCCTAGCTGAAGCAATCAGCGAAGGGCGCGCCCTCGACGTGATCGAGATTGATGCCGCCTCCCACACCAGCGTGGACGACATCCGTGAGATCCGCGACCGCGTGAACTTCCAACCGACTGAGCTGCGCTACAAGGTGTACATCATTGACGAGGTGCACATGCTGTCGGTCGCGGCGTTCAACGCGCTGCTCAAAACGCTGGAAGAGCCACCGCCACATGTGATCTTCATCTTGGCCACCACCGACCCGCAGAAAATCCCCGCCACCGTGCTATCCCGCTGCCAACGCTTCCACTTCCGCCGCGTGCCAGCGGAAAAGATCGTGCAACGGCTGCGCCAACTGTGCGAGGGCGAAGGGATCGAGGCCGATGATGCTGCGCTGCGCCTGATTGCGCGCCACGCCACCGGCTCGCTACGCGACGCGGTGAGCCTGCTCGACCAGCTCGCCTCCTCCAGCTCCGGCGCCATCACCGCTGCTGATGTGCGGGAGGCGCTCGGGGTGACCGAAGCCACCACCCTGAGCCAATTGACAGAAGCGCTCAGCACGCGCAACCTGGCGGCCGGCCTCGATGCACTGCAACGCGCGCTTGACCAAGGCGCCGACCCACGCCAGATCGCCAGACAATGGATCGAACACCTGCGCACCCTGCTGCAACTGAAGCTCGATCCCACCAGCGCCGTTTTCTCCGAGGGGGAGCACGCAGAGCTACAGGCACAAGCTGCTCAGCTGGACGTGGAGCAACTCACTGCCGCCATGCGCGCATTTGGCCGCGCCCTTGCCGAGATGCGATTCGCCGACCCGCAGCTGATGCTAGAGCTTGGCTGGATCAACAGCGTCGCCGGTGCAACTCAGCCTTCGCCCTCGCCAACAGCACCGATCCGCTCAATGCCGCCCTCGGCTTCGCACCCCCACCCTGCTCCAGCCACCCACCCCATGCCCAGCCCTGCCCCACGCGCGGCCAAGTCTGCCGAACCTGCGCCCGCCAGCTCTGCTGCAGAGAGCAGCGCCCAGCTCACCATCGAGCGGCTGCGCACTGACTGGGCGCGCATCATCAGCGGCATCAACGCGCACAACAAGCCAGTGGCTGCGCTACTGCGCTCCTGCCATCCAGAGAAAGTGCAAGGCAACACGATTTACTTGCGCGCCGAACATGACTTCGCCCGCGAACGCATGGAGAAAGCGGAGAACAAAGAGTCGTTGAGGAGTTATCTCAGCCAAGCCTACGGTGGCAAGTATGATATACACATCCTGGCCAGCGCTACCGCTGATGAGCCGGAGGACGCCGAGCAAGACCCGGTGCTGAAGGCAGCTCGGCGGCTTGGCGCAAGTGCGCGCAGGAAATCATGAGCACACGAAGGACAACCCACTATGGCAAAAGGACGACGCAGTGATTGGCGCCCTGGCAACTTGCAACCAACAGGCGGTGTTCAGGCAGACTTGGTCGAGAAAATCCGCCGCGTGCAAGAAGAGGCCGCAAGCGTTCAAGCCGCGCTCGAGCAAGAGCTGATCAACGTCACCGCTGCCGGCGGCGCGATCCTCATCACCATCAGCGGCCACCAGCGTGTGCAATCCATCAAGATTGACCCATCATTGGTGGATCCAAACGACGTCAGCATGTTGGAAGACGCACTGGTGGCAGCAGTCAACGAGGCTATCCTCGCCTCTCAGGAATACGCTGCCAAACGGTTGGAGGCGGTGACCAGCGGCCTACAAATTCCTGGGTTGACTTAAGCTGAACGTGTCACCCAACCCTTCGCTCCCACCGCCAGTGGCACGGCTGATTGAAGCGCTGATGCGGCTACCCGGCATAGGGCCGAAGTCGGCCTCGCGGCTGGCCTACTATCTGCTGCGAGCGCCGGAGGCAGTGTCACTGGAGCTAGCCCAAGCCCTTCAAGAGCTGAAGGCGAGCACACGCCTATGCAGCGTGTGCTTCAACATCACGGAGACCGACCCCTGCCCCATTTGCAGCGACCCATCCCGCGACCAAAGCGTGGTGTGCGTGGTGGAAGAGCCGCTGGACGTGGCCGCCATCGAGCGCGCAAAAGCGTACCGCGGCGTGTATCACGTGCTGCACGGCGTGCTCAGCCCCATCAACGGCGTTGGACCAGACGACCTGAAGATCAACGAGCTTGTCGCACGCATCCGGCGCGCGCAGCAAACTTCCACCCCCATCCGAGAGGTGATCCTGGCCACCAACCCCACAGTTGAAGGGGAGATGACCGCCGCCTTCTTGCAACGCAAACTCAGCGGCTTGAGCGTCACGCTCACGCGGCTTGCGCGTGGCCTGCCAGTCGGTGGCGATTTGGAGTATGCCGACGAGATCACGCTCAGTCGCGCGCTGGAGGGCCGACAGCCATTCTGATCGAGCACACAGCACTTGTGTTATGGCCGACTTCTCTGCCTATCCCGCCCGTTTGCGCGAGGTGCTAGAAATCTTCGCCGACAATCCCGCCGAGCGCAACGCTATGCTGATCGAATACTCCGACCAGTTCAGGGGCGTCCCCGACCGCATTGCCACGCGGCCGTATCCCCAGAGCAACCAAGTGCCGCACTGTGAATCGGAGGCCTACGTGTTTGTCGAACCGCTGGACGACCCTGCTACTGATGCCGATCCGCGCCTCCAGTTCTACTTCGCGGTGGAGAATCCGTTTGGTGTGTCGGCGCGCGCGCTCTCTGCGATCCTGGACAGCACCATCAACGGCCTGCGCGCCAGCGCCATCGCCACCATGCCGATAGAGGACATCGTGCCCACCCTGTTTGGCAAGAACATCTCCATGGGCAAGGGGCAAGGGCTGCTCGGCATTGCCGCAATGGTCAAGCACCTTGCCAAACGCTACACGAAGCAGGCCAGCGCTGCTGGGGAGCAGCAGGCTTAATCTGGCCGCTCGCCCAAAACCACTGTCACGTCGCGCTGCTTGCCATCCCGCCAAATGGTGAGCGTGACGCGATCGCCAGGGCGCGAGGTGTTGACCAAAATGGTGATCAAGTGGTCGTAGTCGCGCAGGCGCGTGCCGTTGAAAGCGAGGATGACGTCGCCCGGCTCGGTGATGTTGCCGGCGCGGTCGGTGACTGCGCCGCGCAGGCCAGCCCGTGCCACCGGCCCATTGGGACGCACACCAAGGATCATCACACCCTCTTGGATCGGCAGCCCCAGATCCTCAGCCACGTCCGCCGTGCGCACGGCGCCTTGAATGCCTAAGAACGGATAGCGCACTACGCCATCCTCACGAAGCGCCTTCACCACCCGCTTGACCGTGTTCGAGGGCACAGCAAAGCCGATGCCGCTGTTGGACGGCTGGCCAAAGGGGCTGACATTGTTGGTGCGGATCGCGGTGTTCACGCCAACCACACGCCCGCGCAGGTCCAGCAACGGCCCGCCAGAGTTGCCGGGGTTGATCGCCGCGTCAGTCTGGATGATGTCAGGGTTGGAGTAGGTGCCGCCGTCGCTAGCCGGCTCTGGCAATGTGCGCCCGCGTGCGCTCACGATCCCAAGCGTCATAGTGCCAGCCAAGCCAAACGGGTTGCCAATCGCCACCACCCGCTGTCCCACCTTGACCTCATCCGAGTCTGCCAACTCAACGTAGGGCAAGTTGGTGCGGTTCACCCTCAGCAGGGCGAGGTCGCTGTAGCGATCAGTGCCAATGATGCGCGCGCGCATGCGCGTGCCGTCAGCGAAGATCACGTTCACCCGTGAAGCGCCCTCCACCACGTGGTTGTTGGTGACGATGTAACCATCAGGGGCAATCACGAAGCCTGAGCCGTTGCCTTGGCCTCTACTGCCTCGCACTTCGATGTAAACCACCGCGGGATTAACCCGCTCGTACAAATTCACCAGCACCTGCTCCTCAGCCAGCAGGCGATTGAGCACATCGGCAGGGATTGGCGTCGCCGTGGGAGCCGGCGCAAGAGCCACCGCCAGGCTCTCGGCACCCTCCATCTCTGACCCACCTCGCCCACGCGGAGATGCCGTCGCGCCGCGTTCCTGCTGCTCTGCAACAGCAGTTTGGACAGCCTGTAGCTGCTCGCTCAGCGTCTCGGCAAGCTCGCGCAGGTCCTGCGCTGTGCTACAGCCCGCGCTAAGCAGCAGCGCGCTGAGCACCAGTGCGCTCAACATTGCAACTTTCACGTTCCGCACCATCTGAATTGCTCCTCCTTATAATCCCGATGCCTTGTCGATTACAACAGTCAATTTATATCGCCATTGTGTGAAGAAGCTCTGATGGGTTGATGAGGATAAACTCAGGATGTTAGAAACTGGCCGAAGAACACAACGCGCATACGCAAGGTTGCTGTGGCAATTGCTGACAAGCGACGTGCTGCTGCTAGCGCTACTTGCCATTGTCGGGCTTGGCTGTGTCGCGTTGGCCTTGCTTCCCCAAGCGCCCGGCGACGCCATCGTCGAGCCAACTGCCTACAGCCGTTGGGAAATTCTCGCCTACGAGCGCAGTGGCGACTGGTTTGCCATGCTGCGAGAAGCCGGACTCTTCCGCGTGGAACAGGCGCTATGGTGGCGCACAGCGTTGGCGCTGGGGATCGGCGCGCTTGCGCTGCGCCTGGCCGATGGCTTAGCCACATGGTTCAGCGCTCGCCACGCTGCAGCACTGACCCGGCGGTATCGCGTGGCGCTTGGCCTGGCGCCGCTGGACACCTGGGCCGAGCGGCTGCGTCAACAAAGATGGCGCATCCTGCACCACTCCAGCGAGGAATTGGTGGCCGACCGCGCACCATACGCTAACGGCTTTGCGGCGCTGTTCCACCTGGGGCTGCTCCTCGCAGCGGTGGGATTGCTGGGCAACGCGCTGCTGGGCTGGCAAGTGAACGAGCGCGTGGTGAGCAGCAACGCCCCCCTGGAGCTGCCAGGCGGCGCGCGCTTGCACTTGGCTGAGAACGTCGGCGACCTCGCAGTGCGGCTCGTCATTACGCCCGGCAGGGAAGTTTTCGTCATGCAGGCCGGCCAAGAGCGCACCCAGCGCGGCGTGTGGCTCAAAGTGCATCGCTTGCAAACCGGCTACCGCGTGAGCGCTAGCGACGCATCCGAACGGCCGCTCTCCGTCCGCGTGAGCACGCTGGGCACATCCTCCGACATAGTGGTCGTGCTGCTGGATGAGAACGAGACCGAGCGCTTCGTCGCCGTCCCTGAAGCCAAGCTGGGCTTGGTGCTGCAGCGCGGCAACCCGCCGGAGCTTGCTGACCGCCTCCAAGTGTTGGGGCTGCCGAAGGGCGAGGTGATCACCGACACCCTTGTGCCGGATCAGCTCACACTAAGCCAAGCCAAGCTGCGCTTTCAACCACTGCGCACAGTGACCTTCTCAGCACACCACCGCCCTTTGGCCGGCTTGGTTTGGATAGGGGGCTTGCTAGCGCTGCTCGGGGCAGCAGGCATGCTGGTTCAGCCGCCGCAGCAAGTGGTGATGCGCCATCGCCACGGTTGGACGGAAGTATGCGCTGCGGGATGGCGCGCGCGCAGCGCCATTGCGCCGCTGCTGCATGAGCCTCTCCTATAATCGCGCAACACATATGGCCCGAAAGACCCAATCCGCACCCAAAAACGGCCCCGTGCAAGAGCAGCTTGAGCTGGAAGACCTGCGCTTTGGGCGCATCCGTCGCACAGACATTGACACCGAGATGCAGACGAGCTACCTCTCGTATGCAATGTCGGTGATCGTCAGCCGCGCGCTGCCTGACGCGCGCGACGGCCTCAAGCCTGTGCAACGCCGCATCCTCTACGTCATGCACGACACCGGCCTGCGCCCCGATGCACCCTACCGCAAAAGCGCCCGCATCGTTGGCGATGTGCTCGGCAAGTATCACCCCCATGGCGACCAATCGGTGTACGACGCGATGGCGCGCATGGCGCAGGATTTCTCCATGCGCTATCCACTCGTGGACGGCCAGGGCAATTTCGGCAGCGTGGATGGCGACCCGCCCGCCGCCATGCGCTACACCGAAGCCCGCTTGAGCCACCTGGCAATGGAGATGCTGGCCGACCTGGACAAAAACACGGTGGAGTTCACCGATAACTACGACGGCACCCAGCGCGAGCCAACTGTGCTGCCCTCCACCCTGCCTAATTTGATTGTCAACGGAGCAACCGGCATCGCCGTCGGCATGGCCACCAACGTGCCACCGCACAACTTGCGCGAGGTGGTGGACGCGCTGGTCTTCATGATTGACCGCATCGCTACGACGCGCGGCGCTGCCAAGCGCATGCAGGAGGGTGAGCTTCCCGAAGCAGAAGTAGACACCGAGGAGTTGATGAAGTTCATCCAAGGTCCAGATTTCCCCACCGGCGGCTTGGTCTTTCGCTACGACAACAAAGTGGAAGGTGGCGATGCGATCCTCAGCGCTTACGCAACAGGACGCGGCAAGCTGGTGGTGCAAGCCAAGGCGCACTTCGAGGAGAGCGCGCGCGGCCGATCGCACATCATCGTCACCGAGTTGCCCTACGCGGTTAACAAGAGCGCGCTGATCGAGCGCATCGCCGAGCTGGTGCGCGACGAGAAGATCACCGGCATCACCGACATCCACGACGAGAGCGATCGGCGCGGCATGCGCATCGTGATTGACATCAGCAAGAACGAAGACCCTCGCAAAGTGCTGGCGGCGCTATACAAGCACACCGCCATGCGCACCTCCTTCGGCGTGATCATGCTGGCGCTGGTCAACGGTGAGCCGCGCGTGTTGCCGCTGCGCCGCATGTTGCAGGTGTACATCGAGCATCGCGTGCAGGTCATCCGCCGCCGCAGCGAGTTCGACTTGGAGGCAGCCCGCCAGCGCGCTCACATCCTGGAGGGACTGGTGCGCGCACTAGACGTGATTGACCAGATCATCAAGCTGATCCGCACCAGCCGCGACACCGAAACCGCCCGCCGCGGCCTCATACAAAAGTTCAACTTCAGCGAGGCCCAGGCCCAGGCGATCTTAGACATGCCCCTCCGCCGGCTCACCCAGCTCGACCGCAAGCGGCTGGAGGAGGAGCTGGAAGAGAAGCGCAAGCTGATCCGCTACCTGGAAGACCTGTTAAAGAACCCCATCAAAATCTTGGGCGTGATCAAAGACGAGCTGCTAGCTCTAAAGGAGAAATACGGCGATGCGCGCCGCACCACGATTGTCGGCCATGTGGAGCGGGGCAAGCGCGGTCGCCGCATCACCGCCGACAGCGCAGACGTCGCGCTTACCACGCACGAGCTGGTGGGGCGCACGCCGATGTGGGTAGTGGTGGGCCGCAACGGCCACATCGGCCGCTCTGCCGCGCCGCCGCGCTTCACAGTTAGCGCCGCCACCCAGCCTGCTGCCGTCGTGAAGGCGATGAGCGATGAGGTGGTCTATGTGGTTGGCGCATCAGGCAAGGGCGTGGCGCTGAGTGTGGCCAATCTGCCAGAAGAAGATGTGCTGCAAGGCCAAGGCGCAATGCTCAGTCGGATCAGCAGTTTCCCTGAAGGAGAAGAAGTGGTGGGGGCGTTTGCACTCAGCCGTGAGGTGCTCAAGCAAAGCGACAAGGAGGATCACGCCGGCCCCTTCTTCGTGTGCGCCACTGCCAACGGCATGGTGAAACGCAGCAGCGCAGCGTTGCTGCCCTCTGGCAACGGCCAGCTGTTCACCGCCATCGGCGTGAACAGCGCCGAGGATAACGTGGTGAGCGTGCAACTTGCCAGCGGCCAGGAGGACATCCTGCTGTTCACCCAACAGGGCATGGCGATCCGCTTTGCACAAGACGAGGTGCGCCCAATGGGCTTGCCCGCCGGCGGCGTGACAGGCATCAAGCTGCAAGAAGGCGACATGGTCGTGAGCTTGTGCTTGGCCAACAGCAACGCCGACGTGGTGCTCGTCACCAGTGATGGCAAAGCCAAGCGCGTCTTGCTGCACGAGTTTCCACGCCAAGGCCGCGCCGGCAAAGGTGTAGAGGCCACGCCCCTCACCAAAGAGGTCACTTTGGCCGACGCTGTAGTGGGCCAGCCCGATGACACGTTGCTCGGGCTCACCATCAAAGGTGCCACCAAACACATCAAACTCAAGCACATCAACCTCCGCAAGCGCACCACACGCTGCGACGAGGTGTTTGCTATAGCTGCCAAGGACTACGTGACCCGCGCGTTGTGCGTGGCCCTCAAGGATTGAGCAGGCTAGATGGGGGGAGCAACCCCCTGCGCCATCTCTTAACACAGAGGCAAGCCGGCCTTAACATTCGCTGGCTACGGTGGATGTGGCGGGTCATCCATGAGCCACCCCTCTCTCTTCGCGCCAACCACTCAGCCGGCGACTCACCGCCTGCACGCGCAATCTATCGCGCGCTTGGTCTCGCACCTCACCCACCCACCGATCGTCGCAGCGCTCGGCGTCGCGCTGCTCACTGTCACGACAGCTCGCACGTCCGAGTGGTGGTGGGCAGTGGGATACACGGCGCTGGCGATCCTCGCCCCCACGTTGTTCATCGCCGTGCAAGTGCGGCGCGGCAAAGTGGGCGACTTCCAGCTTCAGCAGCGGCAGGAGCGCATCGTGCCGTACGCTGTGGCGCTTGGATGCGCCGGCCTGGGTGTGATCACGCTCTGGCTGGGCAATGCTCCGCGTGTGCTCCAGCGCGTCGGCTGGATGACGGTGCTGATGACACTGGCGCTGCTGGCCATCACGCTGCGTTGGAAGATCAGCGCTCACTGCGCCTACGCTGCCACGTTTGCCGTGTTGGGCAGTGCCCTGCTCCACATGGCGCCGCTGCTGTTGTGGGGTGGCGTGCTGGTGATCGCATGGGCGCGCATCACGTTGCGCCGCCACGATTTGTGGCAGACGCTTGGCGGGGCAGTGCTCGGCGCGGCCAGCGCGCTGCTGGTGCTGCGGTGAGCCATGCGCATCGCGCTATTCACGGAGACCTTTCTGCCGCGCGTGGACGGCATCACCAACACGTTGTGCCATCTGCTGCGCTACTTGGATGACCGCGCGCACACGGCACTGTTGTTTGCGCCAGCAGGCGCCGGCGAGCGCTACGGCGCGACGCCGATCCACACCTTCGCCGGATGGCGCTTCCCGCTCTATCCAGAGTTCCAGCTCATTCCACCGTGGGCCTCTGTTGAAGCGCCGCTGCGTCGCTTCGCCCCTGATGTGGTGCACGTGTTGAACCCGGTCACGCTCGGTCTCAGGGCGATCCGCACGGCGCGCCAGCTCAACTTGCCCACGGTCGCCTCCTACCACACCGACGTGCCCGGCTTCATGGCGCGCTGGGGGTTCGGGTGGCTGAGCCCACTGATGGAGGCGTACATGCGCTGGGTACATAACCAGGCCGATCTGAACCTCTGCCCCTCCGAGTTTACCTTGCGCCGCTTGCAACGCGCCGGCTACCAACGGCTGGAAGTCTGGACGCGCGCAGTGGACACCGCCTTGTTCAGTCCAGCCAGGCGCAGCGCCACATGGCGCGCCCGGCTGAGCCGCAACATGCCAGATTGCACCCTACTGCTGTTTGTCGGTCGGCTGTCGTTCGAGAAGCGCGTGGATTGGATACGCCCAGCATTAGAGCGGCTGCCGCAAGTGCGGCTCGCGATTGTTGGCGACGGACCGGCACGAGCGGCGTGGGAGCGCCACTTCACCGGCCTGCCGGTAGTGTTCACTGGCACGCTGCGCGGCGAAGCGCTGGCCCACGCTTATGCCAGCGCCGACATTTTCGTGTTTCCCGCCGCCAATGAGACTATGGGCAATGTCGTGCTGGAGGCGATGGCGTCCGGCCTGCCGGTGGTTGCGCCCCACGTCGGCGGCTTCACCGACTACGCCACACACGAGGAGACCGCGCTACTGTTTCCCGCCGAGGACCACCAGGCGCTCACCATCTGCATCGCACGGCTGGCGAACGACCCAGCGCTGGCGCGGCGCCTCGGCGCAGCCGGCCGGGCGCGCATGGAGCGCCAGAGTTGGACTGCTGTGTTCGACAAACTGATGGCCCAGTACGAGCGGGCGATACACCTGCACAACCAACGCTCGCATACCCGCCAGCACCGATGGCAGCTCCTCGGCTTTCGCTCGCGCGGCTCATCCGCCTGAACGCGATCGCGTTTGGGCTGACGATGGTCACTGGCACGGTTGAGCCAGCGCTGCTCGGACATCGCCTCTTTGCGCTCGTGCAAGAACCCTCACAACGTGCACTGTGGTTTGGGTTGATCACCTTCAGCGGGTTAGCAGTGGCTACCATCGTACAGCCGCTGGTCGGTGCTGCGCTCGATCGCTGGGGCAGACAGGCCATCCTCATCGTCACAGGAGTTTGCGTCGCCATCAGCGGATTGCTGCTGGTGGCGTTTGCAACTCAACTGTGGCTGGTCGGCGCTGGTGTGCTGACTGTGCAGCTCGGCGTCAACGCAGCGCTGGCATCGTGGCAGCCAGTGCTGGCCCGCGACGTGCGCGCGGAGCAACGCGGCGTGGCATCTGGCGTGCGGTCAGCGCTGGAGCTGGCAGCGGGCGCGGCGGCGCGCATCAGCGCCGGTGAGCTGCTCGCAGCCGCTGCCGGATTGGGTCAGCTAACCTTGCTGCTGTTGCTCACTCCACCGATCGGCACGGTCACACTTGGCGCAGCGCTCACGCTGTGCGCCTTGCCACGCTTCACTGGGATCACACGGTCACCTGGCTTCGATAGACCATTCGGGACATTGCGCCGCGCCCCGAGCTTGCGCGGCGCGCCACCCGCGTTTGTGTGGTGGTTTATCGCGCGCAGCACGTTTTGGTGTGGCGCACTTTCCAGCAGCGCCTTCCTGCTGTTCGTCGCCACCGATCTGCTCGGCTTCAGCGAGGCAGAGGCCCAGCAATTTGTCAGCCGGCTCATCGTGCTGCTGGGGGCAACGCTCAGCGCAGTGGTGCTGCCGGCTGGCTGGTTGGCCGATCGGATAGGGCGCACACCGCTGATGGTCGCGGCCGGCATGCTGGCAGGGCTTGGCGCCGCCATGGTCACTTGGGAGCGCTCGCTGGTGCTGCCGGCGGCCATCTTGATCGGCGCGGGCAGCGGGATGCATCTCAGCAGCAGTCTGGCAATGATCAACGACATCGTGCCGCGACAGGAAGTTGCGCGCTACCTGGGCATTGCAAACATCGCCACCACCAGCGGCAGCATGGCTGCGCGCGCTGGTGGTGGGCTGTTGGTCAGCGCTGTGAACGCGCTGACGCAATCGCCAGCCGGCGGATACATCGCGCTATACGCTGTCGCCGCCGCGTTGTTTATGCTCAGCGCCGGCTCGGCAGCAGTGCTGCACCGACACCAGCGCTGGGATCAGCGTGGTGTGGAGGACCAGTAGCCCCAGTCGCTGACTCGCCAACGCGCCGGCACGAGGTTGAAGTAAAGCAACGTGCAGCGGGCAACCGAGTGCAACAGCTTGCGCATCGCGCCGCGTCGTAGCCGACGATGGTCGTGGGAGTACACCCGCAGCATTGGCGCAAAGCAGACGCGGCAGCCAGCGCGCTTCACCCGCCAAGCTATCTCCGAGTCTTCGTTGCACGTGAGCTGCAGGTCGAACCCTCCCACGTGCTGAAAAGCAGAGCGACGCACCAGCAAGTTGGAGCCCGTAGCTGCTGGCACGCCCACCCAACTCAGCGCCCGTTGGCCCAGCTCAAAGAGACGGTGATACAGATTGTAGCTGCCGTCGAGCGTATCCTTCGCGCCGAAGATCAGGCCTAGGCGCGCGTCGGTGGCGTCGAGGCTCGTCAGATGAGAGAAGTAATCTGGTGCGAACGTCACATCTGCGTCGGTGAAGAGCAGCCACTCGCTTTGGGCGTGCGCTGCGCCAAGCTGACGCGCTACGGTGACGTTGCAACGCTCGCGGATGATGGTCGTGCGCTCGGGACGCAGCCGCTGGATCAGCTCAGGCGTCTCATCCGTGCTGCTGTCCACCACTATCAGAGGCACTGCTGGATGCAACGAGGCGATAAAGCGGCCGACGTTGTGCGCTTCGTTGCGCGTGGGCACCAGCACCGTGACTTCGGACAAGTCCACTGCTTTTGGATTGTAACTGAGGCAACTCACTTGTGCTCTGCGTTGATGGGCTTTGAGGCTGCCACACTTGAGCCAATTACAATCGTGCGTGCGGTGAATTACAATTCTGGTCGTCTTCCAAACGATGACAGCATGTAGCACGGCCAGGCTGCGCAGCGCATGGCCGTTCGCTATTTGACACAAGCGCGACGAGCGATCACGGCGCGCTCGGTAAGCATGTCCTAGTTATGGCAGAGCAAACTGTAACCAAGCAGCACGAATACAGCGCGGGGCAGATTCAAGTTCTAGAAGGGCTGGAGGCCATCCGCAAGCGCCCCGGCATGTATGTTGGCGGCACCGACAGCAAAGCCATGCACCACCTGGTGTATGAGGTGGTGGACAACAGCGTGGACGAAGCGCTGGCCGGCTTCTGCGACCGCATCGAGGTCACCATCCACAAAGATGAGTCGGTGACCGTGCGCGACAATGGCCGCGGCATTCCCATTGACCTCCACCCCACCTTCCGCAACAAACAAGGCGAGCGCGTTAGCACATTGGAAGTGGTGATGACCAACTTGCACGCCGGCGGCAAATTCGGCACCGGCGCGTACACCGTCTCCGGCGGCTTGCACGGCGTGGGCGTTAAGGCGGTGAACGCGCTCTCCAAATGGTTGATCGCCGAGGTGCGGCGCGACGGCAAAATCTATCGCCAATCCTACGCTGAGGGCAGGCCCACCAGCCCGGTCGAAACGATCGGCAAGACGCATCCCCAGGACACCGGCACCACCATCACCTTCCTGCGCGACGACGCCATCTTCACCGAGGACAACAGCTACAAGTTCGAGACGCTCGCGCAGCGCTTCCGCGAGATGGCCTTTATCACGCGGGGGATCACCATCGTCTTCAAAGATGAGCGCGACGACCGCCAGATGACGTTTTACTTCGAGAGCGGCATTAGCGCGTTCGTCCGCTACCTGAACCGCAACAAGACGCCTCTGCACCCCATCATCAGCGCTGAGCGCAAAGTGGGCAACATCATCGTCGAGTTCGCCATGCAATACACCGACGCCACTGCGCAAAGCGAGTTTTACTTTGCCAACACGATTAACACACCCGACGGCGGCACGCACCAGACCGGCTTCCGCAGCGCGCTCACCCGCAGCCTCAACGACTACGCCCGCAAGGCCGGCATCCTAAAAGAAAAGGACGCCAACCTCGACAGCCGCGACACGCTCGAGGGCCTCACCGCCATCGTCAGCATCAAACACCCCGAGCCGCAATTTGAGAGCCAAACCAAAGTCAAGCTGATGAACACCGACGCCAAGACAGCGGTGGAGCAGGTGACGCGCGAGGCGCTCACTGAGTTCCTCGAGCAGAACCCCCGCGAGGCCAAGGCAATCATCGAGAAGTGCTTGATCTCCCAGCGCGCGCGCGAAGCCGCCCGCGCTGCGGCCGAGCTGGTCAAGCGCAAGAGCGCGCTGGAGAGCGGCACCCTGCCCGGCAAGCTGGCCGATTGTTCAGAGCGCGACCCCTCTAAGTGCGAGCTGTTCATCGTCGAGGGTGACAGCGCTGGCGGCAGCGCCAAGCAAGGGCGCGACCGCCACTTCCAGGCGGTGCTCCCCTTGCGTGGCAAAATCCTCAACACCGAGCGCGCCCGCTTGGACAAAATCCTCTCCAACGAGGAAGTCAAGGCGCTGATCAGCGCGCTCGGCACCGGCATCGGCGACTCGTTCAACCTCGACAACCGTCGCTACGACCGCGTGATTGTGATGAGCGACGCTGATGTGGACGGCCACCACATCCGCACGTTGCTGCTCACCTTTTTCTTCCGCTACATGCAGCCGCTGGTAGAGCACGGTCACCTCTACATCGCCCAGCCCCCGCTGTATCGCATCGAGGTGCGCAAAGGCCAGAAGGAAGTGCGCTACGCCTACAGCGACGCTGAGCGCGACGCCATCTACGATGAGCTGAAAAGGCGCGGCCTCGATCCTAGCAAGCCACAGGAAGTGATGACTCAGCGCTACAAGGGCCTTGGCGAGATGAACCCAGAACAACTCTGGGAGACCACCATGTCACCGCAAAACCGCATCATGCTGCGGGTGACCATCGAGGATGCCGCGCAGGCCGACCGCACTTTCGACATGCTCATGGGCAATGCCGTGCCACCACGCCGCGCGTTCATCACTCGACACGCCAAGGAAGTGCGCAACTTGGACATCTGACGTGCCCAGGGCATGACACACCCCGCCCCATTTCATCTGGAGACGTGGGCCGTCCATCTGGGGCGTGAGGTGGACGCCGCCACCGGCGCGGTGGCGCCGCCGATCGTGCTATCCACCACCTTTGAGCGCGATGCCGACGGCAGCCACGTGCGCAGCTTTACCTACACGCGCGACGACAACCCCAACCGCCGCGCACTTGAGACCGCGCTCGCCGCGCTTGAAGGTGGGGCGGTCGCCGTCGCGCTCAGCTCCGGCAATGCCGCCACCTCCGCCGTGCTCAGCGCGCTGCGACCAGGCGACCACGCCGTTTTGCCGGCCCACTCCTACTACGGCTCGCGCAAGGCAGCGCAGATCGCCCAAGCGCAGCGAGGCATCACCGTCACGCTGGTGGACATGCGCGATCCTCAGCGCGTGGCCCAAGCCATGCGCCCCACCACCCGCCTGGTGTGGGTGGAGACGCCATCCAACCCGCTGCTGCACGTCACCGACATCGCTGCCATCGCTGAGCTTGCGCACCGTCACGGCGCATGGTGCGTATGCGACAACACCTTCGCCACGCCAGTGCTGCAAAACCCGCTCCAGCTCGGCGCGGACGCCGTTACCCACGCCACGACAAAATACATCGGCGGCCATAGCGACGTGTTAGGAGGCGTAGTGGTGCTGCGCGAGCGTGGTGAACTGTTCGAGCACGTCAAAGCCTATCAGGTCTCCGGCGGCGCCGCGCCCTCGCCGTTCGATTGTTGGTTGCTGTTGCGCAGCCTGCCTACCCTGCCTTTGCGGGTGCGCGCGCAGTCCGAGAGGGCGCTTCAGATTGCCCGCTTCCTCGCCGAACACCCGCGCGTGCACGCCGTGCACTACCCTGGCCTAACTACACATCCAGACCACGCGATCGCTGCTCGACAAATGCGCGGCGGCTTCGGCGGGATGCTTGCTTTCCAGGTGCGCGGTGGGGAGGCCGCCGCGTCGAAGGTGGCCGCGCGCGTGCGGCTCTTCACCCGCGCCACTAGCCTCGGCAGCGTGGAAAGCTTGATCGAGCATCGCGCCCTGGTCAACCCCGACGATCACGTGCCGCGCGACCTGCTGCGTCTCTCCATTGGCCTCGAGCACACTGAAGACCTCATCGCTGATTTGGCTCAGGCGTTGGCAGCATGAGCCTCCCCGTGCTGGCATGCTATTTGGGGACACACTAGCGCGCGCTCACTGTGTTTAGAATACTGGCGAGGAACCAGCGACACGTTATGAGCACAGTGGAGAAGCTTGCAATTTTGGGAGCGGGTCCAGCAGGTTTAACAGCCGCGATTTACGCCGCGCGCGCCTTCCTCGCGCCGCTGGTGTTCGTGGGCCCATCATTCGGCGGCCAAATCGCCACGACCACTGAGGTTGAGAACTTCCCAGGCTTTCCTGAGGGACTGCAAGGGCCAGAGCTTTCTGAGCGGATGCGCACTCAAGCCGAGCGCTTCGGCGCGCGCCTGATCGAGGAGACCATCACGCGCGTGGATTTCAGCCGGCGACCATTCCACCTGTGGAGTGAGGCGGGTGAATACCAAGCGCAGGCCGTGATCATCGCCACTGGCGCCACCCCCCGCAAGCTGGGCGTCCCCGGTGAGGACGCCTTCATTGGCAGAGGCGTGAGCTACTGCGCCACCTGCGACGGCTTCTTCTTCCGCGACAAGGAGATCGTGGTGGTCGGCGGCGGCGACAGCGCCTTTCAGGAAGCGCTCTTCCTCACCAAGTTCGGCCGCCGCGTGCGCATCGTCCATCGCCGCGATCAGTTCCGTGCCGGCGCAACGCTGCAAAAGCGCGTCATGGAGCATCCCAAGATCGAGTTGGTGCGCAGCACGGTGGTGGAGCGCATCCTCGGCAACGGCAAGGTAGAACGATTGGAGCTGCGCAGCACCCAAACCGAGCAGCGCTGGACCACAGAAGCGGACGGGGTGTTCATCTTCATCGGTCATGAGCCAAACACCCAGCTCTTCCGCGGCCAACTGGCCATGACCGACGACGGCTACCTGATAGTGGACAACCGCCTGCACACCAGCGTGGAGGGCGTCTTCGCCGCTGGCGAGGTGCACGACAACTGGTTCAGGCAAGCGATCACTTCTGCCGGCTTCGGCTGCATGGCTGCGATGGAGGCGGAGAAGTTCCTGGATCACTGAGCAGCTGCGACTCTGCACAGCTGCGTTTTATAGTCAGCAGCACAACAACACGACAGGAGTTATCACCATGACGCCCACATCCCAACGCGCTCCGTCAAAAGCTATAGACCTGCGCGGACGCGATTTCATCAGCGACTTGGACTTCTCAGTAGAGGAAGTTGAAGCAGTGTTGGAGGTGGCGGCTGCGCTCAAGAAAGAGTATCGCAGCGGCAAGCCGCACAGTCGTCAGTTCATGCTGCGCGATAAGACACTCGCGCTCCTGTTCTTCTTCACCAGCACGCGCACCCGCGGCTCGTTTGAGGCTGGCATGGCCCAGCTCGGCGGCCACGGCGCCTTCATTGACAGCGACACTACCCAGATCGCGCACGGCGACACAGCCAAGGAGATCGGCCAAATCTTCGGGCGCTACTTCAACGGCATCGCCATCCGCCAGTGCGACTGGGGCTTCGGCAACCGCTACATCAACGAGGTTGCTCAGCACAGTCCAGTGCCCGTGCTCAACATGCAGTGCGATGTGTATCACCCCTTCCAAATCTTGGCTGACCTCATGACCATCCGCGAGTATAAGGGCAAGGACCTGCGCGGCAAAAAGATCGCGGTGAGCTGGGCCTATGCTGCGAGCTATCAAAAGCCGATCAGCGTGCCGCAGTCACTGATCATCCAACTCACCCGCTTCGGCATGGATGTGGTGTTGGCACACCCGCCTGAATACAAACTCATGCCCCAAATCTTGGAAACCGCCGAGCGCAACGCAGCAACCTACGGCGGCTCGTTCCGCATCACCCACGATATGGACGAGGCCTTCCTCGACGCGGACGTGGTGTATCCCAAGTCATGGGGCGCGCTGCTGACCACCAGTGATCCCCAGGAGAGCGCTGAGATCGGCAAGCGCTATCAACATTGGATTTGTGACGAGCGGCGTATGGCGCTGGCCAAGCCCGACGCGATCTACATGCACTGCCTGCCTGCTGACCGCGGCCTCGAAGTCACCGATGCCGTGATTGATGGCCCGCAATCAGTGGTATACGAAGAAGCAGAGAATCGCTTGCACGTGCAGAAAGCAGTGATGACCATGACGCTGGGCAGCTACGTGCACAAACCGAGCGCCAAGCGTGCTAAGGCCAAAGCTGCGCGCAAGCGCCGCTGAGCGGGCGCCGCACATCCATCAGCGAGGGGCGGAAACATCTTCCCGCCCCTCGCGCGTTCAATCTTGGCGCACTGCTGCAGCAATTTGCAGCTTGCCCAGCCGCAGCATCGGATACACGCCGGCTAACAGCGCGGACACCAGCGCCACCACAAACGCCTGCACAAACGTGCCTGCGTCCAACGCTGGCCGGATGGTCCAACCAAACGAGCGCAAGTTGATGATGTACACCAGCACCAACGCCAGCAGTAGGCCGGTGGGCATGCTGAGCAAGCCCGCCGTGCTGCCCATTAGGCCGGTCTCCAGCAACGTCATGCGCCATAGCTGGCGTAGCGTCATGCCGTTGGCGCGCAACATGCCCAGCTCGCGCGTGCGCTCGATCTGCAGCGCCATCAGCGCGCTTAGCACGCCAATAAACGCCACCACCGTCGCCAGCAGGTTCAGCGCGCCAGTGATGGCAAACGTGCGGTCGAAGATTTGCAGCGCGTTCGCGCGCAGCTCGCGATTGGCCGAGATCAGCAGGTCGCGGCCGGCGAACTGGCGGCGCAGCGCGTCCACGCTCGGCGCGCGCGTCGGGTCTACATAAAGCGCGAAGGAGGAGATGCGAGGGTCATCGAAATACTTCTGGAAGGTCTCCCAGCGCATCAGGATGATTCCCGCATCGGTGGCGTAGTCGTAGTACACCCCAACCACGCGGAAGTCGCGCTCGCCGCGTTTGGTGAGCAATCGCAGGGTGGCGTTCTGCGGTGTGATGCCGTAGCGGTTGGCAAACGGCTCGCTCACCATCACCTCGTCAGCGCCCTGCATGGAGCGCCACAAGGTGCGCGGGTCACGGGCCGTCCAAACAAATTCGCTGGCTGGCCGCTCACGGTTAGACTGGACAGCCAATAGAGTGCTGCTGCCCAGTGCATCCCCTTGGCGGAAGCTGACTGGCACGCGGTTGAACAGCGTCAGCTCCAACACCCCCGGCACAGCACGGAACTGCTCCACCACCCGCGGGTCAATCGAGACGTTCACCGCGGTCACGCCAGACGGCGGCGCCACGTAGATGTCCGCAGTGAGTGACTCAGCCAGCCACGACTCCACGGTCACGCGAAAGCTGCCGATCATGCTTTGCAGGCCGATGATCACGGAGACCGCCACCATCAAGGCAGCAATGGCAATGGCCGTGCGGGAGATCGCGCCAGTGACGGTGCGCGCGGCCATGCGCCCCGACACGCCAGCCAACAAGCTGAGCGGGCGCACCAACACGCGCATCAGCCCCACCGTGAACAGCGGCGACACCAGCGCCACGCCAATCAGCAGACAAAAGATGCCGGCAAGGTTAATCACCAACACGTTGGAGAGCAACTCCAACGCGATGCCGACGCCGAACAGCCCCACCCCAACCAGCGCAAGCCACGGCAGCAGATGTTGCACCTTCCGCTCCACGTTGCTGCGCCGTAACGCGGTGATCGGCGGCGTGCTGGTGGCCTCGTAGGCCGGCGGCAGCGAGGCAACCAGGGTGGCCAGCAACCCCAAGCCAAACCCCTTGACTAACGACCACGGGTCCACCGACACATCACGCACGTTGACCACGTAGTACAAGTCGTTGATTGTCCGCGTCACCAGCGCCACTGCACCGCGTCCCAGCACAATGCCCAAACCCAACCCCAGCACACCTCCCACTACACCGAGCAGCAGTGACTCGGTCAGCACTTGACCGAAGACCTCGCGACGCGTCACACCAAGGCAACGCAGCGTGCCGATCAGTGGCCGGCGCTGCACTACAGAGAACGTAATCGTGTTGTAAATCAGGAACATGCCGACCACCAGCGCCAGCAAGCTCAACGCCGTCAGGTTCAGGCGAAAAGCATCGGTCAAGCTCTCCACGCTTTGGCTGCGGGCGCGGGGCTTCACCAGTTGAGCGCCTTCCGGCAACGCCTGGCGCACGCGCTCCAGCAATTGACGGCCGCTTTCTGTGCGCTCATCGGCGATCAAGTCAATGTGGCTGAGGCGGCCAGGAAGGTTGAACAACTGCTGTGCTGTGCTGATGTCGGCGATGATCAGGCCATCGAGCGCGCTGCGGCTGTTGGCGTCCTCTGGTTGCAGTACACCGACCACTCGCATCACCCACCGTGTGTCAGCCACGCGCAGCGTGAGCGTATCGCCGAGCTGCAAGCCATAGCGTTGGGCAAGCGGCTCGCCGATCAAGATTGCATCGCTGTGTGTGAGGAACTCCGTTAAATCGGCACCTTGGAGGGGGTTGCCCGCACTGCCAATATAGCTGCGAAAGGGTCCTTCGGCAAACACGTCTACGCCCAACAGACGCACCGGCTGCTGGTCCAGCTCAACGGCCGTGACGTAGCCCTCCACCACCGGCGCGGATGGGCGCACGTCAAGCTCAACGCGCAGCCGGTGGTATGTCTCGGCGTCCAATGTGCCGCCAGCGCCAATCACTTGGTGTGTTGCCTTGCCGGCGACCGTCTCTGTGCTCAGGTCAAACGCGCGCAAGGCGCTGCCATTTGCCAAGTCAATAGCGACCACAACCGCAACCCCTAGCGCCACGCCAAGCACACACAGGACAGTTTGAAACGGCCGCCGCAGCAAGTAACGCAGGCCAGTCTTGAGCAACGTCATGACAGAGGTAGGACTATAGCGCCCAGCGCTGAGAAAGGCATGAAGTATCCGAGAGCGCACTGCGCTCACCACGCCTCGCCGGCGTTTGCGTTGCGACACGCCTCCAGCGCAGCACAAACTTCTGCGTCGCTGACCTGGCTGAAGTCTTGATACCAGCTCCCAATGGCGCCCATCCACCGCGGCGCAACAACAAAGACCACGCTGTCCACCGCTTGAGCCAACTGGTGCAGCGTGCTGGCGGCGATGACCGGCGCAGCGACTGTGATGTAGGACGGTTGTTGGGTACGCACGCTGGCGACAGCCGCCAGCATGGTGGCGCCGGTGGCGATGCCGTCGTCGGTGAGGATGACGTGGCGCGCGCGTAGCTCAGGAAAAGGCCGCCCCGCGCGATAAACGGCCTCGCGGCGCTCCAACTCGGCGCGCTCCGCTGCAATCACAGCCTCAAGCGTCTCGTCGCTCACACCGTAGCTGGCGATCACTTCCGGCAACACGATGCGCGCCACGCTGGTGATCGCGCCCATCGCCAGCTCTGGTCGCTGTGGCACGCCCAGCTTGCGCACCACAATGACGTCCAATGGCAAGTGCAGCGCGCGAGCCACTGCCGCGCCGACAATCACACCGCCGCGCGGTAGCCCCAACACGATCGCCAGCGTCTTATTGTGCAAGTGGCGGGCTAAGCGTTCAGCCAGCTTTGCACCAGCATCAGCGCGATCTAAGAAGATAGGACGTCGAACAAGGCGGAATAGACGCAACCCAACCTAAGCTATAGCATAAGTTCCCCTTCCCGAGGCTCGGACACGAGCCGACATCCATCAGGCAAACTCGAGTGGCTTAAACCAGCATACGCCAGTCGTGGCAAGCGCCCGTTGACGACCAAAACGACAGTCACGAAGGCTCTGAAATCAGGCAGGCGTTGCTGCGCACTCCTTGCGCTTGACGGACGTCGCCGCCCACCGAACAGCAGTGGGATAGTCCATGCCGCCCGACCCGGTCGCCTACTCCTCCAGGAAGAGTGCGGAGCGGCAGGATTCACGCAACCAGAATCCAAAGACCTGGAAGGAGAACGGCCCACGAAGGGCTTACGCGCCCATTGGAAGCGCGGGCGTATGGCGCGATCTATCTGAACGACGACCAAACTCCGGAACTAGCGGCACAAGCCAAGAAGTAGGGCCCAGTTGAAGTAGAATGTCTGAGCGGTGGAAAGCGAGCCGTCGCTATTGCTTAGAGTCTTGGATTGCGTGCGCAAACTGAGGCGAAGACGAGATTGTGGAGGCGGCGATACATTACCGATTGAGAGTGCCAAGTGGCTAGGCGTTGAATGCAAGCTTCAAGTCACGCCTGGAACGGCAGAGTGGCTAGTTCCTGCCACGATCAAGACATAGCCCGCTGGCCAATTTCTGGAATCGTTGCGATTGAAGGCAAGGGCTTCTCTTAGAGGTTGCGTCTGTATTTCGGACTGTAGCATGAGCGAGCTACCTGTGCCGCGCCCATTTCTGAAATGGGCTGGCGGCAAGAGCCAGTTGGCTGATGCGTTGCTCAAACGCAGGCCTCCCCACTTCAGTGCGTATCACGAGCCGTTTATGGGCAGCGGCGCAATCTTTTTTCGCCTCTATCGAGAAAGGCATATCCGGCGTGTCGTCCTTTCAGACATCAATCCCGAACTTGTCGATACTTACCTAGCTGTCCGCGACCATGTGGCCGAGGTGATTAGCGCTTTGTCAGAATTTCCCCACAGCAAGGAGTTCTACTACGCAATTCGCGCAACAGACCCCCTGCAGTTAAGTTTGCCTGAACGGGCGGCGAGGATGATCTACCTTAACAAAACAGGCTACAACGGCTTGTATCGCGTCAATCGGCGAGGACAATTCAATGTGCCGTTCGGGCGGTATCAGTCGCCCAAGTATCTAGATCGCGATAACTTGCTGGCAGTGTCCCATGCGTTACGCAACGTTGAAATCCTCTGCGCCGCCTTTGAAACAGTCGTGGATAGAGCCGAGCCAGGTGATTGGGTGTATTTCGATCCGCCCTATGTCCCTGTTTCTCAAACCGCCAACTTCACTTCTTACTACGCAAACGGCTTCGGCTTGCAAGACCAAGAACGCCTGCGAGATGTTTGCATAACCTTGAGCCGTAACAACGTTTACACCATGGTCTCTAACTCCGATACTCCCGCCGTGCGCGCTCTGTATCAAAACTTCTTCATTGACGAAGTGCTGGCTCATCGCGCCATCAATTGCAAGGGGGCTAAGCGCGGCAAGGTCGCGGAGCTGGTCATCACAAACTATGCTCCGCATCAAGCGACGCAACCGCAGTTGCTTGAGCGGCGCGTGTCTGATCTTGTTACCTCCTGACTGATACTGCTCTGCTTCGCCAAGCTCAACACTAGCGCGGCAAGACCTTCGACACCGACAGGCTGTCGCCGGAGTTGTGCGATGCCACCACTGCCGACACAGCCGAAGTCTGGCAAGCGTTTGCCAAACTAGAGCGGCGCAGTGATCGTGGCGGAGTGAACAAGCGGCGACGTGTTCGATAAGGATGAGGACAGCACGACGAATCAGCAAGGCCTAGACTATCGTCTGCATCGCACCGGCGTGGTCACGCGCGCCGACCCTGGCAACCCCGACGAAGCGCTCGGCGTGCTGAATCCGGCGACAGCGCGCGGGCCGGATAGCAAGCTCAAGCATGCGGATTTCGTGTTGCTCGCTCGACTGCGTCCAGGCTAGCCCAGAAGGGTTGCTGCTGTGGGAAGCGCACCAGTTGTTGGCTGCCCCAGCCCAGCCCTGGGAAAGTCTGAAGAAGGTGTGGTAGCAAACGTGGTCTTCCCCACCGGCGTAGATCTGCGGGCAGACGGACGCTTGGGCGCGTACTACGGGATAGCCGATTTCTACATCGGCGTCGCGCGGATGACGCTGCCGGATTAGAGCGGCCACGCGCTCATCACTGCCAGCGCGACCACTTAGCCGCTTTCGCACATAGCCCCACAAGCGTCTCGCTGGCTGGCCCACCCAGCGACTAGGCCCCAGCGCATAACGCGCAGCGTTAGCCTAATCGCAATCCCACCACCGAGCGGATTGGCCGGACAGCTCTGCAAGGGCAAATGAAGTCGCGAAAGTTGTGGCCCAGCTCATCCTCTGCCACACGCCAGCGAGCCGATGAGTGCGCTGGCGGCCGGAAACCACACCATCGTGTGTGCGACCGCCTGGAACACACAGCCGATTTTCACCTACTTCCAGCCCTCACCGCACACACGCACCATCACGCCATCCAACGAAGCGCCCATCCAGCATGGTCTAGGCTCTGGTGCTTGCAGCGCGCTCCGCCTGGCGCTCACACACTGGGCATCGCTTGCCTGAACGTGCTGGACCAGCCGCTTGCACCCGTCACCAGACCATTGTGTCCGACGCCTCAACCCGCATCCATCGCTCCATCAGTTGCGCCGCCTCGCAGGGCAGATACGCTCCCACAGCAGCACCATTTCGCGCTCCAACCCGGCGCTGAGCTGCCCTCGGATGTCCGGCTGCTCGTCGGGCAGATATCGCTCCTGGCGCTCGTGTGGGTCATAGTGGTGCGCCTGTTCAAGCAGCGCGCGCATGAGGGCTTGACCGCTTAGCCGGCACGCCTCCGGCACACAGTCCTCGATTATCCGTCAGGGTCACGCCTCCGGTCTGATTTCCCCATTCCATCAAGAGGTAATCTCAGCGTCGGTTACTTTGCGAATCGCTCGGATGAGCCTGTCGTTATTTTGCCCCTGCAGAGAGAGAAATGCACCCGATCTGGGGGCATGCACCCTAGGGGCATAGCCTTGTTGTATATAACATCACACCAAACTCTGGCTCTGTGGGGATCTCCATGAAACATTCACTTATCCGCCTAACCCTAGCTGCGTGGATTGCAACACTGGCCGCATGCACAGTACCCACGCCGCAGACCACCATTCAGCAACAATCATCACAACTTTCCACGGCCTCCTCCACCGAGAAGCGCAAGCTGAAAGTCTTCGGCGCCTATGCCACGGCTGTTGAGGAGCCATGGGTGGGCGTCATCCACAGCGCACTGCTCAAGGCAAAGGATGCCGGTGAGATCGAGTACACCTATACCGATGAGATTGGCTACACCAGCGATATGGAGCGCGTGTTACGCGAGGTGGCCGAAAAAACAAGCCAGACATCATCTTTGGTGATGCCTTCGGTAACGAAGAGGCAACACGCCGAGTCGCCAAGGACTACCCTGCGATCGCTTTTGTCTTTGGTTCTGGGGGCGGGCCAGCGGAGCCGAACTTCTCTGTCTTCGACAACTGGATTCACGAGCCGGCATACCTTAGCGGCATGCTAGCTGGTGGGCTAACCAAAAGCAACATCATTGGCATCGTCGGCAGCTATCCAGTGCCCGAGGTCAACCGCATTATTAACGCTTTCACTGCTGGCATCTGGGAAGTGAATCCTAGAGCTGAGGTGAAGACCACCTTCATCAACAGTTGGTTTGATCCTGCCGCGGCTGAAGAAGCTGCGCTGGCCCAAATCGAAGCTGGGGCCGATGTGTTGTTTGCCGACGCTTCGGCGTGAGCGAGGCAGCAGCCGAAAAGGGGCTTTACGTCTTCAGCAGCATGAGCGACCAGACCTCTTTAGTGCCTGACTATGTAGTGAGTGGGCCTGTGTGGAACATGGAACCGACGGTGAACTACATCCTCGCGCAGGTCCGCGCCGGCACCTACACCGCGCTCGACCTAAAGAACTTCAGCATGGTGGCGAAAGGCGGCGCTAGCCTCGCCCCAATTAACACCAGTGTCAAAGGCGGCATACCTCAGGAACTGATTGACAAGGTGCGCGAGAAGGAGGAAGCCATTAAGAACGGCCTTTTCCGCGTGGACATTAACGAGGCACAGCCACCAGCTTCAGCAAAGAAGTAGCTTCCCTACATTTGTGAGTTGGGCAAAACAAGCACGTGCTCGCCTCACAAACGCAAGCCAAGCAGGACACCTTCACCTCAGTGATGAGTCAGCCGACGCCGATCGTCAGTATGCGCAGCATCCACAAGCGCTTCGGCGTAGTGCTGGCCAACGACGGTGTGGATTTCGATTTGCAAGCCGGCCAGATCCACGCCCTGCTGGGTGAAAACGGCGCCGGCAAAAGCACCTTGATGCGCATCCTGTCTCTACCGCGCTGAGCAGGCACGATCGCAATCAACGGTCAAACCGTGCATATTCGCTCACCACGCGACGCCATCGCGTTGGGTGTCGGCATGGTCACCCAACACTTCGCCCTGGTAGAACCGCTGAGCGTCGTGGAAAACGTCATCCTTGGCCAAGCGAGACAGCTTCGGCTCGACCTTCGGTCCGCTGAGGCTCAAGTTGTAACGGCCGCGCAACGCTTCGGCCTCACCGTTAACCCTCGCGCCTACGTGCGCCACCTCTCAGTCGGCCAGCGTCAGCGCGTGGAAATCCTTAAGGCCTTATATCGGCAAGCGCGCGTGCTGATCCTCGATGAGCCGACCGCGGTGCTTGCCCCTCAAGAGGTAGACCAACTCTTCGAGACTTTGGCGCGCCTCAAGGCCGAGGGTGTCTCGATCGTCTTCATCAGCCACAAGCTGAGTGAAGTCACCCGCATTGCAGACCATGTGACAGTGATGCGCAGCGGGCGCGTGGTTGGCAGCATGCCCACAGCACAGGCATCGCCCACTGAGCTGGCTCGCATGATTTTCGGCCAGACGCTTGTTAGCACAAGCAAGCCACACCAACGCGCCAGTGACCAACCTCTGCTGATGCTGGAAGACGTCTGGTTAGACAACGACAAGGGTGCCCCGATATTGCGCGGCGTCTCGTTGGAAGTGCATGCCGCTGAGATAGTGGGACTGGCCGGCGTGGCCGGCAATGGACAAACTGAACTGGCGGAGTTGATCGAGGGTACCCGTTTCTGTCGCCAAGGACGCATCGTGGTGGACGGGTGTGATGTCACCAACGCTGGGCCATCGCGCATGATGCAGGTGGGGGGTCGGGCGCATCCCCGAAGACCGCCATGCCAGCGTGGTCGGCAACATGACTGTCGCTGAGAACCTAGCCTTGGAACACCTCGACAAGTTCACTCGACATGGTTGGTTGGACCACACACGCTTGCGCCGCTACGCCGAGCAGCTTATCGCTGAGTACCACATCAAAGCGCGCCCAGAAGACCAAATCCGCACGCTATCCGGCGGCAACATGCAGAAAGTGATCCTGGCGCGTGTGTTGGAGCAGCGTCCCAAAGTATTGGTAGTCTCACAGCCTAGGCGCGGCTTGGACATCCGTGCCACAAAGTATATTCACAGCAAGCTGCTGGAACAACGCCAACGCGGCGCAGCAATCTTGCTGATCTCTGAGGACCTTGACGAGCTGCTTAAGTTAGCTGACCGCATCGCGGTGATTTACAACGGCCGCATTGTTGGCGCAATGCCGACCGAGCAAGCCACGCTGGAAGGACTGGGGCTGCTCATGGCCGGCCTTCAGCCAGAGACAGAGACAATCGCATGACGCTAAAGATTGAGCGTCAATCAGCTCCAAGATGGCTACAACCACTGCTGCCGTTGCTTGCAGTGGCGATCACTTTCACCCTTACCAGCGCCTTTGTGTTGCTAGCAGGAGGCGCTGATCCGCTCAGCGCATACTACTACTTCTTGCTACTACTTCTTGGTTGAGACACTCTCTAATTGGGTGAGCACCATCGAGGTGCTGGTGAAAGCAACTCCGCTGCTGCTCACTGGCGTCGCAGTAGCCCTTGCCTTCTACGCTGGTTTCTGGAACATTGGCGCTGAAGGGCAATTCCTGATCGGTGCTACGGTGGCGACAGCCATCGGTATGCACATGCACGCCGCACCACCCTGGGCTGCACTGCCACTGATGGCGCTAAGCGGCTTCATCGGTGGCATGGCCTGGGCGCTGGTCCCCACGTTGATGAAAATCCACTTGCACACTGACGAGGTGGTGACCACCCTATTACTCAATACGGTAGCGCTGCTACTAGTCAGCGCGTTGCTCAATGGGCCCTGGCGCGACCCAATCTCGCAATGGCCGCAATCGCTAGAGATCGCCTCCTCCGCAATTTTGCCTAGGCTGGTGCCGCGCACGCGCCTGCATCTCGGTTTTCCGGGCGCACTGGCAATAGTGATAGGGGTTGGGCGTGCTGCTTTGGCAGACGGCCTTTGGGCTGCGGCTGCGCGCCGTGGGGTTGCAGCCCAAGGCGGCCCGTTTTGTCGTCACACCCGTTGAGCGTATGCTGCTGATTGCTGGGCTGGCCAGTGGCGGTATTGCTGGCTTGGCAGGCATGGTGGAAGTAGCCGGCATCCACTACCGCCTGATTGAGGCCATCTCAGGTGGCCACGGCTACACAGGCATTTTGGTGGCCATGTTAGGCAACCTCAGCGCAGGAGGCGTGGTGCTGGCAGCATTGTTCATCGGGCTGATTGACACCGGCAGCCAAACGGTTAGCCGCGCATTGGGCACGCCGATCTACCTCGGTGAGATCATCCAGGCCACACTGCTGCTGGTCACATTGGCTGTATTGATGCTGCAGAACTATCGCCTGCGCTGGGAGCGAAGGAGGTAAGCTGGACGGACGCGGTTCTGCTTATGTTCCGGGTTGGACTGATAGCTGCCACACTGCGCGTGGTGACGCCCCTTCTGCTAGCTACAGTTGGCGCAGTGTATGGCGAACGCAGTGGCGTGCTCAACTTGGGCATTGAGGGCATTATGTTTCTTGGCGCATTTGTCAGCTTCGCGGTGGCTTTCCAGGCCGAAGCAAGGGGCTGGTCAGCCTACCTGTGGCTTGGCCTCCTTGCTGCTGTGCTCACCGGCGTGGTCATGGGCCTGCTCATGGCGCTGCTCACTGTGCGAATGGGCTTAAACCAACACGTGTCTGGACTCGGCGTTACGCTGCTATGCAGCGGGTTAGCGCTGTTCGGCTTCCGGTTGATATTCGGCGAGCGCCCTGTGCTGCCACGCATCACACCTTTTGCCCCGCTAGACCTGCTGCCAGGTGTGCCGATGGTTGGCCCTATCCTCAACCAACAGTGGTTGACCTACCTGGCCTTTCTGCTTCGGCTTGCAACTGCGCGCTGTGGGTGAAAACCCAGAGGCTGCCGATGCCGCCGGCATCTCCGTGTTTCGGACGCGCACCATCGCCCTGACCTTGGGCAGCGTGCTCATGGCAGTGAGCGGGGCATTTTTGTCTTTAGCGCAGCTCGGCGCATTCACGCCTGGGATCGTCGCTGGCCGCAGTTGAGTGTATATCGCGCTGGTGATCTTCGCGCGCTGGGATCCACTGCGTGCAATGGCAGGCGCCCGGCTGTTCGGCGGCGTCTTTGCCCTGCAACTGCGCTTGCAAGCCCAAGGTGTGCAGTTGCCTTATGAGCTGCTGTTGGCGTTGCCTTACCTCATGACTATTGCTGCGTTGGCGATTGCCGGCCGCAACGCTCCCTATCCCGGCGCTTATCTCAAGCCATATCATCGTGAGTGAACCAACGCGATTTAGAAACCTTTCTGGATGCTCACATGGACAAGTTCATGCAGACTGCAATCTAAGAAGCTCGACAAGGCCTGGCCGAGGGCGGCATCCTAATCGGCGCGGTGCTGGTCATTGGCGGGCAGATTGTCGTTCGCGGGCACAACCGCCGTGTGCAAAAGGGCAGTGCCATCTTACACGCGGAAATGGACTACCTAGAAAACGCCAGCCGCTTGAAAGCTAGCGACTACCGTAGGGCTGTGCTATACAGCACACTCTCACCATGCGACATGTGCAGCGGCACCGTAGCTGCTCTACAAAATCCCCAAGATCGTCATCGGCGAGAACAAGACCTTTCGTGGTCCAGAGGACTACCTGCGCAGCCGCGGCGTCGAGCTGGTCATTCTTGACGACCCCACTTGCATCCAAATGATGGAAGAGTTCATCGCCAAAAATCCAGAGCTGTGGAACGAGGACATTGGAGAGTAGCACCTGATTGCACCAAACACGAGGTGTCAGTTTTCAACCGAGCAGCAGCAATTCTGTATCCATGAGTCACTCAAGCAACTTTAGCTGATGCATCGCACGACGTTTTGGGCAACCACCTGCAGTGGTTATCCTCGATATAGTGATAGTAATGGAGAGGGCATGCAGCTCTCTCAGCGGCTAAGCAGTAATGAGGGCGAACAACCTAATCCAGAATATAGTCTTGGCCAAAGTACAGCCGCGCGGCGTCACGATGGAGGATGTTCCAGGCAGCCGCGTCGGCCTCCGCTGACTACAAGTCGCCATCGGCGACAGCGCCCGACAGCACTTCGGGGATGACCTCGCGTCCGCAGCGCGCGCCGAGGTAGAACGTCTGTGGGATGAGGTGGGCGTAGGTGGAGAACATGATCTTGCTGATCGGCACTAAACTCCCAACGCTGCACGCGGCGAAGCGCATCCCAGCGCAGCTCAGGTAAGCCAAAGCCAAGCCCAGGTCGAGATAAGCTTTCGGGTAGACAGCAGCCAGGTATCCCCCTTCGCGCGTGAAGGGATAGCCTGCGTGCAGCAGCACAATCGGCGCGCGACGCAGCGTGGCGTCCTCGAAGATCGAGCGTAGGTGCAGCGAGTTAGCCGTCCGCAGATCCAGGTTGGGATCGCCGAAGCCAGTGTGGAATTGCACCAGCAAGCGGTCGCGCGCAGCGATCTCCAGCGCCGTCTACACTAACCTATCGTTAAGCGCCTTGTGCGCGACGCGCACCGGCTCGCCCTGCTCAGCGCGCGCGCAACGCCTTGTGGGTCTACCGGCCGAATATCCAGACCGGTGCGATAAGCGATGATGCGCTTGAAGCCGAACACGTCCGGCCCACGCGCCTCCAGCTCAGCGCGAAAAGCGTTGCAGAACGCTGGCCATGTCGCGTGCTAGGCAATCAATTGCGCTGCCGCATGCTCGAGGCGGATGAAGCGTTGGGTCGGAGCGAATCAGTTGTGCCACGCCGTCGGCATGATGCGATCCGGCATGAAGCCATCCTCCAACAGCAGCGCCGCGAAGCCACCAGCGTCGAACAGGGTCTGCGCCATTTGCTCATAGCCCAGCCGTTGGCGCGCATTGAGCAACCTTTCCAGGGTGGGTTCGCAGCCTAACGCTTCAGAGAGCTGGCGCAGGCTGCGCTTGAAGAACAGCGTCTCGCACACATGTTGAGAGACAATTTCCTGCGCGTAAGCCCTCAGTGAACGCAGCAGTCAAGGTAAAACTGGCCACCGCTTCCAACGTGAGCAGGTTGTGCGCGTGATGGTCGAGAATGCGAATGTGGCCGAGATCCATAGGCAGGTTTCGCGTGCTGAGCGTGGGGCTGCTCAGTCGTTGCCGAGCGTGACTCGTTAGTAGCGTTCCAGCAACAGTCGCACTTCTTCCTCATGCGGCATGTCCTTCATCACTTCCCACTCGGCGCCACGCACAGCCAAGCAAGAGCGAGCCAGGTCGCTCCCCAGGGCGTCGAGCAAGACTGCGTCTTGTTGCAGCGCCTCAATAGCTTCTCCCAAGGATGACGGCAGCCGGCGAATGTCGCGCGCTGCCCGTGCTTCGTCAGAGAAGATCGGCTGGGTTGCCAGTGACTGGGTCTCCCAGATGCATACCTTTCGCGCTGCCGTCCAGGCCGGCAGCGATGAGGACGCCAAACGCCAGGTATGGGTTGAATGTGGTATCAGATGTCTTCAATTCGATGTTGGCGATCGGGTGTCCGGTGGATGGTTGCGACACGCGCAAAGCGGCCTCGCGATTGCCGATGCCCCAGCAGGGGCATGCGCCGCTTCAGAAGCGCGGGCGAATGCGCTTGAAGCTGTTGGTGCTGGGCGTCGTGAGCGCCATAAGCGCCGGCAGATGGCGCAACACGCGCGCCATGAACGCGCGCATCTCTGCGGTCAGTTGATGAGGTTGACCCGGCTCAACGACGATGCTGCGCCCGTCGCGTTGCAGGCTGAAGTGCAAATGGGCGCCGTTGCCGACCTTGTCCGGATAAATCTTCAGGACGAACGAAGCCAGCACGCCATGCTGGTGCGCCACAGCTTTCACTGTCTCGCGGAAGATGATCTGGTTGTCGGCAGCGCGCAGGGCGTCGGCGTAGCGCACCGGTAGCTCGAACGGGCCAGGGCCGAACTCTGGATAGGTCATCTCCACCTGCAAGCCTCGCGCATCTAGGGCATTGGTGTAGGTGTAGCTCACCCCCCACGCCTGCTTGGCCCAGCGCACAGCGTAATCGTCCGTCCCAGCAATGACGATCTAGCCTTTCACTCCGCTGCTGGTCACGCTCTCCACGTAGTAGCGCTGGGCAAGGATAAACACGATCGTGGGCGGGATGATGGCGATGGCTGCGCCGGCTAGGATCAAATTAGGGCTGTCGCTGGCGCGCCCGCGCAGCACGTTTAGCGCCAGCGTCAACACCTGCGCGCGCGTATTGCCGGTGTTCACCACCACCAACGGCCAGAAAAAGCTGTTCCAGGCATACAAGAAGGTGAACGTCGCCAGCGTCGCCAGCGCCGGCGCGCTGGCCGGGATGAAGATGCGCATCAGGATGGACCAGCGCGATGCGCCGTCTATCAGCGCCGCTTCCTCGATTTCTTTCGGGATGGTGATGAAGAACTGGCGCATCAGGAAGGTGCCATAGGCCGTGTACAGCCAGGGGAGGATCAGGGCCGGCATCGCATTCACCCAGCCGATGACCACCATAAGCTGATACAGTGGGATGATGAGCACTACGAACGGCACCATGACCGTGCCCAGATAGAGCAAAAACAGCTGATCGCGGCCGGGGAACTTCAGCCGAGCGAAGGCATACCCTCCCAGCACACTGGTGACGATTTGGCCGATCACCGTCAGGATAGTGATCATGGCCGTATTGGTCAGCGCGCGGTCGAAACCGAGCAGGTTAACCACTGCGGCATAGTTTTCGGGATGCGCCGTGACGCGCGTGACCGGCTGGCTCAGCCGCACGTTAGCCATCGCCGTCTCGTTGGGGTTGGCCGGATTGATGAACCTGCCAAATACCGTGCGGGTGAGCACCACCATCTCGGCAATTGCCCCGTTCACTTCAACCTCATAGACCGGCACGGCTTGGCCACCGACGACCACTTCTTTGGGTGTTGCGCCGCCGGCGACCTTGACCTCGCCGAAGCGGCGGATGACCGTGTTGTTCACGTCCGGCCGGCCGGCTGCGTCGAGCGGCGCGAAAATCCCTACGCGGATGTTCTCCTCGACCAGCGCCATCGGCTTAGTCTCTCCCGACTCGACCACGATATAGTAGAGTGGCAGCGGCCGGTCAAAGCCTGGCAGCTCGACCGTGACCTGCTCGGTCGGCAGCAGACGCGGCGGATAGCTGAACGTGTCTGAGGCCGTCTTAAGCGAGGTGAACAGCATCACCAGAAATGGGAAGAGCATGATCGCGGCGAAGAGCGTCAGGATCACGTAGATCAGGACGGCGCGGATGATGCGCGTGGCTCGGTAGCTCATGATGGGGTGCGGGGGTCACAGGTCATACGCGCCGCTGGCGCGCCGCTGCCGGCGGAACTGGAATAACGTGAAGGCGAAGATCACCACAAACAGAACCCATGCCAGGGCGCTCGCATAGCCCTGGCGAAAGCTCTGGAAGCCGTTCTGATACAAGTTGAGCGTCATCGTTAGCGTAGATGTGCCCGGACCACCGGTGCCGTTGCTGACGATGAACACCTGGTCGAACACCTGCAGCGCCTGGATCGTCGTGGTGATGAGCACGTAGAGCGTGGTCGGCGCGAGCATAGGCAGAGTGACGTTGAAGAACTGCTGGCGTGGGTTAGCGCCGTCCACCGTAGCCGCTTCGTATAGCTCACGCGGGATGGTCTGCAGGCCGGCTAAGAACAGTACCGTGTTGAAGCCCAACCACTGCCACGCGCTCATGATCACCACCGAAAGTAGCGCGTAGTCGCTATCGGCAAGCCAACGAATTTGCGGGTCCTTGATGTTCGTCCCGAAGACGCTGTTGATGAGGTTGACGGCGCTAGTGATGAAGTAGTTGATCCAGCCGACCTGCGAGTTATACATCCACTGCCAGATGAGCGCAACGCCAACCACCGCAGCTACGCTGGGGATGAAGTAAAGCGTGCGGTAAATGCGCATGCCCGGCAAACGGCTGTTCAGCAAAGTAGCCAGCAGCAGCGCCGGCACGACCGCAAGCGGCACGGCCAGCAAGCCGAACACTAGCGTATTGCGCAGCGAGATCCAGAAGCGCTTGTCCTCCGCCCCAATCAGGTAGCTCTGGCCGAGCAGATTGACGCGGAATAACTCGTCATACACCTGCACATCCATTGCCTGGTTCGCCGGCTGATCCGGTGCCGCCAAGGGCTGCACGGTCAGGTTGAACATGCGCCGGTAATTGTCCAGCCCCACCCAGTCGCGCTTGTTGAACGAATCCCAGTTGGTGAAGCTGACGTAGAGCGAGAACAACAACGGGCCGGCAAAGAACAGCGTGAAGCCCAGCAGGTTGGGCGAGAGGAACAACCATCCGTTTAACCGCTCACTGTGGATGTTCTTCGCTCCCATTGCCCGCGCACTCTCACCTCGCCACATGCTCCACAGCATGTAGCCCAGAACCACTGCGCCGGCTGTGAGCGCCAGCGGGAGTAGGCCGCTGCTTACATACTTGCCGGGGATCGAGGCCAGCGCCGGCACAACGCCGGCCGTTAGCGCAAAGCCGATTGCGCCAATCGTCATCAGCACCTGCCCCAAGGTTCGGCGCGCTACGGGCACGGGGCGTTCACGCAGCTCGGTCGCTGCAACGAAGTAGCCCACGATGAACAGCGCCCCCATCAGAAAGGGGACGCCGCGCGCCATGTAGTCGGCCAGGTCGTCCAGCCCCATGAACAGGCCGAGCACGTGCGCCAGGCCGATCAAGCAGGCAAGAAATAGAACGTAGTTGACGACGAGCGACAGCGTGCGCCCGAGGTGATTGCGCCGCAAGATCAGGGCTGCAGCGGTTGCGCTGCCAAGCGCCAAGAGCGCCTGCACGACCGCAAGGGCAATCGTGAGCAGGTCAAGCGCGGATGCGCTGGCCAGCGTGGCCAGCGCGCCGGCCATTAGCAGGACGCACAACGCAGCGTGCCACACCGTGAGCACGGTCAGCGCCGCACGATCACGGCGACGGCCAGAGGGAAGCGCGGTGGTCGCGGAAATCATAACGCTTTCGATTCTGGCACAGATGAAATCAGCCAGCAACGTCGCGCGCAGCGAAGCGATGCTGGCTGATTGGCGTCTAGCAAGCGCACAGGCCAGTCCTTGGCTTCTTACTTGTTGAAGGCTTTGCCGGCTTCGTCGCAGATGGTCTTACCGAAGTCCTCCACCGACAGCTTGCCGGTCAACACATCGCTGACCTTCGCGCTCATGGCTTTATCGAAGTCGGGCCAGCTCCCCGTCCACAGTGGGCCTTCGGCGGTGGGCTTGTCGGCCAGGCCATTCAGGAAAGCCTGATTGTTCTTCTCCGGCATGATCTTCAGAAATTCCGCGAATACAGCCTCGCCTACGCGGCTGGGGATGTTGGTGCCACGTGCAGCGACCTTCGCCTGAATGTCGGGCTGGGTCAGCGCATCAACTACCTTCCAGGCCGCCTCAGGGTGCTTGGTGTTCTTATTCACGACATAAGCGCCCCAGAACAGCCAGTTGCCCATGTGGCCGCTTGGACCCTTTGGCAGCTCCACCACATCCCAGTTGAATGTGACCGTGCTGATGCCGGGCGTGGCCCAGCGACCATTCTGGAACATGCCGACCTTGCCGGCGCGGAAAGGCGGTTCGCTGTCTTCGCCATAGGGCACGGCTACGCCGGCGTCATACAGGCTGCGCGCGAACGCTAGCCCTTCCAGCGATTCTTTGCTATTCAGGTTGCAGGCGTTGCGCTCCGCGTTGAAGAAACCGCCGCCGGCCGCGTTCATGAACGCGCCAAACGGTCCCCACCATGCGTTCATGCCATAGCCCTTGATGTCGCTGCCGAGCGCGTTCACCTTCTCGGCCACTTCTTTGAAAGCGGCCCAATCCCATTTACCCTCTTTGGCCAACTCGCGCGGGTCGGGCGCGCCGGCTTCGTTAATGAGGTCAAGGTTCAGATACAGTACGAATGTGGATACGTCGCGTGGCAGCCCCCACAGTACTTCGCCTGTCTTACCGGTCGCCGGGTTGTAAGTCAGGTGGAACATCGGCTCGGGGTAGTAGTTCGAGTCGCTGTAACCCTCGGTGGCATTGGCGTATGGGCGCAGATCGAGCAACAGGCCGCGCTGGACGAAATCGGCGATGTCGGTGCCAGGAATCCAGAACACGTCAGGCGCGGTGCCGGCAGCCAGCTCGGTGCGCAGCACGTCTTGGTAGCTGGCAGTCTCGCTGCCGCCTGGTTCATAGGTCAACTTGATGCCCAACTTCTGTGCAACTTCGTCGCTGATGCTGGCATACACGTCGGCTTCCTCTTTGTTGTCGGGTCGCGTGCGCCAGCGCAGACTAATCTCAGCGGCTGCCGCCGGGGCCTCTGTGGCAGCCGGTTGAGTGGGCTGGGCAGGCTGAGCCGGTTGCGCCGGCGGCGCGACAGGCGCTGCGCAGGCAGACAGGGTCAGGCCAGCAACGGCCATCAGGCCGATCAGGCGATACGTGGTCTTCATGCTTCCTCTCCTTTTTGTGAAATGTTTAGGAAATTAACCGAGTGACGACGAAGATGCGAAAGCGAGAGACAGGGGACGAGGGGAGGCAACGCTCTCTCGCCTTACGCCGAACCGAAACTGCTCCGCTGGCGGCAGGAGCAACGCGATGAAGCGCGATGCAGCAGCGATGCGAACACAAGCGCAGAGAATGCGGATGACGGACGCGATGCCCACATCGAAGAACCGGGACGAAGGGCGGTCGCACATCGCAACGCTCATCAATCTCCTGAAATTACGAATTGTCGCACAAGTCGCTGGTTGTCGTAAAATCCCGATAACATTCACAGTTTTACCACAAGCATGGCAAAAGTCAATCCCTCACGTCGCGTGACCAGGGCTTTTTAATCGTAGTATGATTTGAGAGTGAAAGATTCCATTCCGAAAGGTATGGAGAGTAGCGATGAGTTTGCTTTCCTTGCTTAAGGCAATTCCCGACCCTCGTTCCCGCCGTCGTCGCCAGTACCCCTTGCACGGGATGCTGGCGGTCCTCATCTTGGCAGCTGCGCATGGAGAGAATTCGTTGCGTGGCATGTGGCAATGGGCACGAGAACGAGAAGAAGAGTTGCTAAACTTTTGGCCTTTAGACCTGTGGGCAAATGATCGTCTTCCATCGTTGGGTACGTTTTGGTATTTGCTGACCCGTCTTTCAGCAGATGCGCTCCAGGGAGTGCTTCGAGCATGGGGAGGGAACGAAGCGGAGCTAGCGCTGGATGGGAAAGTGTTGCGAGGCAGTAAACGAGCCGAAGAGCAGGCATTGCGTGTGGTGACGATGATGGGACAGAGTCTGCATCAGGTATTAGCGCAACAGGCAGTGGAAGGGGGAGACGAGTTGGCAGCTGCGTTGCGCCTTTTAGAAGCGGAAGACCTGAGTGGAAAGGTTGTCAGCGCCGATGCTGGTTTGCTCAAAGCCCCGCTTGTCCGCAAGGTGGTTGAAAAAGGGGGGCCTACATCGGTCTCATCAAAGACAATCAACCCTGGCTGAAGCAGGTATTGGAAAGGTGGCTGCTGTTTCATCGTCCACAGGCTACCAGCAGTCGGCCAGATTGGCAGAAGACTGAGAAGAAGCATGGACGATATGAAGTTCGGAAAGTGTGGTTGGTATCCTGCAATGAAGACATGCAAGCGTATCTAGAGCGTGAATTTGGCTGGCTGGGCGTGCAGGCGTGCGGCTGGATTGTGCGCTATCGTGAGAATCTTTCGAGCGGCAAAGAAGAGGAGACATGCTCGCTTTGGGTTGCTGGAGCGGCCTTCCGTTGGAATCTTACTGCTAAGCGGGCAGCGGCGCTGTTACGTGGGCACTGGGGGCTTGAGAATCGTATCTTTTATGTTCGGGATGTGAGCATGGATGAAGATCGCTTGTCGGGACGCACAATCGGGTATGGTTTGAGTAACATTCGGAACATCGCCTTGAATCTGTTGCGAACGCTTGACGCACCTCATGTTCCTGATGCGCGCCACCGTTTGGCAGCACGCCATGACCTGGGATTACCACTCTGATGTTAGATTATTGAAAGCCCTGCGAAAGCGCCTTCAGCCCTTGACAAAACAGTAGACTTGTGTAATAATGTTGCCTTGCACGACGCGGGATAGAGCAGCGGTAGCTCGTCAGGCTCATAACCTGAAGGTCGTAGGTTCGAATCCTACTCCCGCAACTTCCAGGAGGCACGTGATGACGTGCCTCCTGTGTTTTCGTCAACTCACTCGCTGCATAGTCAAGCTGTTGGGCGTAGCAAGATGACAACGAAAAGCACAGCGCGGACGAAGGCTTTGTGTGATGACCCTCGTCCGCGCCTGCAACAAGCTTGGCGTTGACGCACCCTTAGCTTCGCTTGCCCGCTTGCTCCTCCCGCTCGAGCTCATCGAGCAGCGCCGCGTCACGGTCAAGCTGTCGCTTGCGCCACCACAACGAAAGCGCGTATACGATCATGCCACCGAGGAATACACCATAGGCAGTGAATAAATAAATCGCGTTTCGGTCTTCCAGCAAACTCATGCTCGTGCCTGCGATTCAATCAACGCAGCCTTCCGTGTGCCTATTGCCTCCTCGCGCTCCAGCAAGGCTAAGCGTGAGCGAAAGAAGAAGATGTAGAGCACCGTCACCGCAATCATGCAAAAGGTTAAGACCACCATGCGGTCGGCAGAAACACCAAAGCCGCCTTGCTGCGCGGCGTTGACGCTTGGCCCAAACACTGCGGGATGAACGCTCTGCAGCACGCGGCTCACCAAGAAGTTCAACGGCACAGTGAGCGCGCCGACAATGCCATACACCGACGAGAAGCGTGCTCGCTGGTTCACGTTTTCGATGCCGCCGCGCAGCATCAGATAGGCTACGTATATCAAGAATTGCAATGCGCTCAGCGTCAGCTTAAAGTCCCATGTCCACCAGGCGTTCCAAGTGGGACGGCCCCACAACATGCCGCTGAGCAGCACCAGGACAATGAATAGCACACCAATCTCAGCGCTGGCATAAGCACGGCGATCCCAGATCAGATCGCGCGTGCGCAGATAACGCGCACTGCAAAAGGCCGTCACCAACCATGAGCCAAAGCCTATCCAAGCTGACGAGATGTGGAAGTAGAAGATGCGCTGGGCCTCTCCGCCAGAACGAACATCACCTGGTGGAGCAACGAAAAACACGAGCGCAACTGCTAGCGCGATCATCACTGCTGCGATAGCGCCAATGATGCGCGTCACTTGCTGTGACGAGGTGGACAATGTGCCATAGGTCGGTCTGAATACTCCTTCCACTTGAAAACCTCCTCACGACAAACCAACAATCAGCACATGCGTGTGCTTGCTTATCTAAAGAGCAGTAAACATGAAGTGCTGGCATCAGCGATTACTCACTCACCTTGGCCTAATGTGTAGCCTTGCTCTCCATCGAAGTGGTAGAGGCTCTCCGCCTTGGTTATCACAAAGCCGGCTCGGCATATGGCGTGAAGTAGGTCCAACACAGCGTCGAATGAGGCCGAAGGATGCACGCTGATGCAACGACAGCACCAATGGTCAGTGCAGAAGATCTGAGGGGAGCCGCTCGGATACACCTTCACGCCACGATTGGTGATGAGTGTGAGCTGCCAACCTTCCGGCAAGGCATGACGCCAGCGCGCCGCCAGGGTTTCTGGATCACGCCCCTCCTCATCCCAACGCACCCAGACGTCCACGCCGACCAGCGTCTGCTGCATCGGTGGGTTGGACGCAGCAGCGACGCGCACGCTACCAGCGCGGTAAAAGGCAGGCTTCAGGTGGCGCGGTGACTCGCCCAGCCGCTCGATCACAGCATTGGCGAACTCCTGAGTGCCAACTTGGACGCGGCTGACACCGGGCCGATACAGGTCGGCTGTGTGAATGCCGTCTTCGAGCGTGCGCAGCCAAGCGTTCTCAATGTGCGCCGCGTGCTCCACCAGACCTAAATGCACCAGCATCTGAACAGCGGCCATCAACAAACCAGAGGGGTTAGCCACTCCTTGGCCAGCAATGTCGGGCGCGCTGCCATGGACAGCTTCAAACATCGCTACGTTGGGGCCGATGTTCGCCGAGCCAGCTAAGCCCACCGAACCTGCTACTTGCGCTGCTACGTCGGAGAGAATGTCGCCGTAGAGGTTGAGCGTCACAATCACGTCGAACCGCTCCGGCTGTGTGGCCAGGCGCGCTGCGCCAATGTCCACAATCATGTGTTCGCTTTGGATGTCAGGGTGTTGTGCGGCGATCTCCTCGAACACGCGATGGAATAGGCCATCGGCCATCTTGAGGATGTTGTCCTTGGTCATGCAAGTCACTTTGCGGCGGCCACGGGCACGCGCGTATTCAAAAGCGTAGCGGATGATGCGCTCGACGCCAGGGCGCGTGACCAGCTTCAGCGACTCGATCACCTCTGGCGTGCGACGATGCTCAACACCGACATACACATCCTCCTCGTTCTCCCGCACGATCACCACGTCCACACCAGGGCGCGCAGACGCCACGAACGGCTCATAGGATCGCACCGGCCGCACATTGGCGAAAAGGTCTAGCGCTAGGCGCGCAGTGACAGTGAAGCTCTTATCCCCCTTGCCAAGCTGGGTAGTGATCGGCGCTTTGAGGAACGCCGCATTACGCTGCAGCACTTCCCACGACTCAGGGGCGATGCCCACGCGATAGCCGCGTTGTTGCGCTTTTTGGCCGACCTCGATCACATCGTATCTCAAGGGTGCGCCTGCCGCTTGCAAAATACGCAGCACCGCCTCGGTAATCTCAGGCCCAATGCCATCGCCATAGGCTACTGTGATAGGGATGGTTGAGGAGGCCGACATAGCGCGGAAAGTATACGCGCCGCCACAGCCATGTTGCTAGAATCGCTTCAAAATCCAGCTCTGACGCGTGTTGAGTTCGTGAACATGACCATCTACACCACTACCACTGTCCCCCGCACTGGGGAGCGCATCACCATCCACAACGGCACATTGCAGGTACCCGATCATCCCATTATCCCGTTTATCCGCGGCGACGGCACCGGCCCGGACATCTGGGCGGCGAGCGTGCGCGTGTTCGACGCTGCGGTGCGCAGTTGCTACGGCGAGCGGCGCAAAATCCACTGGATGGAGGTGTTCGCCGGTGAAGAGTCGTTCCGCCGCTTCGGCACTTGGCTGCCAGATGACACCATCCAAGCCTTCCGCGAGTTTCTCGTCGGGATTAAAGGCCCGCTGACCACCCCTGTGGGCAAGGGCATCCGATCGCTCAACGTGGCGCTGCGCCAATTGTTGGACTTGTATGTATGCCTGCGGCCGGTGAAATACTTCAGCGGCGTGCCTTCGCCAGTGAAGCGGCCAGAGAAGGTGGACATGGTGATCTTCCGTGAGAACACCGAGGACATCTACGCTGGCATTGACTTCGAGGCAGGCAGCGAAAAGGCGCTCAAGCTGCTGCAATTTCTGCGCGACGCGATGCCTGACGAGTTCAAGAAGATTCGCTTCGGCGCGCAAGATATCACCAGCGTGGGTGTGGGCGTAAAACCGATCAGCCGCCACGGCAGCGAGCGGCTGATGCGCGCCGCGATCAACTATGCGCTGCGCTTTGGCCGGCGCAGCGTAACCATTGTTCACAAGGGCAACATCATGAAGTACACCGAGGGCGCCTTCCGCGATTGGGGCTACGCGCTCGCCAAGCGTGAGTATCGCCACCAAGTTGTGCTTCAGCGCGAGAGTTGGGTGCTCGCCAACGCCGACGCCAACCCCGGCCTGAGCGCGGAGGAGCACGCGCGGCTGATCGAACCAGGCTACGACATGATGACCGAAAGCCAGCAAGCTGAGGTCCGCACCGAAGTGGAAGAGGCACTGCGGCTTATGCCCACCCACGGCAATGGCCAATGGAAACATAAGCTGCTGATCAAAGACAGCATCGCCGACATCACGCTTCAACAAGTGCTCACTCGCCCCGACGAGTTTGACGTGATCGCAACACCCAATCTCAATGGTGACTACTTGAGCGACGCGCTGGCAGCGCAGGTGGGCGGGATCGGCATTGCGCCAGGCGGTAACATCAACTACGAGACCGGGCATGCGGTGTTCGAGGCCACACACGGCACCGCACCCAAGTACGCCAACTTGGACAAGGTCAACCCCGGCTCGGTCATCCTGAGTGGCGAGATGATGCTGCGCTACCTCGGTTGGGTAGAGGCCGCCGATGCGATCTTGCACGCGCTCGACAAGACCATTGGCCAGCGCATTGTCACCTATGACTTCGCGCGCTTGATGGAGGGAGCGAAGGAGGTGCGTTGCAGCGAATTCGCAGACGCCGTGATCGCCAATTTGTGAGTGAGATTGGCTGCGTTCACCTCTTCGATAAGTTGCAGGCCAAGCCTGCCTCTGCTCAAAGCCAAGAAGCACATGCAGAGTTGATGAGCATCACACTTCGGCCATGAACGCCTCCCTTAAAATCAAAAACGATGACAGGGTTGAGGCGTTTCAGGCTCAGCACAGCGCTCGTACTGCTGAGCACGATGTGGCTCGCCATGAGCCTCGCGAGAGCACAGGCAAGGAGCGATCACGCGCTGGTGATGCGGGTGGAGGGGCCGCTCACGCCGGTGTGGCTTTCATACCTGGAGCGCGGTGTGCGCGCAGCAGAGGCAGACAACAGCGAGCTGATTGTGCTCCAGCTTAACACACCAGGCGGCCAAATTGACCTGATGGACCGCATCATCAATGTCATCCTCACCAGCCCAAAGCCGGTGGTGGTGTTCGTCGCGCCGCGCGGCGCGGAAGCCGGCAGCGCCGGCACGCTGATCACACTGGCCGGCCACATTAGTGCAATGTCCCCGCAGACTACCATCGGCGCAGCCAGCCCTGTCGGTGGCCAAGGCGAGGATATCGGCGAGACCATGGGTGCTAAGGTCAAAAACATTCTGAAGGCGAAGGTGCGCACCTTGGCTGCTCGTCGTCCAGCCGAGGCCATCGCGCTGGCCGAGTCCATGATCGAGGAGGCCCGCGCCGCCACTGCCGAAGAGGCACTGCGAATCGGCTTGGTTGACATCTTTGCGCAGGATGTGCCCGATTTGCTCAAGCAGCTCGATGGAAGAACAGTGCTTGTGCAAGAGCGCGAAGTCACGCTTCGCACAACCGGATTGCGCGAGGTAGCGTTCGAAATGGGGCTGTTGGAGAACTTGCTTTCGCTACTGACCAACCCCAACATCCTGTTTTTGCTACTCTTCATCGGCGCACAAGCGCTCCTCATCGAGCTTTCTAGCCCTGGCATTGGGTTGCCGGGGCTGGTGGGGGTGGTGTCGCTTGCCTTAGCGCTGTATGGGCTGGGCGTGCTGCCGGTGAACTGGTTTGGCTTGGTGTTCATCGTGTTGGCCGTGGTTTTGTTTTTGGTGGACCTGCAAACGGGCATCGGCTTGCTCAGCTTAGGGGCAGTTGTCTCGCTGGTGATCGGTGTGCTGGTGTTGTTTAACTCGCCAGGCTCCCTACCCTACTTCCGCGTGTCGGTGCCGTTAGTGATTGGCACGTCCGTGGTGGTTGGCGGAGCATTCCTTGCGCTGATGGTATCCATCATGCGCTCACGGCGCAGACCGGTAGAGATCCGCGTGCCGGTCGGCGCCATGGGCGAAGTGCGCACCAGGCTAGACCCGCTCGGCATCGTGCATGTCGCAGGTGAGGATTGGACAGCCGAGAGCCTGAGTGGACCGATTGAACCCGGCCAGCATGTGCGCGTAGTGAGCGTGGAGGGCCTGCGCCTCAAAGTGCGCACCGAAGAGCCACACCACCCTTGACCACGCTGCTGGAGCATTTCCCTGTGCAGCACGGCGTAGTGGGCCGCCACATCTCAGCGGTCGTTGTGCCTCTTAGCCGATAATCTTTGCTGATGAAAAGCCCGCTGGTCAAGCTGATCCTCGATATCGTGATGGGCGCCGCAGTGCCCATCTTAATCTTGAACAATCTCACACCTGTCATCGGCCCACCGCCCGCGTATGTGTTTGCCGCGTTAGTGCCGGTCGGCTATGTGCTGGTGGATACGCTAGTGATCAGCCGTCGCTTCAATGCGATCACCACCTACGTTGCGCTCACCACGATCATGCAGGGCGTGCTGGCGTTTTGGTTCGTGGACGGCTGGCGCTATGCATTGAAAGACACCGCCGGCCTGATCGTCGCCGTGCTGATTTTCTTTGGCTCGCTCGCACTGGGCAAGCCAATGATGCTCTTCTTCCTCGCGCAAGTGTTTCAACCAGACACACCGCGCAAATACGCTGCCATGGACGCGCTGCTGCGCAAGCCGCGGGTTTGGCGCGTGGTACAGGCGACTACAGCGCTGATCGGTGTGCAGAATTTGGCCTTTGCCGTTGTCAACTTCAGCTTGAACCTAAGCATTGTCACTGCGTCGTTCGGGAGCAGCGCCTTCAATAGCCAAGTGGCACAGGTGAACGGCATCACCCGTGTCGCATTCACGCTGATCTCGTTTGCAGTGTTCGTCCTGGCCTTCTTCTGGCTCTACAGCACAATCTACCGCAGCTTTCCACCACAAGAGGGCAAGGACCTCACAGAAGTGGATATCTGGGATTTGCTGCGAGGTGAGGGCTTGCTGGTGGAGGAGGCTCAAGCGGGTTGATATTCCCAGCTTGCTAGTTGCTGGCCAGCAAACGTTGCGCTCACGCGCTCGATGCGTTCCTGGCCGCTGAGCGTGTCGCGCCAGCGATGCTCTCCGATCACGTGCGCGCCGTCCTCCACCACTTGCAGGCGATAAAAGTGCAGGTAGGCTTTCAACGCAGCACGCGCGTCAGCAACAGTGTAGCGCGCCAGAAAAGCCGGGAACAGTCGCGCCACACGACGGACCGGTCGTGCGATCCGACGGGGATAGCGGCCATCCTTGATGATGAGGAACAAGGCGCCGCCAGGGTAAGCAGCACGAAAGTGCGCTGCTGCTCGGGCCACACCAACTGCAATCAGGCTGAGCCGATCACCGCTGACCGACTCGCTCAGCTCCAGCTCCGGCGCAAGCAAAGCAGGGACACGCAACATCTCACCGAGCTGCTGCATTTGGCGCGCTATGCTGAGCAACCGCTCTGGGATGCGGCTTTGTGTGTTTGCCCAGCCCCAAAGCCACGTGCCTGCCTGAGCTGATTCAGTGCCAAGCACTTGTGCTTGGAGTTGCAGCAGCGGCTCGTGTGGCCGGCGAAATGCCAACACACCGCTCTCCAAGTCAAACGCCCAGCCGGCCTGACCGAACTGGGCGTGTAGATACACCTGCTTATCGAACGACGCAGCACCGTGCAGGGTGAAGAGCTGCTCTAGTGCATCAGCTCCACTCGCAAGCATGCTGGGCGAGGACTACATCATGCCGAAGAAGAAGCTGCCGCGCAGTCGAGTGACGCTGAGCAACACCAACACCAGAACGCCCCCCGTCAGCAGCAAGCCGTTACGGAAACGTATGACATCTGGGCGATTCTTAGATGCCACCGCTAGATGCGAAGCAGCAGTTGCTACAAGGCCGTAGAAAGCGTGCTCGAAGTGCACTGCTGGTCGAAAGGCCCCAATGCTGGCAAGACCGATCAGGTTGACTAAGCCCAGCGCAAATTGGATAGTCATTGCGATGGCGAAGGCACTACCGAGCTGTCGATCTAGTGAAGTGAACGATCCCCTGCCCAGCCAGCCCATTGCAAAGCGCACGATCAAGGCTATCGCAATCACCACTAACACCCAACGAATCAAACCGTGAATTGTTATCAGCGTACCAACCATAGCCAACTGTGGATTATAGCTGTGGCTACATTGCTGCTTAAACGGCTAAGCCCCCGTTTAGCGCTTGCGGGGGCTTAGTCCAAAGAGTCACGAAGCTTCCCTCTCAGGGTAGGAAAGCGGTGGTGAACGCCTGCGCAGGATCAAGTGCCTGCTGGACGATGCCGGCCTTTTGGGCAAACTCGATGAAGTTGCGCCACACGTCCACCTGTTGCTCACCCCAGCGCTGCGCCTCCGCCTGGTAGCGCGGCGCCAACCAACGCGCGCTCGCCTTGACCGTCTCGGCAGTGGGCTGAAGCTCCGGCACGGACTTCAGCAGTATCTCTGCGGCTTCCTCCGGTTGAGCGATGGCGAACTGATAACCGCGCGCCGTAGCGCGCATGAAGCGACGCACCAGGTCAGGGTTGTCGTTGATCAGCTTCTCGCTGGTAAAAATGAGTGGGGTGTAGTAGTCCGGCACACAGGCGGCGTAGTCGCTCAGCATTAACATGCGGTATGGCTTGCCTTCCAGCTCGGCGGCCACTCCATCCCAGCCGTAGAAGATCCAGGCGAAATCAATCTCGCGGCCCAGCATGGCGCGGTAGTCGCTGCTTGGCCCAAGCTGCACAAACTCGATCTGCTCACTGGCCTTTTCCACACCATCGCAAGCGAGCAGCGCCTCCAAGAAGGGCTTCTCAAATGGCGCACCAAAAGCGCCATAGCGCTTGCCCACTAAATCAGCCGGACGCTCCAGCTTTGCCTCGGCAGGTGCAGCGAAGCCGGAGGTGTTATGCTGGATGATGGCAGCGATGGAAACAATCGGCAGCCCCTGGCCACGATCCAGCACCAATTGCTCCTGGGACGAGATGCCGAACTGAGCTTGGCCCTCGGCCACAATTTGCGCAGGCAGCAGGGTGGTGCCAGGTTGCTGGATGCTCAACTCGATACCTTCGTCGCGGTACCACCCCTTATCCAGCGCAACGTAGATGCCGGTGTGATTGGTGTTCGGCGTCCAGTCCAAGATCAAGGTCACTTTATCTGCCGCAGCGGGTTGCTCAGGCTGCGCCGGGGGTTTTTGAGGAGCAGCGGTTGGCGATGTTTGCGTGGGCGCTGCACAAGCTGAGAGCGCTAGCGCTGCAGCGCCGTACAGCGCCAGCATGGGGGTTGAGAAGTAGGAACGCATCACAATCGACCTCCGTTAACGTGCTGATTTGTCTGTCAGGCGCGGCGATAATGCCAGCCTGTCAGCAGCTTCTCCAACAGCAGCACTAAAGAGAACAGCGCGACTGTAATCAACGACACGGCCACGATGCCGGCAAACGCTTGAGCGGTCTGGCCAGCGCTGAAAGAGCGCAGCATGAACACACCCAGCCCCCTCGGCGCGGCGATCCACTCGCCTAACACAGCACCGATCACGCAGTAGGTGGTGGCCACTTTCAAGCCGCTGAAGAACGCCGGAAGCGCAGCTGGCAGTTTCACTTTGGTCAACACCTGCCAGGGCTTGGCGCCCAGCGCGCGCATCACATCGACCATGAGTGGATCCACGCCACGCAGACCGTCAGCCAAGTTGACTGTGACGGGGAAGAAGCACACCAGCGCTACCACAATCACTTTGGGCAGCGCTCCCAGACCGAACAGCAACACCAGCAATGGGGCGATGGCGATAGTGGGGATCGTCTGCGAGAACACCAACAGTGGATACACGGCGCGCTCGGCCAACGGCCAGCTCGCGATTAACAAGCCAAACGCTGCCCCAACGCTCACTGCTGCCGCCAAGCCGATCAGCGCCACTTGCAACGTGGCCAGCGCGTGATCGGCGATCAGCGCACGCTGCGCCCAGCCGATCTCGACCACGCGCGACGGCGCCGGCAGTTGGATCTCGCGCAGACCCGCAGCGCGCACCCCCACCTCCCAAGCAGCAAGTAGCAGCAGCGCCAGCACGAGCGCCGGCAGCGCCTGCTCGAGGCCACGCTGGGCTGAACGGCTGGGTGCTTGTGCACCCTTTGGCGCAGCGACATCAGCGACTGTCCTTGTGCGAATCATCTGCATCGCTTTCTGAAATAGCGGGCGGAGACAGAGAGGGCTAGACAAGCAGGAGGTGAGCGCGCTCCTAAAAAAGCACGCCCCGCGGTGGGCGAGCCATAGCGGGGCGTTCACACATGCACAACCTTGCGCAACTCCCTACGCTGGCATGACCCAGGTCAGGTTCGATGGGTCGGCGTCGGCTTTCAGACACCCTCTCAGCCCGCTGCCGCGGGCTCCCCAGTGGCTATTCAACTGGCCACATTATAGCGCTGTTCAGCGGGGGTGCGTTTGTTTTGTGAGTGGGAGAGTGCAAGCGCATCAGCAGGCGCTCGCTCAGCCGTAGCAAGCGAGATCATAGAATCAGCATAGCGTCACCAAATGAGTAGAAGCGGTAGCCGGCCGCGATCGCTTCAGCGTACGTCTCCTTCAGCCAATCCAGCTCCATAAACGCTCCCACCATCGCCAGCAACGTGCTGCGGGGCAGATGAAAATTGGTGATCAGCGCATCCACCACGCGCCACCGATAGCCCGGCGTGATGTATAGCGTGGTGAAGCCATCGAAAGGCTGAACTGTGCCGTCTGCGGTCTGGGCTGCGGTCTCCAGCACACGAGCGCTGGTCGTGCCCACCGCGATGACGCGCCCACCTCGAGCGCGAACTTCAGCGATCTGCTGTGCCACTTGGGGTGTGAGCTGACACCACTCGCTATGGATGACGTGCGACTCAACCGTCTCCTCGGTGATCGGCTTAAACGTATCCAGCCCGATATGCAGCGTCACGAAAGCGATCAAGACGCCCTGCGCCTGCAAGCGCTCCAAGAGCTGAGGCGTGAAATGCAAGCCGGCAGTTGGAGCAGCGGCGCTGCCTGCGATGCGCGCATAAACTGTTTGGTAGCGCGTTCGGTCATGCAAGGGTGTGTGGATGTAGGGTGGTAGGGGCACTTCACCCAGTTGCTCCAAGTACTGCTCCACCGGTTGCTCGAAGCGCACGAGAAAAGCGCCCTTCGCGCGGTCCGGCAGCGGCGCAACCGTCGCGCGTAGCAGCGCGCCGTCGGGCAGCGCAAAGTGCAACTCGCGCACGTTCCGCCCACCCACCAGCGCCTCCCACGTGTCATCCGTCAGCTTGCGCAAGAGCAGCACTTCCGCGCGTCCGCCGGTGGGCTTGTGAGCGCGCAGACGCGCATTGATCACACTGGTGTCGTTAGCGACCAGGAGGTCACCTGACCGCAGGAATCTCGGCAAGTCGTAGAAATGGCAGTGCTGATGGGTGCGTGTGCTGCGGTCACAAACCAGCAACCGGGCATGATCGCGCGGCTCGATAGGATGCTGAGCAATGCGCTCTGGTGGCAGGTCATAATCCAGCTCAGAGGTGAGCATTGAACCAAAGCGAAAGCCGAAAAGGACGCTGCCCTTTTCGGCTTTCGGCTCACTACTGGTCGTTGTCGCTCTGTGCGCTCTCTTGGCGCAGAAACTCCTCGATGGAGGGCAACGACTCCAGCAGAGCAGCTTCGCTCTCGCCAATGCCCAGCAGGGCCATCTCAGCGCGCTGGGTGAGGGAGGGCCGAGCCACCTCAGAGACCAACGAGACCCCTTCGTATTCCGTCACATTGGGGTCGCGGAAACCGGTGCCGGCCGGGATGAGCTTGCCCAGGATGACATTTTCCTTTAAGCCGCGCAGGTCGTCCCGCCGCCCTTCGAGAGCGCCGCTGGCCAAGACGCGGATGGTGTGCTGGAAGGATGCGGCCGACAGGAAGGACTCAGTGGCCAGAGCTGCCTTCGAGATGCCAAGCAGCACTGGCGATGCTTGAGCCGGCTTGCGCCCTTCGGCAATCAGCTTTTCGTTGGTCTTGGCGAAGGTGAAGCGATTGACCAAATCGCCGGGCAGATAGGGCGAGTCACCGGGCAACGTCACCTGCACGCGATTGGTCATCTTGCGAATGATGATCTCAAAGTGCTTGTCGTGAATGTTGACTCCCTGCATGCGATAGACGTTCTGCACTTCGCTGAGCAGGTACATCTGACACGCCTCGCGGCCTAGCACCTTGAGCAAAATATGCGGGTTCTTGCTGCCCTCGGTGAGCGGCTCACCAGCGTTCACCTGCTGACCTTCGCTGACCAACAAGCGCGCCGAAAGCGGCAGGTCATACTCCACCTCTTCTTTGATCTCCCGAACCACGTGCACGGTAAGGCCCTCGCGCACCACGCGGCCACCATTTGTAGCGCACAACACTTGGTCACCGCGGCTGGCGATCACTGCTTTGTCTTTGATCTGTTCGCCGTCTTTCACCCGAATGGACCAGCTTCCTGGCACGTGATAGGTGTCGCGTTGGACTTGGGTGTTGGTCAGGTAGAGACGGCGCTTGCCATTCTCCAGCTTCTCGATGTGCACGACGCCTGCAATATCAGCCATGAGCGCCTCTGCTTTGGGCTTCTTGCGCGCCTCCAGCAGTTCCTCCACACGCGGCAAGCCCTGGGTGATGTCGCTGGCGCCCGCCACACCGCCGGTGTGGAAAGTGCGTAGGGTGAGCTGGGTGCCGGGCTCGCCGATGGACTGCGCGGCGATCACACCCACCGCCGCACCGACGGCGACCAGCCGGCCGCGGCCCAGGTCACGGCCATAGCACATTTGGCACACGCCATGTTCCATCTCGCAGGTGAGCGGCGAGCGCACATAAACCTCTTTGACACCGGCTTGCTCGATGCGGTCCATCGCCTGCTCGTCGAGCATCTCGTTGCGGCGAACGAGCACCTCGCCGGTGACAGGGTGCTTGATGTCAGCGGCAGCCATACGCCCGATCGCGCGCTCGCGCATGGTCTGCTTACCGAAGCCTTTCTCCTTGTCAGACTCGCGGATCCAGATGCCGGCCTGCGTGCCGCAGTCATGCGCGCTGACGATCACATCCTGCACCACGTCCACGAGTCGGCGGGTGAGGTAGCCGGCATCGGCAGTGCGCATGGCAGTGTCGGCCAAGCCCTTACGTTGCCCGTGCGTGGAGATGAAGAACTCGATGGCCTGCAACCCCTCACGGAAGTTGGAGCGGATGGGCAGCGGGATGGTGCGGCCAGACGGGTCGGTCATCATGCCGCGCATGCCGGCAAGCTGCGCGATCGGGCCGAAGCCGCCCTTGGTTGCGCCGCTGATCGCCATCACAGCCAGATCACCGGTGGGGTCCATCGTTTGCTTGACTGCGTCGGCCACCTCTTTAGTCACCTCGCTCCAAACGCTGATGATCTTTTGATCGCGCTCCGACTCGGTCATCAAGCCACGGCGGTATTGCCTTTCAATCTCTTGGACTTTCTGGTCGGCCTCTTGGAAGACGCGCCCGCGCATTTGAGGCACGGTGATGTCACTTAAGGAGATGCTCACGCCGGAGATGGTGGCATAACGGAAGCCCAAGTCCTTGATGTCGTCCACAAAAGCGACCACCTCAGCTTGGCGCTGCGGCCCCAACACTTGATAGGTCATATTGACCAGCTTTTGGAGATCGCCCTTGGCCAAGGGGCGATTCACAAAGCGCATCTCCACAGGCACAATGCGATTGAACAGCGCTCGGCCCACGGTGGTTTGGATGACCTTGCGTTGGGGTTTGTCGCCGGGCATGCGATTTCCCGCGTCGTCAAAGAAAGTATCCACCTGCAGCTTGATCTTGGCGTGGATGTCAAGCTGGCCGAGCTCGTAAGCCAGTTCCACCTCCTCGATGCTGTAGAAAATGCGCCCATCCCCTTTGTGCGGCCGGGGGTCATCCATCGTCAGGTAGTACACGCCCAGGACCATGTCTTTGGTCGGGCCAACGATGGACTCGCCGTCGCTCGGCTTGAGCAAGTTGGCCGTGCTGATCATGAGCTTACGCGCCTCCTCCACAGCTTTTTGGCTGAGCGGGACGTGCACGGCCATTTGGTCACCGTCGAAGTCAGCGTTAAACGCCTGGCAGGCGAGAGGGTGAAGCTGGATCGCCTTGCCCTCCACCAGCACCGGCTCAAAAGCCTGGATGCCAAGGCGGTGCAAAGTGGGAGCACGGTTCAAGAGGACAGGCCGGGTCTTGACCACTTCTTCCAGCACATCCCACACCTCAGGGCGCTCACGGTCTATGATGCGCTTCGCGCCACGGATGTTGTGGGCGTGGCCATACTCCACGAGCTTCTGCATCACGAACGGTTTAAACAGCTCCAGCGCCATGGTGCGCGGCAAACCGCACTGATGCAATTTCAAGTGAGGCCCTACGACGATCACCGAGCGGCCGCTGTAATCCACGCGCTTGCCCAGCAAGTTGCGGCGGAAGCGTCCTTTCTTGCCCTTCAGCATGTCGCTGAGCGACTTCAGCTCACGGCGGCCACGGCGGGTGATCGCCTTGCCACGCTGGCTGTTGTCAATCAGGCTGTCCACCGCCTCCTGCAACATGCGCTTCTCGTTGCGCACGATCACATCGGGCGCGCCCAGTTCAAGCAAACGCTTGAGCCGGTTATTGCGGTTGATCACGCGGCGGTAGAGGTCATTCAGGTCCGACGTGGCGAACCGACCACCATCCAGCTGTACCATTGGGCGCAGTTCAGGTGGGATCACAGGCAGCACGGTGAGGATCATCCACTCGGGGCGGTTGCCGCTTTTCCGCAACGCCTCGACGATGCGCAGGCGCTTGATCGCCTTCTTCTTGCGCACCTTGCTGGGGGAATGGCGCGCCTCACGCCATAGCTCCTTGGCGAGCTGATCGAGATCAAGCCGCCGCAGAATCTCGTAGAACGCCTCAGCGCCCATCTCGGCCTTGAACACGTTGCCGAAGCGCATGCGCAACTCGCGAACACGGCTTTCCGGCATAAACTGGCAAACGGCCAAATTCTCCAGGTCTTCCTTGTCGCGGATGTAGCGCATGCTGAGCTGCTGCATCTCCTCTGCCAGCCGCTCGCTGAGCTTACGCGCATCCTCATCCACCTTCCCCTTGATCAGCTCGATCTCACCGCGCACCTTTTCGGTGGCCTCGGCCCGCTCCTGCTCGATTTGTTGCTCCAGGAGCGAAAGCTGCTCTTTCACGATGCGGCTGAGGATGTTGATGTGCGACCGCTCGGCGATATCGCCCTCTTCGACAATCACCGTCCCGGTTGGCTCAAAGATGATCGGCCCGTGCACGGTCTTGCCCAGGCGCGCCTCGATCTCGCGCTCTGTGCGCTGTGCCGCCCGCATGAGTGTCTCTGTCGCGTCGTGCAGCTTCTCCTCAATCTGGCGGTTCAGCTCGTCCAATTCCTGTTGCAAGCGCATGAGTTGCTTCAACATGCGCCCACTCGCCGTGTCCTCCTGGGCAGAGGCGCGCACCTTCAGCTCGGCGATTTGGCGCTCGTGGTCTTCCTGAAGCCGCTTCAGCACGCGCTGACGTGCTTCTTCGTCAACGTAGGTGATCACATATTGCGCGAAGTAAAGCACGCGGTCCAAGTTGCGACGGCTGATGTCCAATAGCGTGCCGAGGAAGCTGGGCACGCGACGGGTGTACCACACATGCGCCACCGGCGCAGCCAGGTTGATATGGCCCATGCGCTCGCGCCGCACGCTCGACTTTGTGATTTCGACGCCGCACTTGTCGCAAATAACGCCCTTGTAACGCGGGTTGCTCTTGTACTTCCCGCAGTAGCAAGTGTAGTCACGGGTAGGCCCAAAGATGGCCTCGTCGAACAAGCCATCCTTCTCCGGCCTGAGTCGGCGATAGTTGATCGTCTCCGGCTTGGTCACTTCGCCATAGGACCAAGAGCGGATCTGGTCCGGCGAGGCCAGACTAATGCGCAGCGCTCGAAAATCTCGCAGTTCCATGCTTTCTTAACCACCTTCCTCTTTAATGGGCAAACTCTCTGTGGAGAGCTCAGCGTCGAACGAGAGAAGGCGCGAACGCACTCGCCTCGCCCGCGCCTCGTGAGTGAGCGTTAGATACGCTGCTGGAATGTTTGTTGATGCCCACATTATATACTCGAAAAGTTAGCAACAAGATGAGGCTTGCACCTTCCATCCTGACAGCAGACTTCGCGCAACTGGGCGAACAGGTGCGCCAGGCAGAAAAGGCCGGCGTGGACTGGTTTCACCTCGATGTGATGGATGGAGCTTTCGTGCCCAACATCACATTCGGCCCAACCGTTTGCCAAGCGGTGTGCCGCAGCACCTCCCTCCCCTGCGAGGCCCACCTCATGGTGCACCAGCCGGAGCGCTTCTTCGAGGCCTTTGCCCAGACTGGCGTCAAGCGGGTGATCGTGCAGGTTGAAGCGTGCCCCCGCTTGCACTTCGCACTGCAAACGCTGCGTTCGCTCGGCTTGCAGGCCGGCGTCGCACTCAATCCGCTGACCCCTCTCAGCATGATCGAGGAGGCGCTACCGTTCGTGGACCTCGTGCTCGTGATGTCGGTGGAGCCAGGGTTTGGCGGCCAGCGGTTCATCCCCACTGCCTTGGAACGCATTCGTCGCCTGCGCCAGGTGCTCGACGCGCGCCGGCTCTCCATCGAGCTGGAGGTGGACGGCGGCATCAACGCCGACAACATCCGTGCCGTGCGTGAGGCCGGCGCTACGATGGCAGTGGTTGGCTCTGCAGTTTACTCGCCCACTTGCTCTGTCGAGGCGTGCGTTGCGATGCTGCGGCAAGCGCTTGCGGAGAGCGTCGCGCAGTGAATCTGGGCGACGCTAGCTCACGGCGCGCGCCGCGCCCAACAAGCCCACCTTGGGATTGGTCACCACCCGCAGTGGTACGCGCTGCATTAAACCGGTGAGCCGCCCCTTGCGGCGAAAGGTTTGCAAGAAAGACTCACGCAGCAGCAGCGGCAAGATGCGCAGTGGCATGCCGCCGGCGAGGTAAATGCCACCCGTAGCGATGATGGTGAGCGCCAGGTTGCCCGCCTTTGCGGCCAGCACTGAGGCGAAGATGTCCATCACGGCCAAGCATAACGGGTCGGCAGGATCAGACATTGCATGCTTGACAATCACCGGCGTCGGATCGCTCGCGTTGTTTAGCTCCGCAGCCACTTGAGGTGACTCTGCGATGTAGGCGCCGTCCCGCAAGAAGCGATAGACGTTCGGGATGCCAATGCCAGAGCAGACGCGCTCGTAACTGGCGCGCCCGAACTTGCGCTGGAGGTAACGCAACAGGTCCGCCTCCAGTTCGTTGTTGGGAGCAAAATCGGCGTGGCCACCCTCGGAGGGAAAAGCTTGATAATGCCCATCCCAACACAAGAGGAAGGCCTCGCCTAAACCTGTGCCCGGCGCAATCACACCGATCGGGGCGCCTGGCTCTGGCGTGTTGTCGTCGAGCGCTAGCACATCCTCGTCGTGAAGCGAAGGGATGGCGTTGGCAATGGCTTCCAGGTCGTTCAGCACACGCACGCGCTCTACGCCGACAAGCACACGCAGATCCGATTCGCGGATCACCCACGGTAGATTAGTGATGCGCGCCTCTCCGTTGAACACTGGTCCAGCCACACCCACAGCCACGGCATCAGGACGCACGTCGCCGATGTGCTGGAGGAAGTCTTGCAGGACCTCTTCGAAGCTGTTGAACTGCGCGCTAGGATAGAGCTGCTCGAACAGCGGCAACCGCTGATCGCGCGCTGTGTCTATAAGGGCTAGCACCGTCTTGGTGCCGCCGACGTCACCTGCTAGTACTCGCATAAAGCCTCACTTGCGGGATGCGCGCTCAGCGCTTTGCTGACGCCGAGAGTTGTGCATCTTGTGCATCGGGCACAACCCAGGTGCCGGCGTTGCCCTCGATAATACGTGAAATCTCATCGAGCGCGCCGATGGCCGCACAACGCTGTGAACAGCTGACAAATTGCAGCGCGGCCTCCACTTTCGGCTGCATTGAGCCATCGGGGAAGTCCTGCAGGTGTGCGCGCAATTGTCGCGCCGTACAGCGCGTGAGCAAGCGCTCGGTTGGTTGACGGTGATCTAAGAACACGCCGGGCACATCCGTAGCGATCACAAACAGGTCAGCTTCAATCTCGCGGGCTAGCAGCGCGCTGGCCAAATCTTTATCCACCACGGCCTCAACTCCCTGCCAGGTGCCATCCGCAGTGCGCACGACGGGTATGCCGCCCCCACCCACACAGATCGCCAAGGTGTTAGGCTGCGCGGCCAAGTGGCGAATCATGTCTAGCCCAACAATACGCTGTGGGATCGGCGACGGCACCACCCTGCGCCAGCACTCCCCATCGCTTCGCATTTGCCAGCCAGTTTGTTTGCTAAGCGCCTCTGCTTCCTCACGCGGGTAGGCCGGCCCGATGAACTTTGTGGGCGATTGGAAGGCTGCATCGTCCGGGTCTACCTCCACAAGGGTGACTATAGGCAGCACTGACAGCTTCGGCACGACGTTCATCAGCTCCAGCGCAAGCGTGTAGCCGATCTGACCTTGGGTCTCTGCAACGAGCACATCCAACGGCCAATCGTGCTGGGCGACGCGGCGCGCCAGCGCCAACATGCCCACCTGCGGCCCGTTGCCGTGAGTGAGGATGACTTGATGCTGGCGCACGACATCGGCTAACGCCTGCGCAGCGAGCCGCGCGTTGTGACGTTGAGTTGGCGCATCCATGGGCTGGCCGCGCCGGAGAAGGGCGTTTCCGCCCAACGCGATCACTATGCGCATAGTGTGCGGTTGAGTTTGCTACAGATCGCGCAGAGCAGCAAACGCCGCTTTTGCCGTGCGCACAAAATGAGCCACTTGCTGCGCATCTTTGCGACCCGGCGCGACTTCCACACCGCTGGCGGCGTCAACGCCCCATGGGCGCGTGAGGCGAATGGCCTCAGCAACGTTTTGGGCGTTCAACCCGCCGGCCAGCATCAGCCGAAAGCGCCGCGCCAGCGATGCGGCGAGCTGGGTATCAGCGCGTTGGCCTGTGCCGCCCCAAAGTTGTGGATGCGGCGCATCGAGCAGCAGCTCAGGCAGGTCGGCGTCAACTGGCAACAGAGTGTTTCCCCATTCCCATGACTTCACCGCTAAGTAAGCGCGACCTGCAAATGCCGAAAGCATGGCGGGCGCGCAGCCGTGTAGCTGGGCTGCGTCCATGGCAGCTTCTGTCAGCACTTGCCGCACAAGCGCAGGGTCCGGCTGAACAAACACACCGACGCAGCGCACGTGAGGGATGCGCGACTTCACCCCTTGCGCAATCGCAGCCGCCCGCTCAGGATCAACGTATCGCGGGCTTGGCGGATAAAAAATGAAGCCCAACAAGTCGGCGCCACACTCAGCTGCGGCCAGGGCATCTTCCAAATTCGTGATGCCGCAGACTTTGACGATCATGGCAGCTTGTGCAGATAGGGCTGGAGGATGTGGTGCGCCGCACTCAACACGAGGCCACAGGTTCAAGGTCTTCCTCGCTTTGCAACAAGCGCAACATCGCCTGATGGATGCGCCCGTTGCTGGCCACGACCTCGCCACGCGCGAGCATCTCAAGCCCACCCCGGGTGTCGGACACCTGCCCTCCCGCCTCTCGCACCATCACGATGCCAGCGGCGATGTCGTGCGGGCGAACATCCAGCTCCCAGTAGCCATCCGTGCGCCCACAAGCCACCCAGCACAAATCCAGCGCTGCCGAACCCATGCGGCGCAACTCCTGAGCGCGCAGCACAAATCGCCCGCACTCCCGAATGTTATTGCGCGGATTGCAGGCGCGCTGATAAGGGAAGCCGGTGCTGAGCAGTGAGCGCGACAGCTCAGCGGTTTCAGAGACCAGGATGGGTTGACCGTTCAGGGTTGCACCTAAGCCACGCGCCGCCGCAAACAGCTCATCGTGGACGGGGTCGTAGACCACGCCGAGAATCGGCTCGCCATCGAGCAGCAAACCTAGCGAGACGGCAAAACAGGGGAAGCCGTGCGAGAAATTCACCGTGCCGTCCAGCGGGTCAATTTGCCATTGCAGCCGCGCAGAGCAATCAGTGCGATAGTCACCACCCTCCTCGCCAACCACACAATGATCCGGGAAAGAGTCGCGCAGCGCAGCGACAATGAACGCTTCACTGCGGTGGTCATATTCGGTGACGGGGTCGAATGGGCTGCTCTTGAACTGGGTGTGGATCGGCTCGCGTCGGCGAACGCGCTGCCAGCCTTCAAGCAAGACTGCGCCGCTGCCTCGCGCGATAGATTCCGCGCGCTGCAACACGGCGCGCAACATGGTTGGCGTCAACATGTTCACTGTGTCAAAAAGCGCAACAGATGCCCAATTGTCTCATCAGGATGCTCCTCGTGGACCAGGTGGCCAACGCCATGAAACACCACTAGCTCGGCCCGCGGGAGCAACTGGCGCAAGCGCTCGCCATCGCCAGGGGGGAAGACGGGATCCCGATCGCCCCACATCACTAGCGTTTCTTGTGTGATCTCGGTGAGGTGTGCGGGCACCGGCTTGAAGCCATCCTTAGGTGAGCGCGCCTGCCACACCTGCGCGAGAGCCGAGGCGCGCACACGCAGCGGCAACGTGTAGCCGCGCAGCACTTCCGCCGTGATCCATGCATGGCGTCGAGACACCCAGCGCAAGCCGCTGCGCACCAGCAACGGTAAAGTGGAATAAAACGCCAAGACATAACCCAGGATGGGCACGCTCACCCAACGCGCGATGGACGGTCGGCCAGTTGCGAACGCTTCTGGCGCGATCACAACCAGCTTGAGCACACGCTCAGGCGCGAGCAGTGCGATCTGCATGGCCACCCGCCCGCCGAAAGAGTGGCCCACCACATGCGCTTGGCGCAAGCCAAGCTGGTCCATCACACCCAACACAACACGCGCCTGCATCTCGGTGGTGTAGATAGGCTCAGCCGGCCGCGCGGAGGCGCCGCTGCCTATCAAATCCACAGCCACCACGCGATACCCTCTCGTCGAAAGCGCTCGGCGAACCAGCCGCCAACTGAAGACAGAGGCTGCAAAGCCATGGATTAGCACTACGGGCACGCCGTGGCGGTCTCCCTCATCCGTGTAGTGGACAGCGTAGCCGTTCACCCAGACAAAGCAATCATCTGGCGCCACATCCCGCAGGTTCATGTGCTCGCGCAGTGGTGTGAGGAAGTATGCGCTGCAGACAAACGAGCCGAGCAACGCGAGCATCACAAGTCCCAGCACGCTGAACGTGATCAGCGGCATATCGGCGTACGAGACTTGTTGCACATTGATGCCGATCAGCACTGCTGCAAAGCCCGCCAAGTTGACACAAGCGAGCGCCCACTCGCGCCAGGAGTCTTTCATTCTCAAGCGGCGCGTAGCCCAGCGCAGCACAACGCTGAGGAGAGGGAAGCCAATCACCACCGGCAAGTGCCCCCATCGCAGATAGTCGCGCACTTCCCACCAGTTGATGGGGTAGCGCACCAGTACGTGAGGCGCAAAGTTTTCCCTGACGCCTATGTCCAGTGCGTAGCGCGCCATGCCTACCGGCCTACCCCACACGGCCACGTAGTAGCGGCCGCTCTGGGGCATGGTGATCTCGATTCGGGCGCGGGGAAAGTACACCATCTGGGTGAAGACATCAAAGTAGTGGTAGGTGCTATCACTGCTAGCAACAACCGCGCCCATGCCAGGCGGGAGCGCAAATGGCAAGTCGTCAGCGTTGTCCGGCATCGGTAGGCCTGGGCCGATCAGCGCCAGTGTTGGACTGAAGCTGCGCAGCTCCTCGTGGCCTGGGATGAACACCATCGCCCGAAAGGGCTCACCGGCTGCGTAGTCAAACGCCACCATATCCACGTCAGCGCCATGGCTCAGCTCGCCCAGCACAAACCACATAAACCACGGCTCTGGGATGAGCTGCGCGTGCTCAAACACGCCATAATCGCCGTTCGCGGCGGCGCTCTCCAGCACAGGGACTTCTGCGAGGGTGAGGCGCGAGAAGACCACCAGTTGCAAGGCCAGAGCACTGAGGAGGCCCAGCAATAACCCCAAGGCGCGCTTCATGATAGAGGCACTGTTGAGGTCAAGACGAATGATCGTCCACAGCTGATGGGAAATGCACTTTGAGCACTTCGCCGTGACGGTTCACGACAATGCTGAAGCCGAGCAAGCCAAGGTATTGGCGCATTGGCTGTGGCAGTCCTGCCTCTGTGAGCTGCTGCCAGTTTTGGTCAAAGTTGCGTATCGCATTCACGATCGCTGCCCGCGTGAAAAGGTCGTCGCGGCCCAGCAGGCGCATGGCTTGGTCAGCGATGAGGTCCTCGTATTGTTGAATCTGCTCCTTGAGCACAGACCAAACTTGCGCATCCACTGCGCGCGCATCCAGGTGATAACGAAAACTACCATCCTCCACAATGTAAACCGGCTCGCTCCCAACGTATCCAGACTCGACAGGTCGGCCGTCCTCGTCATAGACCAAGCCTTCAAAAACAGCCCTAGCCATCGCTGCTGTCTATCGTAACCCCAGCCATGCCGCCACTTGCGGGCCAACCCCGAGAACGTTAAGTGTGAGCGGGACTAACAGCACGCCCAAGCCATTGAGCCGACGGCCCCCCACCAGCACCGGCAGCAAGCCGATTGTGCTCGCCACAGCCATGACAGCGAGGCCGGCCTATCCAGTGAAGGCGAACGTCACTGCCAAAACCAACGCCAAGCACACCAGGGCAAAGGACCTCATGGGCAGGCGATGGGTGAGGCGAGCTACTAGCCGCGTGAAGAGCAGCAGCAGCACAAACGCAAGCGCGCCGCATAGGGCTACCGCCGCCACCTGCAGCCAGTATGTCTGCCAACCCTCAGGCACGTAAACAGTGGTGAGCATCCAAGCAAGCCCGCCGCGGGTCAAAGGGAGGCCAGGGATGAAGAGCAACATCCAACTGCCGACAAGATAGGTGGCGCGCGAGGCGCCAAGCGAGACCATGAAGGCGCGCTCGTCTCGCAGCGCTGTGGCGTGTCCCGCCAGCAAACCTCCGATGCCACCAGTGACGATGGGCATGAGGCTTGCGAATAGCCCACCGGCCACGCCGGCGGAGGCGCCGCGCACCAGCACCCATGCCGGCAGCTCCACGCTGGCTGCTGCTTGTTGAGGAGGCGGTTGACGGCTCATAAAGGCAAGCTGCAAAAGACCTGGCACAGCGAACAAGCCCACAAAGGCCGGCATCAAATTTTGGAAAGCAACGCTTGGCTCGATGGGGCTGCGATAAAACAACACCATCCCCAACAACCCACTCAACACAAAGGTGAGTAGACCGCCACTCAAATAGGCCCACGCAGACACGAGGCGAGCCAAGGGTGTTGCCGCGCGCTCATTGGCGCGCGGCCACTCGCCCAGCAGCAAAAAAGCAATCACTGCAACCAGCATCCAGCCTACGTGTGGCTGGATGATCAGGTAGATCGGCCGCAGCACCATCTCCAAGATAGGCGCAAAGCTCACCAAACATAGTATCGCTGCCAGGCTTCCTGCGCCAGTCAGCACCACAGCCTCCATGCCCCGCCCACGCAGCATGTAGCGCGTGGCAGGCAGCACGTACATCACGTTGTTGTCATCGGGCGCGAAGAGAAATACGGATGGCACGACGTTCACTACTGCCCAACCGATCAACGAGCCACCGAGAAACCAAGCAAACAACTCCGGCGTCACAGCGCGCTGATCGAGAAACCACAACAGCGCTGCACCGGCGATGTTGTAAATGTGCAACCCAGGCAGCAGCGCTAGCACGCTGCCCACCACAACCCCCACACCAGCAGCCAGCAACAGCAAGAGCAAGCGCACAAGATCCATCGGCACCTCAGGTGCGGTAGCGGCCATTAATGGTGACGTAGTCGTGTGAAAGATCGCAGGTCCAAATAGTGGCGTTGGCCTTGCCTTGGCCAAGTTCGAGCCGCACTGTTATCTCTCGATCACGAAAGAGGCTAGCCAGCGCGGCCTGATCGCAAGCGACAGGCGCACCTTGGGCGAAGACCAAGAGATCGCCAAGGCGCAGCGAAAGGGCGTCTAGGTGTATCTGCTCCCCGGCAGCGCCGGCAGCGGCAAGGATGCGACCCCAGTTTGGGTCTTCGCCGTAGAAGGCAGTCTTCACCAGCGGGGAGCGAGCAATAGCTCGGCCGATAGCCTCTGCCGCAGCTTCACTTCGCGCGCCGCTCACCTCGATAGTGATCAGCTTGGTCGCCCCCTCGCCATCACGCACAATCTGCTTGGCCAAATCCACGCATAGGCTGGTCAGCAAAATTTCAAGCTCGGCCGTCGTGGGCCGAACGCCGCTCGTGCCGTTGGCAACCACCAACACCGTGTCATTTGTGCTGGTATCGCCGTCCACGCTGATGCGGTTGAAAGAGTAGCTCACGGCCTTGTGCAAGGCACGGCGCAGCGTTTCGGCACTAACCATTGCGTCGGTCATCACAACAGCCAGCATGGTAGCCATGGCAGGGTGGATCATGCCAGCGCCCTTGGCGATGCCGACAAAGTGTGCTGTCCGCCCAATGCCTCCAGGCTCAGCCACCGTGAGGTCATCGCTGGCCATTTTGGGGACAGTATCCGTGGTCATCATCGCTTGCGCGGCTGCGTAGAGGCCTTCGGCAGAGAGCGCACGCGCAGCCAGTGGGATGCCCTGGCGGAGACGGTCCATTGGCAGCGGCACGCCGATCACACCGGTGGACATCACGAAGACACTGGAGGGGGAACAGCCGACTGCCTGGGCAACTAGGGCAGCAGTTTCCTCACAATCGCGCAGGCCTTGTTCTCCCGTGCAAGCATTGGCGCAACCTGAGTTGATCACAACGGCGCGGATGGGCTGGCCACCCTGCATCAGCCGCTGGTCATACAGCACCGGCGCTGCCTTTACAGCATTGGTAGTAAACACAGCCGCAGCTTCGCAGTCCGCGTCGCTCACAATCAGCGCCAGATCGAGACCGCCGTCTCGCTTTACGCCTGCGGCAATACCGGCAGCTCGAAAACCTTGCGGCAACACCAGACTCATGGCCTAGCAGCGTACCATAGCGGCTTGCGCCGCCATCGCTGCCAAAGAGTTGAGAGACTAGCTTGCCCAGACCATCACGTGCCGCTTACAACATGCAAAAAAGATAGCGGCAGTGTCTAGTAGTTTCACTGCCGCTACGGACTCAGGCGGTGATAGCCATGCCGCTATTTCAAGATTCCGGCGGTTCCAAGCCTGCCAGCCCGAAGCCTCCGATGCGCGGCGCTTGCCTTCGATCGTCCTCACGCCCAAAGGTCAGCACCTCTCCTTTGTCGGTGATGGCCTCCACTGCAATGCCGAGTGATTGCAGCTCCTTCACCAAGACCTTAAAAGAGGCTGGGATGCCTGGCTCTTCGATCGGCTCACCTTTGACGATGGATTCATACACCCTCACGCGGCCTTGCACATCATCCGACTTCACAGTGAGCATTTCCTGAAGCGTGTGAGCCGCGCCATAGGCCTCCAACGCCCAAACCTCCATTTCGCCGAAGCGCTGGCCGCCGAATTGGGCTTTGCCGCCTAGCGGCTGCTGGGTGACCAGCGAGTAAGGGCCGATGGAGCGCGCGTGCACCTTGTCCTCCACCAAGTGGGCGAGCTTCATCATATGCAGGTAGCCAACTGTCACGGGGCGGTCATAGGGCAGGCCGGTCTTGCCATCAATCAACTTGGCCTTGCCCAGGATGGGCAAGGGCTCGCCGATCTGTAAGCTGAGCCGGGTGGCTCGTTCGCGTAAGGCCTCCAAGTCCAGGTTCAGCTTGGCAGCTTCCCTATCGCCGTGCACTTCCAGCCAGATCGTCAGGCAAGTCTGCACAGCGCGCTTGTCTGCTTCTTGCCGCGCCTGTCTGCTGCGCTGATCATCCTCGTAGGAGAGCAGCTCATCGGGGTTGTAGCCCTTTTCGCGCAGCCACTTATCGAGGACAATGCGACGGGCATACACCATGTCGCTCAGGGCGCGGTCGAGGTCATAGGTATCGTTGTTCATCCACTCCGCCAAGAACGCCATGCGAGCGTCGTGCTCATCGCGCATATCGCTAGTGTCCACGCCGTTTTGCTTCAAGAATTGCCAGGCCCGCTCTGTGACATCGCGGAAAGCGTAGTCCATTAACCAAGCGCGACACAACTCTGCTTCGATCTCAGACTCGCTGGCGCCATCAAACACGGGACTGACAGCGCGGAAGCCAAGCCGCACGGCAGCCCAACCGAGCTGAGTTTCGAGAATCTGGCCGATGTTCATGCGGCTTGGCACGCCGAGAGGGTTCAAGATAATGTCAATCGGCGTGCCGTCCTCAAGAAAGGGCATGTCCTCGATCGGGACAACTTGAGAGACAACGCCTTTGTTGCCATGGCGGCCAGCCATCTTGTCGCCTTGCATGAGCTTACGGCGCTGGGCGACGCTCACCCGCACTTGTTTGTTCACGCCGGCCGGCAGGTCACGGTGCTCCTCTCGGTCGAACACCTTCACCTCCACCACTTTCCCGTATTCGCCATGCGGCACGCGCAGGCTGGTGTCTTTCACCTCCCGGCTCTTCTCGCCGAAGATAGCGCGCAGCAACTTTTCCTCAGGCGTCAGGTCTTTTTCGCCCTTTGGCGTGATCTTGCCGACCAGGATGTCGTTCTGATTCACCTCAGCGCCGATGCGCACAATGCCGTTCTCGTCGAGGTCTTTTAAGACTTCCTCACCGACATTTGGGATGTCGCGCGTGATCTCCTCTGAGCCGAGTTTGGTCTCACGAGCGTCCACCTCGTATTTCTCGATGTGGATCGAAGTGAAGAAGTCTTCGCGCACGAGGCGCTCGCTCACCACGATGGCGTCCTCGTAGTTTCCGCCCTCCCAAGAGAGGAAAGCCACCAGCACGTTTTGGCCCAGCGCGAGTGCGCCGTCCACAGTGCTGGACGAATCAGCGATCACCTGGCCCTTCTTCACGCGCTGGCCTTTGACGACGATGGGGTGCTGATCGATGCAGGTGCCTTGATTGCTGCGCGTGAAGCGACGCAGCGTGTAAGTGCGGCGCCCTTTGCCGCTCTGGATCACGATCTGCCGACCGGTCACACTGACCACCTCGCCGTCCTCCAACGCGACCACAACCTGGCCGCTGTCCATGGCCGCTTTGGTCTCCATGCCGGTGCCAACTGCTGCAACCTCCGGTTTGAGCAGCGGGACTGCCTGGCGCTGCATGTTGCTGCCCATCAGCGCGCGGCTGGCCTCGTCGTGCTCAATAAAAGGGATGAGCGCTGCGCTGATGCCGACGATCTGCTTCGGCGCGACGTCCATAAAGTCAATTTGCGTAGGGCTGACCAGGAGAAACTTTTGGTTGCGCCGAGCCGAGACGCGGCTCTCCAGAAACTCGCCCTTCTCGTTCAGCTTGGCGTTGGCCTGGGCGAGCACGAATCGGTCTTCCTCGTCAGCAGACATGTATTCGATCTCGTTGCTGACGTATGGAGCAACCGGTATCTCAGAAATCGTCTTGAACCGTTGCAGGCGCACTGCCAACTCGTGATCAATTCGGGTGCCGGCTCGCGCGATCACCTCGCCTTTGCCATCCACCACATCTTCACGGAGCAGCCGGCCTTCCGTCTCGCTAGCGATGTTTGGTACGGTCTGCTTCACACGGCGGTAGGGCGTCTCCAAAAAGCCATAGCTGTTCACCCGTGCATAGGTAGCCAGGCGGCCAATCAAACCAATGTTCGCCCCCTCTGGCGTTTCGATGGGGCAGATGCGACCATAGTGGCTGTGGTGCACATCGCGCACGTCGAAGCCGGCTCGCTCGCGGCGAAGGCCGCCCGGCCCCAGCGCTGACAATGTGCGCTTGCTGGTCAGCTCACTGAGCGGGTTGGTTTGCTCCATGAACTGGGAAAGCTGTGAGGAACCAAAGAACTCTCGAATCGCAGCCACCACCGGCCGAATGTTGATCAGGTTCATTGGAGATGGGGAGTCGTTATCTGGCATGGACATACGCTCACGCACCATGCGCTCCATGCGCCGCAATCCCACCCGCAGCTTGTTTTGGATCAACTCACCGTTGGTCTTCACGCGGCGATTGCCCAGGTGGTCCATATCGTCTGGGCCCAGTACACGGTTGTTGATCAAGATCATGCGACGCAGCAGCATTACGATATCGCGCTTGGTGATGGTGCGATGGGTGCGTGGGATGTGCTCATCCAGTTCCAAACGCTGGTTCAGCTTGTACCTGCCAACGCGCTCCAAGTCGTAGCGGCGCTGGTCGAAGAGCTGTTGCTGGATGAATGCCCGCGCGTTGTCGAGGGTGGCTGGGTCGCCCGGTCGCACGCGCCTGAAGAAATCCACCAGCGCCTCTTGCGCGATCGTGCGCGACGGTTTGTTCGACCACTCCGGCTCCTGCTTCAGAGTGGCCTCGATATATCTGCGGACGGGATCCGTGTCTACGTCAGCGAACAGCGCGAGGATCTCCTCGGTTGTCCCTGTGGTTAGAATGTCGGTCGTAATGCCGTCATCCACCGCAGCCAAGGCGCGCAGAAAGATAGTTGCCGGAATGGTGCGCTTCCGGTTGAATTTGAGGACAATGTAATCGCTTCGGCGAGTCTCGAACTCCATCCAGGCGCCTCGATCGGGCACGAGCTTAGCCTGTGCCAGAGGATTACCCGTGGCAGGGTCTTCCTCAACGCTGAAATACACCCCTGGCGAGCGGATGAGCTGGCTCACCACCACCCGTTCTGTGCCGTTAATGATGAAAGTGCCCTTCTCGGTCATCAGAGGGAACTCACCGAAGTAGATGGTGTCCACCTTGTGCTCATCCGTTTTGCGATTGTGCAATGCCACTTTCGCGTAGAGGGGAGCGCTGTAGGTGAGATCGCGCTCCACACATTCTTCAATGGTGAACTTCGGCTCATCAAACCAGTAGGTCAGCCCATACTCTTGAGCCTGCTTGTAGTTGCCAGGAAAGTAAAGCGCTAGTTCGCCGTTGTAGCTTTCAATGGGGGAGATCTCCTCAAACACCTCACGCAGCAGCTCATTTTGGAACAGCTTGAAGGACTCTAGTTGCACCTCAATCAAGCGTGGCAGCGTGTACTCATCAAGTGTGCGAGCGTATGACTTTGCGCCTAGAAACTTGACTGTCATTCCATCACCATCAGATACAAGGGTGTAAACGAGCGTGAAGTGGCAGCGGTAAGCCTTCCACCGCTTGCGTCCAACTACGTCTGGTTCTGAGCGTGTGGATTATAACCTGAGTCTGCTCGGCGAAAGCGCCTGCAACTTCCCCCATTGAGCCAACGCAGCGGTGCCCAAGGCCTCGCCCTTGCCACCCATCCACATTTGCCCCTCCAGCCTACGTCGAACCTCAGATCGGCAGGAAGTTCTAAAATCAAGTTTAGCCTTCGACCATAAAACTACATAACCCGGAGGAAGACAACAATGACTGAATTGGCAACGGTGGCAACCAGCAGTGCCGTGTATGCGCCATCTGCAGAGGTGATCGCGCGCGCCCACGTGAAGGACTGGGACACGCTGCGAGCGTATTCGCTGGAGCATCCGCTGGAGTTTTGGGCAGAGCGCGCCAGGGAGCTGGAATGGTTTCAGGAGTGGACACAAGTGCTCGATGACAGCAACAAGCCGTTCTTCAAGTGGTTCGTGGGCGGCAAGATCAACATCGTGCACAACGCGCTCGACCGCCACATGAAGACCTGGCGCAAGAATAAGCTGGCCTACATTTGGCAAGGCGAAGACGGCAGCGAGCGGGCCATATCCTACGGCGAGCTGCATCGGATGGTCAATCAGTTCGCCAATGTGCTGAAATCGCTCGGCGTGCGTAAGGGCGATCGCGTGACGATCTACATGGGCCGTGTGATCGAGCTGCCAGCAGCGATGTTAGCCTGCGCCAAGATCGGCGCGATCCACTCGGTGGTGTATGGCGGCTTCTCCGTCGAGGCACTGCGCGGCCGCATTGCCGACTCGCAAAGCAGGGTGCTGATCACCTGCGACGGCGCCTTCGTCAACGGCAAAGTTGTCGAACTCAAGCAAATCGTGGATGACGCGCTCAAGCCGGGCGACCTGCCCGTGGAGAAGGTGATCGTGTATCGGCGCACCGGCCGCGCAATCGGCTGGGTGGAGGGACGCGACCACTGGTGGCACGAGCTGATGCAGGACGCCAGCCCCATCTGCGAGACGGAGGTGATGGATGCTGAGGATCCTCTGTTTATCCTTTACACCTCTGGCTCAACCGGCAAGCCCAAAGCGCTGCTGCACACACACGGTGGTTACGCGGTGTACACCTACACCACCATGCGTTATGTGTTCGACATTCAGGATGAGGACCGTTGGTGGTGCGCCGCAGACCCTGGCTGGATCACCGGCCACTCCTACATCGTCTATGCGCCGCTGATGAACGGCGCCACCAGCATCATCTACGAGGGTGGCCCGGCCTACCCTGCCCCTGACCGCTGGTGGAGCATTGTCGAACAGTATGGCGTGACCATCCTCTACTGCGCGCCGACAGCCATCCGCGGCTTCATGCGCTACGGCGATGAGTGGCCCCACAAGCACGACCTATCCAGCTTGCGCTTGCTGGGCACGGTGGGCGAGCCGATCAATCCAGAGGCGTGGCTATGGTTCTACAAGCACGTCGGCGGTGAGCGCTGCCCAATCATGGACACATGGTGGCAGACAGAGACCGGCGGCTTCATGATCACGCCGCTGCCAGTGGTGCCGCTCAAGCCCGGCAGTGCCACGCGCCCCTTCTTCACCATTCAGGCCGAGATCGTGGACGACGCCGGCCAGCCGGTCAAGCCAAACGAGGAGGGTTACCTCACCATCCTCACCCCTTGGCCCGGCATGGCCCGCACAATCTACGGAGACCCAGACCGCTACATCCAAACGTATTGGTCACGTTTCCCTGGCCGCTATTTCACCGGCGACAGTGCGCGCGTGGACGAGGATGGCTATTTCTGGATCATTGGCCGCGTGGATGATGTGATCAAAGTCAGCGGCTATCGGCTTGGCACAGCAGAAGTGGAGAGCGCGCTGGTGTCGCACCCTGCAGTAGCAGAGGCCGCAGCAATCGGCTTGCCGCACGAGGTGCGCGGCAACGCGATCCACGTCTTCGTCATCCTGCGCAGCGGCTACGAGGGCACACCAGCGCTAGCGGAGGAGCTGCGCCAACATGTGGGCAAAGTGCTCGGCCCGATCGCGCGGCCGGAGCGAGTGGAGTTTGTCGCCCGCCTGCCCAAGACGCGCAGCGGCAAGATTATGCGCCGCGTGCTCAAGGCGCGCGCGCTTGGCTTGCCAGAAGGCGACCTCAGCACGCTGGAAGAGTGACCGCAACGTCACGCCAAGCACACAAGGGGCAGCTCCTTGAGCTGCCCCTAATCCTGCTCTGAAAGCAGCGCTATCTCCAGCACCTCCATCGGCAGCCAGCCCACCTCCCCCGCAGCATTGATGCAGCGTGCGCGCCCGCTGCGCGTCTCGAGCAGCCGCAGCACTTCGCCGACCTGCACGCAAAGCTCATGGCTGTCGAAATCCTCCAGCGCGATAAAGCGGTAATCATCTTCCCCCAGCGCGCTCTCGTGCACCCAGCCAGCATTGCCCCAGCGATCGACGCACCACCACCAGCCAACATGACGCCTATCTGGCTCAACGCGCAGCACGGATTGGCCGCGCTCAAGAAACAATGCTCGCTCAGACTGCGGCTGGCAATAATTAGCCGTGACACGGCATAAGGCCGGCATGGGATCAAGTGTAATCCCAGCGGGATGCACCTATGATTAAATCCTATGGTGCGCGTGTGCGTACTAGGAGCAACCGGCTTCCTCGGCGGGCACATCGCACGCGCTGCTTACGATGCCGGCTGGCAAGTGGTGGCCGTGCGGCGCCGTCCTGGCTTTTGCGGCTCCATCGGCAACTGGGGAGTAGCTTGGCGCGAAGCTGAGCTGAGGGACACCGCAGCGCTGCGAGCGGCCATGAGCGGCTGCGCGGTGGTCTTCCATGCGGCAGGGTTTTACCCACACCGGCGCTGTCGCGTTGCCGAGGCTGTTGAAGAGGCAACGCAGCAAATCCAACACGTGCTGCGCTGTGCGCGCGAGGCAGGGGTCGAGCGGCTTATCTACACCAGCTCGCTCTCCACTGTGGCGCAACGCTACACGCCGGGCATGGCAGCGCTAGACGAGCGCTCGCACTACCGGCCGGGCAGCCTGCACAACGCCTACTACGAGGCCAAATGGGCTATGGAGCGCATCGCGCTGGAATGCCGCGTGCCCGAGGTGGTCGCGCTGCTGCCGACGGCGGCCTTTGGCCCCGGCGACGTCAAGCCCACCACCAGCGTGGTGATCCGCGAAGCGGGGCGCGGCCACATCCCTGTGTATTTCGACGCTGTGATCAATGCGGTGGACGGCCGCGATGTCGCTGCCGCGCACATCGCGGCGGTTGCGCGCGGGCGGGCCGGCGAGCGCTACATCATCGGCGGCCATAACCTCTCACTGCGGGAGCTGCTGGAGACAGTGGATCGCTGCCAAGGTCGCCGCCGCAGACGATTGCGCCTGCCGCGCGGGCTGATCGCTACCATCGCGCGCGCTGCTGATCGCTTGCCATTTCTGCCACTGCACGATCACATCCGCGCCTTCGAGTACTGGACGCCGCTCTGCTCACAGAAAGCAGCGACTGAGCTGGGGCATCGGCCCCGCCCGTTCGAGGAAACCGTGCGCGACACGCTGCGCTGGTTCGGCTTGCCGATGCACTAGGGGCGCGCCGTGAGCGTAGCAGTGAGCGTGAGCGGCTGACCATCGCGGATGAGCGACAGGACGACGGTTTCGCCTACGCGCTTGTTGTTCTCGAGGTAGATGGTCATCTGGTCGCGCGTGGCAATCGGCCGGTCATCCAACGCGACGAGAATGTCGCCGCCGACGAGGAGCACTGCGCCGCTGCGGGTGAACACGCGCTGCTTGGCGCCGCGCACGCCGGCGCGTTCAGCCGCAGCGCCGGGCTGCACTTGCGCGATCAACAAGCCGCGCCGCACCGGCAGCTTCAGCAGCCGGGCTAGCTCATCGGTGATCTCATAGGCGCTAATGCCAAGCCAAGGGTGGTCGTAGCGACCTTTGGCGATCAGCTCCGGCACCACGCGCTGTAGCGTGCGTGCGGGCACAGCGAAGCCGATGCCCACCGAACCGCCAGAGGGGCTGCGGATGCTGGTGTTGACGCCCACCACCTCGCCCTGTAGGTTGAGTAGCGGCCCGCCGCTGTTGCCAGGGTTGATCGCAGCATCGGTCTGGATCACCTCCCCGATCACGCCGCCGTCCTCACGCTCGATGGTGCGCCCCAACGCGCTGACCACACCAGTGGTCATCGTGCGGTCGAGACCAAAGGGGTTGCCGATCGCCGCTACGATCATGCCCACCCGCAGCGCGGTGGAGTCGCCTATCGGCAGCGGCCGGATCTGCTCTGGGCGAATGCCCTCCGCTACCAGCACTGCCAAGTCGGTGTAGGCGTCCGCGCCGACCACACGGGCCGGCAAGCGCATCTCGTCGGCCAAGATAACCTCGATCTCATCAGCGCCGGCGATCACGTGATAGTTGGTGACGATGTGGCCGGCTGCGTCAACGAAGAAGCCGGAGCCGGTGCCTTCGTTAGGCACGATGCCGCGGAAGAAGTCGAACACCTGCGTGCGCGTAGTGATGTGAACCACCGAGGAGCTGGCGCGCTCATACAGCGCGACAAACAGCGCCTGTAGCTCAGCTTGCAACACACGCTCGTCCAACGTGCGATTGAGCGACACCGGCGTGGGCACCGGCGTCGATGTGGGCACGGGCACCGTCCACTGTCGCTGCGGAGGGGTGGCCAGAGTGCAAGCAGCCAAGCCGATCGCAGCCATCATCACCACTCGTCGCCACCTATCTATGGCCATGGGGGACACCATCTCACCAGTGCAGTGGCTTGTTGCACTCGCCTGGCAGCGTCAGCGGCGCGAGTGCATTGATATCGTGGACGGTGAGGTCGAGTTGCGTATTGCCGACGTAGTTGAGGCCGAGCGCGCGCAGATCGCCGCCAAGCTCGGCGCGCAATCGCAGCAGGTGCTCTGCCGGCTGAGCTAGCCACAGCTCAGCGCTGCGCAGGATGAGCTTCGTGTCGCGCACGCGGCGATTGATCGGGTCCACATCCAACACGTAGCGACGCACAGCCATATCGTTCAACGTCTCATCAGCAACCGAGGCAACCGAAAGCAGCCCGCGCTCATCAGCGAAGATCGCCAACAACGCCTGTTCGGAAAGCCCATCGCGCGCTTGTAGCAACTCATCGGGCAACTGCGCAAAAGTTGCACAAACAGGTACAAAGAGCGGCAGCCAGACAAACGCCCGATCTCCAACAAAATAAACGCCGAGGCTCTCCGCGGGGAGCGGCAGCTGATCGCCAAACAAGACACGGAAAGAGCCGCCGCTCAGCGTCAAGCGCTTTTGGCGCGCCGATGCGATCACCTCCACGTCTGCTTGGAGGTCACCTTGCGTCTGATAGCGCTGCGCAGCCGTGCCATCCATCGCAAGCTGCACGTGCAAGCGGTATGAGTCGGCCACCTCCGCCAGTGGGCGCACGTGGACGCGCAGCGGTCGCGTCGGCTGAGGTGTGGGCCGTGGCACTGGGGTTGGTGTAGGCAGAGGAGTAGCGGTGGGCACTGGGGTTGGCGTCGCAGGGCGCGTGGGTGGCGGAGGTGGTGTTGGCGCCGCTACGCAGCTCACCAGCCCAAAGCTCAAAAGACAGATCGGCCAGACTTTTGGTGAGAGCACCAGGATGCTAGCAATCATAGCGCAGCCTGCCTGACATTACGCTGCAGCTTTGGCGGCAGGGGGCAAATGCGAGCGCAGCCGTTCGGTGCTTCACTACCCGATGTGTCCGGTCACGCGATGCCATGGGGAATCAGTGCTCTCTCACATGCCTGCGCAAATGTGGTAACTTTGGGGAGGCATGGTTGCGCAGAAGGAGCGCCTATCTCTGCTTGCTCACCTATTCCGCGAAGTGCTGCGCGAAGTGAGCTACCATGCGAACCCGGCCAATCAACCGCAGCTGGAGATCGCGCCGGCGAGCGGTATGCTGCAGCGCCTCGCCTTCACCGCTATCGGCCTCGTCATGCTCGGCGCAGGGGGTATTGGCTTAGTGACGCCGGTGATGCCCACGTGGCCGTTCGTGCTGGTGGCATTGTTCAGCTTCGCGCGCAGCTCAGCCCGAGTGCGCCACTGGATGGTGCGCAACCCCGTTATCCGCACAGTGTATAGCCTGGTGCATCATCGCCAGGAGATGCCATTCCGCGTAGCGCGCCGCGCCATTTTGTGGCTCGCTGGCACAACCTCCCCCAGCTCGGAGTGGTGATGAGCGAGATCCCGCTGCTCATCCAGCGTTGGGCAGGACGCGCTAAGCTGCAGCATAGCTTCAGCTTGGTCGCCCTCGGGTTGGCCATCGGGTTAGGAGCAGCGCTAGCGCTAGCACTTGCTGCGCGCCTCGTGCCGTTGGTGCACCAAAGCACTCTCATCTTGTTCTCTGTTGGATCGGCGCTGTCGGGCGCGAGCATAGCTTGGCTGCTGCCCTGGGTGCGCACCGCGCGCCGGCCACTGCTGAGCTGGGCCCGGCTGTTCGATCAGCAGTTCCACCTCCACGACCGGCTGTCCACTTGCTTGGAGCTGCGCGAGGGGCTGTTGACCGTTGCAGATGAAAGGCTGCGCCAGCGACTGCGCGACGACGCCGAGCAGATCGCACAAGCGACCAACGCGCGCATCACTGCCCTATTGCCGCTTCGGTTGAATCGGCGCGACACGCTCATCGCGCTTGCGTTGCTGGCCACGCTAGTGCTTGTGCACGCGCTCCCAAACCCGCAAGAGCGCGTGCTGCTCGAGCGTGAGCAGTTTCGCCAAAACCTGAGCGAGCAACTCCAGCAGCTCGCTGAGGCAGAGCAAATCATCGAGCAGTCGAACCTCTCTGAGGCTCAGAGACAGGCCCTCCGCGAGGCACTGGCGCAGGCACGTCAAACACTGCAAGGCCCCGACGTCACCCCAGCCGACGCGCTTGCCGCGTTGAACGCCCTCGAAGCTCAAATTGAGGACTTGCGCGCAGCGCTGAACACCGATCAAGCCGCACAACAGCTTGAGGCGTTGCGTCGCGCTGGCGAGCGCATCAGCCCAAACGACTTGCTCACTCCGTTAGCTGAGGCGCTCCGGCGCGGCGAGTGGGATCGCGCGGCCGACCTCCTGCGCAACCTCATCCGCGAAGGCGGTGATAACTTGCGCGAGCTGAGCGAGGCAGAGCTGCAGCAGCTTGTCGAGCAACTAGAGCAGATGGCGCAAAGCGTCGAGGCTTCCAACCCAACCTTGGCAGAACACCTGCGCCAAAGTGCCGAAAGCTTGCGCAATGGCGACGCACAGGCGGCGCAGCAAAACCTGCAGCAAGCGGCCGCGCAACTTGAGCGCGCCGCGCAAGCGCGTTCATCAGCTGCTGCACTCGATAATCTGCAACGCCAAGTCGAGAACACCCAGAGCCGACTGGTCCAAGGCTTGCCCTCCTCAGCATCTGCCAACTCTGCCGGCCCTCCTGCTCAGCCCCAGGACAACGCAGCGCGCAGCCCCGCCCCAGGCCGCGCAAACAGCAGCAACAGCACAGCGCTGCAAAGCACCTCGGCCAGCGGCGGCAAGAGCGACGATGTGGGCAGCGATCGTTCGGTGTACGCGCCTAGCCGAATCCACGCGCCCGGCGTGGATGTGACACTGCCCGACACCAACAGCGCGCTTAGCCCCGATCAGCAGGGTCGAGCCAGCCTGGCCCCGCCTGGCCGCAGCAGCGTGCCCTACGAGAGCGTATACCGCGAGTATGCGCAGATAGCCGACGAGGCGCTCAACAACACCGCCATCCCAGCCAGCGCGCGCGAGTATGTGCGCAGCTACTTCAGCGCACTCGACCCTCAAAACGAGCGGCAACCTTAAGCGAGGTTCAGCAAACCACCAAAGCAGAATGGTCTGCTTTTAGAATCGAAGTTGGGACTACCAAACTGACCCGAAATACAGTGCTGAAACACAACGCTCAATGGAGGCAAAAACATGGAATTGATCAAGGTTGCCGCAACTTCTCGCCCCACCCTTGTGGCCGGCGCGATTGCAGGGATGATCCGCGAGCATCGGCGTGCGGAAGTCCAAGCTATCGGCGCCAGCGCGGTCAATCAGGCCATCAAAGCAGCCGCAATCGCGCGCGGCTACCTACTGCCAGAGGGTATTGACATCGTGGTGGTCCCTCTTTTCAGCGAGATCAAGATTGAAGACGTTGAGCGGACCGCCATCAAGTTGGTGATCGAGGCGCGCAACAGCATGGCAAGCTCAACCAGCAGCCAGTAGGCTGCGCACAAGCTGCTGCAAAGCACGAGCGGGTTGGGCAATGCGCTGGTAAGTGTCGCGCACGAGCAGCGCGCCGGCCACATTGCAGCGCGCATCCCACCACGGGGTGAACCCAAACACGCCTGGACTGCTGATCAAGACTGCCCTGCCCTCCCGATCTACCTCATCCCTCCAACACCCAAGACCATAGCCAATCTGCGGGAAGCGATTGGGTGAACTAGCGACTGTGGCGCCAGCGGTGTGATCAAGGCTCATCAGGGCGATCGTAGACGGCGACAGCACCCGCCGGCTGCTCAGGCTGCCACCACTGCTCCACATCTGCAGAAAGCGCGCGTAGTCTTCCAAGTTGATGCGGATGCCGCTCCCCACGCGCGGATTAGAGACACTCACCACGCCATCCTCAGAGGAACGCCAACCGAAGTCCACGCTTTGCATTGCCAGTGGTGCTGCTAAGCGCTCCTGAAACAGCATCCACCAACTCTTGGCAGTCGCCACTTCGGCCATGCGGGCAGCTACTTGGTAGCCGTTCTCGGTGTAGGCGAAACGCACGCCAGGAGGGTATTGAAGCGGCATCTCAGCAATGCGCTGCACACACTCGGCCAACGATAGGTGCGGGTTGTTTAGGCAGGGGTGTTCTTGCGCGGGCAAACCGGAAGTGTGAGCCAAAAGCTGGCGCAGCGTGATGGCGTATTTATCGCCGCCAAACTCAGGAATGTAGTCGCCGGCGCGGTCGTCCAGGTGTAACAGGCCATCTTCGAGGAGGGTGGCGATCACTGCGGCGCTCAACCACTTGCTGCCAGAGGCGATCGGCACTCGCCGAGACGGCGCGTAGGCGCCAAAGCCCCGCATGTAGATGAGTGCCCCGTCCTTGGCCAGGGCTAGCGCTGCGCCCGCCAGCGACAGCTCAGCTACCAGCGCAGCCACGAACTCATCCAACAGCCTCCAATCCAAGGCCGACGCCATGGCGGAGCGCCTGAGAGCACCCTCACGCAGCGGATGAAGCGGACGATGACGGTGATGATGACGCTTCCCCACTGCTGGATGGAGCGCTGGTGGTGGAAGGCCCTCCCATCGCGATGGTGCGACGCGCTGTCTCACGAGAACGGTCGCCGTCAGTACTGGTCTGCTCGGTTGGCTCTGCTGCAGCCGGGGACGCTTCGGCCTCGGCGTCAAAGCCGCCCTCTGCCTCTTCAGGCGGCATGCCCAGGATGTCGCCCATTTTTTGTTCGATGGACTCTGGGTCCTCGCCCTTCTCCAAGCGGCCGACGATCTCCTCGAACTCTGGCCCAAGGTCCTCGTTAGCGGCAGCAGCCATCTTGCGCATGAAGCGCCCTAGCGCGCGCGGGTCGTTTTCGTCCAGGTTCTCCATCTCGCGCAGCAATTCATCATCGAAGCCGGTATCATCGGAGAAACCTTCGCTCTCGCTAGATGGCTCACGGCCGCGGATAACTCGCACACGAGAGACCAGCCGCACGAGATTGCTGCTACTGCAGCGCACACACTGAAGCCCTTGCTCGTTGACAGCGGAAAGGGTGCGCCAGAAGACGGATTGCTTGTGGCCACAATCCAAACAGCGATACTCGTAGATCGGCATACTGCGATTGTAGCGCGAGGACTCCATCAGCTAAAATCCGACCGTGGTCAGCCAAAGCGACAGTGCGGAAATGGTGGCCGAGCCAATAGACCCCTACAACTTTCGCAGTCCGCCCATGCTGGTGGTGCTCTCTGGGCCGTCTGGTGTTGGCAAAGACACACTCCTACATCGGCTGCGCGACAGCGGCCTTGATTTTGCTTTTGTCGTCACCGCTACCACTCGTCCCTGCCGGCCGGGAGAGGTGCACGGACGCGACTATCTCTTCGTCAGCAAGTCGGAGTTCGCTGACATGATTGAGGCTGATGAGCTGTTGGAGTTCAGTCTGGTGTATGGCGACTACAAGGGCATCCCCAAGCAGCAAGTGCGCGAAGCACTGGCTAGCGGCAAAGACGTGATCATGCGGGTGGATGTGCAAGGCGCAGCCAAAGTGCGCAAGCTGGTGCCGGAGGCGATCACCATCTTTGTGGCCCCAGAGAGCGAAGAGGAGCTGGTGCGGCGGCTCACCGAGCGCAACACCGAGAGCGACGAGAGCCTGCGCCTGCGCATCGCCACTGCCCGCGAGGAGATGAAACGGGCGCACGAGTTCGACTTCATCGTGATCAACCGCGCCGGCCAACAGGACGCAGCCGTAGCGCAGATCGTGGCCATCATCATGGCAGAGCACTGCCGCGTGGGGCGCAAGCCAGTTCGGCTATAGCATGTGGCGTCCTGCTGGTCCTTATTTCACTGGCGCGCCGCTTCCAACAGCGCGCCCGCGCTACGTGTGGGTCTTCATCGCAGCGAATCTCGTGCTCTTCGCAGCGCTGACGCTGAGCGGCGGCGCGCAAAATCCAATCGTGTTGATCCGTTTTGGCGCAAATTACGCTCCGCTAGTGAGGGAGGGCGAATATTGGCGGCTTTTCACGGCGAACTTTCTGCACGGCAATCTGGCACACATCGGCTTCAACACCTACGCACTCTACACGCTCGGCAACCAGGTTGAGGCCCTGTATGGGAGCCGGCGCTTCGTGGTCATTTACCTGCTGGCCGGCATGGCTGGCAGCATTACCAGCTACGGGCTGACGCATGGGCTCTCGGTTGGCGCTTCCACCTCGCTGTTCGGCCTGTTCGCTGCGATGGTCATCTTCTTCTTTCGCCAACGCGAACTTCTAGGGCCACTCAGCCGCCAGCAACTGACCAACCTGGCCATCCTACTGCTGATCAACTTTCTGATCGGCATCACGCCGGGCAGCCGCATTGACAACTGGGGGCACGCCGGCGGGTTCATCGGCGGCCTGATTGTATCCTGGCTGCTTTGTCCACGCTACCGCCGCAGAGACCCCATCGAGGCCATCCTGGTCGGGGTTACACAGTCTGATCGCTCTGAGCTGGTAAACGACTATTTCGCCGACGCCAACAGTTTGAAACGCCAAGCGTTGCCGCTGGCACTTTTTGTGCTCGGTCTCGCTACAGCGGTGTTGTTGATTAACCTCGTGCGCGGCTAGAAGACAAAGGGGATAAGCCGCCAGGTGCGCTGCCGATAAGCTGCGTACTCGGGGAAACGCTCAACGAGCAACCGCTCCTCGTAACTCAGCTTGATCACCAGCACGACGAACAGCGCCAACCATATTCCTGCGCGCAGCGCGGTGAAGTCGTCCAGCACTATCGCTAGCGTCAGCATCAACAGCGAGGCGTACAGCGGGTGGCGGATCACCGCAAACGGGCCGCTGCTCACGAGGCGCGCGTTGGGGCGCACGTCGGGTAGAGCATGTGGCAGGCTGTCTCGCATCGCCCACAAGGCCCAACCTGCCAACGCTAGACCGACCACCTGCACTGCCAACAGCAGCGCGGATCGTGCTACCACCGTGCCGGTCGCGCCGAGTGCTGCTAAGCAGCCGAACTGCGCCATCACCAACCCCCAAGAAAGCCACTTGCGCCTCATCGCTCAGACACCGCGCGGCCAGCATTTTACAGGACTTGGTTAGGCTTGCCAAGCCGAGTTGGTAGGATCGAAGCCATGATAACAGAGCAAGCGGACGCCTCTCCTTCATCCCCAGCAGCAGGGGAGCCGCTGAGTTTCGAGGCAGCACTCACCGAATTGGAGCAAATCGTCAAGCAACTTGAGCAGGGCGAGCTATCACTAGAAGCATCGCTCAAACTTTATGAGCGCGGCCGAGCACTTGTGGCCCAATGCACCAAGCAGCTGGACGAGGCAGAGCTGAAGATTCAAGTGCTCACCGAGACACTCTCGTCTGCTGATGAGAGATGACCGGCACGCTGATCAACATCGTCACCGTGCTGGTGGGCACGGCGCTGGGGGCGACGCTGGGCAATCGCCTGCCGCCACGCATGCGGGCGACCGTGCTGGATGGGGTTGGGTTGAGCACGCTGGGATACGCGATCTTGAACATGGTGGACGCGATGGCCAACCAGCAGAACGTGCCGTTCAAGTTCATCGTTGTGCTGCTGGCGATGCTGGTCGGCGGTGTGGTGGGCGAATGGCTCGACCTGGATGCCGCGCTGCAGCGCTTTGGTGGCTGGATCGAGCGCCGTTTTGCTCAGCAAAGCGACGCCGAGCGCACGGCACGATTCATCCGCGGCTTTGTCTCTGCTAGCCTTGTGTTCTGCGTCGGACCGATGACGATCCTCGGCGCGCTGCGCGACGGCTTGAACGGCGACTACTCGCTGCTGGCGATCAAAAGCACCTTGGATGGCTTCACCTCGCTGGCTTTTGCCGCTTCCATGGGGGTGGGCGTCGGCTTCAGCATCCTCACCATCATCGTCGTGCAAGGCAGCATCTCGCTGCTCGCTGGTGCGTTGCAGTCGTTGTTTACACCTCCGATACTGTCAGTGCTCTCCGCCACCGGCGCTGTGCTGGTGGCCGGGATCGGGCTTAACCTCTTGGCGGTGAAGTCCATTCGGCTGGCCAACTTCCTGCCCGCCTTGGTTATCGGCCCCGCGATATGCGTGGTGCTCGCATTGGCAAAGGTGGAAGGCTTTTAGGCTGGAAATGACACTGCGGACGGCGGCAAACCTGCCCATGCCGGCGGTGTGGGTATTGGGCGTGCCGATCCACAACGTCACCGTAGCAGAGGCCTGCGCGCTGGCAGAGGAGTTGATCCTCGGCGGCGGCGTCCACCAGTTTGCCACGGTCAACCCAGAGTTCATCATGGCAGCTCAGCGCGATACAGCCTTCATGGAAACACTGCGACGAACAGCGCTCAATGTGCCAGATGGCGTGGGTGTGCTGTGGGCGGCACGACGCCGCGGTGTGGTCCTGCGGGAGCGCGTGCCGGGTGTGGAGCTTATGCAGGCGTTGTGCGCCATGGCCTCGGCGCATCGCTGGCGGGTTTTCTTCCTCGGCGCACGCGAAGGTGTGGCAGCCAAAGCTGCCGGCGAGATGGCGCTGCGCTATCCTGGGCTGGTTGTGGCTGGCACGTTCGCCGGCTCCCCGCGCCCCGACGAGGCAATGGGCATCGTAGCGCGCGTGCGCGCAGCGCAGCCACACTTGTTGTTCGTCGCCTACGGCGCGCCGGCTCAGGACAAGTGGCTAGCTCAACACTTGCCGCTGATCGCACCCGACCGAAATGAGGGGCTAATCGGCATGGGTGTAGGAGGCACGTTTGACTTTATCGCTGGCGTGCAACGGCGCGCCCCAAGTTGGGTGCAGCAAGTTGGTTTGGAATGGCTCTATCGTCTTTGGCGACAACCCTGGCGCTGGCGGCGCCAAACAGTCTTGCTCAGCTTCGCCTGGCGCGCAATGTTAAAATCCTCGTAGCCAGCATGGGTGTGTCAGGTGTACCATCACACGATGCCTTCCCCGACGCGGACCCGCTGCCACACGCCATTCACTTCGCGCTTCGCCAGCACCCCATCTTCGCCCGCTTTAGCGACGCCCAGTTTCAAGCGGTGATGCACTTGCTGCGTACCCGAAGCCTAGATGCCGGCGAAGTGCTCGTGCAACAAGGAGGACTAGACAACAACCTCTACATCATCCGTCGCGGGCGCGCCATCCTGCGCAAAGTTGACGCGCGAGGTCATGATCCCATTCGCGAGGTGCTAGGTCCGGGGCGCGTGATCAACGAAGTGGGTTTCCTCACCCACTTGCACAACGACATCACAGTGGAGGCAGCCACACCACTTAAGGTGTGGTACATCCCGGGTGATGCGTTCAGCCGGCTGCTTGAGCAGTCGCCCGAGATGAGAGCAGCGATCGAGTGGCCTCGCAGCACGATCCGCTACGTGCGGGACCTTGAGGCCCGTGACCGCGTCAAAGAAGCAAAGGAGGAAGAGCGCGTGCTGTGGTTTGGCCGTCGGCACGTCAGCTGGCTACTGCTTCGCGTCGTGCCGGCGATGTTGGCTCTGATGGTGGGGCTTGCGCTAGTTGCCTTTCATCGCCTGTTCACCTTCGCCGACGGCTTGCTGCTTGCGGTCGGTGTTGCCTTCTGTGGGTTTGGGACGCTCAGCGTCCTGTGGTCAATTGTGGATTACCTCAACGACTACTTCGTGGTCACTGACCGTCGCGTGATCCACCGCGAGCGAGTGGTGTTGCTATACGACAGCCTCAACGAAGCACCGCTCGCGCGCATCCAAAACGTCACCGTGATCCGAGGGAACACGCTTGCGGCAGCGCTCAACGTCGGCGATGTGCTGATTGAGACACAGGGCGCCAGCGCAAATGTGCGCTTTGATTGGATCGCGCAACCCAATCAAGTGGGCAAACTGATTGAAGAGGCGCAGCGCCAGGCTAAAGCAGAATATGCCGCCATCCAACGTCAGCAGGTGCGCAATGAGCTACGTCAAGAGATGGGCCTCGTGCTCGAGACTGCAGCCAACCACACACCCACTCCCCCCTCACCCCAGCCTCCCAAGCCCACGACGATGCTGGCCAAACTGAGCGCCATGTGGCAAGAGGCGCTGCCGCGCGTGAAACTCAAACGAGGGGGACAAATCGTGTATCGCAAGCATTGGCTCGCGCTGATTCGTAACATCAGCCTGCCGTTGCTGGCGTTAGGCATCTATGCCGCGGCGGTGGTGTTTGTCATCTCACTTGGCTGGTTGCCATCCCAAGTGCTCGTCAACTTGCTCGTGGCGCTGGTAGGCTTCGCCATCGTGCTTCGATGCGTTTGGCAGTATGAGGACTGGCGGAACGACCTCTACATCCTCACGGAGGAGAAAGTGATTGAATACAAGCGCTCGCCTTTTGGATTGCTGGGCGACAAGCAAAAGACCGCGCTGTTGGTCAACGTGCAGAACATCACAGCTACCACCAAGGGGATGCTCGACGTGTTGTTCAACGTCGGCGACGTGTCTATCCGCACAGCCGGCCAGGAGAACGAGCTGTTGTTTGCGCGCGTATACGATCCGCGAGGAGTGCAGCGGGAGATCGCCCAGCACATGGAACAAGCACAAGCCAAGCGCGCCCGCGAAGAGGCTGCTCGGCGACGCCGCGAGTTCATCGAGTGGATCGGCATTTACGACGAGCTCACACGGATCCACCATAACCGTCCGCCACTCTTGTAGTCTCGTCCCATGCCACGCGCCGCAGCGCAACGGCTTGCTGGCCAAAGTTAGAATGGCCTAAGCCGTGCGATGGATAGTGAGCAGACGCGCGTATAGCATGGCGCTGCGCGTGTGGCTGGCACTGCTTATGCTGTATGCACCCGTTGTGTGCTTGGCCTTTTGCCGAGTGAACCATGCGGTGCAACACCGCGATGGGGGCACAAGTGGCTGGCAGCACGAATGGGCGATGCGTCACCTTCCATCCTGGTTGCTCACCTCTCGCTTGAAGCTGGATACTTCTGCTCGCCCTGTCCTTTCCCAATTGAGCGAGATGTTGCAAGCGCTCACTGACATCTCGCTTCAATCAACCGTTCCGTTAACGGCGCGCTGCTCGCTCGACTGGCTGCGTGTGGACTCACATGCCATCCCCCCTGGCATCCCTGTTGATGTGTCTCATCCCCCGCCACGCGATAGGGCCGCTGGAGCGCCTGTATGAGCGCAAGCAGGTCATTCCCTGCCCTGTCGAGGTTGTTCCCCAGCCTCGAGCAAGTCAGGTGCACCGCGATGTGCCGGCTGCCGCCGTTAGTGTTGTTCATCCACGCGTTGCCACAAATCAGTAAGGCTGCGCTTTGGCCGCCTTTCTTCGCAACCCAGTGCCGATGGCACAGGAGTGTGGGTGTTTATGCTGCAAAAGCTATCTGAGGTTGACTTATTTCAAAGACTGACGACAGAAGAGCTGCACGAGGTGCTATCGGCAGCCATGCCGCTGCGTCACTTGCCGACTGGGCACGTGCTTTTTCGACAAGGCGAGCCGGCTGAGGTATGTTACGCGCTGCTCAGCGGCTCGGCTCATCTCACCCAGAAAGACATTGACGGCCACGAGGTGGTGTTGAGCGTGCTGAGGGCCAGCCATATCGTGGGCATTGCTGCGCTGATCGAGGAGGCCACCTACTCCACCGACGCGCAGATCGTGCAGCCGGCAGTGGTGCTGGCGTGGCCTCGTTCAGAAATGCAACGGCTGATGCAAAGACACGCTGCTATCCTCCGTAACGCCCTGCGCATCGCCGTCACGCGCTACGTTGAGCTTCAGCAGAACTACCAGCTTCTCGCCTTTCAGAGCGTGAGCCGTCGCTTGGCGCGCGCGCTGTTGACGCTTGCCCATGGCCATCCCCCACAAAGCGACGGCAGCATCCCAATCAACATAACCCGTGAGCACCTGGCAGCAATGGTAGTGACGACCATCTTCACCACTTCGCGCCTGCTGGCTGAATGGGAGCGGAGCGGCATACTCACCCTGCAGCGCGGCATGGTTATCATTCGCAATCGCGAAGCACTCGTGTCAATTGCCTCTCATCCATCAGATGCTCTGCACTCGTCGTAGGGCATCCTCCCCAGATGGCTGATGACAAATATAACACGCCAAGCACGAAACCTATCACAATCTTCCTCACCCCGGCCCTTTTCCTTGCGCTAGCGCAAAGACCTCCTGCGCACTTAGGCTCAAGATTCATTGTAACCTTAGCAGGAGGTTAGTCGAACCTATGTATCCCTTTTGGGAAGGACTCTTCATCCATTCGACGCTCTATGTGGCAATCGTGTCGGCGTTTCACGTGCTGGCCTCGCACATAACCGTGGCAGCCGCATGGTTCAACCTTTACCTAGAGCGGCGGGCGGTTAAGGAGAACCGCGAAGAACTGTATGTGTATCTCAAGCGCAGCGCGCTGGGTCTGCTGGTGTTCGCTTACGTGTTCGGTGCTATGGCTGGCGTGGGCATCTGGCAAACCACGACAGCAGCCAACCCGCGCGGCATCTCCACGCTGATCCACAACTTCGTGCTGTATTGGGGATCGGAGTGGTATATGTTTTTGATAGATGTGATCGGCATCATCGCCTATTACTACACGTTCAACCGCGTGAGCAAGCAAACCCACCTGCGCTTGGCCTGGATTTTGGCGCTGGGCGGCACCGGCACGCTGAGCATCATCGTGGGCATCCTCTCGTTCAAGCTCACGCCGGGGCTTTGGCTAGAGACGGGCCACAGCTTGAACGGCTTCTTCAACCCCACCTTCTGGCCACAGGTGAGCATGCGCTTTGCTTTCATGCTGGCCATCACCGCTGCGTGGGCGTTGTTCGTGGTGACCGGCCTGCCGAAGGGTTACTTTGAGCGTGAGCGCATCATCCGGTATGCCGCGACTTTTGGGCTGATCGGGATAGTGGCCGGCGTGTTAATTTGGCTGACTTGGTACCAGCCCTCACTGCCCATGCGCGCTCGCGCGATCTTGCCCTCACGGGCCATCCCACAGCCAACCTTCCCGCTGATCTACTTCGGCTTGGTCGCCACTTTCCTCGGCTTGCTCTTTGCTTGGCTGATGCCGAGCAAGCAGCGGCGCTTTATGGCACTGGGCGCGATGGCAGTGCTGTATCTGGCGATCTTCGGCGCGGAGCGCACGCGCGAGGTGCTGCGCAAGCCAGACCTCATCTTCGGCTACATGTCGTCGAACCAGTTGCTGTTCAACGACATGGCCGCGCGCGGCATTAAGAGTGAGGAGGCACGCCTAGCCCAAACCGGCATGTTGAACAACCTGCCGTTTGTGCGAGCACCAGAGACAGTCACCAACACCAAGGTCACCTTCGGCCTTGACGATCCAGAAGTGGCGACTGGCCGCGTGATCGCCATCCAGCAGTGTGGCTCCTGCCACAGCATCAGCCACCAGACAGCGATGAACATCGCCGGCGTGCGGCTGGATCTGCGCTCGCAGGCCAACCTGCTGAGGATGCGCAACCTGACCACCGCCGACAAGATTGACAACTACATCAAAGCCATCGGCGGCTTCCCGTATATGCACCCGTTCGTCGGCACGGACGCCGAGCGGCGCGCGCTCGCCCGCTACCTGGAGGCGTTCCTGCACGACACCTATCCCGAAACACGACCCGCAGCCACTGCGCAACGATAGCGTGGAGGTAAATCGCCATGACCGTAGGTGAAATGTTGCAAATGATGCGCGACCCTCTGGGCGCGCCGTTCTATCCCCCCGCGCTTCAGGTGCTCTTGGTAGTCACCTGGGTGCTGCACATCTTCTTCGTCACCGCGGCGCTCGGCACCAGCGCGCTGAGCATCTTCGCCATGACCGTGCGCAAACACGAGGCGCGCTGGATGACGCTTGGGCGCTTGGCAGCGCGCCTGACGCCTAACACCGTTGGCTTGGGCATCGTCACCGGCATCGCCCCGCTGCTGTTCGTGCAGACTATCTACGACCCGCTGTGGTATGCCGCCAACACGCTGACCGGCTTCTGGTCGGTGCTCTTCATCTTCGTGGTGATGGGCGGCTACAGCTTGGCCTACGTCTTCTACCTGAAAGGCAGCAAGGACGGCCGGCTGGTGTTCACGGCGGTGCTCTCGCTTATCCTGCTCTTCTTCGCCGGCTGGACGATGCACGTGCTGCATTCGGTCTCCATCCGCCCCGAGCAGTGGTTGCAGTGGTATATGCCGGACGGCACGATTGACACGCGCGGCGTGACCTTCCACGCCTACAACATCCCGCGCCTGGTCTTCTTGCTGCCATTGCAGGCGGCGCTGAGCATGGCCGTGGTGGTGATGTTCGCCTCCTGGTACCTGCGCAAACGCGGCGACGACGTGGCGTTCCTGGACTGGCTGGGCGAGCTGGGCCGCCGCGTGGCGCTGGCCGTCAGCCCGATCTACGGCGTGATGGGGTTGGCATGGGCGCTGACCGAAGGGCCGGAGTTCGGCGTCACGGCGGTCATTGCCGCGCCGATTGTGGCGCTGAGCGTGCTGCTGACGGCCTACTTCTGGCGCTTGAAGCAGCCGGCGGCAAAGGCCCCGCTGTCGCTTGCGATCTGGCTGGCGTCGGTGCTCGGCGTGGCGATCATCCGCGAGACCATCCGCGTCGCGTCGCTGTCGCGCTACGGCTACAGCGTGGCAAATTACCCATATCGCTTCGACTGGGGTTCGATCCTGGTCTTTGGCGGCACGACGATCGTCGGGGTGATGGTGATCCTGTATCTGTCGCTGGTGCTGTATCAGGCCAACGCCAGCAAGGATGGGCAAGTGTCGGCGCGCGTGGAGCGGCTG
>CALIMH010000012.1 GCA_938028725.1 uncultured Anaerolineae bacterium | reverse complement strand
ATACGCCATGAACTGCGCCTGCCCTTTCAGCGACAACACTTTCGTGATCGCCGCCGTCAGCGTCGTCTTCCCGTGGTCTATGTGTCCCATCGTCCCCACGTTCACATGGGGCTTCGTCCTGACAAACTTCTCCTTCGCCATAGTTACAACCTCAAGCTATCAAGATGGTTAGTTAGTAGGTGCGCTGTGCTGCGCGTCACTTCTTGCCGTCTTTAACGGCAGCTTTACCATGAATCAACTCGTCTGCCAACTGCTTTGGCAGCTCGGCGTAGTGGTCGAACTCCATCACAAAGTTGCCGCGCCCCTGCGTCATGCCGCGCAGGTCGGTGGCATAGCCGAACATCTCGCTGAGTGGGACAAAGGCGGTGATGGCCTGAGCGTTTCCACGCTGCTCCAGGGCGTTGATCAGGCCGCGCCGGGCGTTCAGGTCGCCGACAACGGTGCCGGTGAACTCATCAGGCACAATCACTTCCACCTTCATCATCGGCTCTAGGATGATGCCGCCGGCCTTCATCACTGCTTCTTTGATGGCCATGGAGCCGGCGATCTTGAACGCCATTTCTGATGAGTCCACCTCGTGGAAAGAGCCATCCACCAGATGAACGATGACATCCACCACTGGATAGCCTGCGATAATGCCGGCGTCCAGCGCTTCACGGATGCCTTTCTCCACAGCGGGTATGTATTCCTTTGGAATGGCGCCGCCGACTATTTCGTTGAGGAACAGGAACCCCTTGCCCTTCTCGTTTGGCTCAATTTGGATGGCGACGTCGCCGTACTGGCCGCGACCGCCTGACTGGCGCTTGAACACGTGGCGCGCGCTCGCCGGGCGAGTGATCGTCTCGCGGTAGGCGACCATCGGCCGTCCGACGCGCACATCCACGTTGTATTCGCGGCGCATGCGGTCCACAATCACTTCCAGGTGCAGCTCACCCATGCCGGCGAGGGTGGTTTGGCCGGTCTCCTCGTCGGTAGCCACACGCAGCGTGGGGTCTTCCTCGCTCAGGGCCCGGAGGGCGCGGCTCATCCTGTCCTGATCGGCCACCGTCTTCGGCTCGATTGCGAGCTTAACCACCGGCTCGGGGAAGGAAATGGCCTCCAACAATACCGGGCGTTGCGAGTCGCACAGGGTGTCGCCAGTGATGGACTCTTTCAAGCCCTGGGAAACGCCGATGTTGCCAGCGCTGACTTCTGTGATTGGCTCGCGCTTGTTGGCATGCATCTGGTACAGGCGTGCCATGCGCTCCGGCTTTCCTTTGGTGGAGTTTAGGACAGTGTCGCCCTGCGAGATGCGGCCGCTATACACGCGGAAGAACGAGAGCTTCCCCATGCCGGTTGGGTCGGTGATCACTTTGAAGACCAGCGCTGCGAAGGGTTCGTTCGGGTCGGCGTGACAAAGCACCTCGGCGCCCGTGCGGAGGTCAGTCGCTTTTTGGGGTGGGATGTCAAGTGGCGATGGGAGGTAGTCGGCGACGGCGTCGAGCAGGAGCTGTATGCCTTTGTTCTTGAGCGCCGATCCGCAGAAGACGGGGAAGAACTTCCGCTCAATCGTGCCGCGTCGAATGGCCTGCTTCAACTCGGCGACATCGGGCACCTCGCCGTTCAGGTATTTCTCCATGAGGGCGTCGTCGGTCTCAGCGACCATCTCGACGAGCTTCTCGCGTGCAGCGACTGCAGCGTCGCGGCACTCAGCAGGAATCTCATCATGGGCGACCACCTGCGAGCCTTTCTCGCCCTCGAAGGTGTAGTACTTCATGGTGAGCAGATCAACGATGCCGCGGAAGTCCGCCTCGATGCCGACATTGAGTTGCATGAGCAGGGGCTTTGCGCCAAGGCGGTCGGCAATCATGTTGACACAGCGCTCCAGGCTGGCGCCGACGCGGTCCAGCTTGTTCACGAAGCAGATGCGCGGCACGCCGTATTTGTCGGCCTGACGCCACACCGTCTCCGACTGCGGCTCGACGCCGGCCACGCCATCGAACACCACTACGCCACCATCGAGGACGCGCAAGCTGCGCTGCACCTCTACGGTGAAGTCTATGTGGCCGGGCGTGTCAATCAGGTTGATCTGCACATCCTTCCAGTAGCACACGGTAGCGGCGGCTGTGATGGTGATGCCACGCTCCTGCTCCTGCACCATGTAGTCCATGGTGGCCGTGCCCTCATGCACCTCGCCGATCTTGTAAGTGCGGCCGGTGTAATAGAGGATGCGCTCTGAGGTTGTGGTTTTGCCGGCGTCAATGTGCGCGATGATGCCGATGTTGCGAATTTTCTCAAGCGGGTATTCCTTGCCCATACTTCAACCCCGACCTTAGTTCTAAGTCACGCAAGCAACGCGACGGTTCGGCCACTCCATCACCAGCGGAAGTGCGCGAAGGCGCGGTTAGCTTCAGCGGCCTTGTAGGTTTCTTCGCGCTTTTTGACGGCAGCGCCCGTGTTGTTTGCTGCGTCGAGCATCTCAGCCGCTAACTTCTCGGCCATGGACTTGCCCACTCTGGCGCGGGCGGCCGCGATCAGCCAGCGCATAGCCAAGCTCTCCTGACGGTGCGGTGCTACTTCCACCGGCACCTGCAACGTGGCGCCGCCCACGCGGCGAGGCTTCACTTCCACCGCCGGCATTAAGTTGCGGAGGGCATCCTCAAACACTTGCATCGCCGGCTTTTGGGACTTCTGCTCAACGATGTCGAAGCAGGTGTAGACAATCCGCTGGGCGACGCTCTTCTTGCCGTTGCGCATCACGCGGTTGATCAAGCGTTGCACCACCTCGCTGTTGTAGCGGATATCCGGGGGTGTTTGTCGCCGTGGTGGGGAGTTGCGTCGTGGCATAGGGTGTGTTCTCCTTCCTGCATCAGGTTCACGCACGCAGTTCAGCGCTTACCTTTGGCCGGCGCGCCGCCCTTGGCTGTTTCTGCGCCCTTCTTTGGCCGCGCAGCGCCATACTTCGAGCGGCCTTGCTTGCGGCCCTCCACGCCGGTTGCATCGAGCGCGCCACGAATGATGTGGTAGCGGACGCCCGGCAAGTCTTTCACGCGCCCCCCGCGCACCAACACAACCGAGTGCTCTTGCAGCTTGTGGCCCTCGCCAGGGATGTAAGCGGTCACCTCAGCCTGATTGCTCAAGCGCACGCGCGCCACTTTGCGCAACGCTGAGTTCGGCTTCTTGGGCGTCTGCGTGCGCACCACGACACAGACGCCGCGCTTCATCGGCGCGCCCTTCGGCTGAATTGTGCGCTTGCCGCCCTTCAGCGAGTTTGTCGTGAACTGCAACTGAGGCGCCTTGCTCAGCTTCAACTTGGGCTTCCGCCCCTTGCGTATCAACTGGTTAATTGTCGGCATAGCCTGATCTGCTTGGACACACGTGTATTCAGAAACGTAACAAACGCTCTGGTTGTCGGACGCTAGGCGACAAGAAAGGCTACTGTTCGAGCAGTAGCCTTTCTATTCACTTCCGGGGTGGTGGTGAATTAAGCCACGTCCGCCTTCAAGCCCGCAAATTATACATGACTTTTCGCGCGCACTGCGCGCAAGCATTTCCAGCGCGCTCCGGCGCCTGCGCTGGCTGTGGGTGTTTTCACTCACGCTGACGCCAGGCCGGCGAACAAGCCGGGGCGATTGGCTGGTGGTGAAGTCGGATCGTTGATGATTTCTGCAATTTTGTTTTTAGCCTCGGGTTGAAGCAGCGCTTGGGTCATCACCTCAGCCACGTCGTCGCGGCTGATCGTGCCAAAGCCGGGCAAGGAGCGCGCAATCGCCACACCTCCCCCGCCGGGCGCATCGGTCAGGCCACCCGGCCGAATGATGGTGAACGGCACGCCACTCCCCTCCAGGGCCAATTCACCACGACGCTTTTGGCGCAGAATCTCTGCCAACGGCGGGATCATATCGGGGATTTCAACACCCATCGAGGAGCACAGCACAAACTGTTGCACGTCCAGCTCTTTCGCGAGGAGCGCCAAGTTGGCGATGGTGGTGAACTCGACCAGCTCGATATGCGTCCGATCGGTTGGCGAGTGGCTGCCGAGTGCGCTGACCACAAACTGCGCGCCGCTCATTGCCGCGCGGGCATCCTCCTCGCGCGTGACATCGCCCACATGCACCTCCACGCCGTCGCTTTCCACCAACGCACGTTGCGACCCATTGCGGACCAGGGCGCGCACTTTAAAGCCCGCCAAGCACAACCGGCGCACAAGCCGACGTCCCGTGCGCCCAGAAGCTCCCACAACCAAGACGATGCTGCTCATTGCGCTGGATCGTAGCAAAGCGGGCTTACGCCGTGCCGTTCTCATGCCGACCACACCAACATTACAATCGTGCCGTCATGCGGCTGAAGTCGTTGACGCTCCACGGCTACAAGACATTCGCCAGCAAGACCACCTTCTTGTTCGGCGAGGGCATTACCGCGATCATCGGCCCGAACGGCAGCGGCAAGAGCAACATCGCCGACGCCATCCGTTGGGCGCTAGGCGAGCAGCAGTTCTCGCTGCTGCGCGTTAAGAAGACTGAAGACATGTTGTTTGCCGGCAGCGCCAAGCGGCCACGCGCCAGCTTTGCTGAGGTCTCGCTTGTCTTCGACAACAGCGACCAGTTCTTCCCCATCGCTTATAGCGAAATCGAGATCGTCCGGCGCGCTTACCGCGACGGCGCGAACGAGTACGCGCTGAACGGCAACCGCGTGCGGCTGCGCGACATCGCCGACCTGCTCGTCCACAGCGGTCTTGCTGAGCGCACCTACACCGTCATCGGGCAAGGGCTGGTGGACTACGCGCTGGCCCAAAAGCCGGAAGAGCGCCGCGCTCTTTTTGAGGAGGCAGCCGGCATCTCCGTCTACCGCAGCCGCCGCGAGGAGGCGCTGCGCAAGCTGGAGGAGACGCGCCACAATTTGGAGCGCGTCCAAGACATTCTGCGCGAAGTGGAGCCGCGCCTGCGACAGCTCGCCCAGCAAGCCGAACGCGCACGTCGCCACCGCGAGCTGCGCCAAGCGTTGCTCGAACAGTCGCAGCGCTGGCTCAGCTGGCAATATCACACCTTGCAGGACAAACTCCGCCTTGCCACTGCCGCCCGCGACTTTGCCCAGCATCAGCAGGCTCAGGCGCGCCTCGAGCTGGAGGCCGCCGCACAACGCCTGGCCGCGCTCCGCGACCAGCGCGCCCAGCTCCAAGCCCAGATCGCCGACGCACAACGCGAGTGCGACGCCACCCAGCGCACCTACAACACTTGGCTGCGCGAGCGCGATGTGCTGCGCGAACGGCTGGCCGCTCTGGAACATCAAGAAGCAGACCTCCAAGCGGAACTGCAAGCCCTTGCCACCGAGCACGAGACAGCCCAACAGCTTGTGGCCGAGGCCGCTCGCACTATGCAGGAGGCCCGCATCGCACACGAGCAGCTTGTCCACACACTCCAACAGGCACTGGACAAGGCTGCCCTGCACAACCAGGAGCGCGAACGTCTGGAAGCTACTCGACACCACTTGCAGCAAGCCTTGGCACTGCACAATCGCGCGCTAGCCGAGGCACAGCACAACCTGGTTTCTCTGCAAACCCGCCAACGGAATCTCCGGGATCAGCTCGATAGCCTTTCCCAGCGCGCCGCTGAGGTCAGCGCTAGACGCGAGGCGCACCTGGCCGCCTTACAACAGCTGCAAGAGGCCATCCAACACGACTCTGCGCAAGCCACGGTCTTGGATGCCCAGTATGAATCTGCCCAGCACGCGCTAGAGGAAGCACAGCGACAGCTCAGCCAGGCGCAAGCCGCGCTTGCTGCTGCCGAGGCAGAGGAGAAACTTGTCGCACGCATGGCGCTGTTCACCCAGCGGCGCGTCCAGCAGCAAGCCGAGGACTTGGCCACAGCCGCTGCGACGCTGGGCCTGGATGAATGCCGCGGCTTGCTTTCCGATTGGCTCCAGGTGCCGCCAGAAGTCCAGCAAGCCGTGCGCGCAGCGCTCGGCCAATGGTTGAACGCGCTGTTGGTGGACGCCGGCGCACCTAGCACCGCCGAACCCTGGCCCCGGCTGCGCAGTTGGCTGCGCGCGCAGAGCGCCGGAGCGCTTGCCGTTGCCCCACTCCACGCGTTGCGCAACCTGTCACCCTCGCTAACTGAATCGCAACACGAGCACATGCGCTCTTTGGGGATACGGCCTGTGGTCGAGGTGTTGTCGGGGCCAGATTGGCTGCGCCCGGCGCTGCTGGCACTGTTCGGCGACACTTTCCTCGCCCCTGATCTGGATGCAGCGATGCGCTTTGCGCGCCTGCTCGAACAGCACGTCACATGTATTACCTACCAGGGCGACATTGTCTTCGCCAATGGTGGCGTCATTCTGCGCACCAGCAGCGCCGATGAGTTCTGCAAGCCGCTCGTTCCGGTCTCTGACTCAGCACCAGACCCACAAGCAACCCGCGCCCAGCTCGAACTCGCACGAGCGGCGCACCGCGACGCCCAGGAGTGCTTCGCCCAAGCGCGGCGCAACTGGGAGGAGGCGGCGCTAGCCCGACAGTCGTTCACCCAGGAGGCGCTCACGCGCCAACGCCGCCTGGAGGAGATGACCCAGGAAGTCGCGCGCGACGAAGAGACGCTGACTGACTTGGGTGCGCGCATGGCGCAACTTGAGCAAGAGGTGACAGCGCTAGAGGGCCCAATTGCCCAAGCCACGCTCCGCGTGCAACAGCACCAGCAAGCGCTCGCCCAAGCACAAGCCGCGCTCGATGCTGCCGCCGAACAACTTAACGAGTTCCTTCGCAGCGGTGAGGCCGAAGCGATCGCTCGGCTGCGCGCAGAAGTAGCCGCAGCACTGCAAGCTATCGCCAGTGCCGAAGCGCTCCATCAGGCGCGCGCGCGTCATATCGCCACGTTGGAAGCCCAGCAAGCGGCGCGCGCCGAGCGCCTTCGCGCGGTGCGAGCCGACCGAGCAGCGGTGCTTCTGCGTTATGCGGAAGCAGAGCAGGCCCTGGCTCAATCGGCCGATCAACTGCAGCGCACCCTCGAAGCCATCCGAGCGCTGCATGACAACCTTGCTGAGAGCGACCGGCAAGCCGACATGGCCGACACCCAGCGACACCAGCTCGAACAGCAGCTTCGCGCGCATGAGGCGCAGCTTAGCGCTGCTGTGCTAGAGCTCACCCGCCTGGAGGACGAGCAGCGCAGCTTGGTCCAGCGCGCCTCCGAGCTGCTGATCGAGCGGCTAGACAGCGCCGAGGCAGACCCCATGGCAGCAACCGCGGCACTACTCGCTGCGCTGCCGCCGGAACCGCCCTCTGCACACGCCGAGGCGCACATCGCCCAGCTGCGCCGGCAAATCCGCCAGCTCGGCGCGATCAACGAAGAGGCAGAAGCCGAACACGCTGCGTTGCGCGAACGCTACGACTTCTTGACCGCACAATGCGCCGATTTGGAACAGGCTGCGGAACGGCTGCAACAAGCCATCGCCGAAATGAACGAGATCATGCACAAAGCCTTCCGTGAGACGTTCGACGCCATCGCAGCGGCTTTCCAGCATACCTTCAAGGCGCTGTTTGGTGGTGGCCAGGCTCGGCTGTCCCTGATGAACGCGGACGATTTGGATGCGTGCGGCGTGGAGATTCACGCGCAACCGCCCGGCAAACGCCCGCAGTCGCTGGCTTTGCTCTCCGGCGGCGAGCGATCGCTGACAGCAGCGGCGTTACTGTTTGCCATTCTGCAGGTCAAACCCACGCCGTTTTGTGTGCTGGACGAGATAGATGCTGCGCTCGACGAAAGCAACGTAGGCCGCATCCGTGAGATGCTGGAGCGGTTGAGCGAGCAGACGCAGTTCATCATCATCACCCACAACCGCCACACCGTGGAAGCTGCAGACACGATCTACGGTATCAGCATGGGGACAGACGGAGCTAGCGCTGTGCTCAGCTTGCGTCTCAACCCAGCTTAGGCTTCAGCGCACAGCAAGCAGCTCTACGTCGAAGATCAAGCGCGCGTTCGGTGGGATCACGCCTGCTACGCCGGCCTCACCGTAGGCGAGCTGCGGCGGGATGATCAGCCGCCGTTTGCCGCCCACCCGCATGGTCGCCAGGCCCTCCTCCCAGCCACGAATGACTTGGCCGGCGCCTAGTACGAACTCAAACGGCTGGCCACGGGCGAGTGAGCTGTCAAACACTTGGCCGTTCTCTAACCGACCGGTGTAATGCACCACCACCGTTTGGCCTGGTTGTGGCTGTGGTCCGCTCCCTACCACCTCGTCGAGATACTGCAAGCCGGAAGGCAGGGTGGACAATGGCAGGCCACCTTGCTGCGTGCCTGGCAACGCCGGCAGTTGCTGTGGCACGTTGGTTACTGGCGCTGCGCCAGAACCGACCAACGAGAGCGCAAAGATCAGCGCTGTCAAGGAGAGGAAGACGCCGCTGATCGCCCAGACGTTAGCAAGTTGCCGGCCCATGGTCATTCATCCCGCAACACGCAGCATAACACCAACTCTTTTGCGGCGCGCACTTCGTCCAGCCGCTTCAATGGCGCGTGGTGCGGCGACGCTTTCAACAGCTCCGGCTGGGTTCTCGCCTCTTCTGCAATGCGCAGCATCGCGTCGCAGAAACGATCGAGCGTCTCCTTTGACTCCGTTTCAGTCGGCTCGATCAGGAGTGCCTCCGGCACTAGCTTCGGCAGGGGGAAGTAGTTGGTCGGCGGATGGAAGCCGTAGTCCATCAGCCGTTTCGAGATGTCGAGGGCGACCACCGAGGGTGCGCCTTTGATCTTACCTTGCAAGCAGGTCTCGTGCATACAGAAGCGCGACTCGCCGTGCGGGGCGGGATATTCGTGCTTCAGGCGCGCTTGGATGTAGTTAGCGTTCAGCACAGCGTGTTGGCTCACCTTGCGCAGCCCTTCCTCGCCGTGCAGCCGGATATAGGTATATGCGCGCACCAACACGCCGAAGTTGCCGTGGAAGGCGCGCATGCGCCCGATGCTGCGCGGCGGCTGGTACCACTCAAACAGCGTGTCGCCGTCCTCTGTCTCCACAGCACGCACAATGGGGCCTGGCAGGAAATCAGCGAGGAACTGCTTGACCGCCACCGGCCCGCTGCCCGGCCCGCCGCCGCCGTGGGGTGTGCTGAACGTTTTGTGCAGGTTGTAGTGGATCACATCGAAGCCGATCTCCCCTGGCTTAGCAATGCCGAGCAGTGCGTTCATGTTTGCGCCATCGCCGTACACCAAGCCGCCGACCTCGTGCACCAAGCGGCAGACCTCCTCGATGTGCTCCTCGAACATGCCGAAGGTGTTGGGGTTGGTGATCATCAAGCCGCATACGGTCTCATCCAGGTGAGCGCGCAGCGCCTCCAAGTCCACGTTGCCGCGGCGGTCAGATGGCAGCTCAACCACCGTTAAGCCAGCCATGGCGCTGGAGGCGGGGTTTGTGCCATGCGCGCTATCGGGGATGAGCATTTTGGTGCGACGGTGGTCGCCGCGCGCGGCGTGATAGGCGCGCATGATGAGGATGCCGGTGAACTCGCCCTGGGCGCCGGCCGCGGGTTGAAGGCTGACGGCATCCATCCCGGCGATTTCGGCCAAGTACTGCTGCAACTCGTGCATGAGGTAAATGGCGCCTTGGACCGTCTCAAGCGGCTGAAGCGGATGTAGCGCTGCGAAGCCGCTGAGCCGCGCAGCATCCTCGTTCACGCGCGGGTTGTATTTCATCGTGCAGCTCCCCAGCGGATACATCGTCACGTCCACTGCCAAGTTCAATTGCGACAGGCGGGTGAAATGGCGCGTCACATCCACTTGGCTCAATTCTGGCAATGGCAAGTGCTCGCGCTGCAAGAAAGCAGGCAGCTCATACTCCGGCACATCAGACTCGGGCACATGCACTCCCTTTCGCCCTGGCACAGAGAGCTCGAAGATCAGCGGCTCGAGTGACTTCATACGACAGGCGCCCTGATTATCGCATCAACCCAAACGGCCGCCCACCGCAGTTCGCAGTACACTCCGCGACAAGCAAGCGTGTGACAAGGAGTCCTGATGTCAAACCTCCCAAGCGACACCCAACCACGGGCGCGAAACGTGCTCGGCGGCGAGTTGAAACCGTGCAGTCTGCAACCTTTGACAGGCTGGTACCGTGACGGCTGTTGCAACACTGGCTCTGGCGACTATGGCCTACATCTCGTGTGCGCGCGCGTCACCCAACAGTTCTTGGAGTTCTCCAAGCAACGCGGCAACGACTTGATCACACCACGCCCAGAATACGGCTTCCCCGGCTTGAAGGACGGCGACCGCTGGTGCTTGTGCGTCTCGCGGTGGTTAGAAGCACTGGAGGCAGGTTGTGCGCCGCCTGTGGACCTGGAGGCAACGCACATCGCGACGCTGGAGTTCGTGGACTTGAAGGTGCTGAAGCAACACGCGCTACAGCCTGAGTGAACGCTGCAGATCGCTTCATCATCGCCATCTCTCATGGCTGATTTGTACGGCGGCGTCGAAGCCGGGGGCACCAAGTTCAATTGCATCATCGCCAGCGGCCCGCAGGACATCCGCGCGGAAGCGCGCATCCCCACTACGACACCAGCAGAGACGTTGACGCAAGTGATCCGCTGGTTTGGCGCGAGCGGGCTGCCGATCCGCGCCCTAGGGATCGCCTCGTTTGGACCGCTGGACTTGCGGCGCGATTCACCCACCTATGGCTACATCACCACCACGCCTAAGCCAGGCTGGCGCAACACGGCGCTGGTGAAGCCGCTACAAGATGCGCTCGGCGTGCCAGTGGCCTTTGACACCGACGTGAACGGCGCAGCGCTGGGCGAGGGCGTTTGGGGCGCGGCGCGCGGCCTGCACACCTTCCTCTACCTTACCATCGGGACAGGCATCGGTGGCGGCGCAGTGGTGAACGGCCAACTGCTGCACGGCCTGACTCACCCCGAGATGGGCCATATCCGTCTGCCGCACGACCTCCAAGCCGACCCCTACCCCGGCGCCTGTCCGTTCCATGGCGACTGTTTCGAGGGGCTGGCAAGCGGGCCAACGCTGTGGGCGCGCTGGCAGCAGGACCCAGCCACGCTGCCGCCCGACCACCCTGCCTGGCGGTTGGAAGTGCGCTACATCGCGCTGGCGCTGGTGAACTACATCTGCGTGCTCTCGCCTCAACGCATCATCCTGGGCGGGGGCGTGATGGACAGCCACTTCCTCTTCCCGAGGATTCGTGCTGAGGTGCAGCAGTTGCTCAACGGCTACATCGCCCACGAAGCGCTAGGTGCGGGGATAGACCGCTACATCGTCCCGCCTGAGCTGGGCGCCCGCGCTGGCGTGTTAGGGGCAGTGGCGCTAGCGATGCAAGCCGCGCAAGCGAGCTAAACCGCACGCAGCGCAGCCGCCACCGCCCCGATGTCCTCGAATATGCAATCGGGGCGGATCGGGCCGCGATCTGCTTCCTCACGTGTGCTCACGCCGCTCAGCACCAGCCACGTGGTGAGGCCGGCGCGCTGACCGCCGAGGATGTCGGTGTCGAGGCGGTCGCCGATCACGACGGTGTCTTCGGGCGTCCCTCCCATTCGACGCATGGCCTGGATGAACATCTCCGGCTGCGGCTTGCCAATCACCAGCGGCTGCACATCGGTTGCAGCTTCGAGCGCTGCGAGGATCGCGCCATTGCCGGGCACAATGCCGCGCTCAGAGGGGAACGTGCGATCGGGGTTCGTGCCGATGAAGGCCGCGCCGCGCCGAATCAGCAAACAGGCTTCCGCAAGCTTGCTGTAGGTGAGCTGCGGGTCTATGCCGACCACGACATGCGAGGCGTCGGCCACGTTGGGCGTGTCATTGACCACAGTGAGGCCATGCGCGCGCAGCTCCTCCGCCAAGCTCGGCGTGCCCAACACGAAGACACGCGCCTGCGGGGCATGTTGCGCCAGGTACTGCGCCACAGCTTGGGACGAAGTCAGCACAGCCTCGCGCGGCACGCTCACGCCAAAAGAAACAAGTTTGTCCACATACTCGTCGGCGCGCTTGCTGGCGTTGTTCGTAGCGAGCACAAAGCGGATGTTCCGTTCGCGCAGCACCGCGAAGAACGCACCCAGCCCCGGCAAGGGGCGGTTGCCTCGCCAAAGCACGCCGTCCATGTCCACAATCAGGTGGCGGACGGCGGAGGGGCACACTGTCACAGTCTCAAAGCTCCTCGCCGAAGCGCGGGCTGAGTCGCTGGAACACCAACACGCCGATCAAGAGGAATACCAGCGCCGTCAGCCCAGTGCGCAGCAGAAAGTCCAGATCGGTGAAGCGCCCCCAATACATCACGTCTTGGTAGAGGTTGACTAGCGAGGCCATCGGATTCAGCCGCCGAATCCACACATCAGTCGCCCAAGCGCGCCCAAACAGATAAAACGGCTGGGCTTGCGCTACGTCATACCAGATCGGCGTGATGAAGAAAAGGGCCAACATGCTAAGCTCAACGATAAACTGGGTGTCGCGGTAAAACACTTGCAGCGTAGCCAATATCAGCACCAACCCTGTCGTGAAGCACAGTTGGACCAGCACGATGAAAGGCAGCATTATGAGCGAGGCGTGCAAGTGGTGGCCGGATATGACAGCAATCGCCACCCACAACGGCAGCGCCAGCACAAAGTTGATTGTGCTCGAGATCACTGTGGACACTGGCAAGGTGATGCGCGGGAAGTAGACTTTCTTCACCAAGCTGCCATGAGCCACCACACTGTTTGCACCGATAGTGACTGAAGTGGAGAAGAGATTCCACGGGAGCAGGCCAGTTAGCACGAAGACGTGAAAGTTCGGCATACTCGCCGGGCCGCCTCTGATCACGCTGAAGGCGAATGAGATCACCAGCATCATGCCGAGGGGCTGCAAAAATGACCACAGCACCCCCAGTGCTGAGCCGCGGTAGCGGGCTTTCAAGTCACGCACGACTAACATGCGCAGCAGCGAGCGGTATGCCCATAGCTCATGGCTTTGTTTGATCAGCCTGTCCAACACCGCCATACTTCACCACCGCCTTGCTTTCTCCGCAAAGCGCACGACTGGCGCGTCTGGCGCAATGCGCCGGCGCGTTTGAGCCAGCGCGTAGATAGCCTCCAGCTCCTCGGCAACGCGGCGGCGGCTGTGATCGCGCTCGGCCACTGTGCGCAGTTGAGCGCTCAGCACGCGCCGCCGCGTCGGGTTTGTAACCAGCTCTACCACGCGATCCGCAAACGTGGCCACGTCGCCGAGCGGGGCGTATAAGCCCAGGGGGCCGAGTATCTCGCGCTGTGCCGGCGTGTCGTAGGCGACCGTCGGCAATCCCATTGCCATGTAAATCAGCGTCTTGTGGCTGCCCTCGCTGAGGGAATACTTCGGCACCACTGCTATGTCGCCCACGGCCAACCACTTCGGCAATTCCGCGTAGGGTGCGCGGCCGGGGAAAATGATCACCTCCCCCACGCCGTGCGCTGCAGCGAGCTTCCGCCATAGCTCCACACCGGGGTATCCAATCACAAGCCAGCGCAAACTCGGATGCGTTTCGCGCAAGCGCGCTGCCGCTTGGATCAAATCGCCCACGCCCTGATGCGCCGCGAGCAGGCCGACAAACACGGCGACAGTCGCCTCGGGGGGGATGCCGAAGCGCGCCCGCCAAGCCAGGCGCTCCTGCGGCGAGAGCACCTGCGGGTGAAAGACTGCGGTGTTCAAAATGTCCGGCAAGGGGCGCACCGGCAAGTGCTCTCCAATTCGGGATTGAAGCTTCTCGGCAGCGTGATAGGTGCTGGTGATGATCACATCGGGCAAGCGTTCGATGCGCCGCTCGAGCCAAGCGAAGAAGCGGTGGGCTGCTGTGCCCGCTTTGAGGAAGCGATGTTGCACCATCTCGTCGGAGAGGCTGCCTTGGTAATCGAACACGACCGGCACCCCCCACGGGCGAGAGAGCACGCTGCCGATCAGGGCGCCTTCATGCAAGTGGGCGTGGATCACGTCGAAGCGCTGGCGGGCGAGCGTCTGCAGCAGCTTTAGGCTGAGCAGCACGTCGAAGGCGAACTTGTGCCGCGACGAGCCAACCTCGTAGTTGCTGCGCCAGGGGGTTGGGCGCGTGCGGATGATGCGCACTCCAGGCACATCGTTGCCCTTGAAGTACGTCAGCACGGTGACGTGGTGACCGAGCGACTGCAAGGCGCGCGCCTCCTCCAAAATGCGGACGTGGCAGCCGTAATCGTTGAAGAACGATGTTGGCGCAATGCTCAAGATGTTCATGCTGGGTTGGGTGCGATTGCTCAGGTTTTGTTCCGTTTGCCAGCCAGTCGTTCTGCCGCGCGTTCGCCTACCAGCAAGCCAAGCAGGGCGCTCCAGTTGCTCTGAGGCTCCACACGTGGTGCTGTCTCACGTCGCCCCATCCGCCGCTCGGCCAGCCATTGCGCGCGCGTCTCTTGTGCCTTGCGCAACAGCCGCTCTATGGCGGGCTTGTCCTCATCTTGCAAGGCGTCGCGCAACGCTATGCATTGCAGCATCACTTGGTTGAGCCAGTGAATAGCGATTTGACGCTGGTGCATGAGTGGCTCAACGAGCTGCGCTGCTCGTTCCACCAGGTGCGTTGCATTGTTGAGGGCTTCGCCCGCCATCCATTGGCGCTCGGCCCAGGCGCGGTCTCCGCTAAGGGCGAGCAACAGCGCACTGCTGACCAAGGCTGGCAGCTCCTCAACGGCAAACGCTATGCCATCCTGCTCCGCAGCTTCCAGGAAAACCGGCTGCGCCTCGAGCTGCTGCACAAACGCCGCGAAGGTATCCACTGCATCTGGCGGGATGCTGGCGCGCGGTGTGCTGGCCCACACCGCACCATGGAGTGGCGCAGCATCCGCTGGCAGTGCTGGGCTGAGCGACAGCCGCGTAGCAAAGAACGGCTGGCCGGCATCCAGGTAACGGTTGGCCGCAGCCAACGCTGCAGCAGCCGGCAGTCCGACGCTGGCAAGCAAGCTTTGCGGGTGCAGGTCCTCGCGCGTTGCGCGCAGGGTTAGCTCCAGCTCGCTGAGCGCGCCGGCCACGAAGATCGCGGCTGCTCCCTGGCAAGCTGAGGGCAAATGCCATTCCGCGCGTTGAGCAGCGCCGACTTGCTGGGCGCGCTGCATCGCCTCGCGGTCGCGGTCGTGGATCACCACCTGCACCTGCGGCAGCGCACGGCGGATCGCCTGCCCGAGGGCGATCAGCTCCACCGTCGCGCCGACCAGAGCCACTTTCGATGCGTTGCCCATCGGCTCAGACCTCACATAAACAGCAACATGCGCACCAGCCAATTGGCTGGAGTAGCGATCAGCCTGCTCATCCCGCCGAAGGAGAAAAGCAGCAATAGAATCACAAAGCCGTAGCGCTCCAACATCTCCATCATTGGCTGCGCTTGTTCCGGCAAAACCAGCGCCAACAACCGCGAACCATCCAGCGGCGGTACTGGGATCAAGTTAAACAACGCCAGAAACGTGTTAAACACCACCAAGGCGAACAACATCTCGCCTAGCCAGCCACCTAGGAAGGGACCGAGCGGCCCATAGCCCTCCAGGATATTCAGGCCACTCGCAAGGCGGAAGATCAGCGCTGCTGCAACTGCCAGCAACAGGTTAGTCAGCGGCCCTGCTATAGCCACCAGCGCCATGCCGGTGCGGGGGTCAGTCCGCAAGCGATACGGATTTACCGGCACCGGCTTGGCCCAGCCGAAGCCGGCGAGGAGCACCAGCAGCGTGCCGAACACATCCAGATGTGCCAACGGGTTGAGGGTGACGCGCCCAAGCCGTTCTGCCGTGTCGTCGCCCAACCACTTGGCTGTCAGCGCGTGCGCCAACTCGTGCAGCGGCAGCGCGACCAGCAGCAGGGCAGCGATCACGCTGACGCTCGACAGCACCCGCAACCAGTCACCTTCTGCAACACCAGCAAGCAGCGTACCAAGAGGGCCGCCCATGACCTGGCAGAGTATACGCGATGGAAACGCTTCAGCAGCCTGAGCGGTTGCGATGAGAGAGCTGCTTGCTATCGCTGGTAGAATCGCGCATGAGGCGAGAGCTGGGCCCTCCCGTCGTGCTGAGCCTCGACAGAGCTGGTCGCCCAAACAGGAGAAAGTCGGAATGCCCCTCTTTGACTACGCGAGAGCGAGCACTATTGACGAGGCTATTGCGTTGCTGAATGACCCGCGCTGGGTCAGCCGCCCTTTGGCCGGCGGCACAGACTTGCTGGTGCAAGTGCGCCACACCAAGCCCAATTTTCAGCGCTTGGTGGATGTGAGCCGCATCCCAGCGATGAGGAGCGTAGCACGCGAAGAGGGCGAGATTCGCATCGGGGCGGCGGTCACCTACACGGAGTTGGTGGAAAGCCCGCTGCTGTGTGAGCATGCCGCCTGTTTGGTGGAGGCTGCGCGGCTGGTGGGTGGGCCAGCGATTGCCAACACTGGCACGCTGGGCGGCAACGTGGGCAATGGCGCTGCATGCGCGGATGGCGTGCCGCCGCTGGTCTGCCTGGATGCGCTGGCGCACGTGGCGAACAGCGAGGGCATGCGCGCCGTGCCGGTGGCTGACTTGTTGCTCGGCCCTCACCAAACGGCGTTGCAGCCGGGCGACCTGATCACCCACTTCACGTTCCCCCTCCTGCCCGCTGGGACGCGGTCAGTCTTCTTGAAGATCGGCCGCCGCAACGCGCAAGCCATCGCACGGCTCAACGTGGCAGTGGCCGGTCGGCTCTCCGCCGATGGGCGCATCGAGTTTGTGCGCGTGGTGCCGGGATCAGCGCTGCCGCGGCTACGCCGCTTCACCGAAGTGGAGGACATGCTGCTTGGAGAGCGCCCGAGCACGGCGTTGTTTGAAGCCGCCGGCGCTGCAGCCAGCCGTGTGATGGTGGCTGCCACTGGCCGGCGCTGGTCCACCGATTACAAGGCGATCGCCCTACAGGCGCTGGTGTCGCGCGCGCTGCGGCGAGTCTTTCGTATGCAGGAGTCAAACGGAACCCATGCGCATTGAGTTCATCCTAAACGGCGAGGCGGTGGCGGTAGAAGCACCGCCGGACATTACCCTGCTCGATTTGTTGCGGGACTACCTAAACCTGACCGGCACCAAGGAGGGTTGCGCAGTCGGCGAGTGTGGCGCGTGTGCCGTCATCAAAGACGGCCGCCTGGTTAATAGCTGCATGGTGCTGGCGCCACAGGCGGAGGGGTGCGAGATCGTCACTATCGAGGGTGTTCACGCTGCAGACGGAGGGCCTAACGATTTGCAGCAACACTTCATCGAGTATGGTGCAGTGCAGTGCGGCATTTGCATCCCCGGCATGATCATGGCCGGCGAGGCGCTGCTGCGGCAAAATCCTCATCCCACCCGCGCCGAGATCCGCCTGGCGCTGGCCGGCAACCTGTGTCGCTGCACTGGCTACCAACAAATTGTGGACGCGATCGAGGCAACTGCCAAAGGGAGGCGCGCTCAGCCATGAGCCACATCACCCAGCAGCCGCTCACGTACGTCGGCAAGCCGGCCCGCCGCGTGGACGCGCTGGACAAAGTGACCGGCAGGGCCAAGTACATCGCCGATTACCGCGTGCCGGGCATGTTGCATGCCCGTTGCTTGCGCAGCACTGTGCCACACGCCCGCATCGTGCGGCTGGACGTCACCCCGGCGCTGAAAGTGCCCGGCGTGCACGCCGCGATCACCAGCGAGGATTTCGTGGATCACGGCCTCTACGGCTTCCCTATCAAAGACAAATACATGCTGGCTTACCAGAAGGTGCGCTATGTCGGCGAGCCGATCGCAGCCGTGGTCGCCGATACTCCCCAAGCTGCCCAGGCCGGCGTGCAGGCGATCGTGTGCGAGCTGGAGCTGTTGCCGGCGCTGTTCGACGCGCGCCGCGCGCTCGACCCTGATGCCCCTCAAGTTGGCCCAGACCGCGCCGACGGCCAGCATCCCAACCTCAAAGGCGATCACATGATCGTGTGCAAAGGCGACGCCGAAGCCGAGCTGGCCGCTTGCCCAATTGTCCTGGACCGCGAATACTTCACCGACTGGCAGGAGCACGCTTACATCGAACCCGAGGGCGTGCTAGCCATCCCCACGCCGGAGGGGGGCGTGGTGGTCTATGCGCCCAACCAAAGCCCCTTCATCAACCAAGGCAACCTGGCGATGGTGCTCGGCTTACCTAAGAGCCTGGTGCGCGTGATTCAGCCCACCGTCGGCGGCTCGTTTGGTGGCAAGGACGACATCATCTATGAAAGCTCCGCACAAGTGGCCAAGTTGGCCTTGCTCACTGGCCGGCCGGTGCGCATGGTCTTCTCACGAGAGGAGAGCATGGTGGCCAGCTACAAGCGCGACGCCATGCACATGCGCATCCGCCTAGGCGCTGACCGTGACGGCACGCTGCGGGCGTGTTGGTTCCGCGGCATCATTGACTCCGGGGCATACGCTTCCGAGACGCCCTTCACAGCTTGGCGGGCCAGCATTCACGCCATGGGCTGCTACCGCTACCAAGCCTGTGACGTGGACGTGCACTGCGTGTACACCAACAACGGCTATGCCGGCGCCTTCCGCGGCTTCGGCAATCCAGAGGTTTGCTTCGCGGTGGAACAAACCGTGGATGAGCTGGCTGACCTGCTCGGCATAGACCCGATTGACCTGCGCCTGAAGAACTGCCTGCGGCTAGGTGACGAGACCGTGCACGGCCAAAAGCTCACCGAGTCGGTTGGCCTGATCGAGTGCTTGACCACCGCCCGCCGCATCAGCGACTGGGATCGCAAGCGGGCCGAGTACGGCCGCCAAACTTCGACCGAGAAGCGCCGCGGCATCGGCGTGGCCGTGATGTATCACGGCATGTCGCTCGGCGCAGAAGGCGCAGATAGCGCCGGCGCCACCATCAGCATCCTCCCCGACTACTCTGTGGAAATCACCTCCGGCTTGACCGACTACGGCACCGGCTCGCGCACTGTCTTCACGCTGATCGCCGCCGAAGAGCTGGGCGTTCGGCCCGAGCGCATCCACATGCAACGCCCCGACACCAACACGGCAATTGACTCCGGCCCGACAGTCGCCAGCCGCACCACCGTTGTCGGCGGCAACGCGATGCGGCTTGCCGCGCGCAACTTGCGCCAAACGCTTGACATGGCCGCCGCCAACTTGCTCCAATGTGACCCGCGCCAGTTGATCCGCGATGGTGAAGCGTATATCGGCCCAGATGAAGAAGCCGTAGCATGGGAGAAAGTGGTGGACCACGCTCGCCGGCTTGGCCTCATCCTGTCCGCGCACGGTCACTGGTCCGCGCCGAAGATCGCGTGGGACCATCATCATGGCCGTGGCACACCTTACATGGCATACGTGTACGGCGCGCAGATCGCCGAGGTGGAGGTGGACTTACGCACTGGCAACGTGCAGGTGTTGCACATTTGGGCCGTGCATGACATAGGCAAAGTGGTGTTCCCCCAGGGTGCGTACGGTCAGCTCTACGGTGGCATCGCGCAGGGGCTAGGCTATGCCCTCACCGAGCAGATCACCTACCGCGAAGGCTACCTACAGCAGACCAACTTTGAGTCTTACCTCATCCCCACATCGGTGGACGTGCCGGAGATCACCGGCGTGTTCGTTGAGTCGGCGTATTCGCATGGCCCCTACGGCGCGAAAAACATCGCCGAGCCTGCTTTGGTGCCAACTGCGCCTGCCATAGCCAACGCCATCGCACACGCCACCGGCCGGCGCGTGCGCGAGCTGCCGATCAACCTCGAGCGCGTGCTGCTGGGCCGCGACTTGCAACCACCAGCCTCCACACAACCGGCACGCGCGGCCTTCCATATCCCGGTGCGCTCCACGCCGCAAACTGCGCCTGTGGCGCGCACCTAGCCAATGCGAAGGACGCGCTCCTCGGAAGACGACTGACGCCGGGCAGAGGCGCTGCCTTCGCCCAATCGCCTTTTCGCGTCCGCGGCGTGGTTGGAGCGTGCAGCGATGGACCTTATAATCCTCTGCGCCGAGTCCGAGCCTATGCCGATCCTAGAGCCCCTGTCCTTTGAATGCACCAGCCACAGTGAGGAGCAGACGCAACGGCTTGGAATGCGGCTGGGCGCGCTGCTGCAGCCAGGGGCAGTGCTGGCGCTCTATGGCGAGATGGGCGCCGGCAAAACCAGCTTCGCGCGCGGCGTTGGCCTTGGTTGGGGCGCTGACCAGATACTGCGCAGCCCCACCTTCACACTCGTCCAAAAGCACCACCGCGCGCAAGACAGCGCAGCCCTCTATCACGTGGACCTCTACCGTGCCCCCAACGCGGAAGACCTCCGCACGTTGGGCTTGGAGGAGATCCTCGAGGACCCGCTGGGGGTGGTGGTGATCGAGTGGCCAGAGCGCGTGCAGCATCTGCTGCCCGAGCACACCATCCACGTGCGCCTGCGCACAGTGGACGAGTATCGCAGACATCTCACCTTTGCTACCCAAAACACCCAGGCGTGGCAGACGCTGCTCGCCTTCCGCAAGGCAACGTTTGGAGTCTGAAAAGCCACCATGTCCGCCACGCTGCTCGCCATTGACACGTGCACGCGCCGCTCCTCCATCGCTCTGCGCAATGAGCACACGCTGCTGGGCGAGATAACTTGGGAGGCCCAACGCGAGGAGACGGCGCGCGTCAGTGCCCGAATCGAAGAGCTGCTGCGCGCTTCACACGTGAGCACAGCAGAGCTGGCTGCCATCGCTGTTGCCATCGGCCCCGGTTCATTTACCGGTGTGCGATGCGGTCTGGCTATCGCCAAGGGGATGGCGCTGGCGCAAGGCCTGCCGCTCATCGGCGTCACAGCGTTTGACGTGCTAGCATACGCCCAGCCCTGCCATCACTTGCCCATGCTGGTGGTGTTGGAAGCAGGGCGATCGCGCGCGGCCATTTGTCGCTACGATTGGATTGAGGATGTCCCTCACGTCGCAGACACATGGCGGATTGTGCCATGGGAGGAGTTGGTCGCCGAGCTGGAGGCAGCTGCACCCACTTGGGTGTGCGGTGAGGTGGCGCCCCACGTGTGGGCCAGGTTGCCGGCGCACATCCGCGCAGCACCACCGGCCTGGAACTTGCGCCGGGCCGGCTTCTTGGCCGATCTCGCCTTCAACCGCTGGTCGCGCGGCGAGGTGGACGACGTGATGACGTTGACTGCCATTTACCCGCCGGAGGCATAGCCCAATGCATCCCACCCCTGCCTCAGCCTCGATCGGTGTGCGTCCAATGCGCCTCAGCGACCTGCCATCAGTGATGGCCATTGACCGGCAGTCTTTCCCAAGACCTTGGCCGCTTGAGGCTTGGCTCAGTGAGTTGCAGAACACCGCGGCCCATTTTGTGGTTGCTTGTGCAGGCGCCCCGCCTGCACCACACTCATGGCTGCGACGCTGGCTCGCCCGCTCCCGGCAAAGCAACATGCCCGTGGTTGGCTTTGCCGGCATGTGGATGATGACCGACGAAGCACACATTGCCACCATCGCGGTGGACCCCGCCTGGCGACGGCGCGGCGTGGGCGAGCAGATGCTACGCGAGCTGCTGCGACAAGCCACTGCACGCCACGCCACTACTGTCACGCTCGAGGTGCGCGTCAGCAACGTCGGCGCACAAGCGCTATACCGCAAATACGGCTTCGAGGTGGTGGGGCAACGCAAGGCCTACTACCAGGATAACCGCGAGGACGCGCTCATCATGACCATCACCCGCTTCACCGACCCCTCCTACCAGGAGCAGCTCGGCCTGTCAGCGCGGGCGGACGCGCCGCGCTCGTTAGGCATGAGCGCATCCGATCACAGCAGCGACGCTGAGAGCGCGATCAACAACTGTGCGCTGTAGCGCGTGACTAGCACCCACACGTGATTGCTCCTGTCGCCACTGCCGAAGACGAACTTGTTGATAGCCATCATGAAGTCCGAGGCGTAACACAGCAGCGCTCCGCCTGCTGCCAGCGCCGGCTGGGCGATCAAGCTGCCGCCGGGCACGACGCTGCTGGCTGCGCGATGCACCATCAGCGAGAGTGTGGTGATGTAGAGCAGCACAGCATTGTTCATCGCTCCCACTGAGGGCCGCAAGTACAGATACACCATTCCACCCATCACCAACAGTGCCACCGCCAACCAGCTCTCCCGCGATAGGTCGAGCGGCATCTGCCGCACATGTTGGGCAAACGCAAACGCGAGGACGTAAGACATGTGGGCCAGCATCAGCGCCGCTCCTCCTCTAGCGACGCGCTTTGGGTCTTCTGCCTCTATCAGCAGCCAATCGCCAACTAGTGAGCAAGCTAACCCTGCACTGACCAGCACTGTGTAGAGAGGCGCTCGCGGCGATTCCAGCAGCGACAACCACGCTACGCCCAACAACCAGGCCGTGGCCAGGGACTCCCACACACGCACATGCGCCGGGCGTCGTGGTTGCAGCGCCTCGGCACGCAGCAACAGCAGCAACGTGATGACAAACGGGGGGATGAGCGCAAACGCGATCGGCACATGCGCAGTCTAACACCGGCGCTTGTGCCGCGCGCATCTCACACCATCGCCTGAGCCACCTCTCGACCCAACCGCACAGCGTAGTTCGTGCCGCGATCCCATGGGTACACGTGGCTCATGCTAGCAAACCAAAGGCCGGCCAGTGGTGTTCGCGTGGTTGGCAGCGCGCGCGAGTGGTTGACGAACGGCACCGGCTGCGCGTAGGGTTCGCGGAACACCCAGGCGTCGCTGATCCAGCTTTTCGAGAACTGCGGGTTGAAGCGATGGAGCGAGCCGGCGAACAGCTCGACCAACTCGTGATCGGGCGCGGTGAAGTAGGGATGCTCCGGCGGCAAGTAGTCGCCGCAGTAGACAAGCCGCTGGCCGCCGAAGTGCTCCGCTTCGACAAAGTTGGTGTGCTCACACAGCGCGAGGAAGGGGAAGCCGGCCGACTTGGGCAGGTTATGCCAGTAGTAGCCGCGCGGGCTGAGCGGGTGACGCAAGGCGAAGATCACCACCAGCGCCCCCAGCGAGCGCAGCTGGCGCAAGGCGGCCGCGTAATCAACCGGCAACTGCGGCGCCAAGCGCAGCAACAGCCGCGGCGATGTGGTGATCAGCACCTGATCGAACCAGCTCGTGCACGCCGCTGTTTGCACCTTCCAGCCTCGGTCATCGCGCAACACTTGAGCCACCGGCGTGCCGTAGTGGATCACCCCGCCGCGTTGACACACGGCCTCGGCCAGCGCATCGAAAAAGGCTTGGAAGCCGCCCTCAAACGTGCCCAAGCGCGGCGTGCGCGCTTTGAAGCGCGCCCACAGCCACGCCATGTTCACCTGCGTGTGCAGCTCGCCAAACTTGCCCTCCAGCAGCGGCTGCCAAATCACCTCGTAGGCGGCGCGGCCCATCCAGCGCCGACACCACTCATCTGCCGTGAAGCGCTCCAGCGCGCGCCAGTTGTTGGTGACAAACTTCAGGTAAGCGGTGGCCAGCGCAAATTGCAGCTTGTCTTTGAAGCCAAGGCCGGGGAAGCGCAGCACTGCTTGCGGCGAATCAAGGGGATAGAACTGCCCCTGGTGATACACCACGGTGACCGGCCGCTTGAAGATCACGCGCTGGCGGACGCCGATCGCTTCGGCCAAACGCAGCACGTCGCGATCGGTGGCAAACCAGTGGTGGTAGAACTTCTCCAGCGACCAGCTCCAACCCGGTTGTTGGAAGCCGCCGGCTAGCCCGCCGGGTTGCAGAGCAGCCTCGAAGACCTCCACGTGCTGCCCTTTCAGCAGCAGCTCATATGCTGCCGCCAAACCCGTGGCCCCGGCACCGACGATGGCAATGCGCATGTGCCATGATGATACTGTGCGCCCGCTCATCCAGCGCGGCTGGTGTGGTTCTCAAAAAAACAAGCCCCTATCCGATACGGAAGGGGCTTGCAAGCTGATGAGCGCTGCGCGCAACATCAGTTGCTGTTCATCCGCTGCTCCAGATACTCCACAGCTTGGCCTACAGTGGTGATTTTCTGCGCCTCCTGGTCGGTGATCTCGCCGCCGAACTCTTCCTCGAAGGCCATGATGAGCTCGACAAGGTCCAACGAATCCGCCTCCAGGTCCTCGCGGAAGCGCGCTTCCATCGTCACCTTCTCCGGCGCGACACCGAGGATTTTGACAGTGAGTGCTTTGACACGCTCAAAGGTGGATTCTGACATGTAAGTTCCTCCTTAACCAGACTTCCTGATTCTAACTCACACGATGGCTGACAACAGGATTAACACCGCTGCAGCGTTTGAGTTACGATTGTGCCGCACTGTTGCAGATGGATGAAGGCAAGCTGCTTGAAAGCCGCAAGTCGGACCACATCCGCATCAACTTGGAAGAGCGCGTATCCTCCGCGATCACGACGGGACTGGAGCGCTATCGGTTTGTGCACAACGCCCTCCCCGAGCTGGACGCCAACCAAATTGACACTTCGCTCACGGTGTTTGGCAGGCGTTTGCGCCTGCCGCTCCTGATCTCCTCCATGACTGGGGGCACAGCCGAAGCGCGCACGATCAACCGCAATTTGGCTCAGGCCGCCCAACAGGCTGGCGTCGCCATGGGCGTCGGCTCAACGCGGGCCGCAGTGGTGCGACCGGACTTGAGCGACACGTTCCAAGTGCGCGACGTGGCGCCGGACGTGCTGCTCTTCGCCAACATCGGCGCCGTGCAGTTGAACTACGGCTTCAGCGTGGACGATTGCCGCCGCGCTGTCGCATTGATCGGCGCCGACGCGCTCATTTTGCACTTGAACCCGCTGCAAGAAATCTTGCAGCCTGAAGGCGACTGGAACTGGTCCGGCTTGCTCCCCAAGATCGCCGAAGTCGTGCGCGCTTTGGACAAAGACGGCGTCCCGGTAGTGGTGAAGGAGGTGGGATGGGGGATTTCGGCCGACGTGGCTCGCCGACTGGCCGAAACGGGCGTCGCCGCGATTGACGTGGCCGGGGCTGGTGGCACGTCGTGGAGCCAAGTTGAGATGTTCCGCGCGCAAACTGAAGTGCAGCGCCGGATCGCTGCGGGGTTTGTGGACTGGGGCATCCCCACCGCTGAGTCCCTCTGCCAGGTGCGACAAGCCGTGCCCCACATGACGCTGTTTGCCAGCGGTGGCATTCGCAACGGCGTGGACGGCGCAAAATGCATCGCCTTAGGCGCGACGTTGTTCGGGTTGGCCCGGCCATTCCTGCGCGCGGCTGTGCAGTCCGCCGAAGCAGTGGCCGATGAGATCGCGGTGATTGATGGACAGTTGCGTGCAGTGATGCTGTGCGTCGGCGCGGCTAACTTAGCGGCGCTGGCCCGCGTCTCACTCAAGCAGCTGTGAGGGCCACACGACATCGGTCGCTGGAGAAGTTCCTCCGAAGCACTGCATGATGAGACTGCTGGACGAGATTCGCGCTTACACGCGACCTCTCTACCAACAGGTGGTGCGCAGCGGTCACCTATTCCAACCACACTTAGATCACGCTGCACAACGTTGGCACTTCGCCGAACATCTGTTGCGTCCTCTGTTGCCACGGCGTTTCGGCATGCGCATTGGCCAGGCCTTCGCCTCACATGAGGCTTGCAGCGCGCCAAACAGCTTGTTGATCTACGACGAGTGGTATTGCATCCCCCTCGCAGACAGCTTGATCCCTTGCGAGTATGTCTACGCCATCTGCGAGGCGCAGCCAAAGCTCGACGCAGCACAATTCTCTCAGGCGCTGGAACGGGTGGCTGCGCTGAAGAAGCTGCCGCGCGCACGCGCCACGGCCCACGACATCACGCCCACGCAACACCTGGCTGTGTTCGGCGCGCGCTATGCCCAACTGCCTAATGACACGCTCAACCCCTACCTGGGCTACATCTTTGCGCAGACGGCGGACGACCCGCGCGCGCTGCATCGCGTCATGCGCGAGATGTTCGAGCAGCGGGAGCTGCTGCCGGAACACTCTCCTGATGCCATCATCTGCCTGAGCGCAGGTTGGGTGATCACCCGCCAGACGTTCAGTGGCAACGTGTCCGTCCCGCGCAGCAGCTTCTCGCGCTTTGGTCTGCTTCAACTGGGCGAAGATGTACTGACGTGGGTGTATCTCCTGCTCAACGTGAGCCTCTCGCAGATTCACTTGCGCGGCCCTGACCTGCTGCGCTTGCTGGAGGACGTTGTCGCGGAAGCGCGCCGCCATTGACACCATGGTCGGCGGTCAACCTAACTCAGCGACGCGCCAACTGATGCTGCCTCGCACAAGCGCGGGCGCGACTCGCCAGCCACGTGCACCTTAAAAGAAAGCCCTGGGCGTGTAGCTGCCGCGCTGAAGTTGCCTTGAGCGTCCACCACCAAAATGCGCACCCAATCTGCGCGCGCCATGTGGTTGGGTGTGTGGGAGGTGCCGATCAGGTGCGCGATCTGGCCGGTCACCTCTCGTGCGGCAGCCTCCGCCGTCCAACCAAGCCGCAGCAAGGTGACCACCTGAGCTGCAGCGCTCACGCGGATCGCCGCTTCGCCCAGACCCATGCACGTCGCTGCGCCGTAGCGATTGTCGCAGTAGTTGCCCGCGCCGATGATGGGCGAGTCGCCTAGCCGGCCGGGGTATTTCCAAGCAATGCCAGAAGTGGTGACCGCGCTGGACAGGTTGCCGGCGCTGTCGCGCACGATCACGTTCATCGTGTCGCTGCCCTGGGATGCTCGCAAGGCGCGCGTGGCCAACTCGATGGTGTCGAGCGGCTCACCGTCAGCGCAGATCGCCTGGAGGCGCTGCGCCCACGCAACGGCTGCCCCCGGCGAGATCATCACACGCCGCTCAGCGCCGATCTCCGCAGCAAAGCGATTGGCGCCTTCGCCGACCAGCAACACGTGAGGCAATCGCTCCATCACCTGACGCGCCACGCGGATCGGATGTCGAAAGCCATGCAAGGCCGCCACCGCGCCGGCGCGCAACGTTGCGCCGTCCATGATCGAAGCGTCCAACTCCACTTGGCCGAGCACGTTTGGCAAACCGCCGTATCCGACTGTGTGCTCAGCGGGGTCATCCTCCACCAAGCTAGCGACATACTCAGCCACTTCGAGGGCTTGAGCGCCCGCTTGCAGGCGCTCCATGCCCGCGACGATGAACTCGTCACGGATTTCGGCGTTGGCCACAATCAGCGGCGGCCCTTGCATCACTAGTTGACGTTGGTGATGCGCCAGCGGGTGCCTTGGGGGGTGTCCTCCAAGATCACGCCCAACTTGGCAAGCCGATCGCGGATGGCGTCGGCAGCAGCGAAGTCTCTCGCCCTGCGTGCTTGCGCGCGCAGCTCAATCAGCATCTCGATTAAGGCGGCCTCTCGCTCGGCACTGCCGCTCTGCTGCGCTTCGCCACGCAGCAATCCGAGCACTTCGCTGCCGAAGGAGTGGTAAATCTCCAACGCCTGCTCCACCACTTTTGGCGTGGCGATGCCCTTGTCCAGCCAGCGGTTGAGGTCAGTGGACATATCTTGCAACGCGCCGATGGCGAGCGGCGTGTTGAAGTCGTCGTTCATGGCGCTGACAAACTTCAGGCGGTATTGGTCAAGGGTTTCGAGCAGGTTGCTGGTCATCTCAGCAGTGCTGTGGTCGCTGTGGGCCAGCGTGTCCGGCGATTTGAGCGCCTCTTGGGCGCGCCGCCATGTGTTGTGCAGCCGCTCCCATCCCTTGGTGGCTGCCTGGAGCGACTCATCGCTGTAATCGGCCGGGCTGCTGTACTTGTTCGAGAGAATGAAGAAGCGCAGCGCCTCTGGCCGATACGATTGCAAGGCATCTTTGATAGTGCGGAAGTTACCGAGGGACTTGCTCATCTTCACGCCGTTGACCAGCAGGCTGCCAGTGAGCATCCAGTAACGGGCGAAGGGTGCGCCGTGTGCGCATTCGCTTTGCGCGATCTCGCATTCGTTATGGGGGAAGATGTTGTCTATGCCACCGCCGTGGATATCGAAAGTGGCACCGAGGTATTTGGTGCTCATAGCAGAGCACTCGATGTGCCAGCCAGGATAGCCCCAGCCCCATGGCGATGGCCACTTCAGGATGTGGTTTTCCGGCGCGCGAATCCACAGAGCGAAGTCCATCGGGTGGCGCTTCTCCTCGCGCACGGCCACGCGGCTGCCGGCCTCCATCTCCTCAATGCGCCGGCCGCTCAGCTTGCCATACTCTGGGTAAGACTCAACGCTGAAATACACCGATCCGTTGACCTCGTAGGCATGGCCCTTGGCGATCAGCGCTTTGATCATCTCGATTTGCTCTGGGATATGCGCCGAGGCGCGCGGCGAGATGTTGGGCCGCTGCACGCCGAGCGCGTCCATGTCCTCGAAATAGGAGCGCATGTAGCGCTCGACGATCTCCATCGGCTCAACACGCTCGCGTTTGGCGCCTCTTATGATGCGGTCCTCGCCGTCGTCGAGCAAGTGGCCGACATCGGTGATGTTCTGCACGTAGCGCACCTTGTAGCCACTGTAGCGCAGCCAGCGCACCACCACGTCAAACGAGACGTACGTCTTGGCGTGGCCTAAGTGCGCGTGGTCGTACACTGTCGGCCCGCAGACGTAGATGCCGACTTGTCCCTCGACCAGCGGCACGAAAGGCTCTTTTCGGCGCGTGAGCACGTTATAAATCTGCAGGGACATAGCAGGGTAGTTGAATCACAATGATAAACGATATCCGAGCCGGAGCTGGTGGCATGCGCCACAGGATCGCCCCCGCGTTCACCCCGTTCATCCGCGCCTAAAGTTTGGATATAATCGCCAATCACTCCTGCTGTGCATATGTGCACAGCAGTTACGCTTGTCCAAGCATCAACCTGAGAAACACCAGAGGAAAACAGGAGCATGACTGAGAGCGGCGCTCGCAAGCGCAGGCCACCATTTTGGTCGAGCGAACGGCCATGGATTTGGCTGCTGCCCATCATCGTCCTGCTGTTTGTCTATAGCGTCTATCCTTTCATCTTTAACGTTGTTATCAGCTTCCACCGCTTCGACCCAATGACGAAGGCGTTCCGCTGGAACTTCCCTAACAACTGGATTGACCTACTCACCAACGCCGACTTCCTCAAGTCGTTCCGCACCACCTTCATTTTTGGGGGCGCTGCGCTGCTCACCGAGCTAGTGCTCGGGATTGCGATCGCACTAGCGTTTGACCGCAATCAGGTGAAACTGCGCAGCTTGTGGCAATCGCTGTTCATCTTGCCAATGGTTGTGCCGCCTGTGATCTCTGGCCTCATGTTTCGCTTCTTGCAGAACGCCGACTATGGGATCGTTTCCAACATCCTCTATGCGCTCAACGTGATTGACCGCACAGAGCCACTGATCGGCGGGACAGGGCGCAACGTCTTGTTGGGTCTGCTGATCGTTGACGTGTGGCAGTGGACACCGTTCGTCGCGTTGATCGTGTTGGCAGGCCTCAAGGCAATGCCTCATGAGCCAATCGAGGCCGCCATTGTGGACGGCGCAAATCGCTGGCAGTTGTTCTGGGAGATCAAGCTGCCCTTGCTGCGCAACGTGCTCGCGGTCGTCATCTTGTTCCGCATAGTTGATTTGTTGCGCTTGTTCGACTACGTCGCCATCATGACCAGCGGAGGGCCCGGCGGCAATTCTGAGACGATCAGTCATTTTGCTTACCGTATGCACAAGAGCATCGAATGGGGCATGGTTTCTGTGGTCGGCATTGTGGTGCTGATCCTGGCGATCATCATCACCAACGCCTACATGCGCCTATTCAAAGTGAAGTTCTGACCTACGGACTGACGTGACGAACCAGGAGGAACACCCATGGCAGTAACCCCGCTTGCTGCTACGGAGGTCGCGAGAGCCGATGCTGCACGGGCCGCACGCGCGATGCGCGCTCGTCACCGGCGTGAGGTGATCGTCCAAACGACAGTTGCCGCGATCATCGCGCTGATCTTCTTCTCGCCCATCGTGTATTGGTTCTTGGTGTCGGTCAAGCCGCTGCCCTACACCATGACTTGGCCGCCGGTCATCTTCTCCGAGCCCATTTTCGATTGGTATCAGGTAGTGATACTAGGCATGGATCCCACCATCGGCGCAAAGACCGGCGTTATCTACAGCGGGGCCGCTGGCGACTACTACGTCATCCCCTCGCTGGTCAACAGCGTGGTGATTGGTGTGCTGAGCACGATCATCTCTATCAGCTTGGCGACCCCATCGGCCTACGCGCTCAGCCGCTTTCAGTTCCGCATCCGCAACAACCTGATCACGTGGATTTTGAGCACACGTATGATGCCGCCGGTGGTGGCAATGTTCCCCTTGTTCTGGCTATACACCCAGGCCGACCAGCGCCTTTTCTCGGCGATCTTTGGCAAGGGGACAAGCGTGCTCTACGATTCGCTGCTGGGCGTGCTGCTCGTGCACGTGGTAGTCAATTTGCCGCTCAGCACGCTACTGCTGAAGAGCTTCTTCGACGACATCCCAACCGACCTGGACGAGGCAGCAATGGTGGATGGGTGCACACGCTGGCAAGCTTTCACCAAGGTGATTTGGCACTACGCACTGCCCGGCATGGCAGCCGCTGCGATCCTCGCCTTCATCACCTCGTGGAACGAGTTTTTGCTCACGTTGACCGTCACGCGCACCCAATTCCGCACGGTGCCGGTGTTTGGCTCTACGTTCGACGTGTCTGCAGCGGGCACAGAATGGGGAGCGTTGGCTGCCGTTAGCACCACAGCGATGGTGCCGGTGTTTATCTTCGTGCTCATCGTGCAGCGCAACCTCGTGCGCGGCCTCACGATGGGTGCCATCAAAGGGTGACGTCATCGCCGCAAGTGACACACTTCGCGGCTGACGAATCTTCAATACGGAGGTGATAGCCCAACCTAATACCTCACCCACCCGAGAACCCGCACACTTGCTCGCGCAAGAACAAGCTGCCTTGCGCTGCCCCTCGGTGCAGGCTAGGTGGCAGCGAGCTAGCTTGAAGGTTGTCTTGTCATCGGTTTTGTCAGTTTTTAGATCACTCACACTCAAAGGGAGGAAAGAGCAATGAACGAACGGGATCGCCAACAAAGGCTGTACGTCGCCAAGATGGCCGAGAAGCTGCGCGTCGGTAAAATCAGCCGTCGCGAGTTCATCCGCGCTGCTGCTTTCGCCGGCTTTGGATTCAGCAGCGCCTGGTACTTGGGCGGATGCGCCCCAGCGCGTCCCACCCCAGTCGAGACCGCACCAAAAGTTGAGACGCCCAAAGTGGACGCCTCTATGGGCAGCGGCAGCCTCACGCCGCAACAGCAGTTCCTCAAGGAGGTGGGCGGCAAGTTCCGCGGCACCCGTATCAAGATCGTGTCGGAGAACACCTCGCCCGGCCTGGTCATCAGCAAGCTGATGAAGGAGGAGTTCACGCCCCTCACCGGCATTGAAGTGGACTGGGAGATTGTGCCGCTCGACCAGGTGCTCGCCAAGACCATCCAAGACACGGTGGTTGGCGCGACTGGCGGCAAAGGCCAAAGCGACATCTACTATTGGGACCAAGCATGGCTCGGCCGCTTCGTGAACGACTCTATCCCCGTTGACGAGCTGCTGGCCAAGAAAGACCTCGCCTACCCCGACTACAACTTCGACGACTTCCTGCCGCAGCTCGTGCGCGACATCGCCAGCTACAAGGGCACTAAGATCGGCGTGCCGTTCGACATCCCGATTTTCATCATGATGTACCGAAAGGACATCTTCGAGGAACTGAAGCTCAAAGTGCCCACCACCATGCAGGAGTACATGGAAGTTGTCAAGGCTATCCACGAAGCGAAGAGCGGTCAGGGCATTATGGGCACAGTCGGCCAGTGGAAGTCGGGGCACTATGCGCTGCAGTGCGATGCCACAGCGTGGATGTGGTCGCATGGCGGCGCGCACTTCGACGCCGACGGCCGGCCGATGTACACCGCCGAGGAGAACATCGAGGGCATGCGCTACATGATGGAGCTGGGCAATTACATGGACCCCGGCGTGACCGGCTGGGATTGGGGTGGCCAAGGCGACGCCTTCACCCAGGGCAAAGCCGGCATCTTCATCTCCTGGGGCGAGTTCTTCCCCGGCTTCGACGACCCCTCGCGCAGCAAGGTCGTTGGCTTGGTGGAGGCCGCTGATTGCCCCAAGGAAGTCAAGCTGCGCCCCCGCGAGCAGTGCGGCTACGACGAGACCCCCGGCATTAGCCACCAGGGCGGTTCGTGCTTGGCCATTAGCCGCTATGCGCCCAACCCCGACGCTGCGTGGATCTTCTTGCAGTGGGCTACCAGCGCTGACCTCACCGCTCGCGCCAACGCCCAAGGCGCCAACGTGCCCGTCCGCGCCAGCAACTACACCGACCCACGCGTGCTGGCCAACAACAAGGTAACGCCCGGCACCACGCGCCACTTCGAGGTCACCCGCCGCGCCATTGAGTCGCGCATGGGAACCGAGCCACACCTGCCACAGTGGGCTGCGCTGGCCACCGATGTGAACGCGGTGGAGTACGGCAAGATGACCACCAAGCAGCAGAGCATCGAAGACACCCTGAAGGCCATTCAAGAGAAAACCGAGAAGGCGCTTCAGGCAATGCGCGAGTACGGCGTTGTCTGATCCACGCCCTGAGCCCCATCGTTGTGCTGCTGGCCTCTGCTTGTCAGAGGTCAGCAGCACCTTGTTTCACGTATGTCGGACCACTTCGTCATTGGCGTAGATAGCAGCACCACTTCCTGCAAAGCCATCGCTTGGGATCGCCATGGCCAGCCGCTGGCCGAGGGCCGCGCCGCCTTTCAACTTTCCTCCCCCCAGCTCGGCTGGTACGAACAAGATGCAGAGCAATGGTGGGAGGGGCTGGTGCATGCGCTGCGCGACCTCGGCGCGCAGCTCGACCTAAGCCGCGCAGCAGCCATTTGCCTCACCCATCAACGTGAGACTTTCACTCTCGTGGATCGCGACGGTCGCCCCATCCGAAAGGCGATCACCTGGATGGATGAGCGCAGCCGCCCGCAACTGGTGGACATCGAGCGCTCCCTCGGCAAAGAGGCGTTCCATCGCATCACCGGCAAGCCGCTCTCTATTGCCGTCTCCGTGACCAAGATGCTGTGGCTCAAGCAGCACGAGCCGGAGGTCCTCCGCCGCGCCCACAAAGTCATGGAGGTGCACAGCTTCTTGGTGCATCGCTTGACCAGACAATTTCGCACCACGCCAGCTAGCGCCGACCCCACCGGCCTGCTGGACATCCAATCCGGCACTTGGTCGCGCGACATGCTCAACCTTGTCGGCCTGCGTGAGGACCAACTCTGCGAGCTGGTGCCGGTGGGTCAAGAGATTGGCCGCGTCAGCGCGGAGGCTGCTGCCGCCACCGGCCTGCCCCAGGGCTTACCCGTGATCGCCGCCTTGGGCGACGGCCAGGCAGCAGGCTTAGGCGCCAACATCACCACCGCAGACCGCGCTTATTTGAACTTGGGGACGTGCATCATCGGCGGCTTCTTCAGCCCCGCCTACGTGTATGACCTCGCCTTTCGCACCATGAGCGCGCCCTTGCCCGGCGCCTACTTCTTGGAGCACGCCTTGAAAGGCGGGGTGTTCACGATCAATTGGTTTGTGGAGAAGTTCGCGCATGATCTGCGCAAGCTGAATTTGCCGCTTGTCGCCGAGGAAATCCTGGAGGCAGCCGCCGCCAAGCTGCCGCCCGGCAGCATCGGCCTCATGTTGGTGCCGTACTGGAACAACGTGATGAACCCCTACTGGGATCCCGCTGCAACCGGCATCGTGATTGGCTGGACCGGCACACATGGCCGCGAGCACTTCTACCGCGCGATCCTCGAGGGCATCGCCTTTGAGCAACGGCTGGCCGGCGACGCCGTGATGAAAGCCACCGGCGTGCAGTTGCGCGAATACATCACGATGGGGGGCGGCAGCAAGAGCGCCTTGTGGTGCCAAATCATGGCCGATGTCACGCGCGTGCCAGTTGTCCGCGCCGAGACGGCGGAGGCAACTTGCCTGGGGGCCGGCATTCTGGCTGCCGCAGCCGTGGGTTGGTACCCCAACATCCAAGCTGCTGCCGCGGCGATGACCCGCACGGGCCAGCGCTTCGAGCCGCGCTCCGATGTGGCGGCTGCATACGACAAGCTCTACAGCGAGGTGTACATCCACCTCTTCCCCGCGCTTCAGCCCTTCGTCGATCGGCTGACCGAGCTTACTCTCCAGCAGCAGTGAATCCTGCTCACGATAAGCGTTACTGCCCCTTGTCATACCAAGAACTAACCACGCCATGAAGTACTTGCTGTGCACCGCCGACGCAACCGTCACGTATTGCGAGAGCGAGCCGCCACACGCGGCCGCTGGCGAGATCATCGCGCGACTCACTGCCTGTGGCGTGTGTGGCACAGACGCGCTAAAGATTTACCACCCCGGCTACGCCAAGCCTCAAAAGCTAGGACACGAGTGCGTCGGCGTAGTAGCGGAGGTGGGAGAGGGCGTCACTCACTTCCGAGTCGGCCAGCGCATCGCTTTCGCGCACCATGTGCCTGACCCAACTTCGCACTACTCGCTCCACGGCAGCGAGACAATGGACCCGCAGTTCAAACGCACCAACATCGAGCCGGGCGGTTTTAGCGAGTTCATCCGCCTCTCGCCTCTCCACGTGCAGCACACTGTGATCAGCATCCCCGATCACGTGCCCGACCTGCGCGCTGTGTTCATGGAGCCGCTGGCGTGTTGCTTGCGCGCACTCGATCGTGCCCCACTCTCGGCCGGGGACACGTGCTTGGTCGTCGGCATTGGCGCGATCGGCTTTCTCTTCTTGCCGCTGCTGCACGAGGCTGGCGTTCATGTGATCACCTGCGACATACGGGCGGAGCGGCTGGAGCTAGCGCAGCGGTGGGGTGCTTTGGCCAGCGCGCTAGCCTCGGACGATGTGCCGGCGCTGTGTCGTGCGCACACCGAAGGGCGCGGCGTTGACTTGGTGATCCTCACCGCGCTCAACCAGACTACGTTCGAGATGGCCCTGCGCGCGGTGCGCGATGGCGGCACGCTGATGCTCTTCGGCGGCAAGCCAGGCACGCAGCTCACACTGGACTTTTGGCCCACCTTCCTGCGCGAGATCAACATCCTAACCAGCTACTCGGCCACGCCGGCAGGACTGCGCCACGCCATGGAGTTCATCGCAACGCATGATTATCCGTTCGAGCAGCTGGTGAGCCACATTTTCCCGCTCTCCGAGGCTACACAAGGTTTTGAGCTGGTGCACCAAGGGCGCGCATCCAAGGTGGTCATCACGCCCAACTGAAGCTTGCCATGAAGGTGGTGGTTTTGGGTGCTGGCGCGATGGGCACGGCGTTCACCACGCCGGCTGCTGACGCTGGCCACACGGTTTGCCTTGTTGGCACTCACCTCGACGGCGACATTATCGAGGAGCTGCACGAAAGCCGGGTGCACCCTCGCCTAAAGACGCGCATCCACGACGCCGTACAGCCCTTCCCCATCGCTGGCCTGCACGAGGCGATGCAAAACGCTGACCTCGTGGTGCTCGGTGTGAATTCGCATGGCGTCGCCTGGGCGGCAGATGTGTTGGCTGATGTGCTATCACCTGATGTGCCGGTGGTGATGCTCACGAAGGGCCTCCACGGCGACGGCCACGCGCTTCACATCCTGCCGGCGTTCTTCCGCGAGCGGCTGCCGCCGCGCCTGCGCGATGTCACGGTGATGGCAGTGGGCGGGCCTTGCATCGCCGGCGAGCTGGCCGTTCGTCGTCACAGTTGCGTGATGTTGGGGGGAAACAATCCCTCCCAACTGCGCGCGCTGGCCGCAGCTTTGCGCACACCTTACTACCATGTTTGGACAACCACCGACTTAGTCGGCCTCGAGGTGTGCGTAGCGCTGAAGAACTTATACGCCTTGGCGGTTGGCCTGGCGCTCGGTTGGCTAGAGCGCGACGGCTTGGCCGACAACGGCGCCCACATGCACAACCCGGCAGCGGCCATCTTCGCCCAAGGCTTGTATGAGATGGCATACCTGGTGCAATGGATGGGCGGCGATGTGCGATCCGTTCATGCGCTGCCAGGCGCCGGCGACCTCTACGTGACATGCCAAGGCGGTCGCAATAGCCGCATGGGGCGCTTGCTTGGCTTGGGCATCCCCTACTCCCAAGCCAGAGCCGAGCACATGCCGAACGAGTCAGTGGAAGGCGCCATGTTGGCCGAGGCTATCGGCGATACCGTGCGCGCCCTCGTCCGCACCGGCACGCTCGACGCCCGCTGTCTGCCACTGATGCTGGCAATCCTAGACGTGGTGTGCAACAGTGCGCCAGCCAACATACCCTGGGACGCATTCTTCGCAGCCTGACCGACACAGGCAAGCCGAAACCCTGCTCACAGCGCTGTGGTAGCATCGTTTAGCCGAATGAAACCAAACCCTACGCTCCTTTCTCTCATGAGGCCCAACCCATGACTTTGGCAGCTATCCAAGCACAAGAGACGTGGAATGGCGCTCGACAGTGGAGCTCTGAAGGCCTAATCGCCCGCGACCACGAAGTGGTCAGCTCCGCCATTTATCGCTACACCGACATCGCGTTTGCGCGCGGTGAGGGCGTGTTTCTGTATGACTTTGAGGGACGCCGCTACTACGACATGGCAGCCGGCATCGCGACGATGAACGTGGGCCATTGCCACCCGCGCGTGGTGCGGGCGATAGCCGAACAAGCCCAAACGCTGATCCACGCTGCTGCCCATGTCGGCTACATGGCGCCTTACGTCGAGATGGCCGAGACGCTGCGCGCACTGATGCCGGCGCCCCTGAACGAGGGCAAAGTGATGCTGCTGAACAGCGGCAGCGAGGCAGTGGAATCCGCCTTGAAACTGGCGCGCGCCGCTACCGGCCGCAGCATGGTGCTGGCTTTCATGGACAGCTTCCATGGGCGTCCGATGGGAGCGCTCGCCGCCACCGGCAGCAACAGCGGCTACCGTCGCGCGCTGGGTGCGCTGCTGAACGGTGTAGAGCACGTGCCATATCCCAACTGCGAACGCTGCGCATTTGGCCACGGCCCACGCACCCCGCAAACCTGCTGCGGACAGTGGCGCACATTTATCCAAACCGTGCTGGATAAGCTGGTGCATCCCAGCGACCTCGCCGCGATCATCGTCGAGCCGATTGCGGGCGAGGGCGGTTATATCATCCCGCCAGACGACTTCCTGCCGACGTTGCGTGAAATCTGCGACCGCACCGGCGCGCTCCTCATCGTGGACGAGGTACAGACCGGTCTCGGCCGCACCGGCAAATGGTTCGCCGTGGAGCACAGCGGCGTTGTCCCCGACATCATCGCGCTGGGCAAGGCGATCGGTGGTGGCTTGCCGCTGGGCGCGATCGTGGCCCGCGCAGACGTGATGAACCGCTGGTGGCCGGCCGCGCATGGCAGCACCTTCGGCGGCAACCCCATCGCCTGCCGCGCCGGGTTGGAATCCATCGCGATCATGCGCGAGGAGAACTTGGTGCGCAACGCAGTCGAGGTGGGCACTCACCTGATGCAGCGCTTCCAGGAAGCGCGCGCCGAGCTGCCCATCATCGGCAGCGTGCGTGGCAGAGGGCTGATGATTGCGGTGGACCTTGTGACCGCAGACGGCCAGCCTTTGCCCACCGAACGCCTCAAGCAGGTGATCAAGGCGCTCGGGCAGCATGGGGTGATCATGACCAAATGCGGCCCAAGCGCATTGCGGCTAGCGCCAGCCCTGATCCTCACGCGCGAGCAAGCCGACGAGGCAGCGTCGCTCACGTTGCAGGCGTTGCAGTCGGTGATATAACCCGCGCCCCATGCTCGCCGTCCTCAAAGAGTCGCCGGCGCCGGGGTTTGCGCTGCGCGAGGTGCCAATGCCAGAGCTGAAGCCGGGGCACGTGCGGGTGCGCGTGCGGGCGGTCGGCATTTGCGGCACTGACATCCCCATCTTTGAGGGCGTGCGCCGTGTGCCCTATCCACTCATCCCCGGCCACGAGTTCGCCGGCGAGATTGAGGCCGTCGCCGACGACGTGCACGGCTGGCAGCCAGGCGATCGCGTAGCAGTGGGGTTAGTGATCGGTTGCGGCACCTGCCTGGCCTGTCGCGCCGGCGAGGAGAGCCGCTGCCCGCAGATCACCGAGATCGGCATTCACATCAACGGCGCGTTCGCTGAACACGTGCTAGCGCCGGTCAGCACCCTGCATCGCCTACCCGACCACCTGACGTTTGCCGATGGCGCGTCGGTGGATCCGCTCGCCTCAGCGTACCGTGGCATCCGACGGCTCAACCCACTGCCGGAGGATAGTGTGGCGATCTTCGGGTTGGGGCCAATTGGGTTGTATGCCTTGCAGGCGGTGCGCGCGCACGGCGTTCGGCGCGTGATCGCGATCACGCCGCGCGCTGGCTTGCGCGGGGAGATCGCGCGTGCGCTCGGCGCCGACGCCGTGATCGCGCTCAATGCATGCGGCGACCTGCCGGCGGCGATCCAGTCTCACAACGATGGGGCGTTGCCCTCCCTAGTGATCGAGGCCACTGGCAAGCCGGCTGTTTTCAACGACGTGTTGCGCGTGGCCGCGATCGGCGCCCGTGTGCTGCTGCTGGGCATCTTTCACCATCCCGCCAGCTTCGACCCCGCCTTGATCATCCGCCGTGAGCTGCGCGTGGAGGGCAGCTTTTGCTACAACTGGACCGACTTCGAGGCCAGTTTGGACCTTCTCGCGCGCGGGCTAGTGCGCACGCAGCCAGTGATCACCCATCGCCTGCCGCTGCGCGAGATCGGCCACGCGCTAGAGCTGATCCGGCGCCGCGAAGCCGTGAAGGTGATCCTCGAGCCATAAGGGCACATTCCGAGACAAGCAAGAGCTTTCAGCGGCTTCTCACAATCGCACTGGCACGCCGCGGCTGGCCAAGTAGCGCTTCACCTCGCCGACGGTGAAGCGATGGTAGTGAAACACGCTGGCGGCCAATACCGCGCTGGCGCCGGCCTCAAGAGCGTCGTAAAAGTGTTCCAAACGTCCTGCTCCGCCGGAAGCGATCACGGGGATGCGCACCGCCTCACATACCTGCCGCAACAACGCCAAGTCGTAGCCATCCTGCGTGCCGTCGGTATCCATGCTGGTGAGCAGGATCTCGCCGGCGCCGCGCTGCTCCGCCTCCACTGCCCATTCCACGGCGTCCAGCTCGGTGCGCAGGCGCCCGCCGTTCAAGTACACGACCCAGCGTTCTCCTTCGCGTCGCGCGTCAATGGCCACCACCACGCACTGCGAGCCAAAGCGCCAAGCCGCCTCGCTGATCAAATTAGGGTTGCGCACGGCTGCCGTGTTGATGGCGCACTTATCCGCCCCTGCCAACAACAGCGTGCGAAAGTCCTCCACCTCGCGCACGCCACCGCCCACTGTGAAGGGGATGAACACCCTATCAGCTACGCAGCGGGCCAGCTCGACCAGCGTGCGGCGGTTCTCATGCGAGGCGAGGATATCCAGAAAGACCAGCTCATCGGCGCGCTCCTCGTCGTACACGCCGGCTTGTTCAACAGGATCGCCGGCGTCGCGCAAGTTGACGAAGTTCACGCCTTTCACCACGCGGCCGTTGGCCACATCGAAGCAGGGGATGATGCGCTTAGCAAGCATGGCGCGCCCAAGTTTTGGCAAGCTCTCGCAACGCTGTCACGCGGCTGGGCTGCTCCTCAAAAATGTAGGTTGTCGGCGTGACCACCACGCCGCTGCCGCCGATGGCGCGCAGTTGCTCAATGGCTTCGGTAAGTTCCGCCCGCCCCACCACGACGTTGACCGCGAACCAGCCGCTGTGGGGGTTAGTTTGGGCGCTGTGGGCGTTGGGATAGATCGGCGCGATGGTAGGGCCTTGCAGGCCGCCGAGCGTGGTCTGCGTGGTGATGATGCGCCCCACTTGCTCCAGCGAGTCGCCCCGCACGTTGGCCCAAACCATGAAATAGCCCTCCGCGCGCCGATGCGCCTCGATGTATTCCAGCAGCTCAATAGCGCTGCGCAACACTTTGGGGCGACGCAGCGCCTCGCGGTTAGCGATCAGGCAGGCCTGCGTGTGCAAGATCACGCCATCGCTCAACATGCGCAAGCGGTTTTGTTGCAGCGTGGCACCCGTCTCCACAATGTCCACGATGATGTCGGCGTAGCCGATCTCCGGCACCACTTCCAGCGAGCCTTCAGCATCCACCAACACGAATGGCGACACGCCCGCCTTGGCCAGGAAGTGCTGCGTCAGCCGCGGGTATTTGGTGACCACGCGCAGGGGGTGTGGCATCATAGCTGCCCGGCGTGCCAAGTCCTGCATGGTGTGCACGTCCTCCCACGCTTCTGGCACTGCGATCACCACGCGGCACTTGCCAAACCCCAGCGCGTCGTGCAACACATACGTGGCCTCGCCACCGTTCGCCTCGGCCACCACGTCGTAGCCCGTGATGCCGAAATCTACGCCACCTCCCGCCACGCTGGTGGCGATGTCGCGCGGCCGCTGAAACAGCACCGTCACTTCCGGCAAAGCAGGGATGCTGCCCATGTAGCTGCGTGTGACCGATTGGCGCACTTCAAAGCCGCAGCGCGCCAGAAAATCGAGCGTGGGTTGCTGTAGGCGTCCCTTTGAGGGCAGCGCCAGACGAACATCGGTGCGCGTCATGCTGCGGCAGCGTTGGCCAGCGCCACTGCTTTTTGGGCAGCCTCTGCGGCGCTTTCGGCCGTGATCAAGTTGGCGCTGGCCAGGATGCGGTCACCCTCGGCCTTGTTCGTGCCGGTGATGCGCGCCACCATCGGCACAGTGGGCCGCACCTCCTCGATGGCTTGGACGATGCCGCGCGCCACCTCGTCGCAGCGGGTGATGCCACCGAAGATGTTGAACATCACCACCTTCACCTTCGGGTCGGCGAGCACAATGCGCAGCGCGGTGGCCACCTTGTCAGCGCGTGCGCCGCCGGCCACGTCGAGGAAATTGGCCGGCTTGCCGCCAAAGTGCTGGATGATGTCCAGCGTGGCCATGGCCAGGCCAGCGCCGTTGACCAGGCAGCCGATGTTGCCATCAAGCGAGACAAAGTTCAAATCAGCGTTGCGCGCCTTGCGCTCGGCCTCGCTCTCCTCATCGGGATCACGCATCACAGCCAGGTCGGGGTGTCGGAAGAGGGCGTTGTCGTCAATCACCATTTTGCCGTCCAGCGCCATCAGGCCGATGCCGCCATCTGTTGCGACCAGCGCCAGCGGGTTGATCTCAGCAAGCGAGGCGTCGTTGTCCACAAACGCTTTCACCAAGCCGCGCGCGACGTGGATGAACTTGGGCCAGTGCTCGCGCGCCAAACCGATGCTCACTGCCACATCACGAGCGAGGTAATCCGGCAGACCAATGAAGGGATCAACCGGCACCTTGACGATCCGCTCGGGCGTGGTGGCTGCCACCTCTTCGATGTCCACACCGCCGGCGCTGCTGGCCATCAGGACGGCGCGACGCCGCGCACGGTCAATGGTGACGCCCAGATACAGCTCGCCACGAATGTCCGCCGCCCGGTCAATCAACACACGCCGCACAGGCAGCCCTTTGATGGTGAGGCTGAGGATGCGTTCGGCCAGCACCTCCACCTCCTCCATTGTGTGAGCCACTTTCACGCCGCCGGCCTTGCCGCGCCCTCCCACCAGCACCTGAGCTTTGATCACCACCGGCAGGCCAAGCTCTCGCGCGGCATTCCGTGCCTCCGTCGCGTTCTCAGCCAATATGCCGCGCGGCACCGGCACGCCAAACCGCGCGAAAATCTGCTTAGATTGGTATTCGTGCAGCTTCATGCATCGCTCCTTCGTTCACTGGGCCAAGTGCGATTGTAGCGCGCAGAGCAGATGAGCGCTCCGGCAAAAGTCTGACCCAGCGCGAGGCTCGCCTTTGGTAAAGTATGCGCGTGCTGGAGGTGGAAAAGCTAAGCTACACTTGCAATGGCCAAGCTGTGCTGCACGAGGTCAGCTTCAGTGTAGCGGTCGGCGAGGCACTCGGTGTGGTGAGCGATCAACCGGCCAGCGGCCACATACTGACGCGCCTGTTGATCGGCGAGTTGACGCCCCGCGAAGGCGACGTGCGTGTGAATGGGCTTTCAGTGGCGCAGCATGGCCTTGCGGTGACGCGGCTGGTGAGCTACGTCCCTGCGCATCCTCCTGCAGTGCCCCACCTCACCTGTCACGAGTATCTCTGCCTCTTCGCCGCCGGCCATGGCGTGCCGTCTTCGGAGCGCACCGAACTTGTGCACAACCTGCTGGAGCTGATGGAGCTCAGGCACGTCGCTGCACGCGCAGTGAGCGCGTTGCCGCCCGCTATGCGCCAGCGCTTGGAGATGGCCCGCGCCCTCGCCCATGACCCGCCCATCCTGGTGCTCGAGGATCCCTTCGCACAGCTTGACCCGCGCGCCAGCATCGAGTTGCGCGAGCTGCTCAAGTCGTTGGTTGACATGGGCAAAGCGATCCTGCTCAGCGGGCCTTGGGCAGTAGAGATTGCAGACGTGTGCACACACTTGCTGGTGTTGGCGAGTGGGCGCGTCGAATGGCTAGGCCCCTCCGCAGCAGCGCCGGCGCACGTCTCCTTTCACCGCCGATTATTGGTGCGCTTCCTCGGCGAGCCTTCGCTTGCGCGCAACATCGCCATGGCCCAAGCCGGCGTGGTGGACGTCGTGCTGTTACCTGCTCCTAACTCAGACTTGATCCCGCCCAGCGTGGCCACTGTCAAAGAGATGCGCGTGCACTTTAACGGCAACCACTTGCAAGCCACCCAACTCATGCGCGCGCTGATGCACAGCAGCGTGCAGTTGCTTCAATTTGGCGAGGAGCGATAGGCGATGAGCGGGGCAAGCCGCTTTGGGGTGCTGCTTAGCAGCGAGATGCGGGCGCTGGTGCGTCAACCAGGCCTACACGTGCTGGTTTCGCTCTACATCGGCACGACCAGTGGACTTGCGCTGCTGCTGTACTTGATTGGCTACTGGAGCAATCCAAACGCATTGGTGGGCAACAGCGAAGTGGGGAATGCGATCCTGTTTCTGCTAGCCGTGGTCCAAGTGCTACTGTGCAGCCTAGCGCCGGCCCCGCTCGGCGCAGCCAACGCCGGCCCAAAGCCACGCACCACCCTGGCCTGGTTGAGGCTAGCAGCCTTCTCGCCGGCGCAAATCGTGCTGGCGCGGTGGCTGGCTATATGCACCTGGATAGGCATCATGGCCGCCTCGCTCCTCCCCTTGTTCAGCCTCGCGTTCTTGCTCAGGAGCGCGTCGGTGCTTGCACTGGTCGCGCTCGGCAGCATCGTGCTGAGCGCGATCCTGCTCTTCACAGCGCTGAGCCTAGCGGCCTGGATCAGCTTAAACAGCCGCGTCAGTGGCACAGCCACGGCGCTGGGCGTGGGAGCGGCGTTGCTTTTCCTGTGGCCGCTCTCGTGTAACATCACGCTCGCGTTGATCCGCCCGATGTTGCCCGCGGGGCTAGAAACACTGCTCACGATCACCCTAGCCGGCTTTAGCCCGCTGATGACCGTGGCGTTCACGCTGCCGGCTCAGCTCAGCGCCACAACCGATTGGACCAACCTCTTCGTGGCGTCAACGCCACAACCTTGGCCGTCTGCCTTGTCTATCCACCTCAGCCTGAGCGCAGTAGGCACAGCCGTCCTGCTATGGATAGCCACCAGAGGCCTGCGGCGCGTGGGAGAGGATGAGCTGGAGTGCTAGTTCCAGCGCGAAGCGCGCTGCACCAACTCCCTAAGCATCGCTTGGATCGCTGGCACATCTGGCGCAGCGGGGCGCTCTTCCACGTAGCGTTGCAAGAGGCTCATTGCTGCGCGCACCTTGCCCAACTGGGCGTACAACACGCCCAGATCGCGCATCACTTCCAAGTCATCAGGGCTGAGCACCAACAGGCGCTCGACAATCTGAGCAGCGCTGGCTACATCGCCGCGGGCGAGGTAGAAGTGCTTCAAGTTGTTGAGCATGCGGGTTAGGATGTAGCGCCTTCCCACAGGCTGCAAGAAAGCGGGGTGGAATGGCAGCCTGCCAGCGGTGAGGGCGTGCACGCGGGCGCGGCAATCTGCCTCAGTGAGCACCGCGCCACGATGGAAGGGGTCAAGGTATATCACTTGGCCGTTCGGGTCATACACCCGCACAATGAAGTGGCCCGGCAGCCCCACCCCCTCCGCCGCGACATTGCTGCGCCGCGCCACCTCCAAATACACCACCGACAGCGAGATGGGGATGCCCAACCGCCGCACCAACACTTCGTTGAGGAAACTGTTGCGAGGGTCGGTGTAATGCTCGGCATCACCAGCGAAGCCAACCACCTCGAACAAAAAGCGCGCCAAAGCCAGCGGGGATATGTCGTCGGATTCGAGCAGGTAACGGCTAGCAGCATCTGCCAAGCGCGTCAATCGGTGGATGTGCGCCTCGGTATCCAGGTCGGGGTAGGCAAAGCGCCCCATCTCCAGGGCAGCCCGCAAAAGGTCTATCTCTTCATCAGGCCGGTTGACTTCTCGTGCGAACGCATCTAGCTGTGCGTCCATCCTGAATGCGAGTGCACCTCTCTCTTGAGTTAGGATGGCCATATATTATGGCACTGCAGACACTCATTGGCAAACGCATCCCCGTGCTCGACCAGGGTTGGGTGGAGCTGCAAGACTTGATGGGCGACGACCTGGCCATTGTCAATGCGGCGCGCGTTTCATTTCTAGGCGAGAGCCGCGGCGAGGAAAGGGACAAGCGGCTGCTGTTCTACTTGATGGAACACCGTCACACCAGCCCCTTTGAGCAAGTGGAGTTTAAGTTCCGCGTGCGCGCGCCGCTGGTGACGTGGTGGCAATGGGTGCGCCACCGCACCTGGAGCTTCAACGCCCAATCTGGTCGCTACGTCCCGTTCGACGAAGACGCTTTCTACATACCTGCGGTATGGCGCAAACAATCGCCCTCAAACAAACAAGCCAGCCTCGGCGAATTGACACCTGAGGAAGGCAAGCCGTTCACAGAAGCGCTCTTGCAGCATTACGCCCAGAGTTACGCGCTGTATCGCCGCGCGCTGGAGGCCGGGATCGCTCGCGAGCAAGCACGCCTGTTCTTGCCGGGCTTCGCGGTGTACTACACCTGGGTGGCCAAGGTGGACGCGCACAACCTCATGCACTTCCTGCAGCTCCGCATGGCCGAGGACGCGCAGTTTGAGATTCGGGTTTACGCGCAGGCTATCTATGAGCACTTTTTCAAGCCAGCGCTGCCATGGACAGCAGAGGCGTTTGAGCAATTCGTCTTGAAGGCAGGCACGCGCTAGCAACACTGCTATGCTGAGCCGTCACCAGGCGCCTCAGCACGAGCGTTGGAACGCGCCCAAGTTTTTTGAGCAACGCCGGCCGTGACCATGGCCCTGCAATACTTGCTGGTGCTGGTGACGCTCCTGAGAGCCTCGCCGCCTCTGGCCTGGGGCAACTCATCTCCGGCAGTGCGCTTATGCTCACCGTTTGTCGGCGCGGCTTGGGCATCCCGTTGTTGATGTGGCGCAGCGTTCTTCGGATCGTGGGATCGTGCCAGGCTGGTCGTGGGTAGTGGGGGAGAGAGCTGCAGCAGCTCCCGTGCTGACCCCAATTGTGCTCAACGTCGCCGCCAGCTTGCTCAACGCCGCCCTCCTCCCTCACCCGACCACGCCAGAGCGCGTCTCCGGCTCGGTCAACTCGCGCTGGGCGATCTTCGACTTTGGCAACGCGCTCTTCTCGTTGCGGCTGGCGTTGTCGCTCAGCGCGCTCACCTTTCCAACAAACCATATCGCCGCGCTCGCCGGAGCGCTGGGCTGAGCATGAACGCCTTTGCTGGGACGATGCAAATCCACCTAGCCCCTCAGCTACCCACTAGCCATCATCCCCCAGCCCAGCACTTTCCGAAGTCATGAACCATGCCTGCGCGAGGGTACTTGCTGCGCTCGCTGATAGTGCCCGTGATCCTCAATGCGCCGGTGCCGCTCGTCGCGCTCCATCCTGTGCGCGGCCTGGGGATGAGCGACCTCTAGTTCGGCATTTACAACTGCGCGTATTAGGCTAGCCTTGGCTGCATTAGGGCCAATAGTGCCGCAACTGACCCAACAACTCGACCACGGGTGATTGTTCGCGCTCGGCGTGTTTGAGATCGGTTTGGAAGTGGCGCTCAGGGGGCTAGCGACCATCTAGCCGCAGGTGTGACTCTCTGCGCCAGCAGGAGGACCAGCGGCCATACCGTACGCTCAACTTCGCCACTCTGCTTGGCTCCTGGGTGACGTCGGGGATAGTGGAGCGTGGGTTTTCAGTAACCGGTAAACCGCCGGGGGCAGCGCAATTGACGCAGCGCCGGCGTTGTGTCTGCTGCGTGCGTCCGCCTAAGCCGTTATCGGTGTGCGCTCAGTAGTAAAGGCCCCAGTTTGCGGCGGCCTGGTCTTCCATCATGGAGGGATCCCACATCTCCAGGCCCATTGTCACCTTAGCGGTACGCTGGGTTGTCTCCTGGACGGTGTGGCGCACCTGCTCCACCAACGCCGGCCCATAGGGACAAAACGGCGTAGTGAGAATCATGGTGACGTTAACGCTATCCGGTGCCCACTCGAACTTGCGGATCAGGCCCAGCTCGATCACGCTCATGCCCAGCTCAGGGTCATACACCTTGCGCAGGGCTTGGCGGGTTTTCTCCTCCAACGCCGCATAATCCTCGGCCAACGTTTGGCTTGGCTGCTGGGGTGCAGGTTGCATATTAGCCTGCTCGCTCTCACTCATATGTGCCACCCTGACAAACGCGATTATAGTTCTTTGGCGATGCGCGAGCGCTTGAAGTGGGTGACATCTCAGCTTTGCTGCTGGAAGCGACTGGCCGCAGTCAGCGGCATAGCCGTGCTCGCCATTGTGGCCCAAAGGCTGGTTGAGGCCCAACGCGACATCCATCGCTGGAGCAGCCTCCGAGCGACCGGCGTTTTGCGCGTGGGCATAGATCCCAGCATCGCGGGGATCTCCTTCTTCGATGCGGCGGGCAATTGGGCCGGCTACGATGCTGACGTGACCCGGTGCATCGTCCAACAGCTGGGCCTCACTGCACAGCCAGTGCCCGTGGGTTACGACGGCTTCTACGACGCCCTGCAGACTCGGCGGGTGGACGTGTCCCTTTCCGCGCTTACACCAGAATCACGGGGGGCGAGCTTCACCTACAGCAGGCCCTACTTCGACAACGGCCCGCGCTTGGTTGGCGCTGCCCCAGATGCACTAGAGGGCAAGACGCTCGCCGTGGCGCTCGGCAGCGAAGCCGACCGCCTTGCGCGCTACTTGGAACGTCGCACTGCTCACTTGCACGTGCAAACGTTTGCCGAGGAGGCCGACGCGATCCGCGCTTGGCGAATCGGTGAGGCAGACGCCGTGCTGGTGAGCGCTGCCACTGCAGTGGCGCTGGGCTGTTCGGCACTTGCCCCGCCCTCGCCAAAGGACTGTGCCTCGTTGAGGCCTGTGCCGTGGGTGATCGCGCTGCGCGGCGAGGACAAGCGCCTGTTGGAAGCGATCAACCGTGCGATCGGTGCACTGCAAGAGGCAGGCCAACTCGATCAACTAGCGCTTCGGTGGCTTGCTCAGCGGTCATCACCTTCGCCGTGAATGACGCCCCGCGCAAGCCGCGACGCCAGCTTGGCCAAATTTTGCTGTGCCACCTCCTCCAGCGACAACCCCAGCGCCGTGCACACTTGCGCCAAATACCATAGCACATCGCCCAGCTCGGCGCCCAACGCTGCGCGGTCTGCCTCGTTGATGACGCCGCCCTTGTCGCGAAAAATTTTCTTTACCTTGCCAGCTACCTCGCCGGCCTCGTTGGTCAAGCCCAGCGTGGGATAAATCACATCGTGGCCGATGAGTGGATACTGCGCTGTACGAGCTGCCTCCTGTTGATATTCATCCAGCGTCATGCTTCTCGATTATCGCTGTAAGCAAGGCTGGCCTCAGGCTCAAACTGATCAAAGTCCACCTCTGGCGGTTTTAGGGTTTGCTTGACAAGGCACGAGTGGGGTATAGAATAGTTGGTATCAATTCGATAAATCTGCGCTTGACTCCTATGGCCACAAAAATGTTACAAAACTCCGACCTGCTGAACTACATCCTGCAGCGGCAGTATCAGCCGGGCGAGCAAGTGCCGCCGCTCGACAAGTTGAGCAAGGAGATGAACATCAGCATCGGCAAACTGCGGGAGCAGCTCGAGGTGGCTCAGGCGATGGGCTTTGTGGAGGTGCGCCCGCGCACAGGTGTGCGGCTGAAGCCCTATACATTTGCGCCGGCAGTGCGTTACAGCCTACTCTTTGCCATCGCCACCAACCATCGTTATTTTCAAGACTTCAGCGAACTGCGCAATCATGTGGAATTCGCATTCTTCCGCGAGGCCGTGGCGCTGCTCACCGTCGAGGACCATGCCTATCTTCGGACGCTAATCAGCCGCGCGTGGAGCAAGCTGGACGAGAACCCGCCACGTGTCCCCCACGCGGAGCACCGCGAACTGCACCTGACAATCTTTCGACGCCTGGACAATGTGTTTGTCAGGGGCCTGCTTGAAGCCTACTGGGACGCCTACGAGGCAGAGGGGCTAAATGTGATGTCGGAGTACGAGTACCAGCGGGAGGTGTGGACACACCACCAAGGCATTGTGGAAGCGATCATCCGCGGTGATGTGGACGAGGCCTACCGCCTGCTTGTTCAGCACACCCAGTTACTGCAGAAGCATCCCGCCACCCGCAAGGGTGAAGCGTTGCTACAGCAACCTGTCGGCGATGCCGAAGCTGCTGTCAACCAGCCAAGTGTCACCCCACCTCCCCTGTCGCTAGAGGCAGTCCCTGACAGGGCAGCGACTTCCCAACCTGAATGAGGAGCTAGCTCACCATGTTAGAAGCCACGAAGCTGACTGATCCGCGCGAGATTCAAGCGCTGGCGCAACCAGCGCCTGTTGCATCATCCGCACCGATTGTTAACGATTTCTCGATCACCGCCGCCACCAAAAATGGCTCTGGCAGCCAAACCGCCAACCTCACCCTGCTGCGCGCGCTGTTCCGCATGGGCATTCCGGTGAGCGGCAAGAACATCTTCCCTTCTAACATTCAAGGACGTCCCACGTGGTACACCATCCGCGTGAGCAAAGACGGTTACATCGCGCGCAGCGACACCACCGAGATCATGGTGGCGTTGAACCCAGAGACAGCGCTGGAGGACCACAACAATGTGGCACCGGGAGGCGTCTTCATTTACGCTGACGACATCAAAATGCCGCTCCATCGCAGTGACTTGCACTACTACCCCATCCCTGTGAAGGAGATGGCGCGGCAGCACGAGGCCGACCCCAAGCTGCGCACTTATGTGGCCAACATGGTGTATGTGGGAGCGCTGGCTTATCTGCTCGGTATCGAGCTCGGGGAGATCGAGGCCGCGCTGAAGTTTCACTTCAAGGGCAAGGCCAAGCCGGTCGAGTCGAACATGCGGGTAGTGCGAGCGGCCGCTGCCTGGTGCGCTGAGCACCTCACCAAGACCGATCCGTTCCGCGTGGAGCGCATGGATAGCACGCGCGGCCTGATGCTCATAGACGGCAACACTGCCGCCGGCCTGGGTGCGATCTACGGTGGCGTGACTTTCGCAGCGTGGTATCCCATCACGCCGGCAACCAGCATCGCCGACGCGCTCAACGAGTATCTCCCGCGCCTGCGCCGTGACCCCGAGACTGGCGCGCCCACCTACGCCGTGATTCAGGCTGAGGATGAGCTGGCTGCCCTCGGCATGGCCATCGGTGCGGGCTGGGCCGGCGCACGTGCCATGACCTCCACCTCCGGCCCCGGCATCTCACTCATGGCAGAGTTCGCCGGCCTGGGCTACTTTGCCGAGATCCCTGTGGTGATCTGGGACGTCCAGCGCGTCGGCCCGGCCACCGGCTTGCCCACACGCACCTCCCAGAGCGACATCCTCAAAGTGTATTGGCTCGGCCACGGCGACACGGCGCACCCTGTTCTCCTGCCCGGCTCAGTGGCTGAGTGCTTCGAGTTCGGTTGGCGCGCCTTTGACCTCGCCGAGCGGCTGCAGACCCCTGTCTTTGTGCTCAGCGACCTCGACCTGGGCATGAACCAGTGGATGAGCGAGCCGTTTCAATACCCCGACCAACCGATGGACCGCGGCAAGGTGCTCACCGCTGAGCAGGTGAATGCCACACGCGGTTTCGCACGCTACAAAGATGTGGATGGCGACGGCATCTGCTGGCGCACCATCCCCGGCAACGAAAGCCCCTTCGCAGCCTACTTCACCCGCGGCTCCGGCCACAACGAGCGTGCCAACCTATCTGAGCGCCCAGAGGATTGGGAAGGCAACATGCTGCGCCTCAAGCGCAAGTTCGAGACTGCTCGCCAGCTCATGCCCAAGCCGATCGTTGACCTTGACCCCGAAGCTGAGGTGGGCATCATCGGTTTCGGCTCCACCGATCCGGCCATTCGCGAAGCGCGCGCGTTGTTAGCGCAGCAGGGCCTTCGCACCTCCTATCTGCGCCTGCGCGCACTGCCGATGAACGACGAAATGACCCACTTCCTCGCCGCCCATCGGCGCGTGTACGTCGTCGAGATGAACACTGACGCGCAATTGGCGCAGCTGATCCGCCTGCATTCGCCGCAGGACGCGCCCAAGGTGCGTTCCGCCAACAAGAGCGATGGTCTGCCGCTGACTGCCAAGTGGGTAAGCGCCGCTATCCTCAGTCAGGAGACCCAGCGGTGATCCATGACAGCCCAAACGCTCATCAGTACCACTGAAGGAGGACACATGACCGTCATAACCAACGGCAGCGCCGCAGCCAACCAGCGGCCTGCCAACGTGAATGCGATTGGCCTTGCCAAGGCCGATTACAAAGGGCTGGAATCCACCCTATGCAACGGGTGTGGGCACGACTCGATCTCCGCACAGATCATCAACGTGTGCTACGAGCTGGGGCTGCGGCCGGAGCGCATTGTGAAGTTCAGCGGCATTGGCTGCAGCAGCAAATCGCCAGCCTACTTCCTCAGCCGCTCGTTCGGGTTCAACGCCCTGCACGGCCGCATGCCGTCCGTTGCTCAAGGCGCGCTCATGGCCAACCATCACCTCATAGGGCTAGGCGTCAGCGGCGATGGTGACACCGGCAGCATCGGCATCGGCCAATTCTTGCACCTCATCCGCCGCAACCTGCACATGGTGTACATCGTTGAAAACAATGGCGTGTATGGGCTGACTAAGGGCCAGTTTTCAGCCACCTCCGACCTCGGGCAAGAGCTGAAGCACGCCGGCGTCAACGAGTTCCCGCCGCTTGACCTGTGCCACCTGGCCATCACGGCCGGCTGCGAATTTGTCGCCCGCTCGTTCGCCGGCGACCCTAAGCAGGTGAGCGAAATCCTGAAAGCAGCCTTCAGCCATCGCGGCACTGCCGTCATTGACATCATCAGCCCGTGCGTCACCTTCAACAACCGCGAGGAGTCCACCAAGAGCTACTCTTGGGGCAAGACCCACGACGAGCGCGTGAACGACTTCGGCTTCGTCATGTCGCAGGAGGAAATCCAGGTCGAGTATGAGCCAGGCGAAGTGAAAGAAGTGGAGATGTTTGACGGCTCGCGGATTCTGCTGAAGAAGCTGGACGGCAGCCACGACCCCACTGACAAGGACGCCGCACTGCGCCTGCTGCGCGAGGCGCACGACAATCAGCTCTTTATCACCGGCTTGCTCTACGTGAACAAGTCGCGCCCCAACCTTGCTGAGGTGTATCACCTGGGCGACACCCCGCTGGCCTACTTGCCGGAAAGCAAACTGCGCCCCTCGCCGGAGAGCCTGCAAGCGATCCTGCGCGAGATGATGTGAGGCCTCGCCGCAGCATTGCACCAAAGCGGCAAAGCTGTCTGCTCAGCTTTGCCGCTTCGGCTTGTCTCAGGCGCACTGGTATAAAATCCATCACGAGCATGACTCCACCATCCGTGGTGCCGCTGGCGGACATCGCCGTCCACCCCACGCCGACGCCACCCGCCCGACGGCCGGACTGGCTCAAGGTGCGCATGCCTTCAGGTGAGACCTACCACCACCTGAAGCGACTCATGCGCAGCAAGTCCCTCCATACCATCTGCGAGGAGGCCAACTGTCCTAACATCGCCGAGTGTTGGGGACGCGGCACAGCCACCTTTCTTATCATGGGTGACGTCTGCACCCGCTCTTGCGGCTTTTGCGACGTCAAAACTGGCCGCCCCGCACCCCTCGATTGGGGTGAGCCTTGGCGGGTGGCAGAGGCAGTGCGGGCCATGAACCTGACGCACGTGGTCATCACCTCTGTCAATCGCGACGAGCGCGCCGACGGCGGCGCCCCCATCTTCGCCCTCACCATTCGCGCTGTCCGCCAAGTTCAACCTGAGTGCACAGTGGAGGTGCTGATCCCGGACTTCAAAGGCAACCGCGCTGCGCTGGAGATTGTGATGCGCGAGCAGCCAGACATCTTGAACCACAACGTGGAGACGGTGCCGCGGTTGTTCAAGACCGTGCAACCTCAGGACAACTACGCTTGGGCGCTAGCTACATTGCGCAACGCTAAGCACATTCAACCCAACGCCGTCACTAAAACTGGCATCATGTTAGGGTTGGGCGAGACGCCGGAAGAGGTCATCGAGGTGATGCGCGATTTGCGTTCGATTGATGTGGACATCCTGACCCTGGGGCAATACCTGCAGCCCAGCAAGCGCCATCTGCCGATTGCGCGTTATTACACGCCGGAGGAGTTCGCCGAGTTTCGCCGCATCGGCTACGAGATGGGCTTCAAATGGGTGGAGAGTGGGCCGCTGGTGCGCAGCTCCTTCCGCGCTGAGTTCCAGGCGCGCGCGCTCTCGCCACGCTGGCGAGCGCGTCATCCCGCCGTTGCGTCGCCTTCGATTGCATCGTGAGAGGTATGGGTCGTTCCTGGTTACCCAAGCAACTGGTGCTATACGCACGCCGCTGGCACACGCCATTCGTGTTGCTCATCCCTTTAAGTGTGATAGCTGGGCTGGCGATGGTTGGCGGGTTTGCCCTGAACTTGGTGCAAGCCCAGAGCGTCAGGCCACTCTTTCTGAGCGCATCTGCATCTTCACTGCTCCCCTCCGCCAACATCAAAGCCAGCTTGCCGCCGCGTTTGCCGCTCGCGGCCCAGCGCGCAGCCAAAGCCAGCGCAATGTCCAAAACCGCTGCGCCACTCGCGCCGGCTCAGCTGCCTTCATCACAGCCCACAGCAGCGCAACTAGCCCAGCAGCCGGCCGCTGAGCTAGCATCGCCTACCCCCCAATCACTGTGGGGCGTGCAACAGGCGACTTGCCCCAATCCCAGCAGCCAACTGCTAACGGAAACCATCGAAAGCCGGGTGACAGTTGTGCCGATTGTGGTGCACCTGTTGCTTCCACCGTGCTACGACCCAGCGCACTACGCATACCCCACCTTGTATCTCATCCACGGCACGGCCTATGAGCAAGGCGGATGGCTCGTGCACGGAATTGTGGAGCTGAGCGAGTTACAGATGGGCCTGGGCATGTTGCCCCCCTTTATCATTGTGATGCCCGGCGCTGATATGCGCGCTGGAACAGCCAGCCGCTATTCCTGGACCAACGGCGGCGATCAATCCTACGATGCTTTCTTCGTCCAAGAACTGATGCCGTTTGTGGAGGAGCGCTTCAGCACTTGGCGCACTAGGGAGGGGCGCGCGATCGGCGGCATCTCGCGGGGCGGCTACTGGTCGGTGGAGATCGGCTTTGCCCACCCCGATTTGTTCGACACCATCGGCGGGCATAGCCCATCCGTCCACTCAATGTTAGTGGGCGTGCCGCCCGACTTCAGCATGTTGTATTGGGCGCAGTCAATCGAGGCGTTGCGCCAAAAGCGCATCTGGATCGACGCCGGCGACCGCGACTGGGCCCGAGTAGACGCCCGCAAGTTGGCCGACGATTTGGCCGCTCAAAACATCCCCTTCCAGCTTAGCTTCGGCGACGGCAATCATGAGGACGCCTACTGGACTAGCCGGCTAGCGGAGTATCTCGCCTTTTACTCGGCCACGTGGCCACGCCAACCGCGCCCAATTGCTACGCCATAACAACGCTGCTGGTGATGCGTCGGTGGGCTTTCTGGTTCGGGTTGGCGGTGAGCGCAGTCTTCTTAGCGCTCGCCTTGCGCGGTATCCACCTCGACGCGTTGTTCTTCAACCTGCAGCGCGTCAAGCCCTCCTGGATTCTGGTGGGCATCTGCCTGTACTTCATCTCAGTCCTGCTGCGCAGCTGGCGCTGGGGGCGGCTGTTGCAGCCCGTTCAGCCGCTGAGCACATCGGTGCTCTTCCCGATAGTGATGATTGGCTACATGGGCAACAACATCTACCCGGCTCGTATTGGCGAGCTGCTGCGCGCCTACGTGCTGCGCCGCAAAACCGGCGTGTCCATCTCCACCACCCTGGCCACCATCTTGATCGAGCGGGTGATGGACAGCGTGGTGATGCTGGGATTTGTGCTGGTCGGTCTGCAGCGCGTGCCAGCTCTGAGCGCCCAAACTGGCCGCTGGCTGCTTGGTGCGGCGGCGATCTTTGGCCTGGCGCTGGCAACGTTGCGATGGGTGGCTCACGCAGCCCCGACAGCCGAGCGCACAATTGCGCTCGTGCTGCGCCCCCTCCCCTCCGCGCGCCTACGCGAGGCGCTGCTGCATGTAGCCCGCCGCTTCATCGAGGGCGCCCAAAGTCTGCGCGACCTGCGCCAGACCGTGCTTTGTATCGGCGCGACGGTGACGCTGTGGCTGATCGAGGCGGGCAAGTACCTATGCGTGGCGCTCGCTTTCGACCTGCGGCTGCCGTTCGATGGCTTTTTGCTCATCACAGGCCTTTCCAATTTGCTCACCGTGCTCCCCGCCGCCCCTGGTGCAGTGGGCACGTTTGACGCCGGCGGCATCCTGGCTGCCACTGCCTTAGGCGTGAGAGCCGACCTTGCTGCTGCCTATGTGTTCACACTTCACGCTGCGTTGTGGTTGCCCGTAACTTCGACAGGAGGCCTCCTGATGCTGCGCGAGGGGCTGCATTGGGCAGACCTGCGCCGCGCCCAGGCTGCCGAGTTAGCAACCTAGCTCCACTCCCATCAAGCCTCCCCTCGTGCCAGCGCACCATGACGTGTGGGTAAAATCATGAGAGTTGGTGCTTCGCCCAAGCACCAACTCTCCGACCAAAAGGAGGAGAAGAGGAGATCCCACCCTGACTCGCGAGGAAGGATAAACACCTGGTGTTAACAGCGCTTGATGAGCCCCAGACGATCGGCATACGACTGCCCTACGGTTGCCCTACAATTGCCCTACGCCGGTGCACTCAGCCCACGAGGGCACGAGGACCGCGTGCCTCCCGCGCATTGGTGTTGGCCTTATGCGCTCTGCTGGGGAGTTGCTCGCGGGTGGAAGCGCCCACCCCCACACCACAGCCCAGCTTCTACCGTTTGGTAGCAGATGACGCCAGCCGGCCTCTGATGCAGGCGCTGGCCCGCGCGTATCAAGAGCGCCAACCGTGGGTGATGTTCACCGTTGAGCACGGCAGCGCCGCGTTCGTTGCCGAGCAGCTCGCCTCTAACCAGGCCCAGCTCGGCACGCTCGCCACTTTACCCAGCGGCTCCAACTGGTGGCTCACCGACCTCGCCACCGACGCGGTGGCTATCCTCGCCCATGAGCAAAACACCAGACAGACCTTCTCGCTGGCCGAGCTGCGCGCCATCTTTGCCGGGGAGCGCAACCAGTGGAGTGATTTCGGCGTGAGTGGACTGGGCGACATCAAGGTGGCCGTGCGCGAGGACGGCGAGGCGACCCGCAACGTCTTCGATCACAACGTGATGGGAGACCAGCGATTGACGCTCGACGCCCTGCTCATGCCCTCCGCGGACATCATGCTGCGCTATGTCGCGCTTAATCCAGGGGCACTCGGCTATGTGCCGCTCTCGCGCTTGGCTCAGCAGCGGCTGAGCGTCCGAGCCATTCCTATTGCGGGGGTGTCCCCCACACCACAGACCGTCGCCTCGGGTGAGTATGCCCTCACCTTCCCGGTGTATTTCATCGCCGCCGGCGAACCTACCGGCTCGCTGCGTGACTTCGTGCTGTGGGCTTTGCGCGAGGAGGGGCGACAAGTGACCGCTTCTATGGGTTACTCCCCGTTGCCATGAACCACGAGGAAGCGCTCCATCGGTTACTGAGTCATCCGCTGGTGCAGGCCGTCCGCCAAGCAGCTCAGCAGCGCGGCCAAGCAGTGATGCTGGTCGGCGGGGCTGTGCGCGATGTGCTGCTAGGGCGCCCGCCAGACACACTGAGCGACTTTGATTTTGCGACCGATGCCGACGCGGTGGGGCTAGCTCGCCACCTCGCCGAAGCGCTCCATGGCGACTTCTACCTGCTGGACTCAGCACGCGGCACTGCGCGCGTGCTCACCCGCAGCCAAGGCCCCCTTGTCACCCTCGACTTCGCGCTGCGGCGAGGTCCCACCTGGACGGACGACCTGCGCGCGCGCGACTTTCCCATCAACGCCATTGGCATCGCCCTTGACACAGCGCAATGGCTTGACCCGCTGGGCGGTGTATCCGATCTCGCCGAACGCGTGCTGCGCCTGGCCGCTCCATCGGCGATCTACGACGACCCGGTGCGCGCGTTGCGCGCTGTGCGCTTGGCACATCAGCTTGAGCTGCACATGGACCCAGCCCTGCTCCAAGCCCTGCCCCAAGCCCGTGACCAGCTCCACCTCTCCAGCACCGAACGGCAGCGCGACGAGCTGTTTGCCATCCTCGACCTGCCACGCGCAAGCGCCGCGCTACGCGAGGCCGATGCGCTTGGCTTGCTCGCTGCTGTGCTGCCGGAGGTTGAGCCTATGCGCGCACACCCCCAGCCAGAACCTCACCGCTTCAATGTGCTCGAACACACATGGCACGTGCTCGCTCATCTGGACACGCTGATTCAAGCCATCGAGCGCGAGTCGCCGCCGGATTGGCTCGACCATGGGTCAGCGCTGCGCGCCATGCTGCACTCTCCTCTGCCCGACCGCCGCACCCAGCGCGCACTGATGCGCTTCGCCGCTCTGCTCCACGATTGCGCCAAGCCCATTTTGGCTGCCGAACGCGGCCAGGCCTTTGCTTTCGCCAACCATGAGCAGCGCAGCGCACAACTCACCGCCCGCCGTGCTCGCGCCCTGCGGCTCAGCAGGGCGGAGGTTGCATGGGCGCAGACGTTCGTGGCGCATCACGCTCGCCCAAACCGCCTGGCTCAGCACGCCGCAACCGTCACCCTGCGTGAGCTGTATCGGCTGTTCCGCGATGTGGGGGACGTGCTGCCGGCGCTGGCACTGTTCGCTGTGGCAGATTGCTGGGGCAAACGCGGCAGCCAAACCACCCAGTCCGACTGTGCCCGCTCACAAGCGTTGGCTTCACGCCTGATTCAGACTTACTACACGCGCTTCGCCCCCGACGTGCTCCCACCGCCATTGATTGACGGCCATGACCTGCTGCAGATGGGTATGGCCCCCGGCCCGGCGCTCGGCGCGCTGTTGGAGCAAGTGCGCGAAGCCCAACTGTGCGACGCAATCCACACGCGCGCAGAAGCGCTAGAGTGGGCGCGCACTCACCTGGGACGCTCATCCCCTCCTGAGTCATCCGGCGAGTAGGGCTGGCTATAATCCCGCGCATGGATTTAACATTGGCAGTCGTTGTCCTGCTGATCGCCATCTCCGCTGTGTTCATCCTGGTGTGGGTCACGGTGGAAGTGCCGCGCAACCGCGCCCGCAAAACCCAGGAGCGCATCCTCTCCGAGCTCAAGGTTGGCGAGCAGATTGTGACCGTAGGCGGCGTGATCGGCAAGTTGACCTACCTGAACATCGAGGAGGACATGGCGCGCATCGAGGTGGCGCCGGGCGTTGAGGTGCGCATCATCCCGGCCGCGATCAGCCACCCGCTGGACTATCTGCAGCGGCTGGAGCGCCAGGAGCGTGAAGCAAATGCGCGCGCTGCGAAGGCTAAGCGACCGCAACAATGAGGATCGGCCGCGAGCCGGGCGTGTGGGCGCCGCAGCGTTCCGCCTCGCGCATCCGCTCGACGCGCTGCTGCGTCAATCCCATGCTGTGCGTCTGACAATGCTGAATGCCCAATGCGGTTCGACATTTTCACTCTCTTCCCGGGCATGTTCGTCAGCCCGTTTGCTGAAAGCATCATCCGCCGCGCCATAGACGCTGGCCTGATCGAGATTCACACCCACAACATTCGGGACTACGCCACCGATAAGCACCGCACGACCGACGATTACCCCTTCGGCGGCGGCAGCGGCATGGTGATGAAGCCGGAGCCGATCTTTCGGGCGGTGGAATCCGTGCTTGGGACACCACCGCCGCCAGACGTGCCGATCATCCTGATGTCGCCGAGCGGCCGCACATTCAACCACGCCATTGCCAAGTCGCTAGCACAACACCCCCGCATCGCGCTGATCTGCGGCCACTACGAAGGGGTGGATGAGCGCGTCCGCGAGCACCTCTGCACGGACGCGCTCAGCATCGGCGACTACGTCCTCACCGGCGGCGAGCTGCCGGCGATGGTGATCGTGGACGCTGTGGCGCGCTTGGTGCCGGGTGTGTTGCCTCCGGAGGTGACAGCAGAGGAATCTCACGCCAGCGGTTTACTGGAATATCCTCACTACACGCGCCCAGCCGACTTCCGCGGCTGGCGTGTGCCGGACGTGCTGCTCAGCGGCAACCACGCTGCCATCGCCCGGTGGCGCCGAGAACAGGCCGAGGCGCGCACCCGCCGGCGACAGGTGAGTGAACAGCAGCAAACGGGCTTACAATGACAACCGCTTCATGAACCCATTCTGGGCTTGGATGGGATCGCTGCCTGTGGCGCGCCTGTTGACCGGGTTTGCGCTCAGCGCTGCAATCGGCGTGCTGGCCTATCGGCGCGGAGCGCTCAGTAGGAGCGGGATCGGCGGGGCCATCCTGACCGGCACTGCAATTTTCGGCTTTGGCGGATGGGCGATGGGCTCGCTGCTGCTTGCCTTCTTTGTGTCTTCCTCATGGCTCAGCCACTACAAGGAGCGCGACCTTCGCAAGCAGCGCGCTGCCGAGATGTTTGAGAAGGGCGGCCGGCGCGACCTGGGCCAAGCGCTAGCCAACGGTGGCGCTGCAGCCTGCTTCTCGCTGCTGGGTTGGGTGCTGACCGCGCAGGCGGTGGAGTGGGGGATGCTGGGTTATGCGTGCGCCGTCGGCGCGCTGTGCACCGTCAACGCGGACACTTGGGCCACCGAGCTAGGGGTGTTGAGCCAATCGCCCCCTCGGCTGATTACGCGCCCCAGCCGGATCGTCCCGGCTGGCACCAGCGGCGGCATCACACTCCTCGGCACAAGCGCCGCGCTCGGAGGCTCCACCTTCATCGCGTTGTGCAGCATGGCCTTTCAAGTTGTGTTCAACGACTTGCTGCCGTCGCCGCAGTGGCTGCCGCTAGCCGGCGCTGCAATGCTCGGCGGACTGTTCGGCAGCTTGTTTGATAGCCTGCTGGGCGCCACCGTCCAGGCGATCTACTACAGCGAGCGCCGACGTAAAGAGACCGAGCGCGCCTACGAACGCGATGGCACGCCGAATCACCACCTGCGCGGCTGGCGCTGGCTCAACAACGACTGGGTGAACTTTCTCTCCTCGCTGTTCGGCGCCGCCTGCACGGCAGCCCTCTTCCTCCCATTCACGATGGGCAGCTTGCCCACCCTGAGCTTCTCGCCATGAACACCCCTCTGGTCACTTCCACCGATTCTCAACCGATTGTCTTGGATGGCACTGCGCACGGCGCCCCCGAATGGGTGCGTCACGCAGTGTTCTACGAAATCTTTCCAGACCGCTTCGCCAAAAGCGACCGTGTAGCCAAGCCCACCAACCTGGAACGCTGGGAAGACAAGCCCACGCTTTACGGCTTCAAAGGCGGCGACTTGATCGGCATCGTGGAGAAGCTGGATTACCTGCAAGAGCTTGGGGTGAACGCGATCTATCTCACCCCGATCTTCCAATCCACTGCCAACCACCGCTACCACACCCACGACTACTTCCAAGTGGATCCAATCCTCGGCGGCACGCCGGCGTTTCGCACGCTTTTGGACGAGGCCCACGCGCGCGGCATGCGCATCATCATTGACGGCGTCTTCAACCACACCAGCCGCGGCTTTTACCAATTCAGTCACGCGCTGGAAAACGGCGCTGCCTCCCCCTATCTAGACTGGTTTTACATCCACGGTTTTCCGCTCCATGCTTACGAGGGCCGAGCGCAATACGACTGTTGGTGGGGCATACCTGCCCTGCCCAAGCTGAACACCAAGAACCCAGCGGTGCGGGAATTCATCTACCAAGTGGCACAGCACTGGACTCGCTTCGGTGTGGACGGTTGGCGGTTGGACGTGCCAGCGGAAATTGACGACGACGCCTTCTGGCAGGAGTTCCGCCGTCGTGTGCGCGCGGTCAATCCCCAGGCCTACCTGGTCGGCGAGATTTGGCATGAGGCTCAGCGTTGGTTGCAGGGTGACCAATTCGACGCTGTGATGAACTACCTTTTCGCCCGCGCCTGCATCGGCTTCTTCATCGGCGACGCGCTGGACGTGCAGTTGACACAACACGTCGGTTATGCGCCCATCCCCACGCTCGACGGCACACAATTTGCGCGTGAGCTGAACCGCTTGCTCAGCCTCTACAGCGACGCCGTCAACAAAGTGCAATTCAACCTGCTGGGCAGTCACGACACGGCCCGCCTGATCTCACTGGCTCGCGGCGATGCCAGCGCCGTCAAACTGGCGATGTTGTGTTTGCTGACCTACCCCGGCACGCCCTGCATCTACTACGGCGATGAGATGGGCATGGCCGGCAGCAAAGACCCTGACTGTCGGCGCGCCGTGATCTGGGACCGCAGCACCTGGAACTTGGAGATATTCGACTGGACACGCCGCGCCATTGCGCTGCGCCACGCTCATCGCGCGCTCCGTGATGGCACATTCCGGATCGTCTTCGCCGCCGACAAGGCTATCGCCTACTTGCGGGAGCACGAGGGCGAGCAGATGCTGGTGGTCTTCAACGTTGCTTTCCAGAGCAATACGTTCGCAATCCCGCTATCAAGCGTGGTGCAGTCAAGCAAGCAACTGCGCCCCGTTTTCGGGAAGCCGCTGCAACTCGAACAAGCACAAAGCATCGTCCACATTCAACTGGCAGCCCGCGACGCAGTAGTATTGCAGTGGGTTTAAGCCGCGCGAGCGCTCGAGCGATGACCCGCTTCGTCTGCGTTCTTGCCATTACACTGGTGGCCGCTTTTCACCCGGTGAGCGGCCAGACTGCCCACGCTGAAGCTGAGCCGCCCGGCGGCGGCACACTCTACGCCTTTCAGCGCGGCGACACACTGGACATGATCGCTGCCCGCTTTGGCGTCACGCGACAAGCCATCCTGAAAGCGAACGGATTAGTCAACAGCTCGCGCGTGCTTCCCGGCACTGTGCTCACCATTCCCACCACACCAGGGGCAATCTCGCCATGGTTGCTGAGGCGCATTGACCCTCAGCCGCATCACGGCAAGGTGATCTACGTCAGCCTCAGCCAGCAGCGCCTTTGGGCCTACGATGGCGTGCAACTGGTCTTTCAGTTCTTGGTGAGCACCGGTCTGTCCACACCAGAGTTTCCCAACCGTGCGACCAAGCCCGGCGTGTTTCGCATCAAGACCAAAATGCCAGAGGCCTACGCCAGCACATGGGACTTGCGCATGCCGTTCTGGATGGGCATTTACGACGCCGGCAGCCTAGAAAACGGCTTCCACGCCATGCCGCTGCTGCGCAACGGCCAGCGGGTGAGCTGGCGCGTCGGGCGTCCTGCCTCGTTTGGCTGCATCGTCCTCAACCACGACGACGCCCAGGCGCTATACACTTGGGCTCCGCTGGGCACGCTGGTGGTGATCCGCCCGTGAACGTCTTCATCTCCCCTCACTTGGACGATGCGATCCTCTCCTGTGGCGGTTTGATCGCGCGGTTGGCGGAGCGCGGCGCGCACCCGCGCATCATCACGCTATGCACTGCCGACGCGCCGTTGCAAGCGCTATCCCCCCTGGCGCGCGCCATCCACGCCGAATGGGGGCTGGGCGACCAGCCCTATCCTGCTCGTCGCCAAGAGGATGTAGCAGCCTGTGCCCTGATCGGCGCCGAGCATGTGCACTGCGGCCTAGAGGATGCAATTTACCGCTGCGACGCTGCCGGCCACTCGCTCTACACCACCACCGCCGCCCTGCTTAGCGGCCAGGTGCACCCATACGACTGGGCCGAGCATCTGCCGCGCATCAAGGCAGCGTTGCGCCCATTGCTGCGCACGGCGCGCGTAGTGTACTGCCCACTCTCCCTAGGTGGACACGTGGACCACGTGCTGGCACGGAGCGCCGTAGAAGCGACCGTGGACGAGGACACCACGCTGGTTTACTACGAAGACTTCCCATACGCTATCGCCTTCAGCGACGTGGCTGCGCAGCCCTGTGCAGCAGGGCTAGTGGCAATCCCGCAGCCCTTGCGCGAAGCCGAGTTGGATCAGCGCATCCGCGCTATCGCTTGCTACAGCTCACAATTGCCGGCGCTGTTTGGCAAGGCCGACCGCATGAGCGAGCAGGTGCGCGCTTATGTCGCGCGCGTTGGCGGCGAGCGCTACTGGACATCACTGGACGCCTACCGAATGGAGGCCTAGCGGGAAGCCATGGCTTCCTTCAACGCAGCGGGCCATCAATATCATGTAAGATGTAGCGAAGTCATGAGCGCAACAGCACTGTTATCACGGCGCGCTTTTCTAAAAGGCACGGGGGCAATTGCTGCTGCCCTGGCAAGCAGCCCTTTGGGATTTGTGATTGCCGATCCGGAACTCCTACCACGCAGAGAGTCGAGTGTGACACAGTCGGTCCCAGATGCTCCTCCGGCGCCCTTCGGACGGGTGACGACGTACGCCCTGGACGTGCGCGCGGCGCCCCGCCGTAGTGCGCCCATCGTCCGCCGCGTCCCTTACGACACGGTGCTGCGGCTGCGAGAGCAAGCTATCGGCGAGGCGGTGATGAGGCACAACGCCATCTGGTATCGCCTGGAGGACGGTTGGGTGTACTCCTCGTGGGTACAACCCGTCCAGGAGGTGTTCAACCGGCCGGAGCCGCTGCTGGCAAAACAGGGGTTTTGGGGAGAGGTCTCCGTGCCGCTGACGGTCGCGCGCACAGCTCCAAACCCACAGGCGGCTGCTTTCAAACGCTTGTATTACACCAGCGTGTATCGTGTGGTGGACGCTGTGGTCGGCAGCGATGGGGAGTGGTGGTATCGCTTGCGCGACGGCGTGGTGTGGTCGGGCGGGCCCTACGTGCCGGCGGCACACATTCGGCACATTCCCCCCGAAGAACTAACGCCACTCAGCTCCCATCTGTCGCCTCAGCAAAAGCGCATCGAAATCGACCTTCGGCGCCAAGTGCTGACTGCCTACGAGGGGGATCAACCCGTTCTCGCCTCGCGCACCTCCACCGGCTTCGGCCCCTTTCAGACGCCTAAAGGGCGCTTCCGCATCATCCGAAAGCGCTTCTCCTCGCGCATGATCGGAGGCGAAGGGCGCAACTCCTACGATTTGCCGGGCGTGCCCTTCCCCAGCTACTTCACTACCAGCGCTGTGGCGATCCACGGGGCTTACTGGCACAACGACTTCGGCCGGCAGCGCAGCCACGGGTGCGTGAACACCCCTGCCGATGTGGCGCGCTGGATTTGGCGCTGGACGCTGCCAAGCATGGATTACAACACCATCGAGATTCGCGACCGCTCCGAAACAGCCACGCAAGTGATCGTGTTTTAAGCAAAACGCGCCTCGGCGCACGTTGCGCCGAGGCGCTCGTGGGTGCCTAGACGGTCTCGAACCCTCAACCTCCTGAGCCACAGTCAGGCGCTCTGCCATTGAGCTATAGGCACCACGCGCCCTATATTGTAGCACGGCTGCTAGCTGCATTGCACGCCTTGAGAGGACAAATTGATGAAGGGCGGGGTATAATCAGCGCGCTATCGAGCCGGGCGCTTGCGCGCAGCCGGCAGGTTGCACACACAGGGATCAGCTATGTATGCCATCGTCGAGATCGGCGGGCGACAGTATCGCGTCTCGCCAGGTGATGACCTTTACGTGGAGAAGCTGGAGGCACAGCCAGGCAGCACGCTCACGCTGCCGACGCTGCTGGTGTCGGATGCGTCCGGCGTCGTAGTGGGCCGGCCATACGTTGAGGGTCGCACCCTCAGCGCGACTGTGGTGGGCAACGTGAAGGGCGAGAAGCTGGTGGTGTTCAAGTATCACCCCAAGAAGCGCTACCGCCGCAAGCAGGGCCACCGCCAGCAATACACCCACCTCAAAGTAGCGCCTGAGGGAGCAAGCGCTCAAGCAGCGCCACCTCAGGAGGAAGCTCAAACGCAAGAGAACGCGCAACAGGAGGCTTAGCTCATGGCACACAAGAAAGGCGGCAGTTCATCTGTCAACGGTCGCGACAGCATCTCGAAGCGACTGGGCGTGAAGCGCTATGGCGGCCAACTGGTGCTGGCCGGCAATATTTTGGTGCGTCAGCGCGGCACACACTTCAAGCCCGGCGCGAACGTCGGTATGGGTAAGGACTACACGCTATTCGCCAAGACGGACGGCTACGTGGTGTTCGAGCCACTGCCGGGCGGCCGCCGGCGCGTGAGCGTCCAGCCAGTAGACATTACGGCGCTGATCGCCGCAACACAGCAGGAGGCGCAAGCATGAAGCAAGGCATTCATCCCCCCTACTACCCGGAAGCCAAAGTGTACGTCGGCGGCGTGTTGGTCGGGACGGTCGGCTCCACCAAGCCGGAGCTGCACGTGGACGTGTGGTCAGGCAACCATCCGTTCTACACTGGCGAGCAGCGCATTATTGACACGGAGGGGCAGGTGGACCGCTTCCAGAAGCGTCTGAGCCGCAAGGCCGATAACCTGGTTGACAAGGCGGAGAAAGCCCGCCGCCGCCGCGCCAAGCGCCAGATCGCCGAGATTGTAGACGAGGAAGCCCCAGCCGAGACCCAACAAGCTGAGACGTGACAACAGGTCGCATTCACTTGCTTCTGCCCTCAGCCCGCCGCAGTGTTGTTGCGTCGGGCTGACGTTTTCAACATGACTATGGAGACGATCAGCAGCGAAGGCAGCATCGAGGTCATTTGCGGATGCATGTTCAGCGGCAAGACTGAGGAGTTGATCCGGCGCGTCCGCCGAGCGATCATCGCCCGCCAAAAGGTGCAAGTGTTCAAGCCGGCGTTGGACACACGCTACAGCATCACCGAGGTCAAGAGCCACAACGGGCTGGGCGTGGAGGCCCAGCCAGTGCGCAGCGCACGCGAGATCCTGCACTACGTCAAGCCAGACACTACGGTGGTCGCCATTGACGAGGCGCAGTTCTTCGACGACGACCTGCCGCGCGTGGCCAACTACCTCGCCGACGCCGGCAAGCGCGTGATCTGCGCCGGCCTCGACTTAGACTTCCGCGGCGAGCCGTTTGGCCCGATGCCGGTGCTGCTGTGCATCGCCGAGCGCGTGGATAAGCTCTCCGCCATTTGCGTGCGCAGCGGCAAGCCCGCCACCCGCACCCAGCGCATCATCAACGGCCAGCCAGCCGCCTACGATGACCCCGTCATCTTGATCGGCGCAACGGAGAGCTACGAGGCGCGCTCCCGCCAGCATCACGAAGTGCCTGGCAAGCCACGATGGCAGCCTTAAAGCCGCCCCCGCGCATACTGTTTACCGAAACACAGATCAAGCAGCGCGTGGCTGAGCTGGGCGCGCAGATCAGCGCTGACTACGCCGACAAAGACCCGCTCATCGTCGGCATTTTGCGCGGCGGCTTTGTCTTCCTTGCCGACCTGATCCGGACGCTCACCATCCCCTGCACACTGGACTTCATCGCCGTCGCCTCGTATGAGGTGGGCGCGCGGGCGTCCAATCGCTCGCCGCGCATCCTGCTCGACCTGCGCGAAGACATCGCCGATCGCCACGTGCTGCTGGTGGAGGACATCGTGGATAGCGGCTACACATTCGACCACCTGCTACAACTGCTGCGCACACGCGAGCCGGCCAGCTTGAAGGTGTGCGCCCTGCTCAACAAGCCCACCCGCCGCGAGGTGCACGTGCCCATTGACTACCTTGGCTTTGAAATCCCCGACGTGTTCGTGTGCGGATACGGCATTGATGCTGATGAGCGCTATCGCAACTTGCCTTACATCGCCAGCGTGGAGTAAGCTGAGGCTATGGTAGACGAATCCACCGCTCGGCTTGGCTACGCGCACTTTTTGGAGCGCGTGCTAATTGACGAGGACACGCTGCGCGCGCGTGTGGCTGCATTAGGCGCACAGATCAGCGCCGACTACGCCGACAAGACGCCACTCTTGATCTGCCTGCTCCGGGGCGGTGTGATGTTTATGACCGACCTCTCGCGCAGCCTGACCATCCCCCACCATCTGGACTTCATGGCCGTCTCGTCCTATGGCGTTGGCGCCCGCGTCACGCGCGGCCAACCGCGCATCACGCTGGACTTAAACACTGACATCCGCGCTCGCCACGTGCTGCTGGTGGAGGACATTGTGGACAGTGGTCACACGGTGGACCACGTGCTACGGATGCTGCAGACCCGCGACCCGGCTAGCCTGAAGGTGTGCGTGCTGCTCGACAAACCCAGCCGCCGCGAGGTGTATGTGCCCATCACCTATCGCGGCTTCGAGATACCAGACGTGTTTGTCTTCGGCTACGGCTTGGATTTGGACGAGTACTTCCGTAACCTGCCGTTCATCGGCGTGGTCAAGCAGGAGCTGCTCTAAACCGCCCCGCACCCCATGGCCCACTCCCAACCGCTTCGACCCTCCCTGCTGCGCTGGGGGCTGATCGGCACCGGCGCGATCGCGCGCGCCTTCGCGCAGGGCGTGCAACACAGCCAGCGCGGGATACTGATGGCCGTCGCCAGCCGCTCGCAGGAACAAGCTGAGCAGTTTGGCCGCGCCTTCGGCATCCCCCACCACTATGGCAGCTACGACGCGCTGCTGGCCGACCCCGACGTGGACGTCGTGTACATCGCCACACCGCACCCGCTCCACGCAACGTGGGCGATCCGAGCGGCCGAAGCCGGCAAGCACATTCTCTGCGAAAAGCCGCTGACGCTGAACTATCCCCAGGCAATGGCAGTGATAGAGGCCGCACAGGAGCACGATGTGTTCCTGATGGAGGCGTTCATGTATCGCTGCCATCCGCAAATCCGCAAGCTGATTGAGCTGCTACAGAGCGGCTCTATTGGTGCAGTGGGCGTGATCCATGCTACGTTCAGCTTCCATGCGCCGTTCCAAGCAAGCCATCGGCTCTTCTCCAATGCGCTGGGTGGCGGCGGCATCCTTGACGTGGGCTGCTACCCCGTCAGCATGGCGCGGCTGATCGCAGGCGTAGCACTACAGCGGCCTGAAGGCTTCGCCGACCCCATCGAGGTGAGTGGCGTCGGCAAGCTGCACCCGATCACCGGCGTGGACGAATACGCCCTTGGCGTGCTGCGCTTCGAGGGCGGCATCTTGGCGCAGGTGGCCTGCGGCGTGGCGCTGCGCCAGCGCAGCGTGGTGCACATCTTCGGCACGGAGGGCAGCGTGTTGCTCACCAACCCCTGGGTGCCGGCGCCGCATGGCGGCACGGTGGACATTGTGCTGGAGCGCTACGGCGAGCCCCGCCGCATCATCCCTGTGCACACTGACAACTGGCTTTACGCGCTGGAGGCGGACACGGTGGCTGAACACATCGCGCGCCGGCAAGCGCCCTTCCCCGCCATGAGCTGGGATGACACGCTCGGCAACATGCGGACGCTTGACCGTTGGCGGCAGCGCATTGGCCTCACCTACGCCCAGGAGCAAGCCGACGCGCCGGAGATGAAGCTCACCGTCGCCACACGCCCGCTGCGCCGACGCGCCGACGCGCCGATCCCCCACGGCCACATCCCAGGCCTGGCCAAGCCTGTCTCCCGCCTGGTGATGGGCGTGGATAACCAGGAGTCCATCGCTTGGGCGTCGGTGATGTTCGACGCGTTCTTCGAGCGCGGCGGCAACACCTTTGACACAGCCTTCGTCTACCTCGGCGGCCAGTCCGAAGTGCTGTTGGGGCAGTGGATCCGCAATCGCGGCATCCGCGAGGAGGTGGTGATCGTGGACAAAGGGGCGCACACGCCGTTTTGCACCCCAGAGGACCTCGACCGCCAACTCCGCATCAGCTTGGAGCGGCTGCAAACCGACTACGTGGACATCTATTGCCTGCATCGGGACAACCCCGCCGTGCCGGTCGGCGAATTTATGGACGTGCTCAACCTGCACTGGCGGGCCGGGCGCATCAAGGTGTTTGGCGGCTCGAACTGGAGTATGGAGCGGGTGGATGCGGCCAACACCTACGCCGCACAGCATGGCTTAGAGCCGATGCGGGTGATCAGCAACAACTTCAGCCTGGCGCGCATGGTGCAGCCACCCTGGGTGGGGTGCTTGAGCGCGGGCGCGCCGGAATTTCGCGCCTGGCTCGAACGCACGCGCATCACCCTGCTCGCTTGGTCGAGCCAAGCGCGCGGCTTCTTCTTGGAGGACACCGCGCCGGAGTTCACCGCTGACCCCGAGCGCGTCCGCTGCTGGTTCAGCGAGGACAACTTCGAGCGGCTGCGCCGCGCCCGCGAGCTAGCCCAAGCGCGCGGCGTGCGCGCGATCAACATCGCGCTGGCCTACGTGTTGCATCAGCCTTTCCCCACCTTCGCCCTCATCGGACCGCGCACGCTGGCAGAGCTGCGCACAACACTGCCCGCCCTGCGCGTGTCACTTACGCCGCAGGAAGTACGCTGGCTGAACCTGGAGGACTAAGCAGCCTCGGCTAGGCCACACCAGCGCGCGGCGAACACGGCGAGGGCTAACGCCGCATCGAGCACCGAGTCCAGCTCCACGTGCTCGTCGCATCCATGCAACCCAGCGCCACGCGGCCCCCAAGCCAGCGCAGGCACGCCAAACAGGCCGGCGAAGCGCGTGTCCAAGCCGGCAGTGACGCCGGCCAAGATCGGCGGCGGCTGCACCACACCCAGCGCCAGGAGCGTGTCGTGGAACTCCTGCACGAAGGGATGACGCTCATCCTGAAGCCATGGCTCGGTATGCCAGCCAAAGTACTCGACGCGGGGTGGGTGCTCGCGCAGCCAGGGGCTGCGTTGGGCCACCGCAGCCAAGCGCGCCTCCAGCTCTGCCTTCACTTGCGCCTCGGTCTCGCCGGGCACAAACGACAGGCGCAGCTCGATCTCGGCTCGGCCGGGCACGGTGGAGGGCCAATCGCCGGCCCGCACCACGCCGACGTTGAGATGGCATGAGCGGCGCGCCGTTGGGTCGAGCCGCTCCAGCACATCCACATGCAGCGCATCGGCGCGCTCGCGGTCCCAATCGCGCAGCATGGCCAAGATGGGCAGCGCCTCCAGCGCGGCGTTCACGCCCTGGTGGGCGCGGCCAGCATGGGCGCTTTTGCCCTCCACCACAATGCGGGCATACAGCACCCCAACATGGGCGATGCAGATGTCATGCCAGTGGGGCTCACTGGCGATGAAGCCATCGGCGCGGTAGCCACGCGCGAAGCAAGCCAACGTGCCGCCGCCACCGCCGGCCTCCTCTTCGATCACACTCTGCAGGATGAGGTCGCCTTTAAGCCGCACACCGCACGCCTGCAAGGCGCGCAGCGCGAACAGGTTGGCGATCAGCCCTGCTTTCATGTCCTGCGCGCCTCGGCCATACAGACGCCCGTAACACCCGCCAGGGACGATCACCGCCTCGAACGGCGGGTGACGCCAACCGCTGAGCGGCTCGGGCGATACCACATCGCTGTGGCCGTTGAGGATGAGCGAGCGGCCACCGCCAGTGCCACGCCACACGGCGACCACGTTGGGACGGCCGGCAAAGTCAAAGCCAGAGTCCACAAAGGCCGGCAACGTCCGCAGCACCGCGCGATCAGCCTCGAATACATCCACCTCGAGGCCACAAGCGCGATACTGCTCGGCCATGAAGGCTTGGGCGGGGCCTTCCGCACCCACCACGCTGGGGATGCGCACTAGCTCGGCCAGCACTGCGATCAGATCCGCCGCGTGGGCCTCCAGCCAGTTGCGCAGTCGCGCTTGCAACGGAGCAGCCATAGATGGCGGTGATGTCGGCGCAGCTACGGCAGCTCGCGCAACACTATCGGCAGGAACGCAACGGGCGGCAGCATAGTTGTGAACGTGCCTTGCGCGCCAATGCCTCCATCAGCATAGATAACGCCGTTGGGGTTCACTGCGCGCACTTGCCAGAAGTATGGCGTACCGCTGAGCAGGCCCGTGTAGGTGATGCTGGTGACGTTGCCCACGCTGATGTAGTTCGCAGCGTTCGCACAATCGGCCACATTGGCGGTAGGGCCACACAGCGCGTAGGACGTAGCGCCAATGGAGGCCCTCCAACTGAGCGTGCCGCTGAGCGGCTGCTGACCACTGCCGTTCGGCGGCGAGAGCTTGCTGAAGGGCTGAGGCAGCAGCACTGCACTCACTGCGTGGTAGGCGTTGACGATGCCGCTGCCACAGCCCACTGCACACGAGCTGCCGAACGGGAACGGTGTGGCCGTGCTGGTCAAAATGAACGTCACTTGCGCGGGGGTGAGCGTGGGGTTAGCGCTCCACACCAACGCCGCCACGCCCGCCACATGAGGAGCAGCCATGCTGGTGCCGACTTTGTAGATGTAGGAGTGGGCAGCCGGGATGGTGGTGCCGCTGTTGCCTGTAGAGAGGACTTGGCCGCTAATGTCGCCGCCGGGGGCTGCGACCTCCACCGCACTGCCCACGCTGCTATACCGAGTGCGGTTGCCCACTTTGTTGGTCGCCGCGACAGTGAGCGTGTTGGCGCAGTTAGCTGGTGTGAGCGAATCAGCCGGGGTAGAGGGATTGTTGCCTGCTGCGGCGACGATCAGCGCACCCTGCGCGTGGGCCGCGTCGATCGCGTTTTGCAGGCTGGCAGGACAAGTGGGCGAAGGGCCTCCCAAGCTCAAGTTCAGCACCTTAGCGGGGTTGGGGTTGTCCGGCACGCCGGGCACGCTCAGTCCAGCCGCCCAGCGGATGCCGTCAGCCACATCGCTGAGCATACCGCCGCCGCTGCCGAGCACGCGCACCGGCAGGATCGGCGTCCCCCAGCCCACGCCGGCTACGCCCAGGCCATTGTTGGTCGCTGCGCTGATCGTGCCGGCCACGTGCGTGCCGTGCCAGGAGCTGGGGCAATTGTTCGGAGGGCAGCCGCTGCCGCTGCCTGTGCCAGTCCAGTCGCCGGGGTCGGCGGCGTCGCTGTCGCGGCCATCGCCATCGTTAGCTGTGGGGATGTCGCTGACGAAGTCATAGCCCGGCAGCAGCTTGCCGCTGAGGTCTGGGTGGGTGAAGAGCACGCCAGTATCAATCACCGCCACCACTACGGAGGCCGAGCCGGTGATCAGCGCCCAAGCGGGCGGCAGGTTAATGCCGTAGTTGAGGGTGGGCGTGAGCACGTAGTGCCACTGTGAGCTGAACAGCGGATCGTTGGGTATCACAGACAGCGGTTGCAGCCAGAGGTCCGGCTCGGCATATTCCACCTGAGGCAAAGCCTGGATACGGGCTGCGATGCGTCGCGCTTCAGTGATCGAGCGCGGGGAGCGCAGTTGCACAACGTGTGCACCGCCACCCATCACGCGCAGGTCGGTGAGCAACTCGCCTGCTGCGCGGGAGACAAGGGAGAGCGCCTCCGAGTTCCACACTCCGCCCGGCGCAACGTCCTGCTGCTGCGCGCGGGACGCTGGCGGGTCGCGGAACTTGATGATGAGGCGCTGGATAGGCGGCTGGTCGGTCGCCAGGTCATCTACCGCTCGCACGGGCGGAGAGGACAAACCAAGGGTTAGCAGCGCCGTGCTCAGCAACCAGCGCAGCGACAACGACCTCACGCGCCTATGAGACATGCCGTTTGCAGCATTGTATAAGCGCGAGGGAGTGGCGGGCTGCTCGACAACCCTTCCTCATGTGCCCGGCGCTGGCTGTTTTGAAGTGAGTGGGCGCTCAGCGCAACTGCGCCTCAGCACGCGCCAGGCGCTGCAGGGTCGTCTCGCGCCCAAGCACCGCGATCGTGCCGAACAGCGGTGGCGCGACAGTCTTGCCGGTCACGGCCACGCGCACCACGGAGAAGAGCTGGGAGGGTTTCATGCCGATCGCATCGCACAGCGCGCGCATGGCCTGCTCGATAGGCGGCTCCTCGAACGGCTCGACAGCGCGCAAGCAGGCAAGCGTCGCCTGCAAAGCGCGCAGGGCGTCGGCGCGGTCGAGCTTGCCGGCGAGCGCCTCTGCCGGCGGGATGGGGATGTCCACGAAGAAAAAATCCACCAGCGGCGCAGCGTCGGTGAGCTTCTTGATGCGCTCTTTGATGAGCGGGGCAATGCGCGTGAGCTTAGCCACATCGCGTGCTGGTTCGATGGGAATATCAGCGCGTTGCAGGAATGGCACCAACCGCTGCGCCAAGTCGTCGTCGCGCAACATGCGGATGTGCACGCCGTTCAGCCAGTCCAGTTTGGCGTAGTCGAAGATAGCGGGCGAGCTGCCCACACCCTCCAACGAGAAGCGCGCGATCAGCTCGTCGCGGGTGAACACGTTCTGCTCCTCGCCGCCGCCCAGCGCCCAGCCAAGCAGCGCGAGGAAGTTGATCAGCGCCTCTGGGATGTACCCCTGGTCGCGGAACTCGAACACGCTCTGCGCGCCGTGGCGCTTGCTCAGCTTTTTGCCATCCGTGCCGAGCACGTTGGGGACGTGCGCCCAAACTGGCTGCGGCCAACCGAAGTACTGATAGAGCAGCACGTGCTTGGGCGCGCTGGGCAGCCAGTCGTCGCCGCGCAGTACGTGCGTCACACCTTGCAGGTGGTCGTCCACCACCACGGCCAGGTGATAGGTGGGGAAGCCATCCATTTTGAGCAGCACTTGGTCATCGATGGCACTGTGGTCAAAGGTGATGCTGCCGCGGATGGCGTCGTGTAACACAGTTTGGCCGTTGGGCGGCAACACGCGCATCCGGATCACGTGCGGCTCGTCGGGGCGCACGTCGTGGCGGAGGCGCATGTGCTCGCGGAAGATGAACGTCTGGCCGCGCGCTTGGGCCTCTTGGCGCATGCGGGCCAGCTCCTCCGGCGTCTCGTTGGCACGATAGGCATAGCCATGCTCAAGCAGCCATTCTGCCCACTGTCGGTAGAGGTGCAGGCGCTGCGACTGGACAAACGGCCCCGGCACGCCGCGATACTCGCCGTCCGCCAGCGCGCCGGGGAAATCCTCGTTGGTCTTCATGCGCGCCAGCGAGGCGTGGTCCGGCCCGCCATCCAGCTCGATCCCCAGCCACTGGAAGGATTCCAGGATGCGGCGGGTTGAGCCGGGGACGTAGCGATCTTGGTCGGTGTCCTCGATGCGGATGAAGAACTCGCCGCCGGTGTGCTTGGCCAGCAGCCAAGCAAAGATGGCAGTGCGCACGCCGCCGATGTGCAGCTCGCCGGTCGGCGAGGGTGCGAAGCGCGTCCTTGCTTTCACTCGCTCAACCAGGCATCTGTGACGCGCTGGTAAGAGACCAGCTCCTCAGGCTTGAAGTAGAGCGCGATCTCGCGCTCGGCGGTCTCGGGCTTGTCGCTGCCGTGCACGAGGTTGCGGGCGATGTCCAGGCCGAAATCGCCGCGGATCGTGCCGGGGGCGGCCTCGAGCGGGTGGGTTTTGCCCATCGTCTGCCGCGCGGCTTGGATCGCGTTGGGGCCTTCCAACACCATCACCACCACCGGCGCGGAGGTCATGTAGCGGACTGTGCCCTCATAGAACGGCTTGCCCTTGTGCTCAGCGTAGTGCTCCTCGGCCAGCGCGCGCGAGATGTGCATCAACTTGAGGCCGGCGATGCGCAAGCCGCGGCGCTCAAAGCGCGCGATCACTTCCCCGACCAGCGAGCGTTGCACGCCGTCAGGCTTGATGATGATCAGTGTGCGTTCCATGGATCATTGCCTTGCAGTGAGATGCTGCCGGTGCTGATCATACCGGCTCAGGCGCGGCCTGCGCATGATGAATCACGCGCCTTGCACCTGCACGTCGGCAGAGGTGTGGCGCAGCTCAAACCACTTGCGGACAGCAGTGCTCAGCCAATGCCCGGCGATCTTCATCTGCACCGTCCACGGAGCCGGCTCGATGCGCTTGTTGAGGTAGCTGTCGAAGGTGAGGCGCTGCACGTCGCGGTCATCGCACATTTCGGCGAAGACTTCGCGCTGCCAATCGTTGTTGTAGGAGATGCGCTGCAAGAGCGCGAGAAACCAGTAGGTGGGGCGATAGGCGCGCCACCACGGGCGGTCGTATGCTTGGCGCAGGTGAACGGCGGTGGGGGCATCCAGGTGTTTGGCGATGGCGCGCGCGGCCATGTCGCCGCTCTTCATCGCCCAGTAAATGCCCTCGCCGCTGGTTTGCTGCACCAGCCCGGCTGCATCGCCGATCAGCGCCACGCGGTCGTAAGACAAGTGCTTGCGTGGGTGCATCGGCAAGTGATGCGCCTCGAACTTCACCGAGACGCCGCCGGCCAACTGGTCGCGCAGTTTGTGCTTGAGGTTCTGGAGCAGTTGGCGCGCGTGTTGCGTCTTGCCGGCACCGGCGCCGATGCCGGCCGCCACATGGTCATACTTAGGGAACACCCAGGCGTAGAGATCCGGCGAGACGTCATCGCCCAGATACAGCGCGGCGCGCGTCTCCCAGTGTGCCATCAGGTGCTCCGGCAAGCGAATGCGCTCTTGGTAAGCCACAGCCATTGGCAGGCGCTCCAAGCCCAGCGCGCGCGCCACAGCGGAGTAGGCGCCGTCCGCGCCGATCACAGCGTCGGCCTCGATCGCGTGCGTGCGTTGGCGCTTGTCCTCATAGTAGGCGCGCACGCCACGCGGACCAACCTCCAAGCGCTCCAGCTTGCCCTCGATCAGCTCAGCGCCCTTCTCGACAGCGCGCTCGCGGATGTAGCGGTCGAACCGCTCCCGGCGCACCATAGCAATGTAGTCCGTCTCTGGCGAGGGGTGGCTGCTAGCGACGGGGAACTCGCTGTAGTGGCGCGGCGAGCACACCACCGCCACCGTCACCTTGCGGTCAATCAGTGACTCCGGCAAATGCCACTCTCGAAAGGCCAGCGGCGGCACCGCGCCACCGCACGGCTTCACGTAGTTCAAATCGCGCTCCAACAGCACTGTCTCCAGGCCGAGGTCGCGCAGGACGTTGGCGGCCGTGCTGCCGCCCACCGAGGCACCAACCACAAGCACGCGAGACATCGCTTCCTCCAGTATGTCTATTGTGCCGGAAAACGCAAAAGTGGGGACAGCCTACAATGTCGAGGGATGATCGAGCGGCGGCGTCTGCGTGTGCGAGGCGTGGTGCAAGGGGTGGGCTTTCGACCGTTTGTGTTTAACTTGGCCGAGCAGCTCAACCTAGCCGGCCACGTTCGCAACACCGCTGACGGCGCCGTGATCGAGGTCGAAGGCGACGCTGAGGCGCTGGATGCTTTCGAGCGGTTGCTGCACGAGCGCCACCCGCCGTTGGCTGTGATCGCGCACGTTGCGCGCGAGCGCCTGCCCACACGCGGCGAGCGCGGCTTTCACATCCTCGCCAGCCAGGACGCCACAGCCACAGCAGCTGCACTGATTCCACCCGATGTGAGCATTTGCGCCGATTGCCTGCGCGAGCTGCGCGACCCCACCAACCGCCGCTTCCGCTACCCCTTCATCAACTGCACCAACTGCGGCCCGCGCTTCACCATCATCACCGCTACGCCGTATGACCGCCCGAACACCACCATGGCGCGCTTCGCGCTGTGCGAGGACTGCGCGCGCGAATACCACGACCCGCGCGACCGGCGCTTCCACGCGCAGCCCATCGCCTGCCCACGCTGTGGCCCGCACGTCTGGCTGGAGGAGCGGCATAGCGGCCGGCGTCACCAGGGCGAGGCAGCCATCCAAGCCGCTCGCGAAGCGCTGCGCGCAGGCCAGATCATCGCCATCAAGGGCATCGGCGGCTTCCAACTGGCTTGCGACGCCACCAACCAGACAGCGGTGCAATTGCTGCGCGCGCGCAAGGGCCGCCCTGCCAAGCCGTTCGCGGTGATGGTGGACGCGCTGGACACCGCTCGCCAATTCGCTGAGATCACCGCTGCGGAGGCTGCGCTGCTCGACAGCCGCGAGAAGCCCATCGTGCTGCTGCGCAAACGCCGCCAACCCGAATTGCTGCTGGCAGACGACGTCGCGCCGAGCAACGCCTGGATCGGCGTGATGCTGCCCTACACGCCGCTGCACGTGCTGCTGCTGGAGGACATGCCGCCACTGGTGATGACCAGCGGCAATGTGAGCGATGAGCCGATCTGCACGACCAACGACGAGGCGCGCACTCAGCTGGCCTCCATCGCCGACGCCCTGCTGCTGCACAACCGCGACATTCACATCTGGTGCGACGACTCCGTGGCTCGCGTGTTCGAGGGTGCGCCGCTGCTGCTACGCCGCGCCCGCGGCTACGTGCCGTTGCCGATGCACCTGCCGGCAGCAGTGCCACCTGTGCTGGCCGCCGGCGGAGACCTCAAGGCTGCGCTGTGCCTGGCGGCTGGACACCACGCCTGGCTGAGCCAACACATCGGCGATGTAGCGCAGTGGCTGGCGCGCCAAGCGTTAGCCCGCGCGGCTGATCATTTCATGCGCCTGTTCCGTGTCCAGCCCGAACGGGTGGCGTGTGACCTGCATCCGGCGTATCTGTCGGCGCAGTGGGCCGAGGCATTGGCTGCCGAGCGCGGCTTGTCGCTGGTCCGCGTGCAGCACCACCACGCCCACATCGTGGCCTGCATGGTCGAGCACGGGCTGCCCCCGCAGGCGCGCGCGATCGGCGTGAGCTTCGATGGCACCGGCTACGGCAGCGACGGCGCGATCTGGGGTGGCGAGGTGCTGATCGCCGACGCGCAGTCGTTCGTGCGCGTCGCCCACCTGCGCTACATCCCGCTGCCCGGCGGCGACGCTGCCGTGCGGCGGCCCTACCGCGCGGCGCTGGCGCACCTATGGGCAGCAGGCATCGCCTGGGACGAGGACCTGCCCTGCACGCGCGCTTGCCCGCCAGCCGAACAGGCCGTGTTGCGCCAGCAGCTTGCGCGCAGCCTGCATTGCGTCCCCACCAGCAGCATCGGGCGCTTGTTCGACGCGCTGGCCGCGCTGCTGGGGTGCGCTCCCACCGTCAGCTTCGAGGCCCAGGCCGCCATCGAGCTGGAGTCCGCCGCGTTGGAGGCGGACGAGGACGCGCCGCCCTACCCGCACGCATGCGAGTGGTTGACCGGCGCGGGCAGCGCGCAACTCGATCCCGCGCCACTCTTCGCCCAGGTGATCGCCGATTGGCGGGCGGGGGTGGCAGTGTCGCACATCGCCCGCCGTGTGCACGCGACGGTGGCGGAGTGGATCGCCGAGGCTTGCGAGCGCGCCCGCCAACTCAGCCAGCTCAACCACGTGGTGCTCAGCGGCGGCGTCTTTCAAAACACCCTGTTGCTCGACATGGCCATACGCGCCTTGCGGGCGCGCGGCTTTGAGGTGCTATGGCCGCGCCTGGCGCCAACCAACGACGGCGGCTTGGCGTTGGGCCAGGTGCTGATCGCCGGCCTGCGCGAGGCCCCCGACAGCTAGTCGTCCACCTGCACGCGTTTCCAGCGCGAGGTATGGCCGGACTGGATGCGCACGGCGCTGCGAGGGCGGCCAAAATGCGCCGCCACCAGCGCGATCAGCTCTGCGTTCGCCAAACCATCCACCGGCGGGGAACGGAGCTGCGCCACCCATGTTCCATCCGGCAACTGTTGCAGCGCAGCGACGCGCGAACGCGGCTTGACCTTCACCTGCAAAACCATCGCTGCGCAGCGGTTCAGGCCACTGCTTGAACCGCCGGCTGATGCCCCTGTTGCGCAGCCAGCCGGCGGTTCGCCTCGAGGATCGCCGCGTCGGCAGCCCAGAAGATGTTGTGCTCGCCGATCTCCTCGGTGAGCCGAGAGCGATCCAACATCTGGCGGACGGCAGGCTGCAACGCGCAAAGCATCAGCTCGCCACCGCAAGCGCGCTGGGCCTCGTGCAATTCCTCGATCAGCTCTAGGCCACTCACGTCAATCAACGGCACGCCGCGCATAGAGAGGATCAGCACGCGGCAGCATTGGTGATCGCCGAACTCGCGGCGGAACGCCTGCACCGCGGCAAAAAACAGAGGGCCGGTGATGTAGGCCACGAGGATATCGGGATGAGAGTCGTCAATTTCATGGCCACGCGCGCGCAGCATGGCCACGTCCACAGGCTTGCGCGAAACCGAGACTTGGCTGGAGTTGTAGATGTACAGCAGCGCGCTCAGGCCGACGCCGATGATGATCGCCTGCGTCAGGTCAAAGAGCGCGGTGGCGAACATGGTGATGAAGAACAGCGCGATAGCGCCCTTAAAACGGTGGCGAAACATCCAGCGGATCTCATCCCACTCGTTCATCTTGATTGCTGTCGCCACCAGCACGCCGGCCAACGCCGAGAGCGGCACGCGCGCCAGCAGCGGCCCGAGGAACAGCGCACACAGCAGCAACACCAACCCATGGAAGATGCTGGTGAGGCGCGTTTGGCCACCACTGTTGATTGCCACGCTGGTGCGGGCGATCGCCGCCGTCGCCGGCACGCCGCCAAAGAACGGGATCAGCAAATTGCCGATGCCCTGCGCGATCAGCTCCTGGTCGCCGTCCATGCGCTTGCCGGTGGCTTTGCTGCCAACCGCGCCGCACAGCAGCGACTCCACCGCGCCCAAGGCTGCGACGCTCAGCGCCGGCGCGATCAGGCCAGACGCCCTCGCCAACAGGTCGGGCGAAAGCGTCAGGCGCTCGTCGAGCAGGATGGTGTTCGGGATTTGGCCGATCACAGGCTCCTGCCACCCCAACGCGATCACCACCAACGTGGCCACCACAATGCCGAGCAGCGACCCTGGCACGCGCTTGCTGATGGGCTTGGGCAGCAAAAAGATGAAGCTCACCACCATTGCAGCGGTGGCAAGCGTGTGCCAATCAGGGGTGTAGTCCAAGCGCAGGAAGCCCAGCAGCTTGAGCACCGCGCTCTCCTCGCTCACGCCTAGCGCGTACAACAACGGCAGCTCAGCGGGCTTGACCTGAACGCCCAGCAAGTTGCCAAGTTGGCCGACAAAGATGATGACCGCGATGCCACTGGTGAAGCCGGTGATCACTGGGCGCGGGATCAGCAGCACGGTGCGCCCCAGCTTCAGCAGGCCTACCAGCAAGATGATCGCGCCAGCTATGGCGCCGACGATCAACAGCGCCTGCGCCCCATACTGCGTGGCGACACAGCGGACATCGCACCCGTCGGACCGCTGATCTGGAAAGGCGCACCCGACAGGCCACCGATCACAATGCCGGAGAGGATCGCCGTCACCAGGCCGGCGGCCGGCGTGCTGCCGGAGGCAATGCCAAAGGCCAGCGCCAACGGCAACGCCACCGCTGCCACCGTCACCCCGGCTAGCAAATCCTTCTGCAGCGTGGCGAGGGAATAACCCCGAAACTCCTCCTGTAAGAGACGAAACCAAACAACCCGCGAGACGAGAGATCGCACAAACGGATTACCCATACGCGCTTCAACGTTTCATCTGCGCAACGCGCCGATTGGATGACCACGCGAGCGGCTCGCTGCGCAATTGCTTAAGCAGCTCCTGGCTGCTGACAAGCTGGTTGTCGAAGATTTGACGCGCCACATCCAACAGCTTAAAGAGCAGCGGGTCGCGCACCGAGTAGTAAGTAGTAGTGCCCACCCGCCGGCCATCCACGATGCCGTTCTCACGCAAACGTGCGAGCTGTTGCGAGACGATGGGCTGGCCAACGCCGATGGCGGCCTGCAGCTCGCCGACGCTCCGCTCGCCGCCACGCAGTTGGTCGAGGATGGCTAACCGCGCAGGATGGCCCAGCGCCTTGAAGAATTGCGCCTTGTAGCGATGCAGAGGCTGATTCATCTCTCCGTATCTGCAGTATAGCAATATTGCTATGTAGCGAAACTTAAGCCGCGCGCTCCTACACCAAGCCATGACTGGGCTTCTTCAACTGTCAGAGAGAACACCCGCCCGCTCCGCTGCGTCGCGCAGGAGCGCGCCAACGGGAAGCGATTTGCGCAAAACAAGTTGCTATGCCATAATCACCGTGACATAACACAAGCGCACCGCAAAACCTAATCAAACTTTCCGAATAGGTCCGGAGGACAAAAATGACACTTGGAGGATATGCCAATCGCATGATTCACGTGGACCTGACCGCGGGTCAGGTCGAGATCAAGCCCATTCCTGAGGAGTGGGCCCGCAAATACATCGGTGGTCGTGGCCTAGGCGTGCGCTATGTCTTCGAGGCAGGGCCGAAGGTAGACCCGCTGTCGCCGGACAACGTGCTCTGCTTCATGAACGGACCCTTGACCGGCACCGAGGTCAACATGAGCGGCCGCATGGCGATTGTCACCAAGTCGCCGCTCACCGGCACGGTGACCGATAGCCACCACGGCGGATGGTCGGCAGCACGGTTGCGCTGGGCCGGTTTCGACGGCATCGTGGTGAAGGGCAAAGCCGCTAAGCCGGTGTATCTCTACATCCACGATGGGCAGGTGGAGATCCTCGACGCCTCAGCAGTGTGGGGCAAGAACGTGCACGACACGGTGAAATACTTCCGCGAGCAATACGGGGAGAAGGACCTCACAGTTTTGGCGATCGGCAAGGCTGGTGAGAACCTGGTGCGCTTCGCCTCATGGATTAACGAGAACGACCGCGCCAGCGGCCGCGGTGGCACTGGCTGCGTGGGCGGCAGCAAGCTGCTCAAGGCGATCGTGATCAAGGCGGAGAAAGCTATGCCGAAACCGGCCGACCGCGAGGCGTTCCGCGAAGCCCATCAGCGTGCCTTGGCCGCCATCATGGACGAGAAGAACGTCACCTCGCCACGCAAGGGTGGCCTGTCGGTGTATGGCACTAACGTGCTGATGAACATCACCAGCCGCATGGGCGCGCTGCCCGCCTACAACAGCCAATACACCAGCTTCGACGACAAGGCCGAGCTGATCAGCGGCGAGTGGGTCAAGGAGCACATCCTGGTGGACGACCCAACCTGCCATGCCTGCCCGGTGGCCTGCAAGAAGGAGGTCGAGATCAAAGAAGGCCCCTACGCTGGCCTGCGCACTGAGAGCTTCGAGTACGAGTCCGCCTGGGCGTTGGGCGCGAACTGCGGTCTGGCCGACTCGGCAACCATTGCACAGCTCATTTACATGTGCAACGACTATGGCATGGACACCATCGAGTTGGGCAACGTGCTGGGCACGTATATGGAAGCCACAGCGAAGGGCTACACCAACGGCACCGGCGGCCTGCAATGGGGCGACGGGGCTAAGATGGTTGAGCTGGTGCACAAGTTAGCCGTGCGCGAGGGTGTGCTCGGCAACGCTTTGGCAGAGGGCACCGAGCGTCTGGCGCAATACCTCGGCCATCCAGAGCTCGCCATGACGGTGAAGGGCCAAGCCATCCCGGCCTACGACCCGCGCGGCCTGAAGGGCATGGGCATCGCCTACGCCACCAGCAACCGTGGCGCTTGCCATCTGCGCGCCTACACCCCTGCCAGCGAGCTTGGGCTGATTCCATTGAAGACCGACCCGTTGGAGTGGAAGGGCAAGGGTGAGTTGACCAAGCTGCTGCAGGACATCCACGCCTTCTCCGACAGCCTCGACCTGTGCAAGTTCAGCGCGTTTGCTGAGGGCATGGAGGAGTATGTCGCACAATACTCCGCCGTGGTCGGCATCCCCTTCACAGTGGAGGACGCCTTCAAGGCTGGTGAGCGCATCTACAACCTGGAGCGCCGCTACAACAACCTGGCCGGCTTCGGCGAAGGCAGTGACTATCTGCCGCAGCGCTTCTTGAAAGAGCCATCCGATCGCCCCGGCTCGAAGGGCCATGTCTGCGAGTTAGACCTGATGCTGGAGGAGTACTACAAGGCGCGCGGATGGGTCAACGGCGTAGTGCCGGAGTCCAAGCTGCGCGAGCTGGAGATCGAGTGCTGAAGCACGCGCAGACCTCCAAGCGATTGCGCCCCCTCACCACACGAGGGGGCGCAATCTGTTGATAGAGCCTAACAGCGGCGCGCCTCAGCCACCTGCCACCGCTGGAAACACGTCCACCACATCGCTCGCAGTCAGCGAGGTGTTCATGCCGTGCTCCAGGTAAGGCACATCGCGGCCGTTGACAAAAATGTGCACGTGGCGGTACAGGTTGCCGTGCTCATCGAGCAGCTCGTTGCGCAGCGCCGGGTAGCGCTGCACCAGGTAATCCAGCACTTGCTGCACTGTCGCGCCCGCTTCGAGGGGCAGCTCTAACCGTTTGCTGCCCACAATCGGGCGCAAGGTGGCGTAGAAATTTGCAACGATAGCCATCTCCTGGGTCCCTCCTTGCTTCAAGCGTTCAAGTTGATCACCATGAGTTTTGGCTCGGTCATCTCCTCAATCGCGTATTTCACCCCTTCGCGGCCCATGCCAGAGGCCTTGACGCCGCCATAGGGCATGTGGTCCATGCGGAAGGTGGAGACGTCATTGGCTTGCAAGCCGCCAACCTCGATCTGCTCGTAGGCTTGCATGATGCGCCCGATGTCGCGGGTGAACACGCCGCCCTGCAAACCATAGTCGGTGCTGTTGGCGATGTGGATCGCCTCCTCGAAGGTGTCGTAGGGGCTGACAGTCAGCACGGGGGCGAAGATCTCCTGGCAGCTCACCTTCATTTCCTGGCGCACATCGCTGAGCACTGTAGGATGCATCAGCGCGCCGTCCCGTTGGCCACCCAGTAGCAACTGCGCGCCTTGGTCGAGCGCCTCTCGCACCCACGCCTCAGCCTGCTCAGCCGCCGACTCGGCGATCATCGGCCCGACATCGGTGTCCTCCAAGCGCGGGTCGCCGGTCTTGAGCGCCTTGATCTCATCCAACATCACCTCCAGCATATCGCTGTAGATCGGGCGGTGGATCAACACGCGCTGGACGGAGATGCAGTTTTGGCCGGCGTTGGTGAAGCCGCCAAAGGCGATGCGCTTGGCGGCGTAGGCTTGGTTGGCGTCCTCGTGGACGATCACGGCGGCGTTGCCGCCCAGTTCCAGCGCGCTGCGCTTGCGCCCACACACGCTTTTCAGGTGCCAACCGACGGCGCTGCTGCCGGTGAACGAGAACATGGCGATGCGCTCATCGCGCACCAACTGCTCTGCTTGGGCGCCGCTGCAAGTGAGCACGTTCACCGCCTCCGGCGGCGCGCCCGCCTCTAGCAACAGCTCGCCGAGCAGCAAGGCCGAGAGCGGCGTGGCGCTGGCCGGCTTGAGGATGAAAGCGTTGCCCGCTGCTAAGGCCGGCGCCACTTTGTGACATGCTAGGTTAAGCGGATAGTTGAACGGGGCAATGCACAGGATCACACCCAGCGGGAAGCGGCGCACAATGCCGAGGCGCTGCTCGCCGTCCTTCGTCCAGTCCATGTTTATCACCTCGCCGGGGATGCGGCGCGCCTCTTCGCTAGCGACCAGCACGGTCTGCCGGGCGCGCGCCACTTCGGCCCGAGCGGCCTTTTTAGTCTTGCCGCCTTCCATCACCAGCGTTTCAACCAGCGCTTCGTTGTGCGTCTCCATGAGCTGATGCAGCCGGCGCAGGATAGCGCTGCGCTCATGGGCGGGCATGCGACGCATGATCTGCGCGCCGCGTTGGGCCGCGCGCACAGCATCGTCTAGGTCGCGGTCCGAGGGCAGCGCCACCTCGGCGACCACCTCGCCGGTGTAGGGGAAACGCACGGGGAAAGTGCGGTCCGAGCTGCGCCACTCCCCGCCGACCAAAAAGCGTCGCGCGCTCATCGCTGCGCCTCCTTTGCGACCGCCACGCGCTCGGCGATGGCCTGCACCAGCTCGCGGTTGAAGGCGGGGATGTCGGCGACCACACGGCCCCACACCAGTTGCCCATCGCGGAAGGCAGGAGCGTCCACCCAGGTGGCGCCGGCGTTTTCCAGATCATCCTTGATGGCGACACTGCCGGTGGCGCGATGGCCGCGCACGATCCCGGCGCTGATGCCGACCCAGCCGGCGTGGCAGATCATACCGATCACCTTGCCTTGCGTGTAGGCTTCGCGCACCAGCCGCTTGACGGACTCATAACGGCGCAGCTTATCCGGCGCCCATCCGCCGGGCACTACCAGCGCCTCGAAGTCGTCGGCGCGCACTGCATCGGCAGCCGCCTCCGACATCGCGCTCAGGCCGCCGCTCTTGCTGCGATACGTGACGCCCACCTGCGGCGCCACGATGGTGACCTGCGCGCCTTCTTCCTTCAGCCGCATATACACCGCCCAAAACTCCAGGTCCTCAAAGCCCTCCTCAACCAAAAAAGCGATCCGCACATCGTTCAGCTTCATGGCGTTGCGCTCCTGGTGTGTGATCGTAACCGAACTTGAGCGCTGCGACGATGCACACTCGGCGATGCCGCCGATGGGTTAAGATCGCTGCCGACGCGCGCATGGCGGAGGCTTTCGCGATCTTCGTCGCCGGCTTCGGTGTGGTCTGGTTGCTGGAGCGGCGGCTGCATCAATTAGTGCAAACGCTGTTTTTGTTGCTCACCGGTCACAACGGCGCAGCGATGAAGTTGTTCGCGGTGGTGCTGCTGCCGGGCGTCTTCTTGCACGAGCTAAGCCATTGGCTGATGGCGCGCTTGTTGGGCGTGCGCGTGCGCCGTTTCTCTGTGATGCCACAACAGCAGCGCAATGGCGCGCTGCGGCTCGGCTACGTGGAGGTGATGCGCACCGACCTGCTGCGCACGGCGCTGATCGGCATCGCGCCGCTAGCCTTTGGCGTAGCAGCGCTCTCAGCCATCGGCATGAGGGTGTTTAACCTGCAAGCCATTGCCGAGGCGCTGAGCAAAGCCGATCTGATCGGCGCAGCGGGCACACTGCTTGCCCTCCCTCAAGCGCCAGACGCTTGGCTATGGGCGTATGTGGTGTTCGCTGTGGCCAACAGTATGATGCCCTCGGAATCCGACGTGCAAGCCCTGCCGCCGGTGGTGTTCGGCGGCTTTGTCGTGGTTGGCACTGTGCTGATCGTTGGGGGGCTGCCACTGATGCAACTGCTCTCACCATTGATCCGCGCAGTGTTGAGCTGGCTGGCGGCAGCCTTTGCCATCACCGCCGTGCTCGACTTGGCGATCGCGTTGGCGCTAATGCTCGCCATTTGGCTGATCGGCACGATCACCCAGCGAGAGGTGAGGCTGCGATGAACTACACCCGCCTCGATGAGCTGCTCACCCTGGAGATAGATTGCTACCTCGCCACGTCAAACAGCTCAGCCCTCATTGTAGTTGGCGACCGTGCCAGCGTCATGGCAGAGGCGCTGCGCGCAAAGCAGGGTGTGACCTGCCGTCCGCAGCGCACTCGCCTGTGGTTTGGCCTGCCGATCCACACCGCCCCCTACCCTCTGCTCGTGGGCAGCTTGCTCACCGAGCGCAGCACAGTGCTCGACCAGCTCTCGCTCTTCGCCTGGATCGAGGACAACTACCTTGATCAACCGCGCGCTGAAGTGTGGGGGCTGACGCCCTTCGGCGAGCAGCCGGCAATCTTCTTGCGCGATTGCGACCTTGACCGTCCGGTGGAGGTGTGGCTACAGACCGACCAGCCGGCCTCCTGGGCGCGCGTGAGCGGCCTGGCTGTGGCCACTGCCCACCACAGCGGCGCGCCGACACCGCTCACCAGCGACCTGGCCGCCTTGGCCGCCCTGGCCGCCACGCTCCCACCTGACGCCCAGCCTTTCGCTGAGATGTTGGCCCGCGAGATCGCCGCTGGCAAGTCGCTCAAAGCAGCCTTGCGCGCCCAGCGCCGCACCGCCGATGCCACCCTGCTGCACCTCGCCGATGGTTGGCGCGTCACAGCAAAAGCGATCGCCGATATGGCCGGCTTGTTGGTGCGACTGCACAGCCCCGGCGCGGACGACAGCGGATGGGCGCGTGCGCTGCAACTCGCGCCGCCCAAACGGTGGTAACCGATCGCCAACCGCTTTACAATCTGACCTGGCTGATCAGCCCCACTCTGCAAAGCGCTATGACTGTCAACCTCTACGGCCGCAGCTTCCTCAAGCTGCTGGACTTCACCAGTGAAGAGATCACCTATCTGCTCGACTTGGCGCGCGAATTGAAGGCCGCCAAACGCAACGGCAGCGAGACGCCGCGCTTGCGCGGCAAAAACATCGCGCTGATCTTCGAGAAGGATTCCACCCGCACCCGCTGCGCGTTTGAGGTAGCTGCCTATGACCAGGGCGCGCACGTCACCTACATCGGCCCGACCGGCTCACAGATAGGCCATAAGGAGTCCATCAAAGACACTGCGCGCGTGCTCGGCCGCATGTACGACGCGATTCAGTATCGCGGCTTCGGCCAGCATATCGTGGAGGAGCTGGCCCGCTACGCCGGCGTGCCCGTGTACAACGGCCTGACCGACGAGTTCCATCCCACCCAGGTGCTGGCCGACCTGCTCACCATGCGGGAGCACTGCCCCAAGCCGCTGCGTCAACAAGCGTTTGCCTTTCTCGGTGATGCGCGCTTTAACATGGGCAACGAGCTGCTGGTCGGCGGCGCCAAGATGGGCATGGACGTGCGCCTGGTCGCGCCTGCCGCGCTGATGCCTAAGCCGGAGCTGCGTCAACAGTGCGAGCAGATCGCCCGCCAAACCGGCGCGCGGCTCACCTTCACCGAATCCGTTGAAGAGGGCGTGCGCGGCGTGGATTTCATCCACACCGACGTGTGGGTCTCGATGGGCGAGTCGGAGAGCGTCTGGGCCGAGCGCATCCGCTTGCTGTTGCCCTACCAGGTCAACCGCCGCGTGCTGGAACTGAGCGGCAACCCGAACGTCAAGTTCATGCATTGCTTGCCCTCCTTCCACAATCGCGAGACTAAAAAAGGGGAGGAGATTTACCAGAAGTTCGGCCTGGATGGCTTGGAGGTCACCGACGAGGTGTTCGAGTCGCCTGCTTCCATCGTCTTCGACCAAGCCGAGAATCGGATGCACACGATCAAAGCGCTGTTGATCGCCACATTAGTGCGCTGAGGCGCCTTCCTCACACGCGCAAGCCAAAGGTCACGCTATGGAGATCACGATTGAGCCACTCTCGGAGAACGCCCGCCGTCCCTTGGCGGAGCCGTTTGGATTCGGCAACGTCTTCACCAACCGCATGTTCACCCAACGCTACACCGCAGAGCAAGGCTGGCACGACGCCCGCATCGGCCCTTACGCGCCGCTCATGCTCGACCCGGCCACCGTCGTGCTGCACTACGGCCAAGAGATCTTCGAGGGCATCAAGGCGTATCGCCGGCCCGATGGCCACATCAACCTCTTTCGGCCGTGGGAGAACGTGGCGCGCATGAACCGCAGCGCCGCCCGCATGGCGATGGTGCAACTCGAACCGGAGGCGCATCTGGAGGCGATCGTCACGCTGGTGCGGCTGGAGCATGAGTGGGTGCCGAACGGCGAGAATGAATCGCTCTACATCCGCCCCACCCTCATCGCCACCGATGTGGGCCTGGGCGTGTACGCCAGCAAAACCTACCTGCATTACATCATCCTCAGCCCGGCGCGCTCCTACTTCGCCGGCGGCTTCAAGCCGGTGAGCGTGTACGTGAGTAAAGACTACGTGCGTGCCGTGCGCGGCGGCACTGGCACAGCCAAGACCGGCGGCAACTACGCTGCCAGCTTGCTGGAAAGCGAGCGGGTGAAGCCCCTCGGCTACCAGCAAGTGCTCTGGCTCGACGCCGTGGAGCGCCGCTACGTGGAGGAGGTGGGCGCGATGAACATCGCCTTTGTGTACAACGGCAAACACATCGTCACCCCAGCCCTCAGCGGCAGCATCCTGGAGGGCATCACGCGCGACTCGGTGCTCAAACTGGCGCCGACGCTCGGCTATGAGGCAGAGGAGGCCCGCCTAGACATTCACGACGTGCTACGCGATATCGCCAGCGGCGAGATCACGGAAGTGTTCGGGATGGGCACAGCGGCGGTGATCGCGCCAGTGGATCGGCTCGCCTATGCCGAGCGGGACTACACCGTCCGCGAGGCGCCAGGGCCGGTCGCCCTCGCGCTCTTCAAGGCGCTGACCGACATCCAATACGGCCGCGCGGAAGACCCCTTCGGCTGGACGCTGAAGATCGAAGTGCCCGCCTCCACATGAACAAGGGGCGCGCAGGGCGACCCGCCCGCTGAGATGCCGCGCGTTCCGCCCAATGTCACGCTGCTTGGCCTGACCGGCAACATTGCCACTGGCAAAAGCACTGTGGCGGCGATGTTGCGCGAGCTGGGCGCCATTGTGCTGGACGCCGATCAGCTCGCGCGTGAGGTGGTCGCGCCAGGCAGCGAGGGATTGGCCGAGGTCGTGCGCGCCTTCGGGCAAGAGGTGCTCCAGCCCGATGGTTCGCTCGATCGCCGCGCCATGGCAGCGCGGGTGTTCCGCAACCCCGATGAGCTACAACGGCTGGAGGCGATCATCCATCCGCGCGTGCGCCGCCGCCTGTGGGAGGCCGTTGCGGCTGCGCCGCCGAACAGCGTGCTCGTGCTGGAGGTGATTCGGCTGTTCGAGGCCGGTTACGCCGAACACTGCCACCAGGTGTGGGTGACCGATTGCCCGCGCGAGCAGCAAGTTGCCCGCCTGATGGCCACGCGCGGCCTCACCCGCGCCGAGGCCGAGCTGCGGGTGGATGCTCAGCCGCCCCAGGCTGAGAAGCGCGCTCGCGCCGATGTAGTGATCGACACCTCCGGCGACCTGGCACACACCCGCCGCCAGGTGTTGGAAGCCTGGCGGCGGCTAACAGCACCCCAGCGCTGATCAGCGCTTGGCGTTTGCCCCACGCTTGAGCTTTGCCAGCGGCTTGAGCCGCGGGTCGCGCACAGCCGCAGCCGCCGGCGCAGCGCCGGCGCGCGCCAGCCCGCGCCGGTCAGCAGCTTGTGCTTCTTCCAACGTCATCCCCTCTAGCACCGCGCGGCGGCTCAGGCGCAACTTGCCGTTGTCGTTGTTGATCACCATGACGGTGATCTCCTGGCCGACGCGCACTTCATCCTCCACCCGCCGCAATGAGCGGGTCGCCAACTGGGAGATGTGCACCATGCCCTCCACCTTCGGCAGAATCTCGACAAAGGCGCCGAACTCGGTCACGCGCGTCACCTTGCCGGTGTAGATGCCGCCGAGCACCACCGTGCCCGTCAGCGACTCCACCATCTGCTTGGCCCGCTCAGCAGCTGTGACGTCCGGTGAGGAGATATACACGCGGCCGTCCTCCTCGATGTCAATCCTGGCGCCAGTTTGATCCTGGATCGAGCGCACCGTCTTGCCGCCGGGGCCGATCAGCGCGCCGATCTTCTCAGGGTCAATGGTGAGCGTGATCATGCGCGGCGCGTGTGGCTTGAGCATTGAGCGCGGCTCGGGGATCACCTGCAGCAGCCGCTCCAGGATGGCCAGCCGCCCCTCGCGGGCTTGCTCCAGCGCCTCAGCCAGAATCTCGGGCGAGATCCCGGAGATTTTGATGTCCATTTGCAGCGCGGTGATGCCTTTGGCAGTGCCGGCCACCTTGAAATCCATGTCGCCGATGTGGTCCTCAATGCCTTGGATGTCGCTCAGCACAGCGTAGCCTTGTTGGATACCGCCGGGCGCGGTGATCAGCCCCATCGCAATGCCAGCCACCGGCGCGCGGATCGGCACGCCAGCGTCCATCAACGCCAGTGTACTGCCACACACGCTGGCCATAGAGGTGGAGCCGTTCGACGAGAGCACCTCGCTCACCACGCGGATGGTGTAGGGGAACTCCTCCTCGTCTGGGATCACGGCGAGCAGCGCGCGCTCAGCCAAGGCGCTGTGGCCGATCTCACGGCGGCTGCTGCCCCGCAACACCTTCACTTCGCCGGTGCTGTAGGGCGGGAAGTTGTAGTGGTGCATGTAGCGCTTTTCTTCGATGGGGTGCAGACCATCGAGCGGCTGCGCATCCTGCTTGCTGCCGAGGGTGACGATGGAGAGCACTTGCGTCTCGCCGCGGGTGAAGAGGCCGGCCCCATGTGCGCGCGGAGCGAGGTGGTCGCCCGCTTCTGCCCAGATCGGGCGAATTTGGCGCGGCGTGCGCCCATCCGGCCGGATGCCCTCGCGCAGGATGCGCTCGCGCACGGCTTCACTGGTCACGTCCTTCACCACGGCGTGCAGCTCGTCCGCGTCCACATCGCCGATGCTCTGCATCTGCGCCAACACCTCACCCTCGATGGCGTCGAGCACTGCTTGGCGCTCCAGCTTCTCCATCTCCAACGCGAGCGCTTCATGGATGCGGCGCCCGATCGCCTCGCGCACCTTTTGGTTGAACTCCTCGTTTCTGCCGAAGCGCGGGTATTCAGCCTTGGGCTTGCCGATCTCGGCGCGCATGCGCTCTTGAACGGCGATGTAGTCTTGGATGGCTGAGTGCGCCAACTTGAGCGCTTCCACTATCGTGGCCTCATCCACCTCATTTGCGCCGCACTCCACCATCACGATGGCGTCCTTAGTGCCGGCCACGCGCAAGTCGAGATCGCTGTATTCCTGCTCCGGGATGGTGGGGTTGATAACAAACCGGCCGTTGATCAAGCCGATGCGCACGGCGCCCACCGGCGTGGTGAACGGCACATCGCTGATGATGAGCGCCGCGGATGCTGCGTTCACCGCCAGCACGTCAATGTCGTTGATCTGGTCATGCGAGAGCGCCGTGATGATCACTTGCACGTCGTTGCGCAGGTCATCGGGAAACAGCGGACGCAGCGGACGGTCCACCAAACGAGCGATGAGGATGGCGGCTTCTGGCGGACGCCCCTCGCGGCGGAAGTAGCTGCCGGGGATGCGGCCAGCGGCATAGAGGCGCTCCTCGTATTCGACGCTGAGCGGGAAGAAATCTATGCCTTGGCGCACAGTCTTCGCCATGGTGGCAGTGGCGAGCACCATGGTGTCGCCCATGCGCGCAGTGACAGCGCCGCCCGCTTGCCCTGCCAGCCGCCCTGTCTCGACGATGATCTCCGACTCGCCGATCAGGGCACGATACACGTGGTTGGTCGGCTTTTCGCCGGGCACGATAATCGGTTGTGTGTTCATTTTGTCTTCCTCTGTTGGATGTGCAATAAGGCGCAGGCTGCTGCGCCTGTGCTCAGGGCGAGGGCGGCTAGAGGTTAGAAGTCTGGCAACTTGTGCTCAAGCAGCCACACGTCTAACTTCTACGCCTGCCCCCGTCCCAAGTTCAAAAACAGCCTCGCGGCAGTGAGCCAAGCGAGGCTGTTCTGTTACTTGCGCAGTCCAAGTTTGCGCAACAATTCTCGATAGCCGGCGGGGTCGTTGGCCGCGAGGTACTTCAAGTGCGCGCGGCGCTTGCCCACCAGCTTCAACAAGCCGTAGCGCGAACTCTCATCATGCTTATGCACCTTCAGGTGCTCGTTCAACTGGTTAATGCGATGGGTGAGCAGTGCCACTTGAACCGCCGAAGAGCCGGTGTCGTCGGGGTTCAGGGCATACCGCTCGATAATCGCTGCTTTCTCGCTCTTGGTGAGTGCCATAGCTGCGTTTGTAGTTCAGATTCTAAAGCTAACACGATATTCTACCATCACGGGCGACGAGGTCGGCGGCCCGCCCATGTGTTCATCATGCACGGCGGCGCCAGCGGCGCAGCCGCGGCAGCGGCCAGGCGTTCACCACCTGGTCCGGCGTCAGCCAGGCGCGGCGCGCCACCAGCACCCCCAAGCGCATGTGGTCCAGCGCGTCAGGATGATGGGCGTCGGTGCTGATGGTGAACACGCATCCCAGCTCAGCGGCGCGGCGGGCATGGGCGTCGTCTAGGTCGAGGCGAGCGGGGTCACTGTTGATCTCCAGCGCCACGCCCAAATCGGCGGCAGCGCGGAAGAGCGCCTCCCAGTCGTAATCCGCGCCTTCGCGTTGATGGATCAGGCGGCCGGCGGGATGTCCCAGAATGTGCACGTGAGGGTTTCGCATGGCGCGGATGGCGCGCTCGGTGATCTGGTCGCGCGGCTGGTTCAGGGCGGAGTGCAGCGAAATTTGCGCCAGGTCCAGCTTCGCCAGCACCTCGTCAGGCAGGTCCAGCGACCCATCGCTGCGCACCTCCACCTCAGCGCCGTGCAAGACGCGCAGCTTCACCCCTTCGGCGCTCAGTTGGGCGTTGACGCGGTCAATCTCCTTGCGCTGCTGGGCCAAGCGCTCTGGCGTCAAGCCGTTGACCACGCCGAGGCCAGCCGTGTGATCGGTGATCAAGATGTAGTCGTAGCCGCGGGCAGCAGCTGCGCGGGCCATGTTCATCACATCAGCAGCGCCGTCGCTCCAGGTGGTGTGCATTTGGAGATCGCCGCGTATGTCTTGAAGCGTGATCAAGCCGGGCATCACGACGCGCCCCGGCCCCAGCTCCAGTGCGCGCTCGATCTCGCCGCGGTCCTCACGCAACTCTGGGGGGATCCAGGCCAAGCCCAACCGAGCGTAGAGCGCCATCTCGTCGGCAAAGGTCTCAGCTGTGCCGTCCGATTGGCGGGTGAGGGCATACTCGTTAAGCGAAAAGCCCTTGCGCTGCGCGATCTCCCGCAAGCGGATGTTGTGCTGCTGGCTGCCCGTGAAGTATTGCAGCGCGGTGCCCCAGGTGTAAGGCGGCACCACGCGCAGGTCCACTTGCACGCCGTTGTCGAGCCGCACGCTGGCTTTGGTGTCGCCAGCGGCTAGCACCTCGCTTGCGCGTGGGAGGCTGATAAAGGCACGGATGATCGGGGCGGGGTCATCGGCAGCGGCGAGCACATCCAAATCCCCGATAGTCTCCTTGCCGCGCCGCAACGAGCCGGCATAGGCGATGTGCTGCGCCGGTGCAACCTGGCGGAGCAGCGCCACGATCTCCTCGGCGATCGGCAGCGCGTCGCCCAAGCGCAAGCGGCCGCTGGCCTGTCGCTTGAGGGCAGCGAGGCCGGACAAGATGTTCTGCTCGACCTTCTCGCCCATGCGCGGCAAGGCGCGCAGCTTGCCTTGCTGAGCCGCCTCCTCCAACTCGACGAGGCTGGTGATCCCGAGCTGCTGCCAGAACTCAGCGGCGCGCTTTGGCCCAATGCCCGGCACGCGCAACATCTCCACCACGCCGTCGGGTACTTGCTCGCGCAAGCGCTCGTAGAACGCGAGCCGGCCGGTGGACATCAGCTCATCAATCTTCTTGGCGATCTCCTTCCCCACCCCGCTGATCTCACCCAACCGCCCCTCACGCCAGAGCGTCTCCACTGCCACCGGGCACGCCAGGATGTTTTCGGCAACGTTGCGGTAGGCGCGCACTTTGAAAACGACCTCACCTCGGATTTCCAAGCGATCGGCGATGTCTTGAAAAATCGCGGCGAGCTGCTGGTTGGAGAGCGCCATAGCCAGGGTCACTCCATCGCCTGCATTTGCACCAGGCAAGCTTGCAGGGCTTGGCGGGCGAGCTGCTCGGCCAAGCGATGCCGTTGTTGGGTTTGCGCGGGCTGCTCACCTGCCAGCGGAGGCAGCAATGCCAACGCAGCGCTCAGCTCGCTATCCAGCCAATCGGCCAGGCGCTTTTTCTCGACGCCCTTCTCGAAGCGGGTCAATCGGATGGGCAGCGCTGCCACACCACCTAAAGCTAAGCGCATGTTGCCAACAATGCCATCCCGCATGGCGAAGGAAGCTGCCGCACAAGCCAGGGGGAAGCCCGCGCCCTCCTCGGGCAAGCGCAGGTAGCTGCCGCGCGTATCAGCGCTGGGGAGGGGCAAACGCACCTCCGTGATCAACACGCCGGTGTCCAGCAGCTTGCGCCGATAGGCCAAAAAACCAGCCAGCGGGAGCACTCTGAAGCCATGGGTGGGGTCGGGGTGTGCTTGGGTTTTGTCTTCCGCACCCGCGATCACCACATCTGCATCGCAGGCCAGTAGCGCTGTCACCAACGGCGAGGCAGCGCCAGCAGTGACAAGCGCGCCGGCCACAGTAGCGCGGCCACGCACGTCAGAGCTGGTCTCCGCAGCACCGAGGCCGATGATGCGCAGCGCTTCGCTGGAGCGCACGCCGAGCCGCTCGTGCTCGACCAGCGTTTGATGCGTCACAGACGCGCCGATGCGCAAGCAACTGCCCTCAAACGAGATGCGTGTAAGCCCAAGCCCACTAATATCCACCACCGCTTCCACATCGCGCAGGGATTGCTCGGATATGCTCGTGCCGCCTGCGACGATCACGGCGCGCGGTGCGCTGCGCTTCAACAGCGCAACTGCTTCCATCAGCCCGTTAGGGCGGTAGTAGGTTTGGCGGCCAGACATAGGCTAAGCCACCTTAGCGACATCCCCTTCGTAAGCCATAAACCCGAAGCCGCGCGGCCCTAGCAAGCGCCCCAGCGTCACGCCGCAGGACCAGACCGGCATATCGCGCTTGAACGCAGGTGAGAAGGCGTTGAGCGCGTTGGCCAATTTGGTGATCTGCGGCAGCCGATTCGCAGTGGGACACAGTTGCGTGAGCACGCAGTAAGCGTTCGAGTCAAACTCCACAGCGAACTCAGCGACCTTTTCGATGGCTTGCTCCATGTGACGCACCTTTTCCACAGCCACCAGATCGCCCTGCTCGAACGTGAGGCAAGGGATGATGCCCATCATCATGCTGATCACAGCCTGGCTTGGGCGCAAGCGGCCACTTCGCTTGAGCCACAACAGCTCGTCACTCACGAAGTAGCCATAGGCAGTTTGGCGCAAAAAGCGCAGCTTGGTCACCACCTCGTCCAACGTACAACCTGATTCGAGCAGGCGCAGCGCATCGCGCACCATCATGTGCAGGCCCAGCGCTGCTGTGCCGGAGTCGAAGATGTGGATGTTGCAGCTGCCCAAAAAGCGCGCCCGCGCTTGCTGCGCGTTGGCGATGGCCTCGCTGAGCGCAGCGGAGACATGCAAGGAGAGCACGTCCACGTGCTGTTTGTCCAACGCCTGGTATGTCTCGATAAATTGCTCCACCGACGGCGCTCGCACTGTGAACGGCGTGGGAGTCTGCCTGAGCCAGCAGGCCAGCTCATGCTCGTTGAGGTCCACATCTTCACGCAGCCAGTGCTTAGCGTCGAAGGAGACGAGATGGGGCAAGATCACCAACGGATATTGACTTGTCCAACTCAGCGGCAAACGCGCTGCGCTGTCTGTGACAATGCAAACAGGCCGCCTGGAGGGCATGGCAAATCTCACTCAATGCCGACGATGAAGTAGTAGTGCGGTTGACCGCCGGCGATCACATCCACTTGTTGAGCGGGGAAGCGCTGGCGCACCTGCGCAGCGGTGGCCTCTACCTCGGCGGCCGATAGGCCGTTGCCGTAGTAGATCGAGATCAACTCGTGTTGATCAGCGCCGGCGGCTTCAAGCGTTTGCAACAGCACCGCGGCCAGTTCGTCGCCCGCCACTTTTAGGCGATCGTTCACCAAGCCGATCACTTGACCAGCTTGCACCGGAACGCCGTCCAGGGTCACATCTCGCGTGGAAGTGGTGACTTCGGCTGTGACTACAGCGGCAGCGGCTTGCTGCATGATGGCCAGGTTTGTCTGGGCGTCCAGGTCTGGGCGGAACGCAATAGCGGCGCCCACGCCTTGGGGGACGGTGCGGGTGGGCACTACCCAGGCCGGCACGCTGCTCAGCCGGGCTGCCTGCTCCGCAGTCATGACGATATTGCTGTTGTTCGGCAGGAGCAACACACTGCGCGCCCTAGCCTGCTCGATCGCGTTGAGCAAATCCTCGACGCTGGGGTTCATGGTCTGGCCTCCTTCCACCACGCGAGCGCCCAGCTCTTGAAAGATGCGCACCAGGCCTACACCGGAGGCGACTGCGATCATTGCCACCTCCACTTCGGGCAACGCCGCCTCGGATGGCGCACTGCTCTCGCCGATTGGCTGTAGGACAAAGGCTTCGGACTGCGCCTGCATGTCCTCGATGACTACATCGCGCAGCGAGCCAAGCGCAGCGCCATAACTGATCGGCACACCGGGATCAGGCACATGCACATGCACCTTCACCATCGTGGCATCGCCCATCACCAGCGGGCACTCGCCCATCGCTTCAATGTCGGCGCGGATTTTGTCCACATCAAGCGGTCGGCCCGGCCTCGCGTAGAGCAAATACTGCACGTCGTAGCCCCATCCTTCCTCGCGCTGGAGCTGTGCCTGAGCCGATATAGCCGGGCGCGATGCAGCGCTCGGCTCTTCGCTCACTGGCAAATCGTTGATCAACCGCCACATCCCGTCGTAAATGACATACAACCCAAACCCGCCGGAGTCCACCACGCCGGCCTCTCGCAGGATTTTAAGGAGGTTGGGAGTGCGCTGCACAGAGTCGTAGGCGGCCTCACGCGCCACCTGCAACAACCGCCGCAAGTCATGGGTGTGTTGAGCTGCATGTTCAACGGCCTCGGCCACCTCGCGCGCCACTGTCAACATCGTGCCTTCGACAGGGCTGCCAACGCCCGCATAGGCAGTGCGCGCGGCTTCCTTCAGTGCAGCGACAATGTCCTGGGCGTCACCGATCGCTTTGCCATCTAAGGAGCGTGCAAAGCCTCGCCACAATTGCGAGAGGATGATGCCAGAGTTGCCGCGCGAACCGCGCAGCGCACCGCTAGACACATAGCGCGCCACTACGCCGATGGACGGTTCATCCAAGTTAGCAATTGCTTCCCAGGCAGCTCGCATGGTGTGCATCATGTTAGTGCCGGTGTCGCCATCCGGCACAGGATAGACGTTGTAGCTATTGACCTTCTCCTCTTGCTGGCGAAGCCACAGATACGCCGCGCGCACCAGCTCTTTAAACCGACGGCCATCTAATGTGAGCCGCACCGCTGGCGCGCCTTCTGCTCCACTCGCCTCGGGTTGAGAGCGGCCCGTGCCTTCTCGCATATCCACCGAGCTATCGTTGTTCATTGGTTCGTCGCTCCTGGGTTCATCCAACACGCTGGTCAGTCCACATAGGTGACTCGCAGCGCATCTACAAACACTGCGATGGAGTCCACCACGTAGCCTGTGCTGCGATGCACGGCATAGCGGATTTGCTCGTCCAAGCTCTTGGCCACAGCTTGCACCCGCACGCCATACTCCATGATGGTGTGAATTTCCACTGAGACGTGATGCGTGCGGTCGGGATGCAGCGAGAGGGCGATCCGAATGCCGCGGCGCGGGTCAGTGTCTGTGCAATCGGCGCCAGTGTAGCGCGAGGCGATCCCCACCACGCCGTATGTGGCCAACGCAGCGTGCAAGACCTGGTTGAAGACAACGCGTGGTGCGATGGTGATCTCACCTGGCACTGCTGCCTGCGAGCGCTCTTTGGGGAGGGCGGGCTTGGCAATCTCACGCATGGTAGAATCTCGGCTCTGAGCGTAGCGGATAACGTGAACCCAGCCGCAGAGGATGTAAATTATGGCGAAGTGTTACTTCACAGGGAAAAGGCGATCGTTTGGCCATTCTCGCTCTTTCTCGTTCAAGCTGACCAATCGCGCTTGGAAGCCTAACTTGCAGCGCCGACGCATCATGATCAACGGCCAGATGCGTACGGTGATGGTCTCCACCAAGGCGCTGCGTACACTCGTCAAAACGAAGGTGAAGTGAGACGCGGATCGCCATAGCGCTTCTCAGGGAGCAGGTGGGTGCGCCACCTGCTCCTCGCTTTTCAGGGCGGCGCTGCGGCGGAGGGCCTCGCGCGTGCGCAACTGACCGCAGCCGGCGGCGATGTCAATCCCACGCCGCACGCGCAGGGTATGTGGCACGCCGGCCTGGTCCAGAACGGCGCAGAAGGCACGCTGACGCTCCTCTGATGGCGCCTGGCCAACAAAGCCGGCGGTTTGATTCAACGGGATGAGGTTTACGTGCACCAGCCGTGCATGGGGATGCGGATTGGTTGCCTCGACCACTTTCACCAGCGCTTCGGCCTGCTCCGCTGTGTCGTTCACGCCCTCGATCAACACCCACTCGTAGCTGACGCGGCGGTTGGTGCGTTGAATGTAGCGGCGCGTCGCCCGCACCAGCTCCTGCAGCGGATGACGCCGATTGAGCGGCACCAGTCGGTTGCGCAGCTCGTCCGTTGCCGCGTGAAGCGACACCGCTAGGTTCACCTGCCAACGCTCCTCTGAGAAGTGCAAAATGCCTGAGACCAAGCCTGCCGTGGACACCGTGAACCGACGCATGCCCATGCCGAAGCCACCCTCTGCGACCGGCGTGTTGAGCTGCCGGATCGCTCGCACTACGTTGTGATAGTTTGCGAACGGCTCACCCATGCCCATGAACACGACGTTGGTCAGCGTTTCTCCCTCTGCGCGCAACACGCGCGCCACATGGATCACCTGCGCAATAATCTCGCCCGCGCTGAGGTTGCGCGCAAAGCCCATTTGGCCGGTGGCGCAGAAGCTACAGCCCATGCCACACCCCACCTGCGTGGAGACGCACACTGTGTGACGCTCATCCGCATACTCCATCAGCACCGTCTCGATCTCCATGCCGTCGCTCAAGCGCAACAGCCATTTGCGCGTCCAGCCATCCGATGAGCGCTGCTCGGCGACCACGCTGATCGGCGTGACCACGTATCGGGCGCTGAGCCGATCCCGCAGCAGCCTGGGCACATCCGACATCTCATCGTAACTGCTGGCCAACCGCAAATACAGCCAGCGCCAAATTTGATCCGCGCGGAAGGATGGCTGACCAAGCTCCATCATCAGCTCGCGCATTTGTTCAAGCGAGAGGTTATAAAGTGAGTTGAGGATACCTCGTGCCATAGGTCAATAGGTGTGCAAGGGTCAGATTTCGGGAACCGGCTTCACGTGGGCGATCAGATCCGCAATGACTTTGTCTGGACGCACGCCATCAGCCTGGCCTTCAAAGTTGATCAACACACGATGGCGCAGCGCAGCAGGCGCCAGCGCCTTCACATCCTCAATCGCAACGTTAAAGCGACCTTCCAGCAACGCTAGCGCGCGCGCCCCCAGCAGCAAGGCTTGTGCACCACGTGGGCTTGCGCCGTAGCGCACGTAGCGGCGCACGGTCTCTGGTGCTAACTCGCTGTCAGGGTGCGAAGCGGCCACGAGGGCAGCAGCGTAGCGTGCCACATGCGAGGCCGCCGGCACCTGGCGGACAAATTGGCTCAGCGCAAGCAGCGTTTTGCCGTCGGTCACCTTGTTCGCGCGCGCCGATCGGTCGCCTGTAGTTGCCTCGACGATCTGGGTTAGCTCATCGAGCTTTGGGAAAGCCACATCCAGCTTGAACATGAAGCGGTCAAGCTGCGCCTCTGGCAGCGGATAGGTGCCCTCCATCTCGATAGGGTTTTGGGTAGCCATCACGAAGAACGGCTTACTAGCCGCGTAGGTGCGCCCCAGCACGCTCACGGTGCGCTCTTGCATGGCCTCAAGCAGGGCCGATTGCGTCTTTGGTGTGGCGCGGTTGATCTCATCGGCCAGCACCAAGTTGGCGAAGACAGGGCCCGGCTGGAAGCGGAAGGCGCGCTTGCCGCCCTCTTGCTCTTCCAAAATATCCGTGCCGACGATGTCCGCCGGCATGAGGTCAGGTGTGAACTGAATGCGGGCGAAGCGCAGCTCCAACGTGTCGGCGAAAGCGCGCACCAGGCTCGTCTTGCCCAGTCCCGGCACACCTTCCAGTAACACATGACCGCCACTCAAGATCGCGATCAGCGTGTGTCGGATCACATCGCGCTGGCCGATAATCACTTTGCACACCTCTTGCTCCACGGCGTGCGCAATGTGCATAAACTGCTCTGGGCTGACCGAGCTGTTTGACATCACTCAAATTATATGGGCAAGCAGCGCCAAGCCCGATGAATGACATAGTGATTTCAAGAAACTTTTCACGGCACGCGGATCACCACGAAGACCCGATTGCCAAACCATTGGCCGCTCGGGTCTTTCAGTCGCCACGTGCTGGTGTATACCCCTGGTTGGCGCGGCGCCACCATCGGCACGCTAATATCCACGTTGGCATTGCTCGGCGTAGGGTTCACTGCCACGCTGCGCACACTGCCCAGCACCGTGTCAGATTCATGCGCGAGGGTGTAACCTTCCCCCCAATCGCAGGAGCTGACGTTGCGCATACGCCAGGTTTTGGTGAACACTGTGCCGGCCCGCATCACCGTGCCATCCGGCACGGTCACATCTTGCAAGAACAGCGCAGCAAGACGGCAGCCGCTCTCGCCTGGTGTGACAGAGGAGTGAGCACCCGGCGGCGGTGGCGCAGGCGTAGGTGTGGCAGACGCGCCGTAGACAATGTTCAGCACGGCCGGCTCGCTGCTGCGGCCGTTAGCGTCCACGGCCACCGCTTGGAAAGTGACCCGACCTGTCCGATTCGGCATGTAGGCGATGCGCGCAGAGAACGTGGGGGATTGATTGGGGTTGGGCTGGGCAGCCACTACGTTGCCGTCGTCCAGCAGCTCCACGCGCGCCACGCCAGCGCTGGCTACGGCTGCGATGGTGAAATGCACCACCTCACCCAGCTCGAACTGTGCCCCTTCTGGTGGCGTCACAAAAGCGACCACCGGCTGCATTGCTTGGCGGCTTGGTAGCAGCGTGCAGCCGCTCACGGCCAGACTGACTGCCAGCCACGCGCGCCCTACACCCCTCCAGCTCCACACGACCAGATTGTATTGGTTTTGTCCAGACGCTACAGGCCGCGCATGAGGCGCGCCGTGCTGATGGCGCTCACCCGATGGTGAGGCGCTCGAAGCGCTCCACAAAGCGCTCCAACACTTGGAAGGCGCGCTCTAGCGGCTCTGGGCGGGTCATATCCACGCCGGCTTCGGCCAGCAACTCCAGCGGATAGCGCGAGCTGCCACTGCTCAAGAAGCGCAAAAAGGCGTTTGCAGCTTCGCCGCTGCGGTCCTGGAGCACCTGATCGGCCAGCGCGTTGGCGGCGCTGATGCCGGAGGCATATTGCCACACGTAGTAGTCTGCGTAAAAGTGCACGAATTGCATCCACGTGACGCCCACACGCGGCTCGTCGAGCTGCACGGCGTCGCCATAGCCTCGGCGGAACAGTTCCACCATCTTCTCGCTCATCATGTCGGCGGTGAGCGCGCCGCCGTTTTCAATCGTTGTGTGCATCCAGTGCTCGAACTGGGAGAGGATGGGCATGAGGAAGAGGTAGCGGTGGAAGTTATCCATCGCCTCTTGAACGACAGCGATCTCAAAATCCTTGCCCAGCCCAAGGTTGAGCAAGTGTGCTCGCAATAGCGCTTGGTTGAAGTTGGAAGCGACCTCTGCGACGAAGGTGGAGTAGGAGGAATACACGTAGGGCTGGTGGCGGCAGCTCAGCAAGGTGTGCATCGAGTGGCCCACTTCATGGGCGAGCGTGCTCAAGCTGCCAAGCCCTTGCTCGCTGTAGCTCATGAAGATGAAAGGCTTCATGCCATAGCCGCCGCTGGAGTAAGCGCCATCGCGCTTGCCGATGTTCGGCAACACATCCACCCAGCGCTCTGTGGTGAGGCCGGCCTGCACGTCTGCGACGTAGGACTCGCCCAGCGGGCGCAACCCCTCTACCAACCACCGCACCGCCTGCTGCCAGGTGACACGCGGCGGTGGGGCTAGAGGCGCGAAGATGTCGCACACTTCCATCTTGTCGAGCTTCAGGGCCCGACGGCGCACGTCCCAGTAACGATGCCAGATCGGCAGATGGCGATTGCACGCATCTATCACGTTGTGATAGACCGCTGGCGTCAGGTTGGCCGGTGCCAACGACGCCTCCAACACGCTGTTGAAGCGCGCCGCGCGCGCGCGCCACACCGACGCTTTTACCTTCGCTGCCATCACCTCTGCGAAGGTGTTCTTCATGCTCAAGAAGCCGTCGGCGTAGCTCTCCCACGCGCTCTTGCGCAGGGCGCGGTCGGGGCTGCTGAGCAGCTCATCCATCGTGCTCTGCGCGACGGTATGCTTGCGGCGCTTGCTGTCGCGCGCATCAGCAAAGCGCAGATCCGCGTTGGCGAGCATGGCGTAGATGTTCGCCGGCGCGCTGGTTACCGTGCTAGCCTGGGCCACCACCTCCTCCACCTCGGCAGAGCGGACGTGCGGCTTCATGCGCAGCAAGTCGTCGAAGAAGTGCCGATACACTTCCAGCCCCGATTCAGCGGCAACGAATTGGGCGACCTGGTCAGCGTCGAGAGTCAACAGCTCTGGCCGCGCGAACGCAGTCGCGGCAGCATAACGGGCCCAGAGGCTCTGCGTGCGGGCCACACGCGCTGCATTGGTCTGGTTAGTGGTGTCCACGTCGAAGGCGCGCTCGGCATGATTCCAAATTTTGTGCAGCTCCGCCTCGAGCTGATCGCGCAACCTTAAAAAGGCCAACAACCCGGCGGGCGATTCGGTCAGCCGACCTTTATAGGACTGCAACAGGTCCAGTTGTGACTCAAGGCGGCGGAACGCGGCCTCCCACTCCTCCAAGTTGGGATATAGGCTCTCCAAGTCCCAGGTGTATTCAAGCGGGATCTCAGAGCGCGGGGGCAACGTGGGCTTGATCTTTTGTCTTGGCATGGCTGCCTTAAAGTATAGAGGCGGTGGAGCGCCAAGCAGACGGGCGGGAGGAGCTGGCGCCCATTTTCACGCTGCGCTCATCCGAACGCGTAAGATTAGGTAGCCTAACAGTTAGCAAGGCTAACCGAATAGGTCAAACCTCATGACTTCTGCGCACCAACTTGCTAAGCGGTTTATGCAGGTGTCGCCCATTGTGGCGCACATGATGGCCAGCGCACTGCGCGCCGACACGCGCGCTGACCCCAGCACCGTGATGCAAATGCACACCCTGCGCATGCTCAGCAACGGCCCGCTCACGCTGAAGCAACTGGCAGCCATGCGCCCCGTCTCGATGCCGACGCTCTCACGCTCGGTGGACGCGATGGTGCGCAAAGCCTGGCTGAAGCGCGTGCCACATCCCGCAGACCGACGGCAAGTGTTACTGCAACTCACCGAGGCGGGCCAAGCGGAGTTCCAGCGCATGTGCGACGTGGTGCTCGAGAAGATGACTCAGATGTTTGCGCTGATCACGCCGGAGGAACGCCGAATACTCGAGCACGCGCTGAGCATCATCGAACAACTGGCCACCCGCACGCCCCTGCGACCAGCCCGCACCCAGCGTTCAGCAAGACCGACAGCGACAGCTGGCGTGAACAGTGGAGGCAACAAACGTGAGCGATCGATCAACCGAGCATAGCCGCAGAGAGCGGTCGAAAACAAACGCGCGCGCGCTGACGCGCGCCCTGCGCTACCTGAAGCCACAATGGCCGTTGATGGCCGGCGCGCTGGCCGGCCTATTGCTGGGCAACCTCGCGGCGCTGCTAGTCCCCCAAGGTCTACGCCTCATCATTGACCAGGGCATCGCGCCGCAGCGCCTGGACGTGATCGCCGCTGCCGGCGCCGGACTTGTCGGCATTGCAACACTCAAGGGATTGTTCAACTTCCTACAGTCTTACCTGGCCGAGGCTGCCTCACAAAACGTTGCCTATGAGCTGCGCAACTTGATCTTCAACAAGATCACTACGCTCAGCTTCAGCTATCACGACCAGCAGCAGACCGGCCAACTGATGACGCGCGTCACGAGCGACGTCGAGCTTGTGCGACAGTTTATCGGCCAGGCAGTGCCGCAACTGATCGGGTCCTTTGTGGTCCTGGTCGGCGCGCTGATCTTCCTCTTCAGCATGAACGCCCTCTTGGCAGCCGTGACGCTCGTGGTGACGCCCCTCTTTTTGGGGCTGCTCGGCTTCTTCCTCGCGCGCGTGCGGCCACTTTTCAGTCTCACGCAACAGAAGCTGGCCGAGCTGAACACCGTGCTGCAGGAGAACCTGGCCGGCATTCGCGTGGTGCGCGCGTTCGCGCGCGAACCGCATGAGCTGGAGCGCTACACAAAAGTCAACCACGCGCTGCGCGACATCAGCATCACCATCAACCGCCAATTCGCCATCACCTTCCCCTTGCTGTTCTTCGTGGTCAACATGGCCACGCTGATGGTGACGTTGGTGGGCGGCCTGTTGGTCATCCGTGCCACCTTGACTGTGGGGGAGCTGGTAGCGTTTGCCAATTACTTGGCCGTGTTGATCCAGCCGCTGTTCGCGTTCGGCTTTCTGTCCGCCTTTGTGGCGCGGGCCAGCGTGAGCGCCGAGCGCGTGTTCGAGGTCATAGACGCAGAGAGCGAGGTGAAGCAAAAGCCAGATGCCATTCCGCTGCCACCGATCAAGGGCGATGTGAGCTTCCGCAACGTGTATTTCAAATTCGCCGGCTCCGATCGTTGGGCGCTGGAGGATGTCAGCTTTGATGTGCCCGCTGGCAGCAAAGTGGCGATCGTCGGACGCACCGGCAGCGGCAAGTCCTCGATCATCAACCTCATCCCGCGCTTCTACGACCCCCAGCGCGGCCAGGTGCTGATTGATGGACACGACGTGAAAGATGTGACGCTCGACTCCCTGCGCGGGTCCATCGGCATCGTCCTGCAGGACACGGTGCTGTTCAGCGGCACCATCCGCGACAACATCGCCTACGGCAAGCCAGACGCAACCATGGAGGAGATCGTGGAAGCAGCGAAAGCAGCCCAAGCCCACGACTTCATCACCGCGCTGCCGGACGGCTACAACACCGTGATCGGCGAGCGCGGCGTGGGCCTCAGCGGCGGCCAAAAGCAGCGCATCGCCATCGCCCGCGCGCTGCTCTTGCAGCCGCGCCTGATCATTCTGGACGACAGCACCAGTGCCGTGGACGCCGAGACCGAATACCAAATTCAGCAAGCGCTTCAAGCCATGCTCACGCGTTGCAACTGCACCAGCTTCGTGGTGGCCCAGCGCCTGAGCAGCGTGCGCAACGCCGACCTCATCCTGCTCGTGGACGACGGCCGCATTGTGGCCCAGGGCACTCACGAGGAGCTGCTGCGCGACAACGCGCTATACGGTGAGATCCTCGACACGCAGTTCGCGCCTGACCTTGCGCCGTACGAGGAGGCGCTGGCTGCGTGACCAGTCCATAGCTTTTTGCAGGAGCTTTCGCATGAGAAGTGGTGATCCAGTCGCTCTGCAACGCATGCTCAGCACCCCTGAGGAGCGCGCGCGCGACCAACGCGCGGTGGCGCGGCGGTTGCTCCGCTACATCGCGCCCTATCGCAAAGAGGTGGCGCTGGTGCTTGTCTTAGTCAGCGTCGCCTCGGCCACTCAAGCGCTTGGGCCGGCAATTATCGGCTTTGCGGTGGACCAGTTCGTCTACCCCGGCGGCAGCGTCGCCGGCCTCTTGGGCAGCATGGGCGCGTTGGCATTGGTGTATGTGTTGGGTTTGCTCACCGCGCGCGCGCAGATCGTGTACCTCGGCGTGGTCGGCCAGAACGTGCTGCTGCGCTTGCGGCAGGAGATATTCACCAAGGTCCAGGTGCTGCCGCTGCGCTACTTCGACAAGCGACCTGTCGGCGACGTGATGAGCCGGCTGGTGAACGACACGGACACCATCAACCAGTTTCTCGGCCAGGGGCTGGTGCAAATTCTCGGCAGCCTGTTTGGGCTGATCGGCATCCTGATCGGCATGGTGGCACAGAGCGTGCCGTTGGCGCTAGCCAGCAGCGCCTTCATCCCGGTCGTGTTGGTCGTCACCAATGTGTTTGGCCGTGTCGCCCGCGCCCGCTACCGCAAAACTCGCCAAACCATCGGGGACGTCTCAGCGAACTTGGAGGAGGAGATCGCCGGCGTGCGCGTGGCACAAGCCTATAACCGCACCACGGTCAACATGCAGCGCTTCGCCGAGCGCAACGCAGCCAACCGCCAGGCTAACATCAGCGCCAGCGCCGTCACCAGTGCGTTCACGCCTGCTATCGAGGTGCTCAGCACGCTGGCGATCGCGGTGGTAGCTACCTTCGGCGGCTTCTTGGTGCTGCAAGGCCAGACCACCGTCGGCGTGGTGGTGGCGTTCATTGCCTACATGCAAAACTTCTTCCGCCCGCTTCAGGCGATCAGCACGATCTACACTCAAGCCCAAGCGTCGCTGGCCGGCGCCGAGCGCATCTTCGAGCTGGTGGACACCGAGCCAGAGCACGATCCGCCTGGGGCCCGCGAGATGCCGCCCATCCGCGGTGCAGTCGTGTTCGACCGCGTCTCGTTTGCCTACGATCCCAACCAGCCGGTGCTGCACGCCGTGAGTTTCCGCGCTGAGCCAGGCCAGACGATCGCGCTGGTAGGCCCAACCGGCGCCGGCAAGACCACCATCATCAACTTGCTGCAACGCTTCTACGACGTGACGGAAGGCGCGATCCGCATTGATGGCATAGACATCCGCGATGTGACGCGCCCCAGCTTGCGCCGCCAAATGGGCGCTGTGCTGCAGGATGGCTTCCTGTTCGCCGGCACCATCGCAGACAACATCCGCTACGGCAAGCTCGATGCCACCGATGCAGAGGTGGAGGCCGCAGCCCGCCTAGCGAACGCACATGAGTTCATCATGCGCTTGAAGGACGGTTACCAAACTCGCCTTGGGGAGCGCGGCAGCGGCCTGAGCCAAGGCCAGCGCCAGCTCATCAGCATCGCGCGCGCGATCTTGGCCGACCCACGCATCCTTATCCTCGACGAGGCGACTTCCTCCGTGGACACTTACACCGAGTCGCTGATTCAGCGTGCATTGGAGCGGCTGATGCAAGGACGCACCAGCTTTGTCATTGCCCACCGCCTCTCCACGGTTCGGCGGGCCGACATGATCCTGGTGGTTGACGGCGGCCGCATCGTGGAGCGCGGCACACACGCTGAGCTGCTGGCCCAGGGTGGGCTATACGCCGAGCTGTACCGTCGGCAGTTCCGCGATCCAGTTCGGGTGGGTGCAAAGCAGAATGGCGCGGCGGCCCCTGCGCTGGCGATGCCGTAGCAGCGCTTCAGCTCACCAGACGCTGCGCTGATTTTCGCGGGCTTGCAGCTCAGCGCGCCCGATCTTGCCGGTGGGCGTCATTGGCATGTGCGCGATGATCTCGATCGCGCGCAGCGTGTTGGCTGCGCCCAACACAGTGTTGCAATGCTCCATCAGCGCTTCGGGCGTTGCCTCAGCGCCGGGGTGTAGCTCCACCACTGCTTTGGGCACTTGGCCGGCGTGCGGGTCGGGCTGGGCGATCACGCACGCGTAGCGCACAGCAGGATGGCGCAGCAGCGCTTCCTCCAACGGGCGCGGGAAGATCACCTGGCCGTTCATCACGATTCGCTCGCTCCAGCGGCCGATCAAGCGGATGTAGCCGTCGGCATCCATCACGCCCACGTCGCCGGTGTGCAACCAGCCGTCGCGCAGCGCCTCGGCGGTCTTCTCCGGCAGGTTGTGATAGCCGATCATCACCCCGCCGCGGATGAGGATTTCGCCCGGCGTGCCGATGGGCACTTCGCGCCCAGCCTCATCGGTGATGCGCACCTCGCGGTCGGGCAGCTCAGGGCCAATGGCGGCGAACTTGGCACTGTGTTCGAGGCGAGGGTAGCCCAACGCCACAAAGCCGCCCAGCTCCGACTGGCCGTACGACTCCACAAGCGGCACACCCAGCTCCTCTTGGTAGGCCTGCTTCAGCTCCGGCGGCACCGGCGCGCCACCAGAGAGCACAAAGCGCAAGGCCACCGGCTTGCGCCCCACCGCCCGGCAAGAGGACAGCAGTTCGCCCAGCAACAGCGGGTTCGCAACCAAGAACGTGACACCGCGCCGATCCATCTCCTGCCAGACGGTGGATGCATCCCAGCGCGCGCGCACGCCCACGCAGGCGCCGCGGTGAATCGCCGGCAGCAGGTTGCCCACCAAGTGGTAGGAGCTGGCCAGCGAGGTCGGTCCGAGCGAGATGTCCTCCTTAGTGAGTTGCAGCCGCTCGGCGATGCAGTGTGTGGCGCGCGCGGTCGGCCCATGCGCCAAAATCACGCCCTTCGGCTTGCCGGAGGAGCCGGAGGTGTAGGACAAATGCGCCGCGTCGTTGCCATCCACGTGCACGGCTGGAGGCGTGAGGCGCGCTGCTAGCAACGCGTTCCAGTCCAGCGCACCAGGTCGCTCGCCGTCGAAGCAGATGTAATGCTGCACCGACGGCATATACGGGCGATTGCGCGCCACCACCTCGTGCAAGTCACCGGTGTAAATCAACACACGCGGTGCTGCGTCCTGGACAAACCAGCTCAGGTTGTCGGCTTGCAGCACGTTGATGTGTGCGGAGATCGCGCCCAGCTTCCAAGCGCCAAACATTGCCATCACGTAGTCCAGGCCGTTGTGCGCAAAGATGCCAACGCGATCCCCCTTGTGCACGCCCAGCTCAGCCAGCGCGCCGGCTACCGCGTCGCTGAGCACTTCGCCCTCGGCGTAGGTGATCGTGCGCCCTCGGTCGCTCCAGTGCAGGAACTGACGCTCAGGCAGCCGCCACGTAGCGCGGCGCAGCATGTCAGCAAACGTTAAAAAGCTCATCGGCGCCCCCGCAACGCCTTGTGCAAACAGATGGGCCCGGCAGGATTCGAACCTGCGACCCGACGGTTATGAGCCGCCCGCTCTGACCGCTGAGCTACAGGCCCACGCCTCGGCTGCGGGCATGATACCAGAAGCCCCAGCGACGAGTGTTGGGCTTCGCACGTCCAGGCGGCGCGTATAATCCTTAAAAACGTTTCACATCATGACCAACTCAGACGCTCCATCCGCGCGCGCGCAAATCGCCGCTCACTGGTGGCGTTACGCCGTGGGGAGCGCCACTGTTCTGCTCGGCTCACTCACGCTCATCAGCGCAGCAGGGCTGAATGGGGATGGATTAGTCGCCCGTTGGGCAGCACTGCTGAGACAGGTGTTTGGGTTCGGCGTGCTGCCCCTGTGCGTTGTGTTGATCGGCTTCGGTGTTCGGCTGATCCGACATCCTGAAATTGCGATCACGCGCAGCTTGCTCACGCGCGTGGTGTTCGGCGAGCTGGCGTTTATCGCCTTGCTGGCGCTGCTGCACAGCCTGGCAGTGACTCCCGAACGTGATGGCTATGCTGTAGCACAATCCGGCACTGCCGGCGGCGCGGTGGGATGGGTGATGGCCGAGCTGCTCTGGCGCGCCCTCGGCGCCAACAGCGCCACTTGGACAGCCGGGCGCGTCGTGAGCGTGCTGGTTTGGATGCTGCTGACAGCGCTCGGCAGCTTAGTGGTCGCAACGCCCTGGCTGATGCGTCGCCGGCAACCCGCGCCTCGCCCGCCATCCCTCTCCCTTGCCATCCAGCAGCCAGCAACCGGCGAGCCCACAACGCCGACGCTGCCGCAGGCCGAGAAGGTTGAGCCAAGTCGACCGCGGCGCTCACCGCCCGCGCGCAAGCCCGCCCCTGAACCGAGCGCCACCCCACCCCGCCGATCGCCCACCCCAACCGGCATGACCGCCGAGCTGGTCATCATCCGCAGCGAGGAGGCCAGCGCGTCACGTCGCTCCACGCAGCCACACGCGCGCCCCACCACGCTGCCACCGCTGGACTTGCTCAAACCGTCCAAGCCGCATCGGCTCTCCGAAGAGGAGGTGAAGCGCCAGGCCCAGGTGATTGAGACCACGCTAGCCCAATTTGGGCTTTCGGGGAAGGTGGTGGAAGTGCGTCGCGGCCCGACGGTCACTCAGTTCGGGGTAGAGCCAGGCTACACAGAGCGCGGCACCCAGTCGCGGGAGAAGGCATCACAGCGCCTGCGGGCAGCGCTCGTTGCCGCCCTGCACGACTCAGTGGTGATCGAGGTCTCAGTGGATCGCACCACCGCCATGCTGACAGCGCCGGCCGCTTTGATGGATGCGCGCGACATAGGCTTTCGCCGCCTGTTGGAACGCTTGCTGCTGGCCAACGACTTGAGCTTGCTCATCCACGAGCGCGACCGTCGCAACAGCCGGGTTGTGTTGGAGATCGGCGCAGACGATGACCGAACGCAGAAGATCAGAGCTGCCCAGATCAACGCTTTGCACCGCGATCTGGTGAGCACACTTGCGGAGCAACTGTTCAGCTTCGACGACTTCGCCACGTCGGACATGCTCACGGAGCGATTGGTCGTGCAGTGCCCTGCTGGCGTCGCCGAGGCGCTGCGCGCGAGAGAGGCGCTCAGCCGGGCCATGTCCGAGCTGGGGTTGGCCGGTGCAGTGGAGAGCGGCAAACACGCCTCGCAGTTGGTGGTGAGCTGGCAAAAGCAAATTCAAAAAGTTCGCGTGGGCGCGATTGCAGCGCTGCAGAACGACCTGGCGCTGGCGCTGGCCGCCACATCCGTGCGCATCGAGGCGCCGATCCCCGGCCGCGGCTTAGTGGGGATCGAAGTGCCAAACGCGCAATTCACCACCGTGGACCTGCGCTCCATCCTGGAGAGCGACACCTTCCGCCGCATGGCGGAGAAGTCGCCGTTGACAGTGGCGCTCGGGCGTGATGTGAGCGGAGCACCGATCTGCGCTGACTTGGCGCGCATGCCGCACCTGTTGATCGCTGGCACAACGGGCAGCGGCAAAAGCGTGTGCCTCAGCGCGATGATCGTGTCGCTGGTGATGAACAACCGACCCGAGGACTTGAAGCTGGTGCTGATTGACCCCAAGATGGTGGAGCTGTCGCGCTTCGCCGGCCTGCCTCACATCATCGGCAAGCCCGAAAGCGACCTGGAGCGCATCCCCGCTGTCTTGCGCTGGGTGACGCGCGAGATGGACGCCCGCTACGCCCGCTTTGCTGAGTTAGGCGCGCGCAACCTGCAAGACTACAACGCGATCATGGCGCGCAAAAAAGAGGCTCCGCTGCCGCGCATCGTCGTGTTGATTGACGAGCTGGCAGACCTGATGCTGCAGTCGCCCATTGATACGGAGAGGACCATCTGTCGATTGGCGCAGATGGCGCGCGCCACTGGCATCCACCTGGTGGTTGCCACCCAGCGGCCCAGCGTGGACGTAGTGACCGGCCTGATCAAGGCAAACTTCCCCGCCCGCATCTCCTTCGCCGTTGCTTCAGCAACCGACTCGCGCGTGATCCTTGACCAAGTAGGCGCCGAGACGCTGCTGGGCCGAGGCGACATGCTTTTCCTCCACCCCGAGCAGGGCGTGCCCCAGCGCGTGCAAGGCTGCTTCGTCAGCGACAAGGAGCTGGAGGAGATCGTACGGTGGTGGAAGCGGACAGTGGAAGCCGAACGCTCAAGCACATCTGCAGAAGCTGTAGCCGACGCAGAGGTGCCATGGGAGGCGGTGGTGGCCGAGCTGGCAGCCGAGCGCGCCCGCGGCAGTGGGCGCAGCAGCGTCATCAGCGACAGCAGCGAGGACGACGACTTGATCGAGCGCGCCATGGAGATTATCCGCTCCAACGGCACCGTGAGCACCTCGCTGTTGCAGCGCAAGCTGCGCATCGGCTATCCACGCGCAGCGCGCTTGATGGAAGAGCTGCAAGAGATGGGCTATGTGAGCGCCAAGCCCACCCAGGCCGGCAAAGGGCGCGAATCGCGCCTGCACGACGATTTGGCCGGTTAAAGCAGGCTCATCTGCGCCGGCGGCGTGTAGGGGATGCCCAGGTGCTCGTAGGCGCGCTGGGTGGCCACACGCCCGCGCGTGGTGCGCTCCAAGAAGCCCAGTTGCATCAGGTAAGGCTCCACCACGTCGGCAAGCGTGTCGCTGTCCTCGCTGACGCTGGCGGCCACTGTATCCAAGCCAACCGGGCCGCCATTGAACTTCTCGATGATCGCGCGCAACACGCGCCGGTCGAGGTCGTCCAGCCCTAGCTCATCCACTTCCAGTTGCGCCAGCGCCTCTTGCGCCAGCACCAGCGTGATGTGGCCTTCGCCATGCACTTGGGCATGGTCGCGGACGCGCTTGAGCAGGCGCAGCGCGACGCGAGGCGTGCCGCGCGCGCGACGAGCGATCTCCTCGATGGCGTCGGCCTCAGCCTCGGTTTTGAGCAAGCGGGCGGCGCGGGCGATGATCTGAGCTAGCGCCTCACGTGGGTAAAAGTCCAGCCGAAAAGTTGCGCCAAAGCGTGCGCGTAGCGGCTCACTGATCATCGCCAAGCGAGTGGTCGCCCCGACAATAGTGATCGACGGCAGCCTCAGCCGCACACTGCGCGCGCCAGGGCCTTTGCCGATCACCACATCGAGCGCGAAGTCCTCCATCGCAGGATACAGGATTTCCTCCACTGCTCGGTTGAGGCGATGAATCTCGTCAATGAACAACACGTCGCGAGCGCGCAGGTTGGTGAGGATGGCGGCCAAGTCGCCGGCGCGCTCGATGGCCGGGCCGCTGGTGACGCGCACCGTACTGCCCATCTCGGCAGCGATAATGAATGAGAGCGTGGTCTTGCCCAGGCCTGGGGGGCCATAGAAGAGCACGTGGTCGAGCGCCTCGTTGCGCGCGCGCGCGGCAGCGATCATCGTGCGCAGGTTGTCGCGGATGCGGTCCTGACCGATCAGGTCATCCAGCCGTTGCGGGCGCAGCGCGCGGTCTAGGACGGTGTCATCCTCGGCTATGCGCTCTGGTGAGATCATGCGAGGAGGCTTTTGCTCCGCCATCTCAAAATGCGATTGTATGCCACTTGTTGAGCAAACGTCAGCTTAGCGTCAGGCATCGGCAGCCTGAAGCGGGATAACAGAGTGGCAAGCGTATATCCACATCACTACCCGAGCAGACCTAGTGCTGGGCATTCAGCAAGGTCTTGCAGAGGCGGGGGGCGATTGGCCGTAGGGCCATCGCACACTTTGACCGGAGGTGTGCCGGAATTGCGAGGGGTGGCACACCTCCTTCTTTTGTCGTGGCCTACCTTGCGGCCCACGGGCTGAGAACGGTCGATCGCGCGCGGGCGGCGAATTTATAATCTCTGAAGTAGCGACATGTTTACCGACCTCGGTCACCTGGCGGTGATCTTCGCATTCATCACTGCACTCTATGCTGCCTTCATCTCCGCTTTCGGCGCCATCCGCAACGACGATCGCTTTGTGCAGAGCGGGCGCATCGCAGCGCTGATGATCTTCCCGCTCGTGCTGATCGGCGCGCTTGGTCTCTGGTATGCGCTGCTCACCCACGACTTCGGCGTGCGCTACGTGGCGAGCGTATCAAACCGCGCGACACCGCTGTTCTTCCGCATCACCGCGCTGTGGGGCTCACAAGACGGCTCGATCTTGTTCTGGTGCTTGATCATGAGCGCATTTGTGGCCGCTGCCATGCTGCGCTCGTGGGGGCGCGACAAGCCGCTGCTGCCATGGGTGACGATGACGATGGCGCTGGTGATGGCGTTTTTCTTGTTTCTGGAGCTGTTCTTCGCCAACGCTTTCACACGCCAAGATTTCCCACCTGCTGATGGACGCGGCCTCAATCCGCTCCTGCGCCACCCCGGCATGATTATCCACCCGCCGATGCTCTACGCCGGCTACACTGGCCTGCTAGTGCCATTTGCCTTTTGCGTGGCTTCGCTGATCGAGCGTCGCACGGATAACCTCTGGCTGGAGTCCTCGCGCCGTTGGACGCTGGTGGGCTGGGCCTTCCTCACAGCCGGCTTGGCTCTGGGCGGGCGCTGGGCGCACGATGTGCTCGGCTGGGGCGGTTATTGGGGCTGGGACCCCTCGGAGAACAAGCCGCTTATCACCTGGCTGATCGCCACAGCCTTCCTGCACTCCGCGATGATCCAGGAGAAGCGGGGCATGTTCAAGAACTGGAACGTGTTCTTGATGATGCTCACGTTCGCCTCGATGTTCTTCGGCACAGCGTTCATCCGCAGCGGGCTGCTCACCAGCGTGCATGCCTTCGCAGCAAGCGACATCGGGCCGGTGTTCATGGTTGCGATGGTCGCGATCCTGGCCGCCTGCGCGCTGCTTTGGCTTACACGGCTGGACACGTTGAAGAGCGAACATATGCTGGATTCGGCCTTCTCGCGCGAGGGCATCTTCCTCATTCAGAATGTGTTGTTTCTCAGCAGCGCCTTCACCGTGTTCATCGGCACCGTCTTCCCCCTGCTGAGCGAGGCGCTGAGCGGCACCAGGATCACTGTTGGGCCGCCGTTCTATGACCAGGTGGTAGTGCCGCAGTTGCTGGCGCTGGTGTTGTTGATGGGCGTGGCACCGCTGCTGGCCTGGCGTAAAGCAAGTGTAGCAAGCGTCGGTCGGCAGATGATCGTGCCGCTCGTCATCGCGCTGGTGACGTCGGTCGGCCTATTCGCCTCCGGCCTCACCCAGCCGATCGCGTTGGCTGGGTTCGCCCTGTGCGCCTACACGCTTGCCCAAACGCTGGCCGAGTATGTGCGCGGGGTGCGGGCGCGGATGCAAAGCCTGGGCGAGAGCGCACCGCTGGCGCTGCTGCGCCTGGCGGAGCGCAACCAACGCCGCTACGGCGGCTACCTCATCCATATCGGTGTAGTGCTGCTGGCGATTGGCGCGCTCGGCAAAGGCTTCTACGGCTACGACGTGATCCGCAGCGTGAAGCTGAACGAAAGCTTCACGGTCGGCGGCTACACCTTCACCTATCGCGGCCTGCGCGCTGTGCCGTGCGAATTCAACGATTGCCAAACCACCCAGGCCATGCTGCTGGTCACCGGGCCTGATGGCAACTTGAGCGCGGTCTTCCCCAGCCGCGACTTCTACCCAGCCCAACAACACACCGCCACCATCCCCTTCACCACTGGCCACTTCAACGAGGAGGTGTATGTACTGCTGGCGAATTGGGAGAACGCCGGCGCCTTGGCCTCGTTCCAGGTGTACGTCAACCCGTTGATCAACTGGGTATGGGTGGGCAGCGTAGTGATGATTCTTGGCTTTCTGGTGGCCTACTGGAAGGCACCCGAGCGCGAAACTGCGCCGGCTGTCGCCGTGCGGCAGGCTGTGAGGGCCTCGGCACGATGAAGCGCTTGTTACTGCTGCTGCTCGTGGTGTGGGCGTTGATCGGCACGCCGCCCTCCGCCCAAGCCCAAGACGCCAACTTGGACGACCAGACTTACCACATCGCCAAACAGCTGAACTGCCCCACTTGCGCAGGCCGCAACTTGGCGGATTGCCCCACGCAGACTTGCGCACAGTGGAAGGCGGAAATCCGCTCCCAGCTCGAACGGGGCAAGAGCGCCGATGAGGTGATCGCCTTCTTCGAGGCACGCTTCGGGCCAACCGTTCGACAAGAGCCGCCCCGTGAGGGCGCAACAGCCATCCTTTGGGCAGCCCCCCTCGGCGCTGCGGTGGTCTTTCTCGCGATCGCGGCTTGGGTGCTCGGCCAACGCACGGCGCGGTCTGCGTCGGCGCAGCCGCCTGCTGCGCTAGCCAATGACCCCTACGCGGCTCGCCTGGAACAAGAGGTGCGCGAAAGCGCCTGAGCCATGCCATGAGCAATCGCAAGAAGCTGCTCTTCAGCTTGGGTGCGGTGGCAGTGATCCTCGCAGTGGGTGCGGTGTTTGCCGTGGCGCTCAGCCTGGTCTCGCAGCAGGGCGCCCGCCCCAAGCCCGGATCGCCAGCGCCGGACTTCGCACTGATGCTCTTCGATGGCTACACTGCCGGATTTCCGCGCACGCTGCAGCTCTCTGACCTGCGCGGCAAGGTGGTTGTGATCAACTTTTGGGCTTCGTGGTGCGAGGAGTGCTACAAGGAGGCCGCAGCGCTGGAACAAGCCTGGCGCCGTTACCGCGAGCGCGACGTCGTGTTTATCGGTGTGGATTACCTCGACACCGAAGCGCCGGCGCTGTCGTACTTGCAGCAGTTCGACATCACCTACCCCAACGGCCTCGACGTGCAGCAGCGCATCGCCAGAACATATCGCATCACCGGCGTGCCGGAGACGTTCTTCGTGGACCGCAACGGCATCGTCCGAGAGGTGGTGATCGCCACGCTCGATGAGCGCAAATTGCACAGCGTGATCGAGCGGCTACTCGCCCAGCCATGACCAGCGCCAACCTGCTGCCCCGCGCTCACAGGCATGAACGTGCCGCTGTGGTAGCCTGACGTCTGCTGGAGAGTTGTTGCGATGGATGTTGGCATTGGCACACTCTTGCTGGGTGCTGCGCTGATGTTAGTGCTTGCCGCCATCATCGCGCTGCCATTGTTTGACCGCCCCGCGCCCATCCACCCCCCGTTGACACGGCGGCAAGCGTTGATGAAAGCCCGCGAGGACATCGTGCGGCAAATCCGCGAGTTGGACTTTGACTACCGCACGCACAAGCTCAACGAGGCAGATTACCAAGCGCTGCGTGCCGAGCTGATACAACGCGGCGCATACGTGCTGCGACAGCTCGACGAGCTGCCACCAGAGGAGGAGGTAGAGGATGAAATTGAGCGCAATGTGCAAAAACTGCGCCGCAATCAGTAGAAGGATGCGCCAGGGTCCTCCAGCTCGCCTGTGGGTGTTGACAGGGCTGGCTTTGGCCTGGCTGGTCGGTTGTACGGTCTCGCCGCGGCCTGTGCTGCCGGTGGAGGTGCTGCTGACGCCGGCAGTGCTCCCCACCCCTGCCATAGACGGCGAGGCCATCCCATTTTTGCCACCCGATGCCGCTGCAGGCGCTGCGATTTACGAGCAGAAGTGCGTCGCGTGTCATGGCCCTGATGGCAAAGGCAACGGCCCGCAGGCGGCCGTCATCCGCGCGCAAGGCCGGCAGGTGCCGAGCCTAGTTGAAAGCGCCCGCGCCCGTGCTGTCTCGCCCGGCGAGTGGCATCGCACCATCACGGTAGGCCGCATCCAAAACCTGATGCCAGGCTTCAGCGGCTCGTTGAATGGCCAGCAGCGCTGGGACGTGCTCGCCTACGTGTGGGCGCTTGGCACGTCACCGCAGACGTTGGAGGCGGGCAAGCGCCTCTACGCCCAACAATGCGCCACCTGCCACGGCGACAATGGTGAGAAGGCCTTCGGCGAACCCGCGCGCGCTTTCAACGACACGCGCTTCGTCGCCACCTACTCATTGCTGGAGATCGCCAACCTGATGCAGCGCGGCGAAGCCCACCAAGGCGTTCAACTATCCGAGGCGGAGCGCTTTCAGGTGGCGGACGTGGTGCGTAGCTTCGGTTATCGCTACGCCGACCCCCAAGCGCTGCGCCTGGCGCGCACCAACGGCGACGGCAGCATCGCGCTGCAAGTGGTGAACGGCACTCCAGGCGGCAAAGTGCCGTCGGAGGGTGAGGTGGTGCTGCGCGTCTACGACGCCGCCGGAGAAGTGTTCAGCCGCACCGCCACCCTGGATGCTAGCAACACGGTGACGTTCACCAACCTCCCTCGCCGCGAGACATACTTTTACCAAGCCGAGCTGACCTACGCCGGCGGCACGTTCTACGCCGCCCCAATCCAGCTCACCGAGGCCACCACCGGCACCGTCCGCGACGTGTTGCCCATCTTTGAGACCACAGAAGACGACGCACAAGTCCGTCTGCGCGAGGTGCACTTCTTCGTGCAGGCGATTAACGAAGGCTCGATCACCATGGTCGAGTTCTACACCTTCGACAACCTGAGCGATCGCGCCTACATCGGCAAGCCAGGGCCAGATGGCAAGCGCCGCACCCTGAAGCTGAGCCGGCCAGCGCAAGCGCGCAACTTGCGCTTCGATGGGCTGGGCCTAGGACAGCGCTTCTTTGAAGACGGCGACGCGCTCTACGACACCGACGTGGTGATCCCTGCCGCCGGCGCGACGCAGATCGCCATGCTCTACGAAGTGCCCTACCGCGACCAGTTCGCGTTCGAGCGCGTGGTGTTTTATCCCACCGATGCCTGGGATGTGCTGTTGCCGGACTTTCGCGTGCCAGGCGAGCCACTGCGCGTGGTGGGTTTGCAGGACCGCGGCTTGCAGCAGCTCAGCAGCGGCAGCGTGCGTGTATTCGTCGGCCAGGGAGCGCTTCAGCCCGGCGACGCGATGCGCTTCCGTCTGGAGGGGCGCATGCGCGGGGCGCCACAGCCGGGGGCTGACGGCCGCGCGCTCGGCTTTGGTTTGCTCACGCTTGGCCTCGCGGTCGGCTTGGTTTACTTCTTGCTGATGCGCGCCCGCGCCATCGGCGCCGAGCAGCGCGCCATGCCGCTCACCAAACAAGGCCTGCTGCGCCGAATCGCTCGCCTCGATGAAGACTACGCCCAGGGCAAGATCACCGAGACCAGTTACCGCGAGCAGCGCGCGCTCCTCAAATCACTCCTGCGCGAAGTCTGGGAGGTGGAGGACGCGCAGCAGACGCAGCGCGCCTGACCCGCGCCTTTGCCATTGCTACAATCCCACTGTTGCGCCATGTTTGCCTCTCGCAAGCTGATCTTGGGTTCATGGGTCATCACTTCTGCGCTAGAGCCGCCGCTGCAAGATCACGCCGTGCTGGTCGAGGACGACCGCATCAAGGCCATCGGCCCTATACCCGAACTCGAGGCGCGTCATCCTGACGCTGCGCGCCACGATCTGCGCGGCTGCGCCATCATGCCCGGCTTTGTGGACGCGCACCGACACTGCTATGGCGTGTTGGCGCACGGCATCCCCACCGAGCACGCCCCGCGCGACTTTTGGGCCTTCCTCAACGAGTTTTGGTGGGGGCGCATCGAGGATCGGCTCGACCACGACATGCTGCGCGCGGCCATGGCGCTCTCCTGCTACGACATGATCCGCAGCGGCATCACCACGTTTTTCGACTGCCTGGAAGCGCCCAACGCCATCCCCGATGGCCTGTTTGTCCAGGCCGAGGTGGTGAAGGAGTGGGGCTTGCGCGCCGTCCTGTGCTTCGAGGCCACCGAGCGGGTGAGCACGGCAAACGGCGAACTGGGCTTGCAGGAAAACGTGCGCTTCATCCAGGCCTGCCAGGTAGCGGGCGGCCTGGTCAGCGGCGCGATGTGTCACCACACCACGTTCACTTGCAGCGATGCGTTCATCCGCCGAGCGCACGAGCTGGCAAAGACGCACCACGCCCTGCTGCACTTTCACTGCGCCGAGGGCACCTACGAGCCAGAGCAGGCGCTGCGCAAGTGGGGCAAACGCACCATCGAGCACTACGACGACTTGGGCGTTTTGGACGAGACCACGCTGGCGTCGCAGTGCGTTCAGCTCTCGCCGCGTGAGGTGGAGATCGTGGGCGAGCGCGGCATCCGCGTGGTCACCATGCCGCTGAGCAACTGCGAGGTCGGCGGCGGCATCGCGCCGGTGCCGGAGATGCGACGGGCCGGCGCCACGGTCGGTCTGGGCACCGATGGCTACGTGGCGAATTTCTTCGCTTCGCTGCGCGGCGCATTCTTGATCCACAAGGCGCGACTGCTTGACCCGGCCGTCATGCCGGCCCGCGAGGTCTTCCACATGGCCACCGCGGACGGCGCCCGCGCGATCGGCCTCGAGCATCTGGTCGGCTCGCTCACCGTGGGCAAGCAAGCGGACCTGATCGCGGTGGACCTCGACTTGCCCACCCCCATCACAGCGCACAATCTGTTCGACCAGCTCGTGCTGTGGCGCGACCAGGTGGATGTGCACAGCGTGATGGTAGCCGGGCGTTGGCTCAAACAGGATTTCGTCGTGCACCGCGCCGACCCAGAAGCGCTCATCGCGAAGACGCGCGAGGCGGCACGGCGTTTGTGGGGTGGCTGAGCCACGCTTGACCTATGACGCGCAGCGCGATGTGCGCCACGATGCCCAGCCATAGGTTTTGCGTGGCCACGTACAAGCTGAAGCTCAGCGACGCGCACCACGCGCGCACCAGCCCCTGGCCGATGTCAGCGTTGGGCGGCCGCCAGCGCTGGTGGATCACCCACTCGGCGCCTATCAGCATCAGCGCCAGCGCTGCGCCGATGTAGACATCGTCAGCCCACGCAACAAGGGCGGCGCGGTAAAGCGCCCAGCGCAACTCGTCGCATGTTGCTGCCAACGCTAGCAACACTCCATCCTCCTCGGTGAAACGCTGGGCACTGGTCGCACGCACCAAGCCCACAACCAGCAACGAGGCGGTAACGGCTAGCAGCGCTGCGCCGATCCCCCGCAGCCACTCCATCGGCGTGAAGCCCATCCATCGCTCCTGGTCCACCAACTGGCGGCCCAGACCGAACGCTGCTGGGCCGAGCGCGCCGCTCGTCAACGCGCCCAGCGTCAGGCCAACGTGCAACGCCAATCGCAGGCCGGCCATCAGCCAGGGGGTGGCGCGCTGTTGCAGCCGCCACGCTGCCACATCCAACATCAGCAGGAGCAGCGCCCACGCGGAAAGCCACGCTGCGCTCATCGCACATCTGCGCGCGCCAGCAAGCTTTCCAGCGGCTCGAGGGGAAGCTCGTGTTGCGCGCACTTAAGGGAAGCAAGATGGGTCGCTATACGCCCTGCAGCCTCCGGCGATTTACCCTGCAGCAGCGCAGCGACAGCAGCCGCCGAGTACACCGCACCCGCGCCCTGGGTATCCCTCACGTCGACTGGAGGTGCTGCCACGCTGCAAAGCGCGCCAGGCTGCGCGACCAGCGAGCCATGCTTGCCGCGGGTGACAAACACCGCCTGCGGGCCTAGCGCAAGCACGGCCTCGGCCAGCGCGTTGGGGTCCTCCGGCGGATAATGCACATCACTCATCGGCACTTGGGCAAAGGTCGCCAGTTGGATCAGTTCGGCGTGCTGAAGCGGCTCACGCAGGGAGTATTCGACGTTTAGAAAAACCGGCACGCCAGCCTCACGCGCGCGTCGCGCAGCGCGACGTGCAGCCTCGCCGACATACCAGTCCAGGTAGAGCATATCGGCTGCGTCTATGGCGCTGAGGTCGGCGTCCAGCAAGCTGGACCAGACGGCCGGGTTGTGCTCCACGAAGAAGGTGCGGGTTCCGGCGCGGTCGGCGATGTCCACTTCCTGGGGTGTGCGCAGGTCCGAACGGAGGCGCAGGTGTGGGGTGACGCCAGCGTCGCGCAGTTGCTGCAGCGTCTCGCGACCAGGTGCGTCGTCACCGAGGTCGTTGGCGATGAGGTGGGCTTCATATCCCCAACGGGCTAGCATCAGCGCCACCATGGCGCAATCCGCGCCGATAAACGGCCGGCGCGTCGAGAAATAGGCGCCGCTGTTGGCTGCCGGATACTGGTCCACTGTCAAGACGACGCCGGGGTTGATGTAACCGAAGCAGGCGACGCGAGGCATAAGGCGACAACAGTGAAGGGCGCACGCTTTGTGCATGCGCCCTCTCCAGTGGCCTCCACAGGGCTCGAACCTGTGACCTCGCGGATGTGAACCGCGCGCTCTGACCAGCTGAGCTAGGAGGCCACGTCAATGTGCATTATAGCAGAATGGCAGACAGGTGAGCTGGGGTGCCCCACGGTCGTTCGAGCTCACTCTTCCCCCTGGGCTTTGCATTTTCACAATTCAGCAAAATGTTTGTGCCGTGTGCTATGCTGGCTGCTCGTGGGCAACGAGCTGCGGCTGCAAGAAGCCATCGAGCTTTTTAAACTGCACTTACGCTCGCGCAACTTGAGCCTGAACACGCGCCGCTGCTTTCTCAGCGATCTTGGCCTGTTCCAGGAATTTCTGAATCTCCTCTCAGACGAGCCGGCAAGCATGTGGGCGCTCTCGCGCATCAAACGCGAGCACGTGCGCGCGTTCATCGAGCACGAGGAGCGGCGCAAAGGGGCGAATAGCCCAAAGTCGGTCGAGCGACGGTTGACCTCGCTGAAGGTGTTCTTTCGCTGGCTGCACAAGCGCAACTACCTTCCTTTGGATATTGCGGCCGATGTGCCGTACAAGCCTGCCACCGAATCGCTGCCGACCTACCTCACCGAGGCACAGGTGCAAGCGGTGCTTGAAGCCGCGCGCGCGCTCGCTGCCGGCCCCCGCGCAGACACACGGCCGCTGGCCATCATCCACCTCATCCTGGATACCGGCATCAAGAAAAGCGAGTGCTTACGCCTGACGCTGGAGGATGTGTCGCTGAGCGAGCGCGTGATCCACGTGCGTTACCCGCAACGGCACTTGAAGTTCAAAGAGCGAGACCTGCCGATCTCGGAGGCGAGCGCGATCGCGCTGGAGCAGCATCTGGCACGCTTTCGCCCTCAACGCCGCTTATTCGAGTGCACTGGCCGCAACTTGGAGTATCTCTTCAACCGCAAGATCGCGCCTCCAGCCGGCTTGTCTTCGCTCACCTTTGAGATGCTACGATGGACATGCGCGATGCGAGAGTATCGAAGGGGCAACGCCGACGATCTCCGCATGCAAACCACATTCGGCCTTTCTGAGATAGGTTGGGCGGAGATGGAGGCAAAGCTGAAGCGGCTGCTGGCGCGCGAGGCAGCGCAAATCACCTGAGGCGAGCCATGTTCAAACCTGCACTGCCATGGGAATTGCTCCGCGATTACGCGTTCTTGCTCAGCGGCGCAGCCGTGCAGTCTGTTTCGGTAGCGCTCTTCCTCGCGCCTGCTAATTTGGCGCCGGGTGGTGTCAGCGGGCTGGCGTTGATCCTCACGCGCGAACTGCAACTACCATTTCTTGGTGTAGGCCTGTGGATTTTGCTGCTCAACTTGCCACTGTTAGTGCTGGGCGTGCGCTACTTGGGCGGTTGGCAGTTCTTGCTGCGCACAGTGATTGTGGTGGTGTTGTACTCGCTCGGCACTGCTGCACTGGAATATCTCGGCGTGCGCGGCTTGACCAACGACATCTTCTTGAACACACTTTTCGGCGCGATCATCGGCGGCATCGGGTCGGGGCTGGTGTTTCGCGCCCAGGCGACCACCGGCGGCACGGATATCCTTGTGCTGCTGCTGAACCGCTGGCGCGGCATCCCGATCAGCCAAAGCTACGTGCTGACCGACACGCTGGTGTTGGCATTGGCCGGCCTATCGTTCGGCTGGGAAAAGGCGCTGTATGCGGTGATCGCGCTCTATGTGGGCGGGGTGGCAGCGGAGACTATCGCGGAAGGCGCGAACATCAGCCGCACGGCCATCATCATCACCCAAAAGCCGGACGAGGTGGCGCACGCTGTCATGTACCGCATGGGCCGCGGGGTCACGCGCTGGACAGGCACCGGCGGCTACACGGGCGCTGAGCGCCCCGTGCTGTTTATCGTGCTCAGCCGTGCCGAAGCCGCCACGCTGAAAGCCATTGTGGCAGCAACCGACCCGCACGCCTTTCTGGTGATTGGACAAGCGCAGGAGGTGTACGGCGAGGGCTTCCGGCAAATCTTGCGCGGGTGAGGGTAGGCGCGGCGGCTAAGCTGTCCTCACGCCACCCGCAATTTGGCCTGCACCACGTCGTTGACACGCAGCGCTCTATCCGGCCCCGGCGCCGGGAAGCGATGGGGGTGTAGGAGGCCGGCGACGATCTCCACACCGTCCACTACCCGCGGCCCTGGGCGACTGAAGTAGGAGGTCGCGTCCACCGCGTACAGTTGCCACAGATAGGTGGCGGGGAGATCGGTCCACACATCCAACTCAGCCACGTTGAGGAACTCCCGCACACTGCCGGCCAAATCAAAGCCACAGGGCATGACGATCACACACTCAGCCTGTGTGCGGCGCACCTCATCCCACGTAGCGCGGACGCTGGGCTTGCCGGCTTCGCCGAACACAGGATTGCCACCCCCAAGCGCGATCTGCTCTGGCACCCAGTGACCTGGGGCAAATGGTGGGTCCATCCATTCCAGCGCGGCGACGGTCGGCCGATGCACGATCCCCTGCAGGGCCTCCTGCACACGCTCCAGCCTCTCGCGCAGCGAGCGCACCAGCGTCTTTGCGCGCGCCTGCGTGCCGGTTGCTTCGCCAACGGTGAGGATGGTCTCGAAGATGCCTTCGATGTCGGTTGGCTCCAAAGACAGCACAGCGGCGTCAGTGCCCGCCCAGCAATCGCGCAGCTCGCGCACGGTGGCCTGGACCGTGTCGAACGAGACTGCGCACACGTCGCACAGCTCTTGGGTGAGGATCAAATCGGGCTTGGCTTCGGCAAGCCGATCGCGATGCAAGCCGTAGAGGCTCAGCCCATTGCGCAGTTGCTCCGAGACCAAGCGGTCTATCTCGGCGCTGGTGAGCTGTGGATTCACCTGGCCATCGGGGCCGGTGACGCCAATGGAGCTGTAGGTCATTACTGGCACTTGCTCCAAATCGGGCGGGTAATCGCATTCATGGCTGCGCCCCACCAGCGCGTCGCGCAGGCCAAGCGCGCACACAATTTCAGTGGCCGAGGGCAGAAGGGAGACGATGCGCATCGCATCAACTATAGCTTGACTTCGCAACAATGCTGAGCAGAGCGGTAGATGGCGTCAATGATCTGCAAGCCGATCAGCCCATGCTCGCCGGGGGATTCGGGCGTTTTGCCCTCCAGCAGGCAATCCACGAAGTGATGCACAGCGAGGCGGTGGCTGCTCACGCCGGTTTGCAGGCGGGGGATGATCGAGGCGGGTTGGTCGTTGATGTATTTGAACACGGTCACGGTCTCACCGGGTGGCGCGCCGGTGAAGAAATTAGCGCCGGCTTCGCTGCCGAACAGTCGCACGTAGTAGGCATCCTGGTTTGGCTCGCGGTGGGTGGCCCAGGCGCTCTCGAACTGCAAAGCTGAGCCGTTGGCGAAGCGCACGAAGCCGAATCCGCTGTCCTCCACGTCGAAGCGTTCGGGCTTGAGAGAGCGAGGGCGCGTTTTTTGCCCGCGCGGGCCGAATTCTGCGAAGGCTGCGCCGCTCACGCTGATCGGGGTGGGGTAGTCCATCAACCACAGCGCCAAGTCGAGCACATGCACACCGAGGTCAATCAGCGCGCCGCCGCCCGAGCGCTCCCTCTGCGTGAACCAAGCGCCGTGTGTGGGGATCCAACCCTCGCGCAACCAACCGGCCTTTGCCGCGTAAATGTGGCCGAATTCGCCGGCGCGCGCCAGGCTTTTGAGCCAAACGATCTCTGGGCGGTAGCGGTGGTTGTAGCACACCATCAGCGTTTTGCTTGCTGCTCGGGCAGCTTCGATGATGCGTTGTCCGCCTTCAACCGATGCAGCGAGCGGCTTTTCGATCAGCACGTGTTTGCCGTTGGCAAACGCCTCCAGCGCCACAGGCTCATGCAGCCAGTTTGGCAGCGCAATGCTTACGGCGTCAATCTCCCTGGCGCGCAACACCTCTCGATAGTCAGTGAAGCGGTGCTGCGGCGGGACGCCAAATTTGTCTCCGCGCTCGTTGAGCAGCGTGGTGTTAATGTCGCAGATGGCGGCGAGCTCACAGTGGGGATGGGTCTGGTAGCCTTCGATGTGATTCCACCCCACGCCCACGCCGATCACGGCAGCGCGGATGTTAGATTCAGCCATTCAGCTCACCGTGGATAGTGCTTCGACCAGCGCGTCAATTTCCTCGCGGGTGTTGGTCTCGGTGCAGCACAGCAGCATATGCTGCTGCAGCTCTGGATAATCAACGCCGAGGTCGTAGCCGCCAATGATGTCGTGTTCGTCTAGCAGATGCTCGTTGATCTCACGCACGGGCGCCGGACAGCGCACGACGAACTCGTTGAAGAATGGCCGCTGCCGCCAGACCTCGAAGCCCTTCAGGCCAGCAATGCGGTCGGCCGCGTAGTGCGCGTGGTGATAGCACAGCTTGGCCACCTGCCGGATGCCGTGCTTGCCCATCACGCTCAAGTACACACAGGCGGCCAGCGCCATTAAGCCCTGGTTGGTGCAAATGTTACTCGTGGCCTTCTCGCGGCGGATGTCTTGCTCGCGCGTCTTGAGGGTGAGCACGTATCCGCGCCGGCCGTCCTGATCCACCGTCTCGCCGACAATGCGGCCGGGGATGCGCCGCATGTGCTCGCGGCGGGTGCAGAAGAAGCCCAGGTATGGGCCGCCAAAGCTGAGTGGGATGCCGAGCGGCTGCCCTTCGCCAACCACTACGTCGGCGCCGTACTCGCCGGGCGGCTTCAGCAGCCCAAGCGCGATCGGGTTGGTGACCACAATTAGCAGCGCGCCCGGCGCATGTACGCGGTCGGCCACCTGCCCTAGATCGTCGAACTCGACCTGGCCGAAGAAGCTCGGATATTGCACGCTTAAGCAAGCCGTTTGCAAGTCCACTTGCTGGATCAGTTCATGCGCTTCCCCTTCAATGATCTCGACGCCGGCACGGAACTGCAAGTAAGTGCGCAGCACAGCGCGATAGTGCGGGTGGATGGTGCGTGAGACGAGCACTTTGCTGCGCCCCGTGGCTGCAAGGCTCATCGAGACGGCCTCGGCAAAAGCCGTCGCGCCGTCGTAGTGCGAGGCCGTGCTGATCTCCATGCCGGTGAGTGCGCTCATCATGCTTTGGAACTCGAAAATGGCTTGCAGCGTGCCTTGGCTCACCTCCGGCTGGTAGGGTGTGTAAGCGGTGAAGAACTCGCCGCGCCGCAGGATGTGGTCCACCAAGCTGGGGATGTAGTGGTTGTATGCGCCAGCGCCGAGGAAGCAAGCGTGGTGATTGACGTCGGCATTGGCTTCGGCCAATGTGTTCAGCTCCCACATCACCTCCATCTCGGTCAACGGCTCCGGCAGCTTCAAGCGGGGGAAGCGGAACTTCTCCGGCACGGCCTCGAAAAGGTCCTCGATGCGGTTCACGCCGATGCGCTCCAACATGGCGCGGCGCTCGGCGTCGGTGTGGGGAATGTAGTCCATCGCAGTGAGTCAGCGGGTGACCACAACCTGTGATCAGTGGTCCTCTTTCGTGTCTTGCTGCTCCAGCTCTTCTAGCAGCGCAGCGTATGCCTCTGGCGTGAGCAGCGCTTCGAAGTCGGCGGGGTTGTCAGGCTTGATGCGGGCCATCCAACCTTCTTGATAGGGGGAGCGGTTGATGATTTCAGGGTTGCGCTCCAAAGCCTGGTTGATCGCCACCACCACCCCGCTGACCGGCGCGTAAACGTCCGACGCTGCTTTGACTGACTCGACAACCGCGAAGGCATCGCCCGCTTTCACGTGTTGGCCAGCGCGTGGCAGCTCCACGTACACTAGCTCGTTCATGAGCTGTTGGGCGTAATCGCTGATGCCACAGACTATCTCTTCTCCCTCTCGGCGCGCCCACTCGTGGGTCTTGAGGTAGCGCGCAGATGAGTCAATGAAGGAACCCATACGTTCGAAACACTGATGATACCGCAGCAGTTGTGCAAAGAGGCAGGGAGCGGCAGCGCACGGGAGATGCTCAACACGGTCAACTGCGCACTGAGATCGTGTAAAATAGCGCTACCGATTAGGCCAGGAGACGGTTATCTTCAATGCCCCAGTAGCTCAGGTTGGATAGAGCGTTTGCTTGCGGAGCAAAAGGCCGGGAGTTCGAGTCTCTCCTGGGGCATTCCCAAAGCTGCTGAGACAGTGTAGCGCTGCTTGCTGCTCAGCAGTTTTCTTTCCACGCTATGCCGCAAATCCACGTGGCGCATTTGCGCAAGTATTACAAAGTCCACGAGAAAGAGGCAGGACTCCTCGGCAGCATCAAAGCCTTCTTCGCGCGCAAGTACCGCACCGTCAAAGCAGTGGATGACATCTCGTTCGACATTGAGGCGGGCGAAATGGTGGGCTTCCTCGGCCCCAACGGCGCCGGCAAGACCACCACGCTCAAAGTGCTCTCTGGTCTGCTTTACCCCACCAGCGGCGAGTTGAGCGTGATGGGGTTCGTGCCCTACAAGCGCGAGCATGCCTACCTACGGCAGTTCACGCTGGTGATGGGCCAAAAACAACAACTGATCTGGGACCTGCCGGCTGTGGAGACCTTTCTCGTCAACCGCGCCATCTACGACATCCCCTGGTCGGATTACCACGCCACGTTAAAAGAGCTAGACGAGCTGCTGGAGCTGGGGCCGGTGATGAAGAAACAGGTGCGCAAGCTATCGCTCGGCGAGCGCATGAAGTGCGAGCTGGCCGCTGCGCTGCTGCATCGCCCCAAAGTGCTCCTCTTGGACGAGCCGACCATCGGCCTCGATGTGACCATGCAGGCGCGCATCCGCGAGTTTATCGCCGAGTACAACCATCGCCACGGCGCCACGGTTCTGCTCACCAGCCACTATATGGCTGACGTCACCGCGCTGTGCGACCGCATCATCGTGATTGACAAGGGCCGCCTACTCTACGATGGTGATTTCCGCGAGCTGATCGAGCGCGTCGCGCCCTACAAAATTCTCAAACTGCAATTCAAGCACCCTCACCCTGCCAAGCAACTGGCCACCTTCGGCGAGGTGGTGGAATGTGACGGGTTCACCGCCGTGTTACACGTGCCGCGTGCCCGTGCCTCCGAAGCTGCTGCGGCGCTGCTCACCCAGATCGAGGTGGACGACGTGACGTTCGAGGACCCGGCGGTGGAGGACATCATTCGGTCAGTATTTGCGGGGAAGGTCGAAAGCTTGGCGCTCGCAAACGGCCGCTGAGCCAGACAAACATGCCCACCGACATTACCCACAGCGACGCAGCGAGCAACATCAACAGGCCATAGCCGCCAAAGGTCAACACCAAACCGCTCATATACGGGCCAAATGTAGGGCCAGCGTTGGAAGCGATGGCCAGCAGCGTGCTGAGGATAAAGTGCTCCTCACGCGGCGCAGCGTTGATGGCAAACACGCGATACAACACCAGCGCAGCTTGCAAGCCCGCGCTGCCGAGAAACACAAAGGGCAGCGCCGCCGCCAGCTCATCTGTCAACACTAGCCCAATCGTCGCCACCGTGCTGAGCGCCAAGCCCCCAGCCACACAGCGCCGATAGCCCCACCGCGCTGCTAGCACCGACGCGGCCAACGCAGCCGATGCCCCCACCACACCCTGTAAGCCTAACGTCGCGCCAACCAGCGCATCGCTTGCACCGAACCAATCCCGCAGAAACAGCGAGAAGAAGGTGCTGCGCAGCGAGTGCGCGGTCAGCACCAACACCAACGGCAGCGCCAGCAGATACAGGCGAGGGGGCAAGCTCAACAACGCGCGCAGGTTGAGGTAATGCGCAGGTTGCACATCGTGCAGCAGCGGCGCGCCGGCGGCATCTCGCGCCCGCGCCACCACAGCTAGCGGGATCAGCGCTGCAAAGCGCACCAAAAACGCCAGCACCAGCACGGGACGATAGCTCTCCGCGCTCTGCGGTGGTGCATCCCACCACTGGGCCGCCCAGGCGGGCAACACGCCGGCTAGCAAACCACCCACCAACGTCGCGCCAATGCGGACGAAATCCGCGCGCCCGTACCACACCGCGCGATCGTGCGGTGTGGTCAAGTCGGCTAACACCGAGACGCTCGCCAAGCCAAACATGACCGTGCCGAAGCCACTGATCGCCTCGGCTGCTAACACCAGCGGCATTTCGACCGGCATCACCGTCACGAGCCGTACGGCGGTGGCGAATCCGAGCCCAGCCCAAAGCGCCACCCGGCGGCGGATGCGCTCAAACAGCCACACCGCCGGCACCCCCAGCACCAAGCCCCCAAGCTGGCTGCTGGCGTGGAAGATGCCGATCCACGCCTGGTCTTGGCCACGCGCCCGCAGGTAGAAATTGATCAACGTCTCTGGGAACGCCATGCTCAGCGCGATCAGACCCAGTGCCAGCAAATAGGCTCTGGAAGCAGCCGAGCGCTCCTCACTCATCAACCGACTCCCCTTTGAATTTGCTCATGCGTGCCGCGTCGCTGCGGTAGTATAAGCACGGTTTGCCGCTATGCTCCGCATATATGCCACGCTCTTGCGCATGGGCTGGGCCATCGTGATGGAATATCGTGCCCAAATTGTGATCTGGATGACCAACAGTCTGCTCACGATTGTGTTCATGCTGGTTTGGCTCAGCATCAGCCGTGATGGGCCGATCAATGGCTACGAGAGCGCCGACTTCGTCGCTTACTTCATCGTGGCATGGGTGGTGCGCAACTTCACGGCGGTGTGGGCTTCCTGGGAGCTGGACTACGCGATCCGCGAAGGTCGGCTGTCGCCGATGCTGCTGCGCCCGCTGCATCCGATACACCACGAGATCGCCATCAACTGGGCGGAGAAAGGCATTCGGCTTTTCCTCGTGCTGCCGCTTGCTGCGTTGGGGCTGGTGATTTGGCCTGAAGCTGCAGCCCGCTTAGATTGGTCGCTGCTCAACATCGCCCTGTTTGTGGTGTCGCTGGCGCTGGCGTGGCTCATCTTATTCATGAGTGATTACTTGCTCGGCATCCTTGCATTTTGGACCACCCAGGCCACCGCCTTTGTGCAGGGCTTTTTCGGCTTGCGCCTGTTGCTCTCCGGCACGGTCATGCCACTCGCCATGTTTCCCGCTGCGCTGCAGCAAGTGCTACGCTACACGCCGTTCCCCTACATGTTGCACTTCAGCGTGGACATCGCCATGGGGCGTGTGCGCGGCGAGGAGCTGTTGATCGGCTTGACGCTCCAACTCGCTTGGGCGCTCACCTGCACCGCGTTGGTGCACTTGCTCTGGCGTGCGGCCATCCGCAGCTATTCCGCAGTGGGCGCTTGAGAGGCTTTGGCCATGCGCTACTTGCGCTTGCTCGGCGTTTTCCTCAAGTCCAATTTGCTGTTGGAGTTGGAGTATCGTGCTAACTTCCTCACGCAGTCGTTGCTGGGCGTGTTCTGGGCCAGCATCTCGTTCGCCGGCATCAGCATCTTCTACACTCAGACGGACCAGATCGGCGGCTGGAGCTACGGCCAAGCGCTGCTGATCGTGGCATTGTTCACCTTCCTCGACGGCCTGCTCAACTTCCTGATGCGGCCCAACACCGAGCGGATCGTCACGATGGTGCGCGAGGGGACGATGGACTTTGTGTTGACCAAGCCAGCGAACAGTCAGTTTCTTGCCACGTTGCGCCACATGCGTTACGCTGGCCTAAGCGACATGCTCGCCGGCGCGGCGATCTTCGCCTTCGCCGGCACGCAGTTGGCGCTTGCGCCGAGATGGGAGCACGTGCTGCAGTTTGCTGTGATGCTGATCTCCGCCGTGTTGCTCATCTACAGCATCTGGGTGGCCATGGCGAGCCTCTCGTTTTGGTTTGTGCGCATCGAGAACATCGCAGAGCTGTTCTCCGTATTCTTTGAGACAGCGCGCTTCCCGATCAGTACGTTCGGTGGTCTGCTCCGCTTTATCCTGACGTTTGTCGTGCCGATCGCCTTCATGACAACCTTCCCCGCCCAGGCGGTGCTCGGCATGCTAGAGCCGCATTGGCTGCTCAGCGCGCCGTTGGTGGCAGCAGCTATGCTCTGGCTCACGCATCGGCTGTGGCGATTCGCCGTGCTGCACTACAGCAGCGCCTCCTCCTAGGCTGCGCTCAAGCGCTGGCGGGCTGCACAATGGGACGCGCCGGATCGTTGCCCCACTCTTTCCACGAGCCATCGTAGAGCGCGCTCTGCGCGAAGCCCGCCACGCGCAACGCCAGAAGCCCAAACGAAGCGCTCACGCCCGCGTTGCAATAGGTGATCACAGGCACGTTGGGACGAACGCCGGCAGCAACGAAACGGGCCTGCAGTTGATCGGGCGGCAGCAGCGTGCCATCCGATGCAACCAGTTCCGCGCGCGGCAGGTTGACCGCGCCAGGGATGTGGCCGAACCGCTGTGCTCGCGAGGCCCTGCCCTCGAACTCCAGCGCGGAGCGCACATCCAGCAGCAGCGCAGCGGCGGCGCCATCCACCACCTGCTGCACATCGTCGGCGGTGCGTATCCAAGCCGGCTGGGGGCGGGCGACGAACGCGCCTTCGGCCAGGTCGGGTATCTCAGCGGTGACCAGCCTACCCTCTGCCAGCCATTTTTGCCAGCCGCCGTCAAGGACGGCCACCCGGCTATGGCCGTAGTAGTTCAGCATCCACCACAGCCGCGCGGCAAACATGCCCTGGGCGTCATCGTAAGCCACCACCCACGTATCTGCGCTGACGCCGCAGCGCCGCATCACCCGCTCAAAGCGCTCCGGCGGCGCCACGCGCGCGTGGCGCGGATCGGTGGGGTCGGTGATCTCGTGCACCCAGTCCACAAACACCGCGCCGGGGATATGCGCGCGCAAGTAGTCATCGTGGTGGTTGAAGTAGTGAGGCGGCGGCTCGGTGGGCGGCAACACGTGGCCACGCACATCCACCACGCGCACGTGAGGGTTGTTCAGATGATCCGCCAGCCATGCTGTAGAAACCAGCAAGCTGCAATCCATCGGCGGTATTATCTACGCTCACACGTCACGAGGCAAGGGAGCAAGCATGAAAATCGCAGTTATCGGAGGCACCGGGAAGGAAGGCTCTGGTCTAGCCTTGCGCTGGGCCCATGCCGGCCACGAGGTGATCATTGGGTCGCGCGATGCGGAGAAGGCGCAGCGCGTGGCAGAGGAGTTGAGCCTGGCGCTCGGCAACGGCAAGCGCATTCTGGGCGCAGATAATCTCAGCGCCGCGCTACAAGCCGAGGTGGTGGTGCTGAGCGTGCCCTACGCGGCGCACAGCGACACCATCGCTGCAATCCGCTCTGGCTTGAGCGGCAAAGTGGTGGTGGACGTCACCGTGCCCTTAAACCCCAACGACTACCTGCGTGTGTTCGTGCCGCCCGGCGGCTCGGCTGCGAAGGAGGCACAAGCTGCTGCGCCGGAAGCCAGAGTGGTCGCCGCGTTCCAGAACATCTCGGCCACGCACTTGAAGAAGCTGGACGCAACCATCGACTGCGACGTGCTGGTGTGCGCCGACGACGACGAGGCCAAGCAAGTGGGCATGCAGCTTGTCGCCGACGCCGGCATGAAGGCCTGGGACGCTGGCCCGCTGGACAACGCCGTGGTGGTCGAGGGGCTTACGCCTATTTTGCTCGGCATCAACAAGCGGCACAAAGTGAAAGGCGCTGGCATCCGCATCACCGGCGCATGATCGCGTTGATCCCGCTGCGCGGTATCCCGTTGGTGCAAACGGGCGACGACTTGGCCAGCCTGTTGGCCGCAGCGCTGCGCCCTCATCAGCCGCAGGCGGGCGACGTGTTAGTGATCACGTCCAAGATCGTGTCAAAGGCGGAGGGTCGCTTTGCCGACCTACGGACCGTGTGCCCCTCCGACCAAGCCAGGGAGCTTGCTGCGCGCACGCACAAAGATGCTCGCTTGGTGCAGGTCATCCTGGACGAATCGCAGCAGGTGGTGCGCGCTGTGCCTGGCGTGTTGATCACGCGCCATCGCTTAGGCTTTGTCTCCGCCAACGCCGGCGTGGACCACTCCAACGTGAGCCACGATCCTGATGTGGTGCTGCTGCTGCCGCGCGACCCCGACGCCAGCGCGCGCGCGCTCCGCGCAGCGCTCGCAACCTTGCTCGGGGTTGCGCTCGGCATCGTGATCGCCGACAGCCACGGCCGGCCACACCGCCTGGGCACGGTTGGCGTCGCCATCGGGGTGGCCGGCATCCCCGGTGTCGAGGACTGGCGCGGCCGGCCGGACCTGTTCGGCTATCCCCTCCAGCACACCGAGATCGGGCTGGCCGACATGGTGGCTTCCGCTGCCACGCTGGCGATGGGCCAAGCAGCTGAAGGTGTGCCGGCCACCTTGGTGCGCGGCTTGCGCTTCACCCCGCGGGAGGGCAGCGCCGCTGAGATCATCCGCCCACCATCGCTGGACCTGTTCCCATGAGTGCCATCTTCCAACGCCGCTCCATCCGGCGCTACACCGCCGAGGATGTGCCCGACGCGCTGGTGTGGGACGTCTTAACGGCTGCCCTGCGCGCTCCCTCTCCCCACAACCGACAGCCCTGGCGATTCGCCGTGTTGCGCGGCCAAGCTCGTGAGGTGCTGGCTCATGCCATGGGCGAGCAGCTTCGCCAGGACTTGCAGCGCGATGGCTTGCCGGCAGCGCACATCGCGCGCGAGGTGACGCGCTCGCGCGAGCGCATCACCGGCGCACCCGTGTGCATCCTCGCTTGCCTCACCATGCGTGACATGGACACTTACCCCGACGCACGCCGCAACGCCTGTGAGCGCTGGATGGCCGGCCAGGCAGTCGCAGCCGCCGTGCAAAACCTGCTGCTCCGTGCCACAGAGCTCGGCCTGGGGGCAAGCTGGATGTGCGCTCCACTATTTTGCCCAGAGACCGTGCGCACAGCGCTCAAGCTGCCAGCAGATTGGGAGCCTCAGGCGCTGATCACGCTCGGCCATCCGGCAGAGACTGGACGCGAACGGCCGCGCAAACTGCTCACCGAGGTGACCCTCTGGTTGGGCTGAATCACCCTTCAGAGAAGTCAACCGTAGACGCGCTCTTTCCAGCGCACACCGCGACGCATCCAAACCTCCGCAGTGCTACGCACAACAATCCACAGGTAGAGCAACCAGCCGATCGGCGCCAGCGGTGCTATCCGCCGCGGCAGCCCGTACCAGGTGCGGTAGCGCTGCGCCCAAAACGCCCATTGCGCGCCCAACGCCGCGAGCGCTGCCAACCCAGCAACTCCCCTTGCCGGCGAGGGGCCGGCAGCGTTCAGTGCAACGCTCGCCAACACCAGCAGCATGGGCATGAGGAGCGTCAGCGATAGGCGCGCCACCGCCCAAAAAGCGCGCAGGCCGCTGGCTTTGCGGCCGGCCACAGCGTGCTTACCCAGCCCTTGGGCGATCTCCGCCATGCTGCGATACATGCGCACGCGGATATGGCTGAAGCCTAACGCGATGCCCACCCGAAAGCCCGCACGACGCAGCGCCTGGGCCAGCTCGATGTCCTCCAACACCTTGTCCTTCACCGCTTCATGGCCTCCGATTGCCCAGTAAGCCTCACGGCGGACGAGCAAACACTGGCCATTTGCCAACACGCTGCGCGGCGGGGAAGCCTCGCTCAACATCAACTGCAGGGGGAAAGCGGTGAAGGCGAACTGGTAAAACACCGGCAAGATCAACCTTTCCGGCCAAGTGGGCAACAGGTTCAGCGGCATCACGCTCAGCACGTCGAGCGAGCGGGCACGGGCGAGCGCCACCATGCTGCGGATGAGATCAGATTGGGGGGCAGTATCTGCATCGAGGAAGAGCAGCCAGTCCTCTCGGCCATCCGTTTGAGCAGCGCCATGCCAGCAGGCGTTGCACTTCCCCACCCAACCGGCTGAGAGCGGGCGCCCCGGCACCAACCGCAACCGGTCAATGTGGCGCAGTTGGTAGGCCCGCACTACGCGAGGGGTGGCGTCGGTGGACTGATCGTCTACCACAATGACCTCGTAGTTGTCGTGTGTTTGACACAACGCGCCCTCCAAGCAGCGCGCGATGTTGGCCTCCTCGTTGCGGGCCGGGATGATCACCACCACGCGATCAGCGACAGCCGCCGGCTGCTCCGGCAAGTTGGGAAGCTGCTGAGCGATGCGCCAATCGCGGATGATGAAGCCGATACCCACGGCAGCTAGCGCAACCATCGCCCATACCAACAGCTCACTCACCCGAAGGGCGTAGTCCGTTTCGAGCAGGCCAGAAGTCATGCCGACGCCTTTTCAGCAGGCCATCGTGGAGACACTGCGGGGCTCACTATACCCCCGGTGGGGGTTCAGCGGCCGTGTCTGAGAGGCGCGGGGGATGGTGGCTCGCGCTTGGCTCAGAGCAGCAAGCCGGGGCGCTCCAAAGCCAGTTGGAGGTCGCTCAAGAAGCGGCCCACCTGCGCGCCATCCACCACGCGATGGTCTGCGCTCACAGTGAGGGTGGCGACGGGCATCACCTGCGGCTCGTCGCGCTCGTTCACTACCAGCCGCTTGGCGGCGCGCCCCACAGCCAAGATTGCGGCTTGGGGCGGATTGACAATCGCCGTGAAACGATCCACCGCAAACATGCCGAGGTTGGAGAGTGTGAACGTGCCGCCTTGCAAATCAGCCGGCTGCAAGCGATTGCTGCGCGCGCGCGTCGTCAGGTCGTTGAGGCGCGCAGCGATTTCCGCCAGGCTCAGCGCGTCGGCGCGTTGGATCACCGGCACCAGCAGCCCCTCCTCTACTGCGACGGCGACGCCGATGTTGACGTCTTGCCACTCGACGATGGCGTTGTCCTCGAAGCCTGCGTTTAAGGCGGGGTTGCGCGCCAGCGCCCACGCACAGGCGCGCACGAGCAGCGCGGTGAGCGTCACCTTCGGCTGAGCAGGGTCAGCAACAGCGCGCCAATCTTCCACCAACGCCAGCGCGCGCGCCATGTTCACATCCACGCTGATGTTGAACTGAGGCGCTTCACGCGTGCTTTGGCTCATGCGCTGGGCGATGATGCGGCGCATCCCGCTCAGCGGCACGCGCCGGCGCACGGCTGGGAGACCTGGCGGCGCAGGTGGCTGCGCAGCCGCCGTTGGCGCAACAGCGGCGGGCGTCGTGCTCAGGCCACTTTCGCGGCGCGCGGCAGCAGCGCGCTCCACGTCGCTGGACTGAATGCGGCCTTGCGGCCCGCTGCCGCCCACCTCGCTCAATGGCACGTTCAACTCACGCGCCAGGCGTCGGGCTGCCGGGGCAGCGCTCAGCTTCGCAGGAGGCGCGCCGGCGGCAACCGCTGGGGCTTGCCCTGGGGCGCGGGCAGCCAGATAGGCTTCCACGTCCTGGCGGGTGATCTGACCGCCTCGGCCTGTGCCTTTCACTTGGCGCAGGTCTACGCCATGCTCAGCCGCGATCTTTTCCGCGATCGGGGTGGCGCGTGGTGTCGGTGCAGCGCCGGCATCCGTCACGGACACTTCGGCCTGCGGCGTTGGTTGGGCCGACGCCATGCCTGGCGGCGCAAGGTAAGCGATGGGCTGGCCGATGGGCACCACCGCGCCGGCTTCAGCCAAGATCGCGCTCAACACGCCATCTGCAGGCGACTCAACCTCCATCGTCAGCTTGTCAGTCTCGACTTCGAGGATGGCCTCACCCTTCCTCACCGCATCGCCCACTTGCTTTAGCCAGCGCGCGATGGTGCCACTCTCCTGGGCCATCTCAAACTTGGGCATGATGACGGGAATCGTTGTCATAGGCACTGTCGTGGGGTTCTGCTAGCGGCTCACACCTGCAACCGTGCTAGCTTGCGCGCAGCCTCGGCGATGTCTTCCGTCTGAGGTGTGGCAGCGCGCTCCAGGGTGCGGTTGTATGGGATGGGCACGTCTGCACCGCCCAGCCGCAAGATCGGCGCCTCCAGGTAGCCGAACGCTTCGCTCTGCGCCACTGCCGCGACGATCTCCGCGCCATAGCCACCCAGCAAGGGTGCCTCGTGCGCCACCAGCAAGCGGCCAGTCTTCTTCACGGAGGCCACGATGGTGGGCAGGTCGTAAGGCTTGAGCGTGCGCAGGTCTATCACCTCGCATTCGATACCTTCGCGCGCCAGCAGGTCCGCTGCTTCCAGCGAGCGCGGCGCCGTGATGCCGGCTGCGACAATGGTGACATGCCGGCCCTCGCGCCGAACAGCCGCTTTGCCGATCGGCACGATGTAGGGCAGCTCTGGCACCGGTCCTTTAGCCTTGTATAGCAGCTTCGGCTCAACGAAGATGATCGGGTTTTGGTCGGCCATCGCTGCCAGCAACAAGCCCTTCATGTCGTAGGGCGTGCTGGGCATCACCACTTTCAAGCCGGGGACGTTGACGAACCAGGACTCTAAGCTCTCGCTATGCTGGGCCGCTGCGCCAGTGCCGCTGCCAGCAGGCAAACGGACCACCATGCTGCAAATGGTGCGACCGCCAAACATGTAGCGCACCTTGGCGGCCTGTAAGACGATCTGCTCCATTGCCAGCGTGACAAAATCCTGGAACTGGAACTCAGCGATGGGCAGTAGGCCCGTCATTCCAGCGCCGAAGGCAACGCCGGCAATGGCGTTTTCGCTGATGGGGGTATCGCGCACGCGCTCTGGCCCGAAGCGGTCGTATAACCCCAGCGTCACACCGAAAGCGCCACCATATTTGCCGATGTCCTCGCCGATCAGAATGACCCTGGGATCAGCCTCCATCGCCTGGGCCATGGCCTCGCGCAGCGCCTCGCTGCCGGTCAGCTCACGGCTGCCGGGGGGCGGCTCTTCGCCGGCGTGGTGCGCGAAGGTGCGGGTGAACCAGGGGGGCAGCGGTCGTTGGCCGACAGGCGTGGGTTGTCCAAGCATGATGCCGCGCAGGGCGCGGTCGGTGCGATTGTGCGCATCCTCGTAGTACACCTCGTCGAGCAGCTCGCTCACGTCTGGCTCCGGTGAGGCGTCGGCGAAGGCAACCGCCTCCTCAATCACGCGCCGCGCACGCGCCTGGATTGCCGCAGCCTCGTCTGCGTCGAGCAGCTCCGCCGCCAGGAGCTGTTGTTCCAGGCGGTAGATCGCATCGCGCGCCTGCCACTCTTTGACTTCCTCCTTGGTGCGATACACTTGCTTGTCGCTGCGCGAGTGCCCTTTGTAGCGGTAGGTCAGCACCTCCAACAGCGTGGGACCTTGGCCGGCTCGCGCGCGGTCCACCGCCTGGCGGGCGGCGCGATACACATCCAGCACATTCATGCCGTCCACACGCACGCCGGGGATGCCATAGGCACTGGCACGCTCGAAGACCGGCACCAGCGACGCCTTGCCGAACGGCATGCTCATTGCATACTGATTGTTCTCGCAGACAAACACGACCGGCAGCTTCCAGATGGCAGCCATGTTCAACGTCTCGTGAAAGTTGCCGTTGTTCGCAGCTCCATCGCCGAAAAAGCACATCACCACTCGCCCCGTCCCCAGCAGCTTGGCGCTCAGCGCTGCGCCGACTGCGCTGCCCATGCCGCCGGCAACAATGCCATTGGCGCCGAGGTTGCCCAGCTTCACATCCGCCATGTGCATGCTGCCGCCAAAGCCGCGACACACGCCAGTGCGCTTGGCGAGCAGCTCGGCCATCATCTCGCGCGGGTCTTGTCCCTTGGCAATGGCATGGCCGTGCCCACGGTGCGTGCTGGTGATTTGGTCGTGCGGTTGAAGGGCACTGATGCAGCCTACTGCCGCTGCCTCCTCGCCAATGTAAAGATGCATCGTGCCATGCACTTTGCCAGCGAAATACTGCTGCTCTGCTGCCTCCTCGAAGGCGCGGATCAGATGCATTTGATACAGCATCTCCAGCAGCTTCTCACGAGAAAGGTCAACCTGATCGAGTCCCAGATCGGTTTCGCTCAAGACTTCAGACATGACTGCTGTGATCTCCTGCTGATTGGGCCTTGCGACGCCTCACGTACGCCAAACAACCAGAGTGTAACAATTGTAATCGGCCGATTGCTTTGTTCATGACCCTTGTGCCGCGTGTGTCTGCGGTTCGTCGGTGTGTCCTCACTCCAGCGCAGCACCCTATCGCACAGATGCAACCGTCGCATCACCTGGCAGCACGACTTTTGGATGCTCTGCCCGAATGTCACCCCTGAAATGCTGCGCATTGACTCGGCCGACCGGGTGGACAAGGGCGCGCTGATGCGGGCGGGTGAGAAGAAAGGCGCCGACTACATCCTGAAGTGATGCAGCGTCGGGAAGCCCCGGCGCTGCATCGCATTGATGTGTGAAGGCGCGGGCTGCGCCTGCGGATGCGCCTCGCGTCTTATCGCAGCACCCAGTTGAACAAGTAACCAGTGAAGATGATGCCAGTTGCCACCACGACGACGAACGTGGCCAACAAGCGCGGCTTGAGCACACGGCGCAGGATGATCATCTCCGGCAGACTCAGCCCGACGACGGCCATCATGAACGCCAGCACAGCGCCCAAAGCCGCGCCCTTGCTGACCAGCGCCTGAGCGACGGGCACGATGCCGGCAGCATTCGAGTAGAGCGGCACGCCCAGCAACACACCGGCCGGCACCGACCACCACGCCTCCCGCCCTAGGATGCCAGCGAGCGCGTCCTGCGGCACAAAGCCATGAATCCCGGCGCCGATGCCGATGCCGACGACGATGAACGGCCACACTTTGCCGACGATGTCGCGGGTGGTCTGCCAGGCCGTAGCGAAGCGTTCCGACCAAGTAAGCTGCGCCTCAGGCGACTGAACCGTTTGTGCGCCGGATGCGCCGACCTGGAACACGAACGGCTCGACAAAGCGCTCCGGGCGCGTCTTGCCGATCACGACGCCGCTGATGACCGCGATCGTCACGCCGGTGAAGGCGTAGAGCGCCGCGACTTGCCAGCCGAACGTGCCAAACAACATCACCAGCGCCACTTCATTCACCAGCGGCGCAGCAGTCAGGAAGGAGAAAGTGACCCCCAGGGGAATCCCGGCCTTGACGAAGCCGATGAACAGCGGCACAGCGCTGCACGAGCAAAACGGCGTCAGCACCCCCAAGGCGGCTGCCAACACATTTCCCACGCCCTCGCGCTTGCCGCTGAGCACGGCGCGCGTGCGCTCGGGGCTGAAGAACGATTGGATCACCGTGATGACGAAAATCATGCCGCTGAGCAGCAACAGGATCTTCGGCACGTCGTACAGGAAGAAGGCGACCGACTCGCCCAGGTGCGAGCCGCGCGACAGCCGGATCACGTCGTAGGTCAGCCATTCCGCCAGCGGCAGGATCGCGCTGTAGGCAACGACCCAGGCGATGGCCGACAGCGCAACGAGCGCAAATGCGCGGGTCTCCGTCCGATGCGTCGGACGAAGGGAAGAAGTGGGTAGGGGATTCATGGCCGTCTCTCTTCAGTGAACGCCCTGCGCAGCGTCACGCTGCGGTCTTTAGCAAGCGGGCGATCTCCTCATCGGGCGGGATGCGACCGGCGGCCACGAGTTTGCCGTTGACCACCAATCCAGGCGTCTGCAGCACGTCCCACTTCATGATCTCCGCGTAGTCCGTGACCTTTTCGACCTCTACCGCGACTCCGATCGCGCCGGCGACTCGCTGCACGGCCTGTTCAAGCCGTTTGCAGTTGGCGCATCCCGAGCCAAGCACTTTGACATTTAGCATCTCGTTCTTCCTCCTTTTCTCCCGGTGGATTTGCCGATTCAACGCAGCAAACCGTTAGGTTGCCTGCTTCCTGAACAGAGCCAGCGATGACTTGCGCGTCGGCGACGAGGCCTAGGATGCGACGATCGGCCAGCCGATAGATGATCTGCCCTCTTGCTCGCCGACACGTCACCAGACCGGCATGCCGAAGCACAGCCAACTGCTGGGACACATATGCCTGCCGCTGCCCTAAGCGGGCGGCCATCTCGCACACACAACACTCCCCATCGCTCAGCAGCGCCAGGATACTCAGGCGCTCTGGGTGCGCGAGGGCCTTGAAGAAGGCTGCTAAGTGTTTGTGACCTGTCACCTGCAGGTCCGGATTATATTCAAAAATTTGAATACGCAGCTGACCGTACGGCTAGTATGGCACTCACTGGCCAGTTGATGTTGCTTTGCACACCTGAACCGTACACTAGCAGCACGCATGTCACTGTGCGATTCTTACGTGCGAGGACCCTGAACTATGAAGCAGGTGCTGCAAAAACACCAGAAGGCATCCGCCGATTTGGGGCGTCGCAACTTTTTGCGCGCTCTTGCGGGTGCGGCCGGCGCGGTCACAGCGCTGCAAGTGCTAGATGCACTGGAAGCGGCGCCGGAGCAGGTCGCGGAGGCGCTGGCCGAGGGCGCATCGCTGGTTCCGCAGACGGTGACCGAAGCCGACGAAACCGCCGATGTGCTCATCCGCATGCAGGCCGATCTCGCCCGCGCGCTGAAGAAGCAACCCTCCGAGCGCCGCTGGGTGATGGTGATTGACCTGCGCAAGTGCGTAGGCTGCCACGCCTGCACGATTGCCTGCGTGGCCGAGAACAAGCTGCCGCCCGGGGTGGTGTATCGGCCGGTGATCGAGGAAGAGATCGGCGAATATCCCAACGTGACGCGGCGGTTCATCCCGCGCCCGTGCATGCAGTGCGAAAACCCG
>CALIMH010000011.1 GCA_938028725.1 uncultured Anaerolineae bacterium | reverse complement strand
CTGACGTTGGCGCTGGTGGCTGGGCTGGGCGCGGTGGTGGCGCTGCGGCTGAGCGAGTGGGCGCTGCTGGTGCTGGCGATGATGCTGGTGGCGATGCTGCCGACGGCGGTGCTGGCAGTGGCGGTGGTGGGCATGCTGCTGTGGCGGAGGCCGCCGGATGAACCGCCGCGCGTGGTGGAGGCCGAGCGCACGAGCAATGCGACGCCGCGCTGGCCCGAGCTGCCCCAGGCGGAGGCGCCGTCGCGGCGGTTCTACATCCTCGGCGAGGACGGCCAACTCCACGAGCTGCACCCAGAGGACACAACAGCCGTCCCCTGAACAACGCGCTCGGCTACACCGGCCAATCCTCGGCGACGCACTGCGCTGCCGCCATGCCAGAGAGCGTCACCAGCGGCACACCACCGCCGGGATGCACACTGCCGCCGGCGAAATACAGCCCGCGCATGCGAGGGTCGCGGTTGTTCGGACGGCTGAAGGCGGCCAGTCGCGTGTTGGAAGAAAAGCCGTAGATCGCGCCTCGATACCCCCCATAGCGGGCCTGCAAGTCGGCGGGCGTCCAGCGGTCCAGATGTATCACCTCCAGCCGTTGACCGAAAGGCGCGATGCGCTCCAACCACATGCGCAGTTGCTCGAGCACGTGCGACGTGTATGGCTCAGCTTGGCGCGACCAGTCGAAGGCAGGCGAGAGGTAGGGGGCGTTCACCAACACAAACCAGTTTTCACAGCCAGGCGGTGCATGGCTAGGGTCAGTTTTGCTGGTAATGCACACGTAGAGCGTAGGGTTGGTTGGCGCAACACAGCGCTCGAAGATGTCGGCAAACTCGCGCGGGTAGTCGTCGGTGAAGAAGATGTTGTGGTGGGCGAGCTGCGCCCAATCACCGCGCGCGCCGATCAGCAAGACAAAGCCGCTACACGACGGCTCCAGCTTCGGTGCAGGACGCCGCTCGGGCAGCAGCGACTCTTGGGCGAGAGTGTAGTCGGCATTGCATACTACTGCATCCGCAGGCAGCCGCACACCACCCTCCGCGCGCACGCCGCACACCCTGCGATGATGTAGCTCGATCTCGGCGACGGGCGTTTGGTAGCACAATTCCACCCCCAGCTCGCGGGCCAATCGCTCAAAGGCGAGCGCCAGTTGGTAGACCCCACCACGCGGATACCACGCGCCCTGGGCCATTTCCACATGGGCGATCACATTGAGCGTAGCCGGCGCGCGATACGGTGACGAGCCGTTGTATGTGGCAAAGCGGCCGAAGAGCTGGCGCAAGTGGGGCGTCTTGAAGAAGCTGCTAATCGCTTGGTGCATGGTGCGCAGCGCATCAAGCCGCAGCACATCAGCAAGCGGCAGGCTGAGCAGATCGCGCAGGGCGGGCTTGCGGCGATAGAGAAAAGGAGGCCCCACCACTTCGTGCAGCCGGGCCACATAGCGCATGAAGCGACGGTAGCGCTCAGCCTCACCTGGGCCGAAGGCCACGCGGATGTTCTCAGCCATGGCATCTTGATCGCTCACAGCGTCAAGCACGACGCCGTCGGGCCAAAAATACCGGGTGAGTGGTTGCAGCGGCACAAGCTGCACATAGTCCTCTAGACGGCGGCCAGCCAGAGCGAATAACTGCTCGTACACATGGCGCATGGTGATCACCGAAGGGCCGGTGTCCCAGCGAAAGCCGTTTGCGCGCACCTCAGCCATTTTGCCGCCTGGGCGCGCTTGCTTCTCCAGCACAGTGACGCGGTAGCCGCGCGCAGCCAGTGCGATTGATGCGCTCAAGCCGCCAATGCCGGCGCCGATCACGACCACGCGCCGGCTCATGTCTCGTCCTCCTCTCTGCCGCGGAAGATCATGCGGATGGGTGTGCCGAGGAAAGTGTAGGAATCGCGGATGCGGTTTTCCAGAAAGCGCTGAAAGGTGAAATGCACCAGCTTAGGGTCGTTCACGTGAAAGACAAACGTCGGTGGGTTCACGCCCACTTGCGAGGCCATGTAAATCTTCAGCCGCTTACCTGCGCGCGAGGGTACATGGCGCATGATGGACTCGCGCACGATGTCCATGAGCCGGCTGGTGGGGATGCGCAGGTAGCGCGCCTCGTAAACACGCATAGCCGTGGGGAGCACTTGATCTACCCTAAAGCCATCCCGCGCGCTGACAAACAGCACCGGCACATACGACATAAAGTTAAGCCGTTGCTGTACGGTCTCCAGGAAGGCTTGCATCTTAGGCGTGAGCATCCCGAAGCCCTTGATGGGCTTTGCGAGTCGCGCCACCTCTGTGGCGCTTTCGATGGCATCCCACTTATTCACCAGCACCACTGCTCCCTTCTGAGCGTCGAGGACGTAGCCGCTAATGTGCTCGTCCTGGGCTACAACGCCCTGGGTAGCATCCAGCAACACGAGCGCGAGGTCGGCGCTTTGGATTGCTTTGAACGTGCGCAACACGCTCCATCGCTCGGCGCCGGGGGTGATGCTGCCGCGCTTGCGAATGCCGGCGGTGTCCACCAGTGTGATGTGGTTGTGCGCCACAGTGCCGTCCTGGAGGGTTTCGCTGAAGGTGAGTTGCGTGTCAATGGCGTCGCGGGTGGTGCCGGGCACGTCGCTGACGATCACGCGCGGCTCACCGATCAGCGCATTGAACAGCGAGGATTTGCCGACGTTGGGTCGCCCCACAATGGCGAAGCGGGGTGAAGCCTCCGCTTGCTGCTCCTCTGCCGCCGGCGCGGATCGGCCCAGCGCTGCCACCACGGCATCCAGCAGATCGCCCGTGCCCACGCCATGCAAGCCGCTCACTGGGCATACGGTATCCCATCCCAGCGCATAGAACTCGGCGCTACCCAAACGGAGGGCGTGGGTGTCAGCTTTGCTCGCGGCGACAATCACCGGCGGGACGGACTTGCCGGCCGATTGGCGCTGACCGACCAAGCGGCGCAAAATCTCAGAGACAGCCTGGTCGGCAGCAGTCAGGCCATCCTTGGCATCCACCACGAACACCACCACATCCGCCTCGTTGACGGCGATTTCGGCCTGCTCGCGGATCTCGCGCACGAAGTCAGCAGACGCTTCGGCCAACGCCGGTGCGCCCTGCTCCCGCAGCACTGGCTCCAACGGCTCAATGCCACCGGTGTCCACCAGCACGAAGCTGACGCCGTTCCACTCACACGGCGCGTAGATGCGGTCGCGCGTGGTGCCGGGGCGGTCATCCACCACTGACAGGCGCTCGCCGATCAGGCGGTTGAACAGGGTGCTTTTGCCGACGTTCGGCCTGCCAACGAGGGCGACGAAGGGCTTGGTCATATACGCTGATTGCAGCAGAAGCGCATTTGAATTGTAAGGCGCGCGCAAGCGAGCAGTGCAGCATGGCTATGCTTTGCTTCAGCGATACACTTGCTGGCTGTGACGCGCCGCCCGTTCACCCAATGGCTGGAAGTGGCCAGCGTGGCGCTCGCCTTCGCGTTGTTGTTGCAAGTGCGCCCCCCGCCGATTCGTGTGACGCTGGGCGAGCCACACACCGTGGAGACGCGCAACCCGTTGGCCGGCTTCCACACCCGATTTGTCGAGGAGGCAGAGGAATGGAAGATCAAGCGTGGCATGGAAATGATCCGCGAAGCTGGCGCGCCGTGGATTGTGGAGTTCTTCCCTTGGGCCTACTACGAGCCAAGCAGAGGACAACGCGACTTTCGCAGCGCTGAGCGCATCATCGCCCACGCGCGGCAACAGGGCCTCACGGTGATCGCGCGACTGGGCTTTGTGCCAGAGTGGGCACGCCCTGCGCGTGACGCTGATGGCAACCCCACCACCTTCACCTTCCTTGACCCCAGCCATTACGCCGACTTCGCCGCATTTGCTGCTGCCTTCGCTGAGCACTTCAAAGGCCAAGTGCAACACTTCATCATCTGGAACGAGCCGAACCTCCAAAACGAATGGGGGATGCGTCGCGTGGACGCCGCGGCATACGTTGCACTGCTGCGCGCTGTATATCCCGCGATCAAGCAGGCGCAGCCGGACGCGGTGGTGCTGGCCGGCGCGCTCGCACCCACGCTGGAGCAAAACCGCGACGTGGCACTGAGCGACCTGGACTACTTGAGAGCGATGTATCGAGCTGCGCGCGAAGATGGGACCGCGCGCCTACCCTGGGACGCGCTCGCAGTGCATACCTACGGCACGAGCTTCCCTCCAGACGACCCACCCCACCCTCAGCGCATCAACTTTCGTCGTGTGGAGCTGCTGCGGGCCATCATGGTGGAGTTCGGTGACCACTCGCCCGTATACATCACCGAGACGGGCTGGAACGACGCCCCCGGCTGGGTCAACGGCGTATCGCCAGCGCAGCGAGTGCGCTACACCTTGGAAGCGCTGGCCTTCGCCCGCGCACACTGGGAGTGGGTGCGGTGTGTAGCGTTTTGGGTGTTCAAGCTACCAGCGCCGGCACAGGGTTACCGCGACCACTTCACCTTCGTCACGCCGAGCCTAGAGCCACTGCCGATCTATGAGGAGATGCGTCGCGCGCTCAATCCAGCGCAATAACCACGCCGAAGCGACCAGTGCGGCCACCTTCAGCACGATGGCTGAACCACTCGTCAGTGTTGCTGGCAGTGCACACGCGCATCACCTCCACCTCTTTCACACCAGCCTGCTGAAGCTGACAAACCGCTGCCCGCCACAGGTCCACCCGCGGTTGAGGGCAAGCAGCATCCGGCGGCCACACGGCCAATGCTTCCGGCACCGCCTGTTGGATTTGCCCAGCCACCTCCGCACCCACCATGAAGCGTTGCGGCCCAATGCCAGGGCCTATCCCTGCGAGCATGTCCGACGGTCGTGAGCCAAAGGCACGCTGCATAGCGCGGATGGTTTCGCCAAGCACACCGTTCACAATGCCGCGCCAGCCGGCATGCGCGATGCCGATCGCTCCCTGCGAGGGATCGAACAGGAGCACCGGCAGGCAGTCGGCAAAGCGCAAGCTCAGCGCCAAGCCGCGCTCCGCAGTGATCAGCGCATCGGCGTACACCTGATTGTGATTCGGCTGGCGCAGGTCTTCAGCGCGGACTAAGCGCACGCGGTTTCCATGCTCCATCCAGCTCGAGGCCACCCGCTCAGGGCGCAAGCCTAACGTTGCGCAAGCACGACGGGTGTTTTCGCGCACCCGATCGGGGTCATCGCCGGTGCTCAGGCCGAAGTTCAGTGAGGCCCACGGCCCCTCGCTCACACCCCCGAGGCGAGTGAACACGGCGTGCGGCAAACTCCATTGTCGCAGACCATCGAACTGGTAGTAACGGATAGCGCCGCAGGTGACACAGTGCATGAGCCGAACCAGCGCTCACGTGTGCTGATAATCGCTGAACTCGTTCATCGCCTCGATCTCGGCCACGCGGTCTTTGGGCAACACACGGCGGAAGGAGAGTATTGCCTCATCCCAGTTGATCAGCAGCTCGCGCGCGCGAGGACTGTTGGTCAGTTCGTAATGCCGGAGCAGCAGCGTCTTGACCAGCCTCTTCATGCCCGGATGAGTGAGGCGCTCGACGTTGACCAGCTCGGTGTTGCAGCGGTTGAGAAAAGTGCCCTCAGGGTCGTATACGAAAGCCATGCCGCCCGTCATGCCGGCGGCGAAATTGCGGCCGGTGCTGCCAAGCACCACCACCACGCCGCCGGTCATGTACTCGCAGCAATGATCGCCCACTCCTTCCACAACAGCGTAGGCGCCGCTGTTGCGCACGGCGAAGCGCTCCCCAGCCCGGCCAGCCGCGAAGAGTGCACCACCTGTTGCACCGTAGAGCGCCGTGTTGCCGAGGATGTAGTTGTCGGACCAGTTGTAAGTCACCTCTGGGAAGGGGCGAATGGATATTTCACCGCCGCTCATGCCCTTGCCGACGTAGTCGTTGGCCGCGCCCACCAAATGCAAGCGCATGCCGTTTGTGGTGAACGCGCCGAAGCTCTGGCCAGCGTAGCCGCGGAAGCTGATCTCCACCGTCCCTGGTGGCAGGGCTGCGCCACCGTAGCGCAGCGTGATCTCGCCGCTCAGTCGCGCGCCGATGCTACGGTCCTGGTTGCGGATGGTGTAATGCAACTTGATTGGCCATTGCTTATCGATAGCGATACGTGCATCCTGCACGATCATCTCATTCAGCAAGTTCGGCGGATAGCGAGGCGGCGTCTCACAATGCCGCAGCGGGCGATCTGTTGGTGGCGGCGCGAGCAGCGCATCCAGCACGACCATCATCTCACGATGAAGCACCTCTTCAGGCTCGTCAGGTGGCGACGCGCGCTTGGCCAGCAAGTCCGTGCGGCCGATGATCTCGTCCAGTGAGCGATAGCCCATCTGGGCCAGGTATTCGCGCACCTCTTGGGCGACGTAGATCAGATAAGCCATTACATGCTCTGGCTTGCCCGCGAACTTGGCGCGCAGCTCAGGCTTCTGAGTAGCCACGCCGGTTGGGCAGGTGTTCAAGTGACACACCCGCGCCATGATGCAACCCTCGGCGATCAGCGTGGCCGTGCCGAAAGAGTATTCATCCGCGCCGAGCAGCGCAGCGATGATCACATCGCGGCCGGTGCGCATGCCGCCATCAACACGCAGGCGCACGCGCCCGCGCAAGTTGTTTTCCAGCAGCGTCTGCTGCGTCTCGGCCAGGCCAAGCTCCCACGGCACGCCCGCGTTCTTGATTGAACTAAGCGGCGAAGCTCCTGTACCGCCGCTGTGGCCGCTGATCAACACGACGTCGGCCAGTGCCTTGGTGACGCCGGCGGCGATAGTGCCCACCCCAGCCTGGGAGACTAGCTTCACGCTCACCTTAGCCTGAGGGTTGATTTGCTTGAGGTCGTAGATGAGCTGAGCGAGGTCTTCGATGGAGTAGATGTCGTGGTGCGGCGGCGGTGAGATGAGAGCCACGCCCGGCACGGTATAGCGCACGCGAGCGATCAGGTCAGTCACTTTGTGACCAGGGATTTGACCGCCCTCCCCTGGCTTGCTTCCCTGCGCCATCTTGATCTGTAGCTCTGCAGCGCTCATCAAGTAGACAGGGTTAACTCCAAAGCGGCCTGAAGCAATTTGCTTAATGCCGCTGTTGCCCTCCTCCTGCAAGCGGCGCGTCTCCTCACCGCCTTCGCCACTGTTGCTGAGAGCGCCCAGCCGTGTCATTGCAATTGCCAGGGTCTCGTGTGCCTCTGGCGAGAGCGCGCCCAGTGACATAGCTGCGCTGCTGAAGCGCTTCAAGATGTTCTCGATCGGCTCTACTGCGTCGATCGAGATCGGTGAGCGGTCGCTGCGAATAGTCATGAGGTCGCGTGGCTCTAGCGGTTGCGGCATGTCGCAAAACAGCCGAGAGAACTCCTTGTAGCGGGCATATCCCTCATCAAAGCGCTGTTTGACAATGCTGAACCGCTTGACCTTGGCACGCGCAAGGCCGGTGACGACCTCCTCCTCGCCGGTGTATTCAAACATGCCTTCGATCTGCACGGCTTTTTGCAACGCATGCACGGCGCGCTGCGAGTAACCGTGCTGCTCACCACCACTGCGCTCCTTGTAGAAGCCGGGGTGGTCGAGCTTAACGGTGGGGAGTGGCGCACGGGTGACCACCTCGCCGCCGGCGGTCTGCGCGACGGGTATATCGGCGTAAGCGTTGGCGTGCCAACGCAGCACCACCTCCTGAATCTCCTCAAAGCCTATGCCGCCGATCCGGGAGGGTGTGCCCGCGAAGCACAAGTTGACCACCTGCTCCGAAAGCCCGATCACCTCAAAAATTTGTGCGCCGGTGTAGGCATCCACACTTGCGATGCCCATTTTGGACATGATCTTGAGCACGCCCTTTTCGGCCGCCTTGATGTAGTTTTTGACCACATCCACCTCAGTCAAGGACTTCTCGCGGACACGGCCACGCTGAACGGCCTCGCGCGCAGTGTCCAGGGCCAGATAGGGATTGACCGCACTCGCGCCATAGCCAAGCAGCACCGCGAAGTGATGCGTCTCGCGGGCTTCGCCGCTCTCCACCACGATGCTGGCGCGGCTGCGCAGGCCACACCGCATCAGATGATGGTGCACAGCCCCCACAGCCAACAGGGATGGGATCGGTGCGCGCTGTGGGCCAGCTTTACGATCGCTGATGATCAAGATGCTGGCGCCCACCCGCACTGCGCGCTCAGCATCTGCACACAAGCGCTGGAGCGCCTGCTCCAAAGCACAAGGTTGGCGGTGGCCATTGTTGGCGGAGCAGCTATCCTTGGCGCGCTGCGTAATCAGGGCTGCATCCAAAGGGAAAGTGGCATCCAACACCACGCTTTGAAAAGCGGAGTCATCCAGCTTTTGCAGCGCTTTCAACTCTTCGTTGGACAAGATCGGCGACCGCAACCGCACCAAGTGAGCCAGTTCTTCAGTCTCGGCCAACAAGTTGCCGCGGCGTCCGAGCAGGACGCGCAAGCTCATCACCTGTTCCTCGCGCAGGTGGTCAATCGGCGGGTTGGTCACCTCGGCAAAGCGCTGCTTAAAGTAATTGAACAGTGGGCGTGGCTTAGGTGAAAGGACAGCATGAGCAGTATCGTCGCCCATTGAGCCGACTGGCTCAGTGCCATCCTCGTACATGGTCTTGACGATCAGCGTCAGCTCCTCACTGGTCCAACCGAACTGTGCCTGCTTCACCAGCAGCGCCTCGGAGTTGACCGCCGGCTGCTCTATGACGATTTGGGCGGCCTCCTCCAAGCGCACCCTTTGGCGGGCAGCCCACTCGCGGTATGGCTTGCGCGAGGACAGATCGCGCATGATCTCGTCGTTATCAAACAGGCGGCGGGCGCGCAGGTCGGCACAAATCATCATGCCGGGGCCCAGTTTGCCGCTCAGGATGATGCGTTCCGGCTCCACATCCAGCGCGCCGATTTCGCTGCCGGCGTAAACGATCCCGTCGCGGGTTTGAATGTAGCGGGCCGGACGCAAGCCGTTGCGGTCCAAAGCCATGCCCACCAACTGCCCATCGCTGAAGACGATGGAAGCCGGGCCATCCCATGGCTCCATCAGCGAGGCATGATAGCGGAAGAAGCCCTTGACCTGTGCAGACAAGTCAGGGTCCTTTTCCCAGGCCTGTGGGATGCACATCTTGATCGCGTGGCGGATGTCCCGCCCGCCCAGTGTGAGCAGTTCCAGCACGTTATCCAGCCGGCCGGTGTCACTGCTGGTCACGTCCACGATTGGCTTCAAGTGCTCGATCTCACTGCCCCAGATTAACGAGTCCAGCTCTGGCTCGCGAGCGTGCATCCAGTTCTGGTTGCCCGCGATCGTGTTGATCTCGCCGTTATGACAGATGAAGCGGAAAGGTTGGGCGCGCTCCCACGTGGGGAGTGTGTTGGTTGAGTAGCGCTGATGGAAGAGGACGTGCGAAACTTTAAAATCCGGGTCGTTGAGGTCCAAGTAGAAGTGGCGCAGTTGCGTCGCCGACACCAGCGCCTTGTAAGTGACAGTGCGACAAGAGAACGAACAGACGTAGAAGCCCTCCAACCCCTCAGCGCGCGCAGCGTTTTCGATACAACGACGCACCAAGTAAAGATGCTGGTCGAACTCCAGCTCTGTGCGGAAGGCGTAGGGGCGCTCGACAATCACCTGCTGGATGTCGGGCAGAGTTTGCAGAGCGCGCTGGCCAAGCACATTGGGCTCGTGCACCACTGTGCGCCACATGAGCACCGGCAAACCGCGGCGCTCCAGCTCAGCGGTGATGATCGCGCGGGCACGGGCATTGGCTGCGGGCTGGCGCGGCAAGAAGAGCATGCCAATAGCAATTTCACCTTCATGGTGAGCGCGCTGGCCTACACGCTCCAACTCACGGTTGATCAGCGTCACCGGCAACGAACACAACACGCCGGCGCCATCGCCGCTTTTGCCGTCGGCGTCGAGCGCGCCACGGTGGGCGAGGCGCTCCAAGCAGTGCAAGCCATCATCCAGGATGCGGTGCGTCGCGCGGCCCGACAAATCCGCGACAAAACCAATGCCGCAGGCATCGTGCTCAAAGCGGGGGTCGTACAGCGGCAGACCAGCCGAAGCGCTTCGAGCAAGATTGCGCGCAGTTACATTGCGCCTGTTGTTGTTACTGTCAGACTGCCCAACCATACACACGTCTCGGCTAAGCAACACTCGATAGCAAATAGGAGCGACCTAGCAGCCGCTCCCTTGAGTTGGTAGCTCGTTCGCTCGTGGGAAATATGCAAAACCGCTGTCTGCCCTCACACGGCGACAGCGGCTTGCTCTCCGTTTGGTGGCGTTCCCACAGCGCATTATAGCGCACTGAGCGGTTCGCTCAGCGCCAGTCAGCCGCGCAACATCATCGCTTTGTAGCTCGCAAGGTAAACTGAGAGTTGACATGAGACCTGTCCTGCTCTCACACATCCACACGCTGATCACCATGAGCGGGGCGCTTGCGCAGCCTGCACCACCACTGCGCGACGCGGCAGTGCTGATAGAGGGCAACCGCATTCTCTGGGTAGGCCCCCAACACGAAGCAGAAACACAACTGCGCAACCTACCCGCCCGCCCCATCGAGCACAACTTGCGCGATCACATTGTGTTGCCAGGGCTGGTGAACACCCACCACCACCTGTATCAAACACTCACACGCTGCCTAGCACAAGATAGCGGCTTGTTCAACTGGCTCAAAACGCTATACCCGATCTGGCTGCGATTGACCAGCAAAGCTATCTACACCAGCGCCCTGGTCGGCATGGCCGAGCTGATGCTGAGCGGCTGCACCACCACTAGCGACCACCTGTATCTCTACCCTAACGATTGCCGCATCGACGACGAGATCGAGGCAGCCAAGGCCATTGGGATGCGCTTCCACGCTACGCGCGGCAGCATGAGCCTGGGCGAATCGCAGGGCGGGCTGCCGCCAGACGCTGCCACCGAGCGCGAGGATGCCATCTTGCGCGATTCACAACGCGCCATTGAAACTTATCACGACCGTGCCTGGGGAGCCATGGTGCGCGTTGCGCTTGCGCCGTGTTCACCATTCAGCGTCACACCCGATCTCATGCGCGAGAGCGCGCGGCTGGCACGAAGCTATGGCGTGATGCTGCACACCCACCTCGCCGAGACACGCGATGAGGAAGCGTTTTGCCTAGCGCGCTTCGGCCAACGCCCACTCGACTACGCCGAGGAAGTGGAATGGCTGGGCAGCGATGTGTGGTATGCGCACGGCGTGCATTTCAACACTCACGACGTGCACCGCATGGGCGCATGTGGCTGCGGCGTAGCGCATTGCCCCACCAGCAACATGCGCCTAGCCAGCGGCATCGCACCGGTGCGCCTCATGTTGAATGCCGGTGTGAAAGTAGGCCTCGGCGTGGACGGCAGCGCCAGTAACGACGGCAACCACATGCTCCTCGAGGCGCGCCAAGCACTGCTGCTGCAGCGGGTCACCGACGAGAGCTTCGCGCTGTACGACGCGCACCGCGCCGGCGAGCGACGCGCCATTTCCGCCTACGAAGCACTATGGCTTGCCACACGCGGCGGCGCCGCTGTGTTGGGGCGCGACGACATCGGTCAGATCACGCCTGGTTATTGCGCCGACTTGATTGCGATCAACCTCAATCGGTTGGAGTATGCTGGCGCCTTGCACGACCCACTCGCTGCTGTGGTGTTTTGTGCGCCGCGCGGTGTGGACTTCAGCATGATCAACGGCCACGTGATGATCCAACATGGCCAGCTCACCACATTAGACCTCGCACCAGTCGTTGAGCAGCACAATGCAATCAGCCAAGCTCTCATCAACGGCGATTAGGTTATAATGGCTACTGTTAAGTAAGGGCCGCTAGCTCAATTGGTAGAGCAGCTGACTCTTAATCAGCGGGCTGTAGGTTCGAGTCCTACGCGGCTCACTTCAACCTCCCACTTCTTGCCACTTGGCCCAGTTCATCGCCCAGCTTCTCCGCACTTCCTCTAACCAGCATCAGGCTGTTCTCAGGTGCAGTCTCTACCATTGCCGAAATCTCTGTTAATCCAGGCGATGCATTGAGATGAGTGACCGGTTGCACATTTGCGGGCTGCGCTGCTCAGTCGCTATGGTAATAGGCTTGTTGGCGCTCAGCGCATGCGCCAATCCATTTCAAGCCAGCCCTGCCCCTACGGTCGCCCTATTACCCACGCTCACTCCTGCGCCCTATCGCCCTATACCGTACGGCCAACTGCCACAGTGGAGAAAGAGCAAAGCGCTTCACGTGCGCGCTTGTCACCGACGCGCTACTCGCCTTGCAGCGAGCAGTCTCCGTTGCGCACTGCCCGACCACCTGCTCCCATACAAGCCGACGGACGCATCGCGTATCTCACACGCGAAGGGAACCTGGCGCTCACCGATTCCAGCGGGCGAGTGCGCGCCGAGATCACCAGCGATGCTTACATCCTGCCCTCCAGCCATGCTGCGCGCATCTATCAGTTTCCGGCTTTCTCACCCGATGGCGATTGGATCGCCTTTGTCGCTGTTGAGATTAACGGCTTCAACGGCGTGAGACAGACAGTGTATGCTGCCCCAGCCCAGGACCGTCCCCCGCTCAATATGCTCTATCAGACTGACGCATTCAACATTCCTTACCTGGATTGGTCACCAGACGGGCAGACAGTGGCCTTCCTCACCATCAACCCGTTCGAGGGCGCGATCCGCCTTGCCGAGCGCGACGGCAATCGCTTGCGCACCATTCAGGAAGGTGCACCCACCTACTGGCACTGGCGATCAGACGCGCGTGCCCTGCTCACCCACATCGGCGGCTCCCGCGATACCAACGCAGACGCCATCATCGCGATCACCAGCACCTATGGCAGCGCGCCAAGCGTGGTGCTGGCTGAGGCGCCTGGCAATTTTCAATCGCCACACTTCTCACCCGACAGTCAACACATGCTCTATGTGGTCAGCGGCGACACCACAGATGAGCTGGTGTTGGCTGACAGCGCCGGCAAGCCGATCTGCTCGGTAGCTGCACTAGTTCGTGGTGCGTTCTTCGCCTGGTCGCCAGACGGGGCACGCATCGCGTTTATGGACACCCAGTCGCCCACAAACGAGCCTGCTCCGTTGTTTGTTGTTGACCTAGAGCGCGGTCAACGTGAGCGAGTGCACCCTGCTGCGATGATGTTCTTCTGGTCGCCAAACGGTGAACGCATTGCCATTTACACCATTGTGCGCGAGGGTATCCCGGATCGCTTCACCACCCCAAGCAGCGCGCCGCGGCTTGGCGCGCCGGTGAGCCAATCTGCCCAGCCAGTGCTGCGGATCGAGGTGCTGGACTTGCGCACAGGCAAGCTCTACCGTGTAGCCGACACTATCCCATCGCGGCAGTTCGCGCAGTATTTTCAGTTCTTCGACCAGTACTCAAGAGCCGTCACACCTTGGTCACCGGATGGCACACGGTTGGTATTTGCCAGCTTGCGGTCGGAGGAAGGAACCAGCGACATTGTGGTTGCAACATTCAACGCCGCGGCAGACCGATACGAGAGCCGGCGGATCGCTTCTGGGGTGTTAGCTTTTTGGTCTCCTCGTTGATGCGCTATGATGAGTTGGCACATGAACCACTTGCGCTTGACGAAAGCAGCAGTCGCAGCTCTGATCTCAGCAACGCTGGCGGCCTGCGCAGCTTCGACTGATGCCCCTCGCCCGCGCGTTGAACTGCCGCAGCAACTTCGGCTGCCGCCAGCCGATACCAGCCTGCTCAGCATCTTTGAGCGACGCGTCGGCAAAATCGCGATCGTGGACGAGGACGGCAGCTTACGCATCACCGATCAGCTTGGGCGTGAAAGCAACGTGCTAGCACCAATCCGCGAGCGCAGCAGCAAAGACACGGAATCGCGCTACGTGACACTCGCCTGGTCGCCCGACGGCACACAGCTCGCCGTGGCTCAGCACACCCGCAAAGACAAAACCGCCAATGCGATCGTCGAACTGAATCCAGCTTCGGTGACGATTCGACGCAGCTCGCGCAGCGTCACACTCCTGGAATCAGAGGATGGCGAGACGCAGAGCCTGGGTGCCGAAGGTGGGAGCACCTACACCGAGCGCAATCCAAGCGTGGTGATCATCCAACGTTCTCAATCGGCCGAAAGCTTAATCGCCAGCGCAGTGTATGTGGTGCCGTTGAACCAAGCAATGCCGATCCGCGAGGTGTTCTACTCATCCTACGAGGAAGTGCAAATGCTGGATTGGTCACCCAACGGTCAATGGATTGCTGTAATGACCAAAGACTTTGGCGAGGATGTGACGCGGCTATATTTGGTCGAGCCACGCGATGGCGTGCAGCCGAAGTTTATCTTCGAGGGTCAGGATGTGAACTGGCAATGGCACCCCAACGGAGACAAGCTGCTATTGCGCCAATCCCCAAGCCTCACCCAGCCACCCCGCGTTGTGCTCTACGATGCTCGGCAAGGGACTAGCACGACAATTACGCCTAGGGGTGGCGACGCGCGCCTTGCGATGCCATCTTTTTCGCCAAGCGGTGAGTTCATGCTGATCACAGCGCGCGCCCGACCCGAGGCTCAGCAACAGCGCGACACACGCTATCAGCTTCTCCTAGCCGATTACAACGGCAACCCAGTAAAGCCGCTCACCGAGTTCGCCGGACAGATCTACTTTAGTTGGTCGCCGAAGGGTAACCAAATCGCTTACTTTGTGGAGTCACCCAGCAGCAACGGTGGCCTGTTGCAAGTGATTGACCTGCCAGATGGCCGACCACGCTTGATCAGCGAGCGCGCGGTGAGAGCATTCTTTTGGTCGCCAGATGGTGAGCGCATCGCTGCCCTCAGCTCGCTCACCCCTGATGAGATGAACCCTAACTTTCTCGGCTATGACTTGACGCCCCCGATCAGTGGTGCGCCCATTTACCTGCTGGAGACCATCAACCCAGCCGATGGCAGCACGCGCGAGCTGTTCTACTTCATGCCCAGCAGGAGTTTCGGCGAGCTCATTCAGAACTTTAACCACCGCATGCACAACGCCACGATTTGGTCGCCAGATGGACGCAAGCTAGTCTTCACGCTAGCTTATGGAGAGTCACAGGCCAGGCTGCGAGACTTCGTGATCGAATCCGAATCTTCGGGCAGCTTGGTGCCGCGTGTGTTGGGTCACGGCTCGCTTGCTATCTGGTCGCCAAAGTGAACAACGCTTGCCGCGCGAGGCGTATCCAACAGCGCCTGGCTTGCGCCGATGACGCGAAGGCTTAGAAGCTATCTTTGCCGAGCGAGTTGAGGAACTCCTCGTTGGTGCGCGTACGGGCAAAACGCTGCAAGAACGCCTCCATTGCAGCAGTCAAGTCATAGCCGGCGCCTTGAGGTTGTGGCGCAATCAACTGGGCCAACATGCGCCGCATTAGATAAGTGCGTTGCACCACCTTCTCGCCCAGCAACAACTCCTCGCGGCGCGTGCCACTGGCCAAAATGTCAATGGCGGGGAAGATGCGCCGCTCGGCCAACCGGCGCGAGAGATGCACTTCCATGTTGCCTGTGCCTTTGAACTCCTCGTAGATCATGTCGTCCATTCGGCTGCCGGTGTCAACCAGCACAGTGGCGATAATGGTGAGGCTACCGCCTTCTTCGATGTTTCGCGCCGCACCGAAAAACTCCTTGGGCGGGTACAACGCCGCCGGGTCCACGCCACCAGAGAGCGTCCGACCTGAGGAAGGGACGGTGAGGTTGTAAGCACGGCTCAGCCGGGTGAGTGAGTCGAGCAAGATCACCACATCGCGCCCACACTCCACCAGTCGCTTGGCACGATTCAGCACCATCTCTGCCACGCGCACGTGGTTCTGCACAGGCTCGTCGAAGGTGGAAGCTACCACCTCGGCCTCCACCGAGCGATCCATGTCAGTGGCTTCCTCTGGGCGCTCTGCGATCAGCGCGACCATGAGATGAACGTTCTTGTAATGCGTGCTGATCGCATTAGCAATATCCTTGAGCAGCGTTGTTTTACCCACCTTCGGCGGCGCGACGATTAAGCCGCGCTGGCCTTTGCCAATGGGGGCAACCAGGTTGAGAAGCCGCATGCTCAGCTTGCCGCTGAGTTCGAGGTTGTATAGCTCGGTGGGGAAAATCGGCGTCAGCTTCTCAAAGTGTGGGCGATTCTTGGCCTGCTCCGGGTCTTGTGAGTTCACCATCTCTACCCGCAGCAAGCTGTAATACTTCTCTCCGTCCTTTGGCTGACGCACCTGGCCAAACACCATATCGCCGGTGCGCAGGCCAAAGCGCTTCACCTGAGAGGGTGAAACGTAGATGTCGTCGGGACCAGGTAGATAATGCTCCGTTCGTAAGAAGCCGACGTTGTCACTGTTGATCTCAATCACACCGCCACGCAACTCAAGGCCGTTGCGCTCAGCTTGAGCACGCAACAGGCGAATGATGAGGTCGTCACGCTTGAGGCGACTGTAGCCAGAGATGCCTAACTCTTTGGCTCGCTCACGCAGCTCAGCCAGTGTCTCCGTCTCCAGCTTGGCGATGTCGAACATGTTTCGTCGCTGGCCCGGCCGATGGGCACTACCCTGATGGGTCTGAGAGGGGGGCTGTGCAGGCGGCGGCGTTGAAGGAGAGGAAGAGGGGGCCGCCGCAGCAGTGGCCGGCGCCGTGACCAACGGCGCGGACGCAGAAGAAGGCAGCGGCATCTCCGCGAGTATCACCGGCGGAGGTGGAGCGAGGATCGTGAAGGCTGCGTCACCGTTCTGCCGAGACACGGTTTCGCTCGTCGCCTCTGCTGCTGTCTCCGCGGGTGCAGCCTGCTCATCGACGATTGGGTCGGTCACCTCAGCTTGTGTGGTAGATGCGACGTTGCTTTGTTCTGGCGTGTCGCTTTCCGCGCCCAAGTTCGACACGCTGTTGTCCGTGCTTGGCTTAAGCGCACTGCTGGCAACTGCATCAGCCAGCTTCTTGCGACTCTTGGTAGACCTATTGTTCATGGGAAAGCGAATCTTCAATCGGAGTAAGTAACTTGGCTAAAGCGCTTCAGTTTCTCTAGGCGATGCTGCGCTTTAATGTAGCGCACAGTGCCTGATTTGGAGCGCATGACAATGGAGTGGGTAATGGCAACGTGCTGACTATAACGTACGCCTTCCAGTAGCTCCCCGCTCGTGATGCCGGTCGCCGCAAAGAAGACGTTGTCACCTCCACAGAGGTCCTCGGTGGTGAGGATTCGGCTGAGGTCGCACTGCTCCGCGGCGCGGGCGCGCTCAGCATCGTCACGTGGCCACAGCTTGGCTTGGATTTCACCACCCAGGCAGCGCATTGCTGCAGCCGTGATCACGCCCTCTGGAGCACCGCCGATGCCCATCAGGATGTCCACGCCGGAGTCCGGCATGGCCGTTTGCAGCGCACCAGACACATCACCATCGCTGATCAGCTTGATCCGCGCGCCGGCTGCACGCACCTTGGCGATCAAATGCTGATGTCGTGGTCGATCCAGGATGCACACAGTCACGGCGCTGATCGGCATGCCTTTGGCGCGGGCGACGGCGCGGATGTTCGCCGCCGGAGGGGCTTCAATATCAACCACGCCGGCACACTCTGGACCGACTACGATTTTGTCCATGTAGAAGGTGCAAGGGTGATACATGCAACCGCGTTCCGCCAGGGCTACCACAGAGATTGACCCCGGCCCGCCTATGCTAAGGAGGCGAGTGCCGTCAATCGGATCAACCGCGATGTCCATTTGCGCGCCGAGGCCGTTGCCCAACGACTCGCCGTTGTACAGCATCGGCGCCTCATCCTTCTCCCCTTCGCCGATCACCACCACGCCGGCCATGTCCACTTCATTGAGCATGAGCCGCATCGCCTCAACAGCAGCGCGATCACACTGCTCCTTGTCGCCACGTCCCATCCATCGGCCAGCAGCTAAAGCCGCTGCCTCCGTGGCGCGGACGATCTCCAATGCCAGGTTGCGATCGGGCTTTTCACCACGAAGAGGCCTATCATCCAAGTTTGCCATTGCGCTCACCTTCTCGATCAACTGATATGGCGCATACTTGCCTCTTTAAGGATGAGAGCTGAGAAATTTACTGAGCTGAACTTCAGAACGGAGTCTCAAGCTCTGCAACAAACTGGCTTGGGAGCACCTACCAGTGGATGACTACGAGTGGAATCGGGGAACCGGGACTTGAACCCGGGACCTCACGGTCCCAAACCGTGTGCGCTACCATCTGCGCCATTCCCCGAAGGCAAGGCTGATTATACAAGACACAGCCCGACCAGATGCACCGTGCGCTAGTATCGGGCAGTCTACGCCACTCCATCAGCTCAGGCCATCGCAAGCGATGGCCACATCACCTGCGGCAGTGCCAGGGACGACCCTGCGGTCATGTCGCCGCTGATAACCCGCTCCACGAACGCTTCATAGCGGTCAGCGAAGCGCTCCAACGAGAACGCTTCGCCGCAGCGGCGCACAGCGCGGCGATCGAGAGTGTCCAAACGGCGAACGGCGTCGGCCAGCGCATCTATGTCACCGTAGGGCACCAGAAACCCGCTCACGCCGTGCTCGATCAGCTCGCTAGGGCCGCCGCGGTCGTAGGCGATTACTGGGGTGCCGGCTGCCAGCGCCTCGATGCAGGTATTACCGAAAGCTTCCACCCAGTGTGGGGTCATGAGCAACGCTTTGGCGTTGCGTACGATTTCATGCAAGCGATCCTGGCTTAAAAAGCCGTGGTAAGTGACCTGCACATTAGGATAGCGCGCCACGCACGCCTCCCAATATTCTGGGTGTTGCATTTTGCCGCACACATCCAAGGGCATGTTCACGCGCTCGGCGACAGCGAAAGCATCCTCCAGCCCCTTCTCCGGCGAGATGCGCGCCACCCAGCACAAACGATGTTGCGGATTGGGATTGAAGCGATAGCGCTCTAGCGGCACGCCGCCATACAGCGACATCATGCGACAAGGATCAATGAAGGGAAAGGTAGAGGCCTGCGCGCACGTGTTCACGGCGAAGCGATGAGGAAATTCGTGGAAACGCTCACGAATGATTGCATCGACTTCGTCTATAGCAGAGGCAATGCTGATGATATGGCCAACCGGCGTGCGGAAGAACGGCGTGAGGTAATAGGCCAACCAGTCGTAGTTGATTCCGATGATGGCATCGTACTCATCTTGCACGCGCATCGCCAGCTCCCACATGCGCTCCAGCACCCCCTGGGTGCGGGCTAGCACAGGTTGATCGCGGCGCGCTGTGGTGGCGTAGAGCGGCGGCTCGCCTTCCACTTGATACACCTTGACCGTTGGCGCAGGCTGCACGCTCCCCGCCGGCGCAACAATGGCAACTGTATGTCCACGTTCAGCCAAGATCGGAGTCAAATTCATCAAGTTGGTCTCCACCCCACCCCCTTCTCCTGAGCCAAGCGGCCCCACCGGGCTAGTGATAAACAAGATGCGACGGCGCGGGGCACCTGCTGCTGTACGACATTTCATATCTTGATAGAGCCAGCGTAGTCCACACGACTGAGAAACAGATGAGGCTACTCCACCGGTGATAATCTTGAGCTGTGGACTTCATTTCTCACCCTGCCTTGCCAAAGCGCCCTTGGCTGCCGGAGCCAGCCCAACGCTTCATCGCTGAGCAAGAAGCGCGTTACGCAGCGCTCTCTTTGCCTGAACTAGAGGCTGAGCTACTCGACCTCGTCAACGCCCAGCAGCATCACCTTGATCAAGATTGCATCATGCTCTATGCGGGCACAAACGTGCCCAACCCACGTGCTGCCGCGCTGCTCGCCTCTGACATCGGTAACCGCCCCAACCTTGGCTACCCCGGCGCCAAATACAACCTTGGGATGCGCCAGGCGGAGCAACTTGAGGTGATGCTTGGTCTGCTGCTGCGCCGGCTTTTCCGCGCCGATTTCGCAGAGCATCGCCTGGCAAGCGGCTCAATGGCGAACCTCTGCGCTTTCATGGCCACAGCTCAACCAGGCGAAGTCGCAATGGTCTTTGACGAGAGCGCCGCCGGCCACGCCACGCATCAATCGTACGGAGCGGCGGGACTATACGGCTTACGTGTGCATCCTATCCCATTCGATGCCGAGCGCATGGATGTGGACGTGCCCCAGCTGCGCGAACAAGCGCATCATCTGCGACCACGTCTCATCGTGCTCGCGGGGAGCATGTGCTTGTTCCCTTACTCAGTGGCAGACGTGCGTGCGATTGCCGACGAGGTGGGCGCTTGGGTGATCTACGACGCTGCTCACATGAGCGGCTTGATCGCCGGCGGCGCGTTTCAGCAGGCGCTGCACGAAGGGGCGCACGTGATGACCAGCTCCACCTACAAATCATTCGGTGGCGTCCCAGGTGGTTTTGTGTTGACCAATGAGCCGGCGCTAGCCCAGCGGATCGAAGCGGTTGCCTACCCAGGCCTCAGCGCCAACTTCGACCTGGGCCGCACTGCTGCTCTGTGTCTCGCTGCGCTCGACCTGCTGGCTCATGGAGAGGAATACGCCGCCACGATGATCGCCAACGCACAAGCCCTGGCAGAAGCGCTCGCTGAGCGTGACGTGCCCGTGTTTCGCGCTGCTGGTCGCAGCCATCCGTTCACCCAGTCACAGCATGTGGCGATCCGCGCCGCACCATTTGGCGGAGGCAATCGCGCATCGGCGCGGCTGGCCGAGGCTAACGTGATCGCCAGCAGCATCGGCCTGCCTGAAGCGCCCATCCCCGACGACGCAAACGGCATCCGCCTCGGCACCCAAGAGGTAACACGCTGGGGGATGCGCCCCGAGCACATGCCGACGATCGCGGAGTTCATCGCGCGCGTGCTGGTGCGCGGCGAGCCACCGGCGCGCGTGCGCGCTGACGTGCTTGATTTCCGTCGCAAGTTCACCCACCTGCACTTCATCCGCGGGGGATAAGGCGGTAACGCTATGGCTGCACGTCGAGAAGATCGAAGCTGGAGTAAGCAACTGCTGTGCCGTTGTCCGCCTGGGCGGTGACGCGCAGCGTGTAGCGGCCAGGGGGAAGCAGCGCAGCATCCCATACGGTCAGTTGGCCATCTACCACTGCTGACAGGTGCGGGCCGCTCACCCAGCGCCATTCAGCAGGGTTATCGCCTTCGCCGTACTCCACCCAGTAGCTCTGGAAGCCCGAAGGGTTCACTGTGCCACGGACGGAGATCAGCCCACGCATCACCGCTTGGCCAGAAGCGGGCGCTGAGATGAACATCGGCGGCATCTGGGGTGGCACTTGCGGCGGCAAGGACGCCACCACGTCCGGACTGTCCAGCAAGCGCGGGTCGCCGGCTGCAACGGCACGCTCAACCGCCTCGTCCGGTGGAAGTGGCAACTGATCGGCCTTGAACAGCTCCATGCGGCGACGCTGAGCTGGACAAGACGACGACGGCACACGTCCACCCCAGGTGCAAATCTCCATCGAGACAATCCCCGGCGGCACGGGGAAGTCGCGGGGCGTGCGTCCTTCATGCGCCCGAAGCATGATCTGATTCCAGATTGGCGCTGCGCCAGTGATCCCGCTCACATTACGCATAGGGCTGTTGTCGCTGTTGCCCACCCACACGCCCACCACCAGTTCAGTGCTGTAGCCGACGGTGAGGTTGTCGCGGAAATCATCGGTAGTGCCAGTTTTTGCAGCAGCAGGGAACGGCAGCCGCAGCGGGCTGTTGCGGCCAAAGGTTTTAGCCCGCGCCTCGTTGTCGCTCAGGATATGCGTGATCAGATAGGCGTGCTCTGGCAACACTACCTGCTGGTGGGGCGGTTGCGTGTAATCGCGCAGCAACGTGCCATCAGCGCGCTCAACACGGCTGATGGCCAGTGGCAAGCGCCGCACACCGCCGGTGGCCAAAGTGGCATAGGCAGCGGTGAGGTCCAGCAGGCGCGTCTCTGCCCCGCCCAGCGTAATGGCTAAGCCATAAGCAGGATTCGGCGGAAAGTTCAACCCCACTCGCTCAGCCATCTTCAAGAACTCTGGTACTGTGACAAAGTTCAGCGCCTCCACCGCCGGGATATTCAAGCTGCGCGCCAACGCTTCGCGCAGCAACACTGGCCCGTGAAACTTGCCGTCGTAGTTGCGCGGGCGATAGACCTGACCGTAGGCATTCACATATTGCTTTGGCGTGTCCCAGATCAACGTGGAGGGCGTCCAGCCACGCTCCATCGCAGCGAGGTAAGTGAACGGCTTGACTGCAGAGCCGGGCTGTCGCAGAGCCAGCGCCACGTTCACCTGGCCATCGATGCGCTCGTCGAAAAAGTCGGCGCTGCCGACCATGGCCAAGATTTGACCAGTCTGAGGTTGCAAAATGACTACTGCAGCGTTGGTGACGTTGCGGTCGCGCAAGCGGGCGAGCTGCTCGCGCACAGCATTCTCGGCGATGCGCTGCAATCCTGGATCAAGCGTGGTGTACACCTTGAGCCCGTCACGAAATAACCCTTGAGGACCAAACTCTGCATCGAGCTGCTGGCGCACGTAGTTCACAAAGTGCGGGGCGATCGGCGACAAATTGGCCGGCGGAGGACGAAACTCACGGTTGGCCATCTCTGCGACGGCAGCGTCGGCTTGCTGGCTGGTGATGTAGCCTGCTTCCACCATGAGGTCCAGCACAGCGCGTTGGCGACGCAGCGCGTGTTGCTTGTTCCGCACCGGGTCCCACAGCGCCGGCGATTGGGGGATGCCCGCTAACAGCGACGCTTCCGCCAGCGTGAGGTCGCGCGCCGGTTTACCAAAATAGGTTTGCGCTGCCGCCTCGATGCCATAGGCTTGGTTGGCGTAGTACAACTCGTTAAGGTAAATCTCCAGGATTTGGTCGCGGCTGTAACGGCGCGCCAGCTCATTGGCCAGCACGATCTCGCGCAGCTTGCGCATCAGGCTGCGCGACTGTCTTTCCTCTGCCGAGAGCAGCAAATTGCGCGACACCTGCTGGGTAATCGTGCTGCCACCGCTGACAAACTCGCGCTCGTTTAGGGCATACCACACTGCACGCGCCAGCGCGATAGGGTCAAAGCCGACGCGATAGCGATAGAAGTTACGGTCCTCGGTGGCGATCGTGGCCTTTTTCACCCAGTCGCTCACTTGGTCTAGCCGCACGCGCACACGCCGACCAGCACTGGGGTCAGAGCTGTCTGTCAACTCCACCAGTAGATTGCCGTGACGGTCAAACACGCGGCTGCTGGCGAACCGGCTCTGGCGGGCCTCGAGCTGAGCCGGATCAGGCAGGTCGGCCGCGATCCAGATATAGCCGGCGATGCCCAGCAGCAGCACCGTGACGAAGCCGACGAAGAACAAGAGCGCCAGCACAAAAAAGGTCGCCGGCCAGCTCATTCGTCGCCGACGGCGGGATGGGCGCGCCGGCAGCTCAGCTGGCGATATAGCGTTTGAGGCGGATGTGCCGACTGGCCGCGCAGGGATGTATGCCGGTCGTTCATTTGGCGCTGGTGCATGTGACCTGCGTGGCGCTTGCTGGCTGTTCCTCACAGGAAAACAGTATAGGCGCAACCGCAGAGTTGAGAGCATGCGCGCGGTCTGAGAAAGCAATTTATGCTACACTCTTGACCAACCAAACCATCGCCAAGCGGCGGCACCCGTGCAGCCAAAAGTTCGCCCTTGGCAATGCACAACAGTGGAGGTGTGCGATCAGAGCAACGCTGCAAGTCTCTTTCCAAGTTAGCTTAGCTTCACACTGCAACATGGTCACCAGCGACCGTCTTTATCCGTTTTAAGCCAACACAAGGAGAGGAGATTTCAAGCCATGTTTGTAAATCCCCGTTTTCGTACTCTCAGCCTTGCCCTGGCTACTGCCCTGCTCATTACAGCCTGTGGAACACAGCCTCAACCGCAGCCATCAGCTCCGACGCCACAACCACCGACAACCCAACCAACCGCACCATCAGCAGAGCAGTCCATGCCCTCAGCAACGACGGAGCCACAACCAGCCAGCGGCAGCGAGGTGGAGTTCGTCACATGGTATCAGTACGATCAAGACAACACTGACCCGAAGAGCGACGAGCGAGTCGGCAACGAGTATCTGCGCAAGACCATCCCCTTGTTCAACGAAGCCTTCAAGGGCAAGTGGAAGTGGATCAATCAACCGCAGCCTTTTGATCAGATGGCCATTCGCCTCACAGCGGCGGTGCAAGCCGGCGGCGAAGTGCCTGATCTGATGCAGTCCGGTGATGGTTCACTTATCCCTTTCATCAAGAATGGCGTCGTGCAAGACCTGACCGACTGGATCAAGGCGCAGCCATGGTTTGCCGACTTGGATCCATCTGCAGTGGCAGCGTGCACCGGCCCGGATGGGCGCATCTACTGTGTGCCGGTCGCGATCACGCCGCAGATTGTGTTCGTGTGGCGCGATCACTTCCCCAACGGCTACCCCAAGACGCCGGAAGAGTTCAAGCAGCAAGCAGAAGCACTAAAGGCGAAAGGGATAGCAGCGATCACTTTCTTCGGCTCCACCGCATTCGATGGCGAGGGCACGCCACGCTTCACCAACACGCTCATCAAGTCCTTCGGTGGCACGTTCGATGACGGCCAGGGCAACATGAAACTCGACACGCCGGAGAACCGAAGCGCGATTGAGTTCTTGCGCGAGATCGTCGCCGCCGGCTACGTGCACCCGCGCACCTGGGATGGCACAACCACACCCTTCATCGAGGAAGAGCCAATGAAGACAGCCGAGGCCGCCTCATTCCCCACCGGCATCTTCGGTTATCGTTACGTCAACCCGCTGAAGGCGCCAAGCGGCAAGGAATACAACAAGGGCAACGAGGAGGACATGCTTGACGCGATCACTGCCGGAGACGTGTTCATTGCTCCCATGTTTGCCCCATCAGGCAAAAAGCCCGGCTGCGGCCTGGGTGTGACCGGCTTCGTGATCCCGGTGGGTGCGAAAAACCCAGAGGCAGCCAAGGACTACATCAACTGGATCATGACGCCGGAGCAAAATCCCGACTGGGTGCTCGGGCCGGGCGGCGGCTTCCCGGCACTGCGCTCAATCCTGCCGCTGATCGAGGAGCGCGTGCCGGTGGCCAAGGCCTTCTACGAGCAGGCGGCGAAAGCTGTGGCCGCTAGCGAGTGCCGACCTTGGTACGGCTCACTCGAACGCCGCGACGAGGCGAAGAAGATCATCCAGAACACCATCTACCGCTTAGTTAAGGAAGACCCAACTGCTGACATCTCAGAGGCGCTAAAGGCAGCAGAGGAGGAATACAACCGCAATAACTAGCCTTCAGGCTGGGCGTTGCTTTTGGCGGGCCAGGAAGTGGGGAATGGCATCTCCTGGCCCGCCACTTGCCAAAACACGTTGTGTCCACCCGCAGTTTGAAAACACAAGCCATCACCTCGCACGTTCGAGAGCGCATCTTGCGCAGGGGCTTCTTCTCACACACGTTGGCTTTTTGGCTCTTGTTGCCCTCGCTGCTTGTTATTGGCTTGATCCAGTTTTACCCAGGCATTTACTCGATCCTCCTCAGCATGCAGGATCGCCGTGCTGGTCGGGTGGAATGGGTGGGGCTAAGCAACTTCGAGCGCATTCTGGGCAGCGGGGCCTTCCGAGAAAGTGTCGGGCACACGGTGGTGTTTCTAGCAGGTTACGTGGCGGTGACGATGCTGCTGGCTCTGCTGCTCGCACTGCTGCTCAACCGCAATCTGCGAGCCGGCGGGTTCTATCTCACGTTGCTGTTCATCCCGTGGGTGCTGGCCGACATTATCGTGGGACTGATCTTTGGCTTGCTGGTGGTGCCAGAATATGGTCTGCTCTCGCCCATCTTGAGCAACCCGGCGCTTTTCCCACCCAAGGGCATCAACATCCCCTCCGATCCTGCGCCACGCCCGTGGATTGCCGGCTTTCCATTTCCGCCGGCGCCGGCGATGGTGTACTTGATTTTGGCATCGTCGTGGCGCGCGTTGCCGTTCATCACATTGCTCATGCTGGCCGCGCTGAAGACAGTGCCCTCTGAGATTATCGAGAGCGCGCGCATAGACGGCGCAAGCAGCTTTCAAACGCTGCGGCTCATCACACTGCCGCTGATACTGCCGACGCTGGTGGTTGCCTTGTTCAACCTGTTGCTCGGCGGTGTGAATGGGATCGGCCTGGTGTTCACGCTCACGCGCGGCGGCCCAGGCACAGCCACCGAGGTGTTAAGCTACCTGCTGTACGTAGTCGGCTTCCAGCGTTTGGAGTTTGGGCGCGCTGCCGCCATTGCCGTGATCATGGCCGTCTTCAACCTGCTGTTGATCGTGCTCACCCTGCGCATCTCGCGCGGCGGAGAGCGGGCCGCCTAGCTCACACGGGTTAGACCATGCAAGCTGCGATTCCATCTCAACCCAACACCGCGCTGCTTAAGTTGCGCCGCCGCGTCGCGCCGATAGTGCTGAATGGTCTCTTCATCGCCATTTTGATCTTCCTGATGTTGCCCATCGCGCTCACGTTAGCGACCTCGTTCAAGCAAGAGAGCGACGTGCTGCGCCGGCCGCCCGTGCTGTTGCCGTGCGACAACCTCGAGAAAGGCACATTCAGCCTGAGGCAATGCCGATTTGTCACAGAGGGTTACGAGCGTGTGATCGCGCCCAAGCCAAACCCACAAGCCCTGTTCGGTGTGCAGCTAAGCGGCCGCATGTTTAGCACCTACTTGCCCAACACGCTGCTGTATGCCACAGCATCTGCCGCGGTCGTGTTCGTGCTGGCTGGCATGGCAGGCTATGCTTTCTCGCGCTACCACTTCGCCGGTCGAAAACTGTTGCTCGTGATGATCTTGGCGATCACCGGCATCCCACTGCTGACCAACCTGTTGGCGCTGTATCAAATGGCAGTGGACCTGCGCAAGGCCGGCATCCCCGGCTACGATGAGCGCATGTTCATGGTCATGGTGTATGTGGGCTTTCAACTGCCGTTTGCTATATGGGTGGTGAAGGGTTTCTTCGACACCATCCCACGCGACCTCGAGGAGGCCGCCTTCATTGACGGATGCACGCCCATCCAGGCGTTGAGGCACATCGTGGCGCCATTAGCGCTGCCAGGGTTGTTGGCGGTGTTTTTGCTATGTTTCGTCAATGTGTGGAACGAGTTCATCGCTGGCTTCTTGCTGCTCGCACGGCGAGAGGCGCGCACAGCGATGTTCGGCATGTACGACTTCTTGAGCCAAAACATCATCAACTATCAGGTGGTGGCGGCGGCGTGCGTGTTGGTAGCAGCACCGGTGGTGATCTTGTTTCTCTTCACGCGCAACACTTTCTTCCAGGTGATGTCGGAAGGCGCGGTCAAGGGTTAGATGAAAGGCGAGCGCATCATCTTTATGGGCACACCACACTTCGCCGTGCCCTCGCTGGAGGCGCTGTGGTGGGCCGGCTACGACATTGCAGCAGTTGTGACCCAGCCAGATGCGCCGGCAGGGCGTGGACAGCACCTCGTAGCGCCGCCGGTGAAGCAATTTGCCTTGGCGCATGGCCTGCCGATACTTCAGCCTGAGTCGCTCAAGCCACCAGAAGTGGTGGAGCAGCTACGGGCGCTGCAACCGCGCGTCATTGTCGTAGCCGCTTTCGGCCAAATTCTGCGCCAACATGTGTTGGATATTCCCCCCATGGGCTGCATCAACGTCCATGCTTCCCTGCTGCCGCGCTGGCGAGGGGCCTCACCGATCAGCGCGGCGATCGCTGCCGGCGACGCCGAGACCGGCATCACCATCATGAAGATGGACGCTGGCCTGGACAGTGGCCCAATCCTGAGCCAGCGTGCTGTGCCCATTCAGCCGGACGATACCACCGGGTCGCTCAGCGAACGACTCGCGCGTGTCGGCGCTGAGCTACTGATCGAGACGCTGCCACGCTGGCTGCGCGGCGAGATCACGCCCATACCGCAAGATGCGCGCCTGGTCACACTAGCCCCCCGCCTGAAGAAGGAGGACGGCCGCATCGCTTGGACGCGCAGCGCGGCGGAGATCGCGCGCCACGTGCGGGCTATGTCACCATGGCCCTCTGCGTTTACCACGTGGAAAGGCCGGCTGCTTAAGGTGCTGCGCGCAGAGGCAATAGCCTGCCCCACCCCTGCGCCTGCTGGCACAGTGGTGGTAGACGCCGCTAACGGCGTCTGGGTGGCGTGTGGCGAGGGCGCGCTGCGGCTGATCGAGGTGCAGCCGGAGGGTCGCCCCGCCATGTCCGCAGAGGCTTTTGCGCGCGGTCAGCGCGATTTACATCTCAGCATGTTGGGCGCCTAGGATCGGGTTCAAACAAAGCCCGCACGCGCGCCAGTGCTGAGGCTTCATCCGACGTTGGATAGAACTCCAGGCCGATCTTGCCGTCGAACCCCAGCTCATGCAGCGCGCGCGCAATGGCGTGAAAGTTGATCTCGCCACTACCTGGCTCACCGCGCGTCGGCACATCGCCGATGTGCACACTGTCGTATAGGCCGTAGTAGTCGCGCAGACCCTGAATAAGGTTGCCGGCAGTGCGCTGCTGGTGGTAGCAGTCGAATGCCATACGCAGTTGCGGATGCGCGATGCGTCGCACCACATCTGCCGCCAACTCATGAGTGGAGACAGTGATGCCGCCGTGCAGGTGAAACGTGTTGAGCGCTTCAAACCACACCACGATGGGCGTCTTCTCCACCAGCTCCATCACACGAGCAGCAGCGTCGAGCAAATTAGCGTAGCGCTTTTGGAGTGGCTCATCACGGGAAGGCCGCTTCACCCATCCCTGGATGTGCGGGTGGGATGAATCGGAGAACGGCTCGACCTGCTCGCTGAACATGAAGAGATGTGCCACTCCCCACTGTTGAGCGCGCTCCAGCGATTCTGCCCACGCATCCAGACAAAGCGGCAAATCGGCGGCATCCGTGAGTGAGCCGCCGGCGTCATCAAAAGTCGAGTTGATCGTACAGCCTGCCTCTCGACACGCTGCAGCAAGCTCATCCATCAGTACCACGCCCTTGCTCCGCCAGGCCCACACATCAAGGTGACGGATACCAAGCGCCACAAAACGGGCTGGGCGCTCCACCAGTGGCATGTTGCGAAACCAAAAATCGGCATAGCCAGTGAAGATCATGCTCGCACTATAATCTCGCGCGAGCAAGCATGGCATACACCTTTGCAGAAAAGGCGCTGGCGCGCGCGGCGCACTTGCCCGAAGCACACGCCGGCGCGATCGTAGACGCTCAACCGGACGTGATCCTCAGCCACGATAACACCGCAGCTATTTATCGCCTGTTCCGCCAACTCGGCGTTGAGAAAGTGAAGCACCCCGAGCGCTTGTGCATCACGCTCGATCACGCTGTGCCAGCGCCCACTACGCAGCACGCCCAAAATCACGCCGAAGTGCGCCGGTTCGTGGCTGAGCAAGGTGTGCGCCATTTCTTCGAGGCTGGGCGTGGCATTTGCCACCAGGTGCTGAGCGAAGAGGCGCTGGTGCTGCCAGGTCAGCTCATCCTGGGCGCAGACAGCCATACCACGCATTTCGGCTGGCTCGGCGCGTTCGGCGCAGGCGTTGGGCGCAGCGAAGTGGCTGCACTCTGGGCCACAGGCGAACTGTGGCTGCGCGTGCCGGAAAGCATCCGCATCAACCTCACCGGCAAGCTGCCATTCGGCGTTACCGCCAAGGACTTTTGCCTCAAGCTGATCGGAGACCTGGGACAGGACGGCGGCCTATATGCAGCCGTGGAGTTTCATGGCGACGGCATCGCAGCGCTGAGCCTTGAGAGCCGCATGGTGATCCCCAACATGATGGCCGAGTTCGGCGCAAAGACGGCGTACCTTCCACCCGACGAGGCCGTGTTCCACTACTTAGCTGAGCGGCGCACCCGACGCGGCGAGCCAATCTCCGTGGAGGCGTTGCGCGCCATGGCGCTATACCCAGACCCCGACGCCAACTACCTTGCTGAATACACCTACGACGCCAGCCAGCTTCAGCCGATGGTGGCCTGCCCCCATCGCGTAGACAATGTGGTGCCGCTGAGCCAAGTGCGCGGCACGCGCGTGCATCAGGCATTCCTCGGCACTTGTACCAATGGCCGTCTAGAGGACCTGGCTGCTGCATGTGAGGTGATCCGCGGCAAGCGCGTGGCGTCTGGCACAAGGCTGATCGTGATCCCTGCATCGTCCGAGGTGATGCGAGAGGCCACAAGGCTTGGCTACATCACCGAGCTGCTGGAGGCTGGCGCGATGATCGGCGTGCCTGGGTGCGGGCCGTGCATGGGCAATCACATGGGCGTGCCGGCAGTGGGTGAGGTGACGATCAGCAGCGCCAACCGAAACTTTCGCGGGCGCATGGGCACCCGTGAGAGCGAGATTTACCTCGCCTCGCCGGCTGTAGTCGCTGCTAGCGCTGTTGCCGGCTATATCGCTGACCCACGCGATGTGGTGTAGCGACAGAGGCAACTTCTCAACTCAAAGCACGTCCAGAAAGTCAAGATTCGGTAGAATTGGGATGTGCGCCCCTATAGCTCAACGGATAGAGCGCCGGCCTCCGGAGCCGTAGATCGCAGTTCGAGTCTGCGTAGGGGCAAGACAGCAAGCGGGCTTGCTCATTCCTGAGCAAGCCCGCTTTGCGCATCTGTCACTTCAATTTCGCGGAGCTACAGCCGCGCTTGAACTAGGTTGGCCCTCGCTGCTCGAGGCCATCGCCGGCAACACAGTGTAACGAATGGACTCCAGGCGCTCCAACTCAGCGGTGAGGCGTGCACGCCGCACCAGCAGCGCGTCCGCCTGCGCCCCATCAGCACACGTCAACTCGTGATGAATACGCGTTAGCTCACGGCGAATATACGCAATCGCATTTTCCAGCACCTGCCGATTCACTGCTCAACCTCCCGTCTCGGATTCTCGCCAGACCTTATGCCAATCATCTGTGATCGCTGCATGAATGCTGAGTTAAGAGAGCTTTGCGATCCATAGCAAACTCACTGCAAAACGATTCACACATCGCGTCCCACTGCCCAAGCCACCCTACGCACCTCCTCAACTAGTTGGCAATAGCGGCTTGGGGTGAGCGACTGTGCGCCATCCGAGAGCGCGTTAGCGGGGTCAGGATGCACTTCTACGATGAGTCCATCAGCACCCGCAGCGACCGCAGCCCTAGCCACCGGCGTCACATACTCCCATTTGCCTGTACCATGGCTAGGGTCCACAATTACCGGCAGATGAGAGAGCTCTTTCAAGACCGGCACAGCGTTGATGTCTAGCGTGTTGCGGGTGTATTTCTCGAACGTTCGGATGCCGCGCTCACACAACATCACGTCGTAGTTGCCGTGCGAGAGGATGTATTCCGCAGCCATGAGCAGCTCCTCCAGAGTGGCGCATAGGCCGCGCTTCAGCAGCACTGGCTTGTGAGCCTCACCAACCGCATGTAGCAGCGGGAAGTTTTGCATGTTACGAGCGCCCACCTGGAGAATGTCGGCGTATTTCGCCACCAAAGGCACTTGTTCAGGCGACATCACTTCTGTCACGATAGCTAAGCCGTATGCTTCGCGCGCTTCAGCTAACCAGCGGAGCGCCTGTTCGCCATGTCCCTGGAAAGCGTAGGGTGATGTGCGCGGCTTAAACGCCCCTCCTCGCAAGATTGTGGCCCCCGCTTCCCGCACAAGGCGAGCAGTCTCCATGATTTGTTCACGGCTCTCGACAGAGCACGGCCCGGCCATCATCGCTAGACGGTTGTTGCCGATGTGGATCGTGGTCTGCTTGACGCGCAGCTCGATGAGTGTGTTCTGCTTCTTGAAGTCGCGGCTGGCCAACTTGAACGGCCGCAAGATCGGCAACACACGCTCCACACCATCGAGCAACTCCAGCGTCGCGGGGTCAATCGGCCGCTCATCACCCACCATGCCGATAATGGTGCGCTCTTCGCCCTCAGAGAGATGAGCCTTCATGCCGATGGACTCGATGTGGCGGATCACACCTGCCACCTCAGACGCTGTAGCACCAGCTTTCATCACAATGACCATGGTCTTCTCCTCACCTTAGTTGAGAGTAAAAGTCATCACCTCGCCTTCAGCCTTCAGTTAGCCGTCGCGCCGTTTAGGGACACAGCGGTGAGACTCGATGCGGCCGTGCGACTCAGCAAGCTGCATCGCGTTCGCACGGCATCCGCCAGCGTCTCCAACAACGAGACAGTATCTTCCCAGCCAATGCACGCATCGGTTACACTCTTGCCGTATTCCAGCGGGCAGCCTGGGACAATATCCTGCCTGCCTGCCACGATATTGGACTCCATCATCACGCCAGCGATGGCCCGCTGTCCCTCTGCGATCTGGCGGGCAACATCTATTGCTACCAACCTTTGTCGCTCATGGTCTTTGTTGCTGTTGCCGTGTGAACAATCCACCATGAGAAAAGGGTTCAGGCCCTCGCGCTGCAACTGCTCAGCGGCTGCGTTCACGCTGGCGGCGTCGTAGTTTGGCATTTTGCCGCCGCGCAGCACAATATGGCAATCCTCGTTGCCCGCAGTATGCACAATCGCGCTGATGCCACCCTTGGTAACGGATAAGAAATGGTGAGGCCGGCGCGCTGCCTTGACGGCATCCACAGCGATCTTGATGTTGCCGTCTGTGCCATTCTTGAAGCCAACCGGGCAAGAAAGGCCGCTAGCCAGCTCACGATGCACCTGCGATTCTGCCGTGCGCGCGCCGATAGCTGCCCAAGAGATCAAGTCAGCGATGTACTGTGGCGAGATGGTATCTAGATACTCTGTTGCAGCAGGCAGACCAAGCTTATTGATATTCAAAAGCAACTCACGCGCCAATCGCAGGCCCTTGTTGATACGGAACGATCCGTCGAGGTCAGGATCGTTGATCAAGCCCTTCCAACCGACAGTAGTTCGAGGCTTCTCGAAGTACACCCGCATCACTATCTCCAGCGCATCGCTGAGGCGGTCACGCACTGGCTTAAGTCGTTGTGCATAGTCCATAGCAGCGTTCACGTCGTGAACGCTGCATGGACCTACTACGACTAGCAAGCGGTGGTCAAAGCCGTGCACAATGTTGTGGATGGCCTGGCGCGTTTCATAGACCAGCGCCTCCACCTCTGGCGTGGCAGCGAACTCGTGCATGAGCTGCTTCGGTGTCATCAGCTCTTTGATCTCTCGAATGCGCACATCATCAACCTTGTATCGCTCCATCATCAACGCTCCATGTTCAAACACTAATAACGCGAGAAGGGCGCGGAGCTGGCTGCTCTGCGCCCTTCTCGTCCTAACCACCTGGATAACCCATCTAGGTTTCAGACGTCACGAGGCCGCACTACAGCCCGCTCCACTTGCCCTGCGGCAAAGTAGCCGTACCAGCTAAAGAAGCTAAAGTAGCGCGACATACTCGTGATCGTTTGTAACGGTATTGTAGCACAGCGTAAGCCGGCTGCGGCCTGCGGCTATACACAACCCAGGCTGCTTAGCCCAACCTCAGGGCGGTGATGTTCGTCACGGCCTCACTGCTGCCGGCCTGCGTGACGATGCGCCGGCAACAGCCGCACCGACCGCCGCAAGCACAATGGGCGTCACAGTGGTCGGATAAGGCGGCGGGAACTTGCCGCTGAGGGTGCAGAACGTCGCAACGGCCACCAGCGCGACAAGCGCGGTCCCATCCAATGCCGGCGCTTCGGGCGCGCCGCTGTGCGTCCGTGCGAGTGCCAGGCACGACAGCGCAAGCGCGACCGTCACAGCAATGCGTACCGGCGCGATCCACTCGGCCGGCAACAAGCGCGGCAGCGCTTGGCCGGCGGCTGTCTGCACCATCAGCGTCGGCCAGTCCGCCGACGTGGCATAGATGCGTTCAGCGCAGCTCGAATGTCTGCAACATCAAGCTATCACCGTCGGCGTCATTGCGTGGGTCGTCAATTGCGCGCCGCTGCATGGTCTGAGGGTCGTAAGCGCCGACGCGCACTTGATATATGCCCGGCGGCAGCCCCTCCGGCAGCGTCACCCAGTGCGGGTCGAGCACCACCTCGCCGCGCCGCCAGCGCGGGAACGGATAAGCGCCGTAGACCGGCTGCGTGTCGGCTGCCAGCACCACCTCGCCGGTGGATTGGTTCACGATGTGCAACAGCACGGTGTCGTCGGGGAGCGGCTCGGTGAGCGCCTGCCAGTAGAGCATAACGGCCACCTCGCGCTGTGCTGCGTCGTAGCGCACCTCGCCGCCCAGCAGCGCCACGCCGCTGGCGAGCCTTGCGTTGCGCGGATCGGTCAGGTTAGGCGGCTCAAACGTGCGCGGGGCCGGCTGCGCCTCATAAATGAGCGTGTGGGTCATGCCGTCGCGCTCACGGATGACCGCCAGTGGCACGAGCTGCATGTGCGACTTCAGTGCCGCGCGCTCGAAGCGCTCCCAGTGGCCGCCAAAAGCTGTTGTGTGCGGGGCGTGGAAGAGGTAGATGTGCTCCGGTGTTCTCAGAAGCACTTGGCTGAGCACAATAAAGCGCTCGGAAGGTTGCTGCGCGTACTCGAACGCTTCTCGCATTCGCACGCGGCCCTGAGTGATCAGGGCAACGTTCCGCTCGAAGCCCCAATCCATTGCAATCACCGGCCGACCGGCAAAGTCAAGCTCCAACGCAGCAGCAAGCCGATAACTCGCATCCGACCATAGTGCGCGACCGCCCGTTCGCTCGAAGAACTGCAAAACTGCCAGGTTGCCGCTCAAACCATTTATCACCAGTGAAACGGCCGCGACCGCGCTGATGATGCGCGCAACAGGAGGCGCGTGGGTACTAAAACCATCCCCTATCGTGCTCGCGATGAGCAACATCACAATTGGCAGCAAGATAAAAAGATGCCGACCGCCGATCGAAGTAACGCTGAAGGTGGCAAGGGGCACGATCACTGCTACGCTGCTCAACAGAAACAAACGCGGGGTGTAAGTGGGCGTAGATGTGCCGAACTTGCGTCGCAGCCACAGCGCTGTGTAGAGCAGGCTGAGCACAAGCGCGAGGCCGGCGAGCGGCAGAGGAGCCGGCGCGTTGAATTCGATGGTATCACCGCTGGCGACCCGAAAGAGTTGACCGGCCTGAAAGATGGTATTGGCGACGACATCCAAATTGTTGTGGCCATAAAGCTGCGAGCGCAGTAGGTTCTGCGCGATGAAGCGCAGCGCATCCCCAGTTGGAATGTTGTGCACAATAAACGGTGACCATCCCACACAAAAAGCGATCGCGCAACCTACCCACACCCGCAACGGGAACTCACGAGGCTGAGATGGGCACTGTCCTCGATTGGATGTGATGAGCGTAACAAGGGCGAGCGGCGCCAGCAGCCAGAAAAACAGCAACTTGGTTGTGCACCCAAGCCCAAACACAAAGCAGGCTGCAATGAGCAGCCCATGACGCCCTGAGCGACGCCACGCTGTCAGAAGCAGCAGCACTCCTAGGGAAAGCGGCAACATCGGGGATGAAAAGAATGCGCCGGCGCGATGCCACCACACAAAAGTGGGAGATGTAGCAGCTAGCACAACGGCCAGCGCAGCAACTCTCGCATCAAACCAACAGCGACCCAGTGCCCAAAGGAAAGCTAGGGTGAAAAGGCCGACGAGGGTCTGCGTCAATCGCAGTGATTCCACAGAGACGCCGAACAGCGCAAATCCAGCCAGGCTGGTGTAGATCGAGGTCGGTCCGATGTAGTGCAGCATCATGATCGGCACAGGTTGACCGAAGAGTCGAATAGTCTTCAGCGCGCTGGCCGGCCATTCGCCGCGCATCAGCTCCAGCGCAGGAATTGCGTCTGCTACCTCATCGTAGTTTGGACCAGGCAAGCTGAGATTCGCAAGCGCAACACTGAGGTAGAGCAGCGCCGCTACCACTAGGCCAATTACCGACAAGCTCGTAGCGAGCCTCTTGCGTCGTTGTAGCCGCATGATGAAAACGAGCAATGGAATTTTATTGTTTATGACCAAACAGCAAACAGAAGGAGCGAAAGCCGTATCCCATCGACCTACCAGATGCTGAATGACGACTGATTGAGCCTCATCTTTCCAAACGCCAGTTGATGCGCAGTTGCCATCGGGTTCATCTCTTCTGCGAAATCGTGAATGCGATTCTCTACACGCTACGGAGCGGCTGTTCGTGGCGTATGCCTCCCCAAGACCAGCCTCCATGGAAGACCGTCTCCCCTCACTTCTGCGCCGAGCTCTGAGTTGCTTTGGGCCGAGATTCCTAACGCAGCGCTGCTGTTTTGGATAGTCAAGAAAAGGGGGCTGCAGGGATATGATGCCAGTAAGCGGATGTGCAGAGTAGGGGTGGTGCCAAGCTCGTCCTGGAGAAGGTCAAGGCCTGCTTGCCCAATCCGCGCCTGATTGGGGCTGATGGCGGCTATGCGGGTCAGCTCGAGACGTGGGGCAGAACTACTTGTGGCTGATTGCTTGAAATCATCAAGCGCAACAGGCAAAAGAGGCCGGGTTTCGGGCGCTGCGGCGGCGTTGGGTTGTTGAGCGCACGGTTGCAGGGTTAGGTCAGTATCGCCGGCTAAGCAAGGACCATGAAGCGCTAACCGAGACGAGCGAGGCGCTCATCTATGCTGCAATGGTGCACTTGATGGTCAGACGCCTCGCGCGCCTCTCCGCTTGTGACTCATAGCTGCGACAGCCCCTCGCGACTAAATCCCTCCAGCCTGAGCATATACCGTTCCGGGATCGGCTGCAGCGCGCGCCAAAAAGCGAACACTTCCATTACCCCTCCCTTGTGAGCGTAAGGCGATGGCAAAAGATAACCCACCATTTCGACGTAGTCCTCTTGTCCATCTCCGAAGATGATGGAGAAGTCCCGCTGAGGTGGCGCAAAGGCCTCTGCGCGACCCACGAAGCGGATGTAGGCGTAATGTCCCGGCTCGTCGTAAGACTCCAAGGCGGGCAGAGTCAAGGCAAATAACGCGGAGAGCAGGACATGCGCGATGACAACACAGCCCAGGGCAGCAGCCGGCGAGCAAACGAGGCGACGCGCCAAAGCGCCAACCATTGGTGATTTGTTTCCCATTGTATCGCTTCATGGAGGCGGGAGAACCAACGCCAAGGGAATGTCCACGGCATCGGTCAATGCGCCATCCGAAAGACGGACGGGGACATTTCGAACGTCCGCCAGTGGTAGCTGCCAATGCGTAGACGCACGGGCGATCGCGCACCCCGTTGCCTTGCGACTTGCACCTTTGTCAGGATGGTGTGGTGTATAGTAGCACTCAGTGTGTAGACGCGCGGGCGATCGTGCTATGGTCTGGGCGAGAAGCTGTAGCTCAAACGCTTGATAGATGAGATCACCTTTCGCCAAGCTGACGGATGTACTCCTGTCTATCCGTCTGCGCGATATTCTCATTGCGAAAGTCTATTAAGTCGAGCCGACGCAACCGCAAGTCCGCAGCCAGGACGGTGACTAAGCTCAGCCAAATGTATGGGGCGACGTGTTCGCAATACGGCTTTGTAGGTAGGGACAACGCGCGGCAGCCATCGTCGCGTGCAATAAGTCTGCTGACTGTGACCATAAACAACCTGATTATCCTGCCACCGGGCTAGCCATGTGTCCTTTGTCATATACGACCGAGCAGAGTTGGCTATTGCCGGCGCTGCGCAATGTGCGCAGGCGCGCCTCGATAATCCCACGACTATATGCCGGCACTATGCTGCTCCTCATCGTCTTCGCCGTTTATGCGCCGGCAGTTCGGCTCATGCTCGTCCACGACGACGCCGTCAACATTCAATTGATGAACCGCTTCACGCTGCTCACTGTCTTTACTGCCGACTGGTCCATCGGCGGCGCCGCCTCGCGGCCGCTGGCAAACGCCTTATGGATTTTGACGCGCGCACTATTCGGCTGGTATGTGCCGGCGGTCATTCACATGTGGAATGTGTGGC
>CALIMH010000010.1 GCA_938028725.1 uncultured Anaerolineae bacterium | reverse complement strand
CCGCCGCCGATGCGCGTGATCTCGGCCAGCACGCCGGGCTGAGAGACGGGGTTGATGTAAACCTCGCGCTCGGCGTTGTTCATCAGCCGCGCTTTCACTTCCGCGGGCGTCAAGCCGGGCTCAGCCGAAAGCAACAACGCGGCGGCGCCGGCCACCATCGGCGCGGCGCCCGATGTGCCGCCGAACGCCTCCGTGCCGGTGCCGCTGCCGGCGACCGCCGAGACTGACGCGCCCGGGGCGCCGATGTCGGGCTTGATCCCGCTGAAGCTATAGTTCGGCCCGCGCGAGGACGAGGCCACCATGCTGCCGACGAGCGGGACGCTGATCAACGGCGAGACGGTCACGTTGACAGTCTCGGTGGGCAACTGGCTTTTGATCAAATCGCCCTCGTCTTTGCGGATGATGAGCGTCTCGGTCATGTTGCTGCCGCCGCCGAACGAGAACGAGGGCGGGTCGCCGGGGACGTTGTTCGCTATCAACACGCCGATGGCGCCGGAGCTCACCGCGCGATCCACCTTTAGGCTCACGGCGCACTGGCCGCGATCAATCAGCGCGACCTTGCCGGCCGGGTCGTCCAGATAAGGGTCGGCCGGCCCCCAACTGCCCGCCGGGCAGCCGCGCCCTACGTAAGCGACATCGCCGGTGAAGCCGTTGACGATGGGCGCCCAGCTCACCGTCGCCGTGTTCGAGTATGAGCCGGCGATGGTGATCGGTGAGTTGATCACCAGCGGGAAGGTCCGAGCGCTGGGCACCTGCGTCTGGGCCACCGCGATCACCTCCGGCGTGGAGGACGGCGAGCCGACGATGTAGGGGCGGTCGGCGCTGTTGCCGGCGGAAGCTACGACGACCACCCCGGCGCGCGTGGCATTGGCGGCTGCTTCGCTCAGGTCATCCTCTTTCTGGCCATAGGATGCGCCCAGGGACATGTTGATGATGTCCACTGCGTCGTCGGTGCCTGGGTCGCCATCAGGGTCCAGCGCGAAGTCCATACCTTGCAGCAGGGCGATACCGCTACAAGAGGGGGAAACCGCGCTGCACACCTTGACGGCATAGAGCTTTGCGCCAGGCGCCACGCCGCGATGGGTGTCGCTGATGTTTTGGCCGGCGATGATGTCGGCCACGTGCGTGCCGTGCCCCTCATAGTCAATTGGGTTGGGGTCTGGCGCCAATGACGCAGCGTAGGTCGGCCACAGTTCGCCGACGAAGTCGTAGCCGCCGATCACCTTGCCGGTCGGGAAGCCAGTTTGAGCGGTGACCGTGGTGTTGCGCGTGTCATTGATGCTTGTGCCCCAGGCGTTCTCGTAAGCTGCAGCCGTGCCGGGGCCGCCCAGGTTGGCGTGGGTGTAGTCAATGCCGCTGTCGAGCACGGCAATGGTCACGCCGGTGCCGGTGACGTTGAGCGTGTTCTGCACGAAGCCGGCGCCGATATACGGCACGGTCTCGCTGAGGTCAAGTTCGTAATTGCGCACCGGCCGCACGGATTTCACCCCCGGCAGCTTCGCCAGCTCGCGCGCCTTGGCCGGGTCAATCTTGACTACCACGGCGTTGAGCGCGCGGCTGAGGCGCGCCAGCTCAACGGCGCCTAGCTTAGACGCCTCGCGGACGAAGGCAAGCTGAGCGCTGCGCAACTGGCGCGCGTAGTTGGCGCGCTCCTCGGCATTGGGCTTACGCCCTCGCGGGCCAAGCGGCGTGGCCGCATACACGGCCAGCGGCGGGTCAACCAGTTGCACAACAAACTCGTCGGTGCCGGGGCGCGCCGGCTGCCTGCCGGCCGAGATGGGGCCTCGCGCGGCCAGCGCGCCGGCGTCCGGCAGCGCGAGGCTCTGGGCGTCAGCCTCAATTGACGCTGCCGCGCGTTGCGCCGGCGGCCTCGATCGTTCGGGCTGGCCAGTGGTCTGCGCGATCATGCTGCGCTGAAGCGCAGCGGAAGTCGTATCGGGCGCTGCCGACTCGGCATACGCGCCAGGCGTTGCATGAGAGGTCGTTACAAGCGCCAACGCAATGAGCGCGGCGCGCAACTGCTTGAGGGAACTGCAAGTGCGGCCTGAGGGGTAGATGTCGTGCTCCTTGAGCTTAGATACGTCTGAGTGTGATTATACTGATTGACTTGGCGGAAAGCTAGGCCGGCGGAAGGCCTCCTTTGCATGACCTCGAATTCGCCGAGCCGTTCCACGAAATCGTTGTCAGCGTATTGACTGCCCAGTGAGATAAACAAGCTAGCCACGCGCGATTAGCGCCGCAAGAGGATCAGCCCTGTCTGGGGTCCCATCGTGACCGACTCCTCTACCGACGCACCGGAGAGCGTGCGATACGATCCATCAAGCTTTGCTGTCTTCTTTTCCGCCGATGGGTTTACCAACACCAGGCCATTTTGAAAGCGGCGCGCATACAAGCCGTTGCTGAGCTTCACATAAGGCTCTATTGGCGCGCCGACAGGAGCGTTGAAGTAGGGGTCGGCAAGATAAACCGGATCGCCTGCATCAAGTTGGAAGTAGGTGCGGGCGCCGTTCTTGCCCAGCAGATACGAAGCTACGGCATAGCGCATCCACTGCTGCACTATCTCAGGTGACACATTACTGGCACTGAGGCGGGTGGTAATCAGCACAATCTGATCGTTCTGCGATATAAGGCTGAGGTAATCCACATCTTGCTTCCACGCTGCCTCTGACTTGAACTCGTTGGTTTTGCTCACTGGGTGGCGCAGAAAGTGTTCAACGTGCACACCATCTGCCAACGTAGCGAGCAGGCGAGCGGCATTAGCGTTCGCAGTGTAGGCCTGCCCATCTTTCCAAGCGTAGCCGCCGATGATGATCAGCTTGTCCGGCACTCGCGCCCGCACCGCTCGTAACAGACCTTCCACGGCATCTCGGCGTTGGTCTGGAGTGAAGGGGCGTGTACCGGTGAAGATAGGGCTGGCGGTTGGCCGAATGAGGTCCTCGCCGACACCGCTTAGCACAATGCCGTCCCATGGCTTCTCGCTCAGCACCTCTACGACGCGCTGGGCGAGATACTCTCGCACCTCCGCGTTGCGGATGTCCAGCAGCGGAGATCGCTGATCGGCGCTTGCCAATGCAACGCGGCCCTTTGAATCGTAGAGTAACCAGTTCGGCCTGGTGCGCTGCAACTCGGCAAGCTGCTCCGGCGGCGCGGAGTACACCTGACCACCGCCCAGCGCGATCAGCGCGTTGTTGCGCGCGGCCCGATATTCCAGCGCAGCTTCGCCCTGCGCCACGTCCAAGAAGCCAGGCCAACCGGCAGCATCAACCAGCTGGTCGCTCCACAGGCCGATGGCTGCAGTAGTATCCTGTGGAAGCGGACGTGGCACTGACGTGGGCAGCACAGTAGGCGTGGGTAGCGGAGCTAAGGTGGGAGTGGCTGTTGGCTGTGGCGGTGCCTCGGCAGGCACATATGCCACCGGGGAGGGGAAAACTTCCTCTGCCACGCCAGAAGCCAGGGTGCAAGCGGAGAGAGCGAACGCCAGCACACCCGACAATCCGGCGAGGCTATACACCGAACGCATCACGCAACTTGTCGAAGAAGCCCTTTTCCTGCTGCGGCACGACTTCGCGGCCAAGCGTCTTGGACAATTCGATGAGCAGGCGCCTTTGCTCCGCTGTCAGGTTGGTAGGCACTTGCACATTCACCAGCACTAGTTGGTCACCGCGACTGTTGCGCCGCAAGTGTGGTACGCCTTTGCCTTTGATTCGGAAGACGCTGCCGCTCTGCGTGCCAGGCGGAATGACCAGCTTCTCCTTTCCATCCACCGTCGGCACCTCGATCTCATCGCCGAGCGCAGCTTGGGCAATGTTGATGGACAACTCGATGATGATGTCGTCATCTTTGCGTCGGAAGAAGGGATGTGACGCAACGTTAATCACCACGTATAGGTTACCTGGCGGCCCGCCGTTGATGCCAGGCTCTCCTTCGCCATTCAGTCGAATCTGAGTGCCGGTGTCTACGCCAGCCGGGATGTTCACTACCAAGCGCTGCGTGGCGCGCACTTGCTTGCGGCCGCCACATTCGCGGCACGGCACGTTAATCACCTCCCCGGTGCCGTTGCAGGTGGGGCAGGTCATCACGTTTACGAAAGCGCCGAGGATGCTCTGCTGCACTCGACGCACTTCGCCTGTGCCGTTACAGGTGCGGCAGCGTGTAGGAAATGTACCTGGCTCAGCGCCTGTGCCGTTGCAGCGCGGGCACGTCTTGCTGCGCGTCACCTCGATCTCTTTCTGCGTGCCAAAGACAGCCTCCAAAAAGTCAATGCGCAGGTCATAGCGCAGATCGGCGCCGCGCCGCGGCGCACGTCGAGACTGGGCGCTCGCTCGCGCAAAGCCGCCGAAGAACTCGCTGAAGATGTCGTTGATGTCGCTGAAGCCCTCGCCGCCAAAACCACCCGGCCCTTGCGCGCCCGTGTGGCCGTATCGGTCGTAAGCTGCGCGCTTTTGCTCATCGCTGAGGACTTCATAAGCCTCGTTGATCTCCTTGAACTTAGCCTCAGCGTCCTTGTCCTTGTTCACATCCGGGTGGTATTGACGCGCCAAGCGACGGAAGGCTTTCTTAATCTCCTCCTGTGTCGCATTGCGCGGCACACCCAAGACCTCGTAGTAATCTCGTTTCGGCATCGTCACGCACGCTCCTGATGCTCCCGACAGCCACAGCAGCGTGGGTCAACCGCCCCGCCAACGCAAAAGCTGAACAACTTATTGCTGAGTTTCTCGGAACTCGCCTTCAACCACATCGTCTTTCGGCGGAGTCTGCGCGCTAGAGCCACTGTCTGAGCTGCCGGCGCTCTGCTGTTCATACATCGCTGCGCCTACTTCGCTCAGCAATGCGCGCAGGGCTTGGGTCGCAGCGCGCATTGCTGCAGTGTCGTCGCCAGTGATGGCCTGGCGCACTGCTTGAATGCGCTCCTCCAGTTCTGCTTTCTTATCGGCAGCTATTTTGTTGCCATGCTCACGCAAGAACTTCTCAGCCTGATAAGCGGTGTTGTCACCTTCGTTGTGGGCCTCCACACGCTCGCGTCGGGCCTTGTCCTCGGCCGCATGGGCCTGGGCCTCGCGCATCATCCGTTCGATTTCGTCTTTGGTGAGGCCAGAAGAGGGCTGGATGGTAATGTGGCTCTTGCGGCCGGTGGCTTTGTCCATCGCCGAGACGTTGAGGATGCCGTTTGCATCAATGTCGAAGGTGACCTCAATCTGCGGCACGCCACGCGGAGCTGGTGGGATACCATCCAAGATGAAGCGGCCGAGCGATTTGTTGTCTGCCGCCATGGGCCGCTCACCTTGCACCACGTGGATCTCCACGCTGGTCTGGTTGTCGGTGGCAGTGCTGAAGATTTGGCTCTTGCGAGTGGGGATGGTGGTGTTGCGCTCGATCAGCGGCGTGGCCACCCCTCCCAGCGTCTCAATGCTCAGCGTGAGGGGTGTGACGTCGAGGAGCAACACATCGCGCACCTCTCCGCCCAACACGCCGGCCTGCACCGCTGCACCAATAGCGACCACCTCGTCGGGGTTCACGCCTCGGTTTGGCTCTTTGCCGAAAGCGCGCCGGACCAGCTCCTGGATGGCAGGCATGCGGGTCATACCGCCCACCAACACCACTTCGTCAATGTCACCCTTTTGGATGCCAGCATCGCGCAGCGCCTGCTCGCACGGCCCTAAGCTGCGGGCGACCAGGTCTTCGGTGAGCTGCTCTAGTTTCGAGCGCGTCAGGCGAGTGACCAAGTGTTTAGGACCGCTAGCGTCTGCCGTGAGGTAAGGCAGGTTGATCTCAGTTTCCATCACGGTGGAAAGCTCGATCTTGGCTTTCTCGGCCGCCTCCTTCAAGCGCTGCAGCGCCTGGCGGTCGTTGCGCACGTCAATGCCGGTCTCCTTTTTGAAGGTCTCGATCAGCCAGTCAATGATGCGGTTGTCGAAGTCATCGCCGCCGAGGAAAGTGTCGCCGTTGGTGGCCTTCACCTCAAACACGCCGTCGCCCAGCTCCAAGACTGTGACGTCGAACGTGCCACCGCCCATGTCATAAACGACAATGGTCTCGTCCTTCTTCTTGTCGAGGCCGTAGGCTAGCGAGGAAGCGGTCGGCTCGTTGATGATGCGCAGCACCTCCAAGCCGGCGATTCGCCCCGCGTCTTTGGTGGCTTGGCGTTGTGCGTCGTTGAAGTAGGCGGGCACGGTGATCACTGCTTGGGTCACCGGCTCACCCAGGTAGGCTTCGGCGTCGGCTTTGATCTTTTGCAAGATCATGGCGCTGATCTCTTGGGGCGAGTACTCTTTGCCGCCCATGATCACGCGACAATCCCCGTTCGGGGCCGGCACCACCTTGTATGGCACCATCTTGATCGCGCGCTGTACCTCGGGGTCGTTGAACTTGCGCCCCATGAAGCGCTTGATAGAGAAAATGGTGTTCTCTGGGTTGGTGATGGCCTGTCGCTTGGCCACTTGACCCACCAACCGCTCACCGGTTTTGGGGTTCACTGCAACCACAGAGGGGATCAGCCGGCTGCCCTCCTGGCTGGGGATCACCACCGGCTCGCCCCCTTCCATGACAGCGACGACGCTGTTCGTCGTGCCCAAGTCAATGCCGATTATCTTGCCCATAGTTACTCAACCTGTTGTAGCTTGCAGCGTCTTGCGCTCACTTTGCTACCCGCACCAACGCTGGGCGAATCACGCGCTCGGCCACTTTGTAACCTCGTTGCACCTCTTCGATAATGTGGCCCGAGGGCACATCTTGCGTCTCATCGTGGCTGATCGCCTCGTGCAGTGTGGGGTCGAAGGGATCGCTCGGCTTTACTTCAATCGGGCGCACCCCTTCCGATTCCAGCAGTATTTGCAGCTTGCGGTGGATGAGCAACACGCCCTCGATCCAAGTCATGTGCTTCAAGCTCTCCGGCAGTGTGCGAGCAGCGCGCTCGAAGTCATCCTGAATGACTAGCAGACGCTTGATCAAGTCGAGCGTCGCGAAGGCGCGCAGCTCAGCTTGTTGCTGCTCTTGGCGCTTTTTGTAATTGGCAAATTCAGCCCGTGCCCGCTGCCAACCATCAAGGTATTCCGCGGCTTTGGCCTGGGCCTCTTGCAGATTCTTCTTCAGCGCTTCCAGCTCTGCACGAAGCACTTCTGTTTCCCCAAGCTGAGCCGTCGCAGCAGGAACGCCTTCGCCTTCTGTAGCGATAGGTGTCTCCTGAGGTTGCAGATGTTCTGTCTCCATAGAACTTACTCACGCTCCTGGTTTGCGTCACTCGACGTACAAATCACTCACTAGTTCACTCATCAAGTCTGCGACAAAGCGCACCGTGCTGATCGCACGCCCATAGGGCATGCGGATGGGGCCAAGCACACCGAGCGCCCCGCTGGCAAAGCCCTCCACACCGTAGCGAGCGAGCACCACGCTGCACGAGCTCAACTCGCGCCAGCGCCCCTCCCCGCCGATCACCACTTGCACAGTCCCGATAGGTGCATTGACGATTTCACGCAGGAAATCCGGCTGCTCCAAGGCGTTGACCAGCGCAGTGGCCTCTCCCAAGCGGCTGAACTCCGGCTCTTGAAGCACCTCGCTGAGACCATCGCGGTAAATTTCACTGGGCGACGGGGCGCTGTGCGAGTCGGTGAGCAACTCCAGCACCAGGTTCAGCACTTCCTGCTCGAAGCCGCTGGACTCCTGCAGATGCACCTGCAACGTGGCCGCGTCGGCGTTGAAGAAGCGGCTGTTGATGTGCCCTGCGATTTGGCTCAGCTCGGCTTGGCTGATCGGCTCGCTGAGCGACAACATGCGCTGGCGCACCACCCCACCCTGCAGCACCACCACCATGAGCACAAGGTGCGAGTAGGTCGAGATCAGCTCCAGATGGCGCAAGCGGGGCACCTCCAAGCGCGGCGCCGTCACCACGGCAGCGCCACGCGAAGCGTGCGCCATCACCGCAGCCGCCAACTGCATCCAGTGCGCCACCTCCAGCCGCGCTTGATGAAACTGGTGGCGGATGGTGTTTCGCTCAGTCGGCGTCAGCTCGTCGCTCAGCAGATGCTCAACGAAGTAGCGATAACCCTTCTCCGTGGGGACGCGCCCAGCAGAAGTGTGGGGGTGGGTCAGGTAGCCAGCTTCCTCGAGCGCAGCCATCTCGTTGCGAATGGTGGCCCCAGAGACACCTAGCTCACCCATCTCCTGCAGCATTTTCGAGCTAACAGGCGTTGCGGTGTCCACATATGCGCGCACCACCAGTTCGAGGATGCGCTGTTGGCGCGGTGTCAGCTCTTCCATCGCTTTCCCATCGGTTAGCACTCCACCATAGAGAGTGCTAAACCGGTGATATAAGATGATACCATCCCTGTTGTCGTCCTGAATGCGGCTAACTCTCCACCAAGTATTCAAACAGCAGCACCCCTGCCGACCAGAAGAGCACGATGAAAGCGAGCTGCACTCCCACCCAAGAGCCAAAATCCTCAAAGGGGAGTTGGTCGAGGAAGCCGGCGGTGGCAATCACCGAAGCCACCAACAGTGGCAGCACCAGAGGGAAAAGCAAGATCGGCAAAAAGACTTCTCTCGCTCGTGTGCTGATGGCCATCGTGGCAATCAGCGTGCCGGCGCCGGCGTAGCCCACCACGCCGCTGATCAACACCAGCACTATCCCAGGCTGAATCAGCGCCTCACCAAATAGGATGGCCATCAAGGGCAACACCACGGTTGCGGTCAGCAGCATGAACAACAGGTTGGTCATTGCTTTCGCCACGAAAATGGCGCTGCGGTCAAGCGGGGCAAGTAGCAGCGCATCCAGACATTGGTTGACCTGTTCAGCGGAGAGGGTGCGCGAGAGGCCCAGCGTGCCGGCAAAGATCAGCGTTACCCACAACACGGCAGGGACGAGCGGACGGAAGTCGTCCACGCGCAGCCGAAAAGCGAAGTTGAACATCACCAATGCCATCACAGAGAACGCGAGCATGGCAGTGATGGACTCTCGGGCGCGCAGCTCGGTAAGCACATCTTTGCGCACTAGCGCAGCGATTTGAGCGAGGAGGAGCGCCATAGCCTTAGTCCAGCAGGGCGGTGAGCGCTTCAGGGGTGATATGCTCGCGCAGCTCAGCTTCGATGCGGCCGCCCTTTAGTAGCAAGGCGCGCGTGACGCCGTCCAGCCCACGCCCCAGCTCATGAGTTGTCATTAAGACGGCGCGCCCTTGCGCTACCAAGTCGCGCAGCATAGCAGCGAGGGTAGTAGCAGAGTGTTGATCGAGGCCAGTGAACGGCTCGTCGAGCAGCAGCAAATCAGGGTTGTGCAACATTGCGCGGGCGATGCTCAAGCGCTGGGTCATGCCGCGCGAGAAGGCGCGCGCGCGGTCGTGGCGCCGCGTCCAAAGCCCCACCTCGCGCAGCGCATGCTCGACGCGTTGCTCCAGCTGTGCACCGCTCAACCCGTACAAACGACCGAAAAAGCGCAAGTTCTCGCTGGCGGTGAGGTCGGGGTAGATCAGCGGCTGATGGGAGACCATTCCCAGTTGGGCGCGGACGCGGGCGGGATGGGTCAAAGCGTCCACGCCATTCAGCTCCAAGCGCCCGCCAGCCGGTCGCAGTAAGGTGGCGATGACGCGCAGCAGTGTAGTTTTGCCCGCTCCGTTCGCGCCCAGCACCACCACCCACTCGCCACGTCGTACGCCAAGTGAGACGCCGCGCAGCACTGGACGCACCCCGAAGAACAGTGAGAGGTTTTCCGCGATAAGCATCGCGCACAACCTCACGCTTCGGCAAGGAACTCGTCAATCGCGCCCAGCAGCGCCGTGATGTCGTGTTCGGTCATGTCGGCCATGTGGGCGATGCGGAAGGTGCGACCTTTCAAGCTGCCGTAGCCGTCGGAGATGTGCATGCCGCGATTTTCCAAAAAGCGGTTGAGCGCGCCCACGTCCATGTTGCGCGTGTTCTTCACACACGTGACCGTGTCGGACTCGTAGCCAGCGCGCGGGAAAAGGTCGAATTGTCGACGCGCCCATGCACGTGTGATTTCAGCCATGCGCCGGTGGCGAGCGAAACGCGCCTCCAGCCCTTCTGTCAGGATGTCGTCCAACTGCTTATCCAGCGCGAACATCAGCGAGATGGCGGGTGTGGCCGGCGTGTGATTCTTGAGTAGGAACTTCTCCAGCTCGACAAAGTCGAAGTAGTAGCCGCGGTTGCGCACATGGCGCGCCTTTTCTAGCGCCCGGTCACTCACAGCGGCGAAGGACAAACCCGGCGGCAATCCGAGGCACTTTTGGGAGGAGGTAAGTAGCACGTCTAGCCCTAGGCCATCAAAGTCAACCTTGATGCCGCCCAGTGAGCTGACAGCGTCCACCAAGATGAGCGTATCCGGCGAAAGCTCGCGCACCACCGCGACGATCTCAGCCAACGGGTTGGTCAAACCGCAGCTTGTCTCGTTGTGCACAATGGCGATGGCCTCAAAGGGCTTCCGGCCTGGCGCATTGCGGCGCGCGAGCAGCGCATCGCGCACAAGCTCCGGCGTGATCGGCTCGCCCTCGGCAACGCGCAGCCAGGTGGTGGCCTTGCCGTTGCGCTCGAACACCTCAGCCCAGCGCTCACTGAACGCACCGCACACTGTAGCCAACACCCCACCCTCAGAGTCGTCGCTCACACAGTTGCGCGCAGCTGCCTCCCACAAACCAGTGCCACTGGACGTGCTGAGATACACACGCGAGCGCGTGAAGAAGACCTGGCGGAGCTTGGTTTGAATGCGGGCAAACAGTGCTTCAGCAGCTTTGCCGCGATGCCCGATCATCCACTGCGCTTGCGCTTCCAAGATCTCGCGGCGCACTTCAACCGGGCCTGGGATAAACAACTTGACGTGATCGGACATACGAACGGATGATACCCTCTGGTCCTCGACCCAGCGCAGCAGCGAGAAGAACTGCACGGTAGTAGTGAAAGCGACCACACACGGCAAAGCTGTGTGAAAGCCAGTCAAACGTAGCGCGGATCGTCTGCGCTCAGCACACCCAGTATTCCGGCCTCACCACCACCGCTCTTGTCCAGAAAATCCATGCTGCTACGGTTAGTGACTTGAGCAGGCGGGCTTCTACGATGAACCGCCGGCCAAATTGTTGGCTCTGCTGCTCGTGTGCGAGCGAAAACGCTTCGGCCGTTCGTGCTATCGCTTTCCCCTCGTGACATGCGACTTTTGCTGCGCTCAGAGCAATCACCAGACTCAGAGCGCTTGCAATTTTTTTGAGATTGATTTATAATTCGCTTAGGCTTGATTTTAGGTTTTTTTAAGATGAAGACGATGAGGGTAATTCACAAGCCTATCTCAACAGCAGCAGTCTGGACAGCCCTGCAACGGCTGACCCAGAAGCTGCCCCGAGTGCAGCTGATCTGGACACCGCTCCCTGCACGCGCTGCCACTGGGCAGCACCGAGTCCGCAGGTTGGCCAGCGGAGATCTCACCATCTCCATTCGCGGATCAGCTAATCATAGTACTATTTACGCCATCCGTACGCTCCGTATCGAACTCGGCCAGCAAGTGGTGCTAAGCGCTCTGATTGTCATCGCGCTGATGCTCGCTCTGCTGTTGCAGGGCAGAAATCAGCTCAGCCAGCTCAACCGTTTGGTGCATCAGCAGGGGAAGCCTCTGATACGAGGTAACGAACTGGCTCTGGACATTGCAATCTTACCGTTCAACGTAGTGGACGCTTCACCCCAATGTGCTGAGATCGCAGAGGATATCGGCGCAAGCCTAGCGGAGAAGATACGTCGCTCCCTCCCCTCATTAGACTTCCCTGTCAACTTATGGACTCCCCAACAGATTGATTGGACCTCCCCTCGCGAGGTCGCAAGGATCAACGAGGCAGTTGCTGCGTTCGCCAAAGAGCGGGGAGTGGAGGTAGCTATCTACGGCACTGTCACCTGCGCCCCCTCTCACACAAGTGTCGCAACGAACTTCTACACGAGCTTGGGTAGCTTTGGCTACGTGCCAGAACTGGTGGGCGCACTCGCTCTGAGCCCAGCGGTAGAGCCCGCGCGCATAGATGCGCACGTCAATCTCAACGCGTTCGAGCGCGACATAGACGAGAAAGCGCAAATACTTGCCAGAATTGCCTCAGGTCTGTGGCTCTACACAGAAAACGCACCAGCACATTATCAAACTGTGGCTGAGCTTTTTGAGCAAGCGTTGAAGTTCGCCGGCAGCGATCCACAAGCAAAGGGGATCCTCCACCATCTGCTCGGCAGCGCTTATCTCAGAGCTATCCTCAACACGTGTGACCATAGAGTGGACTTCGAAGCGCTGCAGAGCGCTCGGAAGCATCTCGAGCAGGCCATTCTGGAATGGCCAGAGTTTGCGCCCGCTTATCTTGCGCGCAGCAGCATCGCCTTAATCATGGCTCTGCAGACATACTCCGGTGCTGTCTCTGCGCAGGCAGACCCACTTTTGGAGGAGGCTAAAAGCTGGTTAGAAAGGGCCGCCCGTGCTCCGTTCAAGCCTGATGCTGCCTACTTTGAGCACCGCATCGCGCTCATGCGCGCCCGCATCGCAATTGCTGAGCACGACATTAGCTCGCTGCCTCTAGAGAGCAGCACGCTCATCTCGTCCGCAGAGTCTTACTTGAGCTCTGTCCTTGCAAACGATGTGACCATGCCGAGGGACGAGTTGCTGGCTGAGCTGCTGGCTCAAGCGCACGCGATGGCAGGCCACCTCAGCAACATGAGGCAAGAAGTGGATAAGGCCATCGAGCACTATACCCGCACTATGCAACTTGCAAAGCGCAATATCGAGCTGCGCAGCGAATCAGCCGCCAATCTCGCTGAGATACTCACCCAAAGAAATCGCGCCTGCGAGGCCGCACGCTATTTCGAGCTCAGCACTCAGACGAGCTGCCCTGAGAGGCAGAGCAAATATGTGCTGGACGCTCGAGACTTGCAACTGCGATGTCGCTTGGAGGGCGACCAAACTGTGATGCACTGAAGCGCTTCTCTGCAATCTCAGCGTGTTGACGGGCGCATCGCTAGCAAGTGGCAGTTACGCATGAGCAGAGGTAGGCGCAAGCATTCCTGCGCCTACCTCTCATTTCCCCTTTCCCACAGATGCAGTGACAGTCTTTTCTCGAACTGCACGATGTGCTGCGCCGGAACTGTGTATAATTTCATTGTATCGCCGAAGTGGCGGAATTGGCAGACGCGCTACGTTCAGGGCGTAGTGAGCTTGCGCTCGTGTGGGTTCAAATCCCACCTTCGGCATTGACCCCTTCCGTTTTTGGCACACGACCATGCGTCAACGTCGTCACACCTACTACAGCGAAAAGCGCTTATCCCAGCCCACTCACCTGCGACGCGTCGCGCTATGGTTCTCGCTAGCTGCACTAGCACTGGCGCTACCGTTGATGGTTAATCTTGTTGGCCGCCTTGAAGCAGAGCAACGCATGCACACCGAGATACGCCAGTTATCCAAAAAGGTCACTGCAGCAGAGGCCGAGCTTGCCGATGTGCAGCGCGCGCTCGAGCACGCGAAAAGTGATGCCTTTTTGGATGAGTGGGCGCGCAGCCATCGTTGGACATTGCCGGGCGAGATCCCTGTCGTCCCGGCGGCGGATACCGAGGTAGATAGTGATGCTGCCATATGGTGGCAGAGGTTTGTAGAGAAGCGCACGACACCCAGCGATCGCTAGCAGAATAAGTGTCATTCTGCTTAGTGCAAATCTGCTCCGCAATCCAAGGAGGCACAGACAGATGTTTGGACGAGACAAGTTCTCAGCTCATGGTAGCCAGGTCAACACAGCAAACAACGCGGTGGTAAACACCACGGCTGCAACCAGCAAGATAGAGACGACAATCGGCCCTAACAGCCGCATGAATGGCACGCTGCAGAGTGACGGCGGCATCCGTATCGAGGGCATATTTGAGGGTGTGCTGCAGACTACCAGCAGTCTGGTCATTGCAGAGACAGCAAAGGTGATTGCAGAGATCCAGGCCTACAACGTCGTCATCTCTGGGCAGGTGAAAGGCAACATCACTGCGAACAAGATCGAGATCACCGAGACCGGAAAGGTATGGGGCGACCTTAACGTCAACACCTTGCTACTACACGAGGGAGCTTATTTGCGTGGTAACACCAACATGGCGGGCGACGTTGAACCACCAGAGTTTGAGCCGCCTCGCATCGCCCCACCCCGTCCCATAGCTGAGATCAGCGCTGCGGAGTCCGCAGATTCTGAGCTAACGAGCTGAGCGTTGCTTTCTCCATGCTCTCGAGTGAAGAGGTTGAACGCATCGCGTATCTGGCGCGCTTATCCCTGAGTGAGGCGGAGAAGGTGCGCTACGCTCAGCAGCTCAGCGCAATCCTAGACTACGCCGCTCAGCTCAGCCGAGTGGAGGTGGGCGACGACGTGCCTCCTACATCAAGTGTGCTCTCGGTGCACAGTGTGATGCGCTTGGAAGACACCATACTACCTGGGCTGACGCGCGAAGCTGCTCTGAGAAATGCACCGCTGGCCGACGAGAGCTACTTTGTTGTTCAAGCCGCGCTGGGTGATGACGACTAACCCACCCTACCATGCGCGCACTTTGTTCGCTCACTATTGCTGAAGCTCGGCGCCTGCTCCGAGAGCGCGCAGTTTCTGCGCGTGAGCTGACCTTTGCTTATCTAGAGCGCATTCAACAACTGGAACCTTCGCTGCACGCTTTCATCTCTGTCGCAACAGAGCTGGCAATCGAGATGGCGGATGCCGCCGATCGCCGCATTGCGCGAGGAGAGGATACACCGCTGTTGGGCGTCCCGATTGCTATTAAGGATGTGCTCGTCACTCGCGACCTGCGCACAACGGCCGGCTCGCGCATATTGGAGAACTACGTGCCAACATGGGACGCCACGGTGGTCTCCAAGCTGCGCGCGATGGGTGCTGTCTTTCTCGGCAAGCTCAACTGTGACGAGTTTGCAATGGGGTCTTCGACCGAGAACTCGGCCTTCGGTGTCACACGCAACCCATGGCGGCTTGACCGCGTGCCAGGCGGCTCTTCGGGTGGCTCGGCAGTTGCTGTCGCTGCCGACTTGTGCTGCGCAGCACTTGGTACAGACACCGGCGGCAGCATCCGCCAACCTGCCGCCCTGTGCGGCGTCACAGGCCTCAAAAATTCCTACGGACGCATCTCGCGTTATGGCCTGATTGCGTTCGCATCCTCACTGGACACAGTGGGTGCGTTAACAAAAGACGCTCTAGACGCAGCCATCATGCTCCAAGCACTGGAGGGACGCGATCCGAACGATTCCACCTCGGTTTCCGCCCCCCCCGTTGACGTTCACGCAGTGGAGCACGCGCCAGAGAAGTTGCAGGGGTTGCGCGTGGGGGTGCCCAAAGAGTATTTCACGGCCGGCATCCAGGACGAAGTGGAGGAGGCTGTGCGCGCTGCCATTGCCCAGCTCGAAGCACTCGGGGCGCGAGTCCAAGAAGTGAGCTTGCCTCGCACCGAGCTGGGTCTGGCAGCGTATTACATCATCGCGCCTGCCGAGGCATCGGCGAACTTGGCGCGCTTCGACGGCGTCAAATACGGCCTGCGCGTGACGGGGAATGATCTGATTGACACCTACTGCCGCACTCGCGGCGCCGGCTTCGGCGCTGAGGTGAAGCGACGCATCATGTTGGGGACGTACGCCCTCAGCGCTGGCTACTACGACGCTTACTACGTTCGCGCGCAGAAAGTGCGCACGCTGATCAAGCAGGATTTTGAGCAGGCCTTTGCCCAAGTAGACATTTTGGCAGCCCCGGTATCGCCAACCACAGCCTTCCCCATCGGCTCTAAAACAGAAGACCCGCTTCAGATGTATTTGGCCGATGTCTTCACGCTGCCGGCCAGCCTCGCCGGCGTGTGCGCGATCAGCATTCCATGCGGCTTCGACCGCTTGGGCTTGCCGATCGGCTTGCAACTGATCGGCCCTGCTTTCGGCGAACAGCGCGTCTTGCAGGTGGCGCGCACATATCAGATGCACACAGACTTTCACCTGAGAAAACCCAACCTCGATTTATCCTCTCTAGCCAGTTGAAAGCATGAACGTCATCATCCCGCTTGCTGGGTTTGGCACGCGCCTCCGACCTCACACTTACTCCAAGCCCAAGCCACTTGTAGGCGTGGCCGGCAAGCCTGTGCTCGGCCACATCCTGGATCGACTCCTCAAGCAGGCCACAATTGAACGAGTTGTGTTTGTGGTTGGCTACTTGGGTGAGCAGATTGAGCAGTACGTGAGCAGTTACTATCCTCCGCTAAACAGTGCGTATGTCGAGCAAAAGGAGCTCAATGGCCAAGCGCCGGCCATCTTGCTAGCGCGCCATTTGGTCAGCGGCCCTACCCTGATCGTCTTTGTAGATACGCTCGCCGACGCTGCGCTGGAAGCACTTGAGCATGAAACGTGCGATGGCGTCATCTACGTCAAAGAGGTAGAAGACCCGCGACGCTTCGGCGTAGTGCGGATAGACGCTCAGGGTTACATCACCGAGTTTATCGAGAAGCCAGCCACAATAGAGAATCGCCTCGCTGTGATCGGCATGTACTACGTCCGCGAAGTGCAACAGCTCATGGACGCTTGTGAGGAGTTGATACGGCGTGACAAACGGGTGAAGAACGAATACTTCCTTGCCGACGCATTCAACATCATGCTTGAGAGAGGGGCAAAACTGCGCCCACAGCCCGTCAACGTGTGGCTGGATTGTGGCACTGCTCACTCCGTGCTCGAGACCAATCGTTATCTGCTGCAACATGGACACGACAACAGCGCGGAGCTGCCGCAAGGGCAATACGTAATCGTGCCGCCGGTCAACATTCACCCCAGCGCCACCATCATAAACAGTGTGATCGGGCCGCACGCCTCCATTGGCGAGGGATGCCATATTGTCAGTAGCGTAATCCGCGAAAGTGTGGTGGAGGCCGGCGCGAAGGTGATTGACCATGTGATGGCAAACTCACTCATCGGCCGCGATGCGGTGCTGCGCGGGCGACCACGCCGGTTCAACGTCGGTGACTCCAGCGTGGTTGACTTTGACGAGGATTGACAACATGCGTAACTTTGTCTCTCAGCGGGTTGCCTCGGTGCCGTACTCCGGCATTCGCAAATTCTTCGACATCGCTGCGACGATGAAAGATGTGATCTCACTTGGCATTGGCGAGCCGGATTTCGTCACACCGGCGCCTATCCTGCGCGCCGGCATTGCCTCGCTCGAGCGCGGCGAAACAGGCTACACCAGCAACGCTGGCTTGATCGAGCTGCGTCGTGCACTCAGCCGAAAACTGGCGGAGCTATACGGCGTGGCGTATCACCCCGATCACGAACTGCTGATCACCGTCGGCGTGAGCGAGGCACTGTATGTAGCGCTTGTCAGCATCCTTGACCCTGGCGACGAGGTGATCATTCCGCAGCCCTGCTTTGTTTCCTACGCGCCAGACGTGGTCTTTGCCGGCGGCACCCCCGTGCCCATCCCCACATTTGTCGAAAACGACTTTCAAGTCACAGCGCAGGACATCGCCGCGCACATTACGCCGCGCACGAAAGCGCTGCTGATCGGCTACCCAAACAACCCCACCGGCGCAGTGATGAGCCGCGAGCGGCTAATCGAAATCGCGAGGCTTGCCGAACAACACGACCTGGCCGTCATCAGCGACGAAATCTACGACCGCCTGGTGTATGGCACGACGCACGTGTGCTTTGCTTCATTGCCTGGCATGAAGGCGCGCACCTTGTTGCTAGGTGGCTTCAGCAAAGACTACGCCATGACTGGTTGGCGGATCGGCTATCTCGCCGCCCCCAGTGAGTTGCTCGACGCCGCTCGCAAAGTGCATCAATACACCATCATGTCCGCGCCAACCACCAGCCAGCATGCCGCAATCACAGCGCTTGAACAAGGCGACGAGCACGTGCAGCGCATGGTGGAGGAATACGACCGCCGGCGCAGGCTGCTTGTAAGCAGCTTAAACGCGATGGGACTGGACTGCTTCGAGCCGCGCGGTGCCTTCTACGCTTTCCCCTCCATCAAGAAGAGCGGCATGGACGACCACACTTTTGCAGAGCGACTGCTGCACGAAGAGCACGTCGCTGTCGTGCCGGGCAGCTCCTTCGGCTTGGGCGGCGAGGGTCACGTGCGCATAGCCTACTCAACAGCCTACGAGAAGATCGAGCAGGCGCTGGAGCGCATATATCGCTTCATGCAGCGTCACGGCTAACTCAATCGGCTGCCGAGCCACCAGCGCATCAAGGCCAGCACCAGCAGACCCGTTAGGACATAGGCCAGCACGACCACACGCCAGTCCACCTCGCCAGTAGGCAGGGCAGGACCGACCAACCTGCTCACCGTCGTGTCGGATGCCGGCGTGAGCCCGAGCGGGTCGGCCGTAGGTTGCGCTGTTGGGCCACGATCACCGACCGAAGGTTGCACCAGCGCCGGCTCTGCGGTCGCCGTTGCATCGGGTTGGGGAGTCTCCGATGGAGTGGGCTCAGTTGGCCTGGCCTCAGCCGGTGGGGTTTGAACAGGTTGTGGGGTTAGTGTTAACACCACTTCGGGTGGCGCCTGGGTAGGCGTGATTGCTCCGCCTACGCGCCGTAGCAAATCCTGCAGCTCTTGCCTTTGTTGCAGGGCGTCGGGTTCACTGCCAGCCTGATCGAGTTGGGCCAGCAATCGTTCGGCCAGGGTTCGTGCGGCGGGTTGAGTTGTCTCGCGTGCAAGAGCGCGCTCCAGCGCTGCAATGATAACCTCGGCAATCTTGGCTGGCCACGGTGGCGCGTATAGCGTCGCCAGCGTTTGGGCAAGCTCCAGCTCCACTACCTCGGGTTGATTGTTGGTCTGCGCCGCTTGACGATACGCCTCAATCATCCGCTCCACATACGCTTCGCCCAGCCTGAGAGTGCGCTCGCCTGGCACAATCACATCGCGGTACGTCCGCGCCAAGTTGAGCCAGCGTTGCGAGCTAGCACGACGGCGAAGCAGCACTTCAGCTTCCTGAACGCGCTGCCAAGCACGCCGCGACAGCACAGCCACCACAAAGTCATCTTCCGGCTTCGGCTCCAGTGGACCAAAGCGCCAGAATGCTCGATCGCCTGCGAACGAGACGCCGGGCGATGAGGCAGCGGTGTCCACCGTCAGCTCACTAGCAGGATAAGGCAGATTCACTATAAAGCGAGCCTCCGCCACGTCGCCGGCCCAGCCTGCTGTGACGTGCAGAGGATAGCGGAACACCCGCCACGGGCCAACGTTAACGCTGCGCAAAAAGTAGGCCAGGTCCAGTTGCACGTCTTGATCCAGAGGGAAGTTCACATCCACTGCCGCGGCCTGCTCCGCGTTGAGTAAGCTCGCTTTTGACTGCCGGCCGTTGACAGAGAAGCCCAGCAGTTCAAACTCAATAGGGGCATAGCGACCGAATTGCTCGCCACGTCCGCCAGGGTCGCGGAGTGGGAACACCACGCGAACGGGAGCATCCCCGCCTTCTGCGCGACGCAACACGGCTCGCGCACGAACGCTGGCGGTGGCGCTGGAGTCGCTCGACTCCGCCTTGACGCGGAGCAAAACCAAGTTGACCTCAAGCGCAACCATTTGGATAGGTGCGACATTGCCAACGGGTGAAATCTCACGCCTTGCTGCATTCGCCGGCGACTGTCTGCTAAAGAGCACGAGCATGCCCAAGAGGAGCGCAAGTATGCAGCGGGCACATCTTCGCAAACGCATGGATGCCTCCCCACAGGGATTATCGCCGCGAGCGCAAAATGACGCCACTAGCATGGCTCACCTCGCCGACCTCGGCTTGCGCAGAAGTATCGGTCAGGTTTTGTTTTACTGCGCGGCGAAACTCCTCCGGCACATTGACGGTCTGGAGGCCAAACTCATTGCGGGCGATATCAATCAGCATGGCTGCAGGCGACGTGCCCGGCTGCAGGTCGTAGACTCGCTGCTTGAACAATGCGGTGATCTGGCGTGCAGTCGCCTCATCAAGCGCGAAGCCGCAGATCTCGCGCAGGAAGTAATGCACCACATTCCAACCGCTCAGCGGCCCCAGCAAAATCTCGGACTCGGTAACGCCGAACTGGTCGAGCGGAAATGCTTCGTAGGTAGCAGAATGGTTGAGCATTGCTTTCTGATGCACACCGGCCGCGTGAGTGCGGTTGGTGAGGCTGACTGGCTCCTTCGAGGGCACAAGCTTGCGCAGCTTATCCGCCATCATCACGTTGATTGGATAGGAGCCGCGCAAGTGGTAGCCTTCCAAGCAGTCATACTCGCGGTCAATGTAAAGGTTGAACAGCAGCGCGGTCATGCTGGTGATGCCGCTGCGTTCGCCGATGCCCAGCAAAGTGGTTTGGATGTACTGCATCCCGCTCTTGACAGCTTCCAGCGCGTTGATCAGGGAAAAGCCGCGGTCATCGTGGAAGTGTCCCTCCAGCGCAACATCGGGGTAGCGTTGCCTCAAGGCTCGCACACGCTGCGCGACCAGCGCCGGCGTGGCAACGCCGACAGTGTCGGGTGTGCCGAAACGATCCACCAAATCCTGTAGTTGGTCGTACACGCGAAAGAGGTCCTCCTCACGGGTGCGGAAAGCATCCTCGCCGCTGAAGCGGATGATCAGGCCCGGATGATTGCGGCGGATATCCTCGATGAGTTGACGCGCCTGCTTGCCAATTTCTTCTAGCGTCTTGCCGTGGCTGTAGGAGCGGGCCACGTCAGAAGTGCCGATGTACATGTTCAGCCCATCAGCACCCACGCGCAGTGCTGCTTCTACATCTTGCGGATGCGCGCGCACATGAGCCAACAGGAAGGTGTAGCCCTTTTGTGTGATCAGCTCGTTGCGGGTCGCTTTAATCAGCTCCCAGTCTGCTTGCTCACGAGCACTGACGTTGGGCGCGAACAGCTCGATGAACTTCACGCCGTAGAGGATGAGGGCGCGGGTGATCTCCTGTTTGTCTGCCGGGGTGAAGAAGTACTTGTGATGATCATGCAAGAGAGATGATTGCTGACCTTCGCGCAGCGTGGTGTCAATGATCTCCAAACGACGCGGGCGATACGCCTGAAAGCAGAATTGCCGGTTCATGCAGGTGAAGTGATGTCTGTCAACAGCGAGCGCAATGCTCGAGTGAGGATTGCAACACTCTTCTCGAACTCTTCGATAACCACATGCTCGTCTGGCGTGTGATCGAGCGAGGAATCGCCAGGTCCGTAGGCGACTAGAGGGCACTGCCAAGCTGGCCCCACTACGTTGAAGTCCGAGGTGCCAGTTTTCAACTTGAAGGCCGGCCGCATGCCCATAGCACGCACAGCCTCGACAAACGCGCGAGCCAGAGCGGTGTCGCGTGGCACGCGCCAAGCTGGTTCTGCAGCCTCAAAGCGCATGGTGATCGCCGCTTGTTGCGCTGCTTGTGCGGCCTGCCACTGCTCTGCGGCTGCGCGCAGCTCAGGCGGGCCATACCCCAACGGCAACCGTGCGCCGATCAGAATCTCGCACCACTCGCGCAGGCCGTCGTCACCTGACTGGAGGCGGCGCAGCGAAGGCAAAATCTGGTCGAAGGTGCTTGACTTACCGGCGTTCCACGCATCAGCCAACTGCACCACGTGATTCCACAAGGAGACCGCGATCTCACAAGCGCTGGGCTCAGGTACGGCGGTGTGGCGCATCGGTTGCTCTATCCGAGCGCTGATCAACAAGCGACCTTTGTAGCCTAACGTGATCCCGTAGGTGCCGCTGGGCTCGCCAATGACACAAAAGTCCGGGCGATACTGCTGCGCCACGTGGCGGGCGCCGCGCGATGAAGCACATTCCTCCTCCACCGCCCCAACCACTATCACCTGCGCGTCGTTGTGCCGAATGGTTGTTTGGAGCGCCTCGGCCGCAAGCACAAACGCGCACAGCGGCCCTTTGGCGTCTACCGTGCCACGTCCATAGAGCTTGCCGTCCTGATAGCGCACGGGCACTTCGCCGCTGACTGTGTCCATGTGACCCAGAAGCATGAACTGACGGTTGCCACTGCCGATCACGCCGACGACGTTGCCCACCTCGTCAATGTAGGCGCGATCAAAGCCACGCCGGAGCATCTCGTCGCGCAAGAACAGAGCTACTTGCTGCTCCTGGCCACTTGGCGAGGGGATGCGCACGCAACGTTCTAGCAACTCAATCATGTCTCAGCAATGCACGACAATTCACTGACGTCGCCACACGCTTTCCTGGCGCTCGATGAGGAACTGCAACGCCTCGCCAAAGTGAGCGTCCATGGCACGTGCAGCTGCATCTGGATTGCGATATCCGATTTCAGTGACGATGGCTTCGTGCAAGATGTGCACGCGCTCCAGTTGCTGCCGATTGCGACGACGGTATAGCATGGTGTGAGTTAGCTCGTTGAGCGCGCTGCGCAGCGCGCTGGCGGTGTGCATGATAATCCGGTTGCCGGACGCTTCAGCGATCTGACGATGCAATAACTGATCGAGGTCCACGTACGCATCGGCGTCGCCTAGACTTCTGCCCATGCGGTGGATAGTGTCGCGCATGGCCTCAAGCTGGTCGGGAGTGCGGCGCTGGGCAGCTAAGCGGGCGCTTTGGACCTCAAGCGGACGCCGGGCCTCCATGATTTCCCGAAAGGGGAGACGCACAATCATCGCGACGTATGTGAAGTAATCCCGCAACTGTGATTCATCCAGCTCTCGCACCCTGGGGCAGCGCCCGTTGCTGACTATCACAATGCCTTCGCCACTCAAAAAGCGTAGCGCCTCGCGCACTACCGAACGACTGACACCGAAGTGTTGGGCAAGGGTTGCTTCTGATGGGAGGCTATCGCCACAGCGAAGCTGTTCTTGAATGATGTAGCGGAATATCCCCTCCGCCACCTGTTCGCTCAAGCTTTGAGTGCGACTCATCATGAAACACCTGCGCTGGAGGAGCAATTCTAACCTGTATGACAGGCTGCTGCTCTGGTTTTTGACAACCGCAGGACGAAACCCGTATAATCTCTCTCGGTAAAAGCTATGTTCGTGATTGTCGCAGTCGTCGTCCTTTTGGGCCTCCTCGTCCTTAGCATCGAGGAGCAATCCCCGTTTGGGAAGGCGACTAGCGACGCATGAACCGTGCCGACCGCAGAAGCCCTCCTGAACGGGAGGGCTTCTTTCATTTAAGTCCATACATGAGGTGGCGAGATGAAACTTACCGGCGCACAAATCATCTGGGAGATATTACTTCAGCAAGGGACGGAAGTGGTGTTCGGCTATCCAGGTGGCGCAATCCTGCCCACGTACGACGCGCTCGTGGATTACCAGGATCGCATTCGGCACGTGCTAGTTCGGCACGAGGAAAACGCCGCGCTGGCTGCCGACGCTTACTTTCGCGCCACCGGCAAAGTGGGTGTTTGCATGGCCACCAGCGGCCCTGGCGCACTTAACCTGGTCACCGGCCTGGCCAATGCCATGATGGATTCCTCCGCCGTTGTGGCGATCACCGGCCAGGTCGCTTCTCACTTGGTAGGCACTGATGCGTTTCAGGAGACCGACGTGACCGGCGTCACGCTGCCGATCACCAAACACAACTACTTGGTGATGAGCGTAGAAGAGCTGCCACAGGCTTTGACTGAAGCGTTCTACATCGCGCGCAGCGGCAGGCCAGGGCCAGTGCTGGTGGACATCTGCAAGGACGCGCAGCAAAAAATGACCGATTACACCCCGATCTCGGAGGTGAAGCTGCGCGGCTATCGCGCCATCAAGCCGTTTCCGCAAAATATCCCGCTGCTCCTCCAGCGGGCAAAGGAACTGATCGATCAAGCACGGCGCCCCATCATCCTTGCGGGCCAAGGGATCAAGCACGCCAATGCACACGAGGAGTTCCGCCAGTTCGTGGAGAAGAGCGGCATTCCTGTCGCCACCACTCTGCTTGGGATCGGCGTGCTCAGCGAGGAGCACCCGCTCAACCTGCGCATGATGGGGATGCACGGCGAGGCGTATGTGAACCAGGCTATCGCCAACGCTGACCTGCTCATCGCATTGGGGATGCGCTTTGACGACCGCGTGACCGGCAACCTGAAGACCTACGCGAAGAACGCGCGTGTGATCCACGTGGACGTTGACCCTGCGGAGATCAACAAGAACGTGCCGGCCGACGTGGGAATCATCGCCAACCTGCGCGACGTCCTTCAGCAGCTCACGCCGATGATCGAGAAGCGCACTTACCCCCATTGGCTGGAGCAAATTGCGGAGTGGCGGAAGGATACCCTCTCACACGACATCATGCAAATGCCGCTACCGGAAGACATGCTGATCGCCCCCCAGGTGATGCGCTTGATCTGGGAGGCCACGGGCGGCAACTGCACCATCTGCACCGACGTCGGCCAGCACCAAATGTGGGAGACGCAATACTTCCATCACACCCGCAAGAATCAGCTCATCACTAGCGGCGGCCTGGGCACAATGGGATTCGCACTGCCGGCAGCTATCGGCACCAAGTTCGGTCGCCCCGATGAGGAGGTGTGGGCTATCGCTGGCGACGGTGGCTTCCAGATGAGCATACCGGAACTCGCCACCGTGGTGCAAGAGGGCCTGAACATCAAAATCGCCATCATCAACAACAACTTCCTGGGCATGGTGCGCCAGTGGCAAGAGCTGATGCACAACCGGCGCTACTCCGCCGTGGAGATGTGGACGCCGGACTTTGTCAAGCTAGCCGAGGCATATGGCATTTGCGGCCTGCGCGCCAACAACGTGAAGAGCGCGCGAGAAGCCATCGCTACCGCGCGCGCTCACAATGGGCCAGTGCTCATCGAGTTCGTCGTAGAGAAAGAGATGAACGTGTTCCCGATGATTCAGCCAGGTAAGTCGCTGAACGAGATGACCCGCCGGCCGATCCAACCAGCAGCGCTTGGCGGCGGCTTCGATTTCCTCGACGCACAAAAGTAGCCACTACCAAACGGGAGGAAAGGCAGCAATGTTGATTGACCGCATCGAGGCACAAAAAAACCCAACCAAACACACGCTGGTGGCCATAGTGGAAAACAAACCAGGCGTGCTGAACCGCGTCGCCAGCTTGATGCGGCGGCGCAACTTCAACATTGAGAGCTTGGCTGTTGGCACCACCGAAGACCCCACCGTGTCGCGCATGACCATCGTGATTGACGCCAGCAAAACCAACGCTGCGCTGGTGGAGCGCAACCTTTACAAGCTTATCAACGTGATTGACGTGCAAGACCTGAGCGAGGTCCCCAGCGTGGTGCGTGAGCTGGCGCTGATCAAGGTGCGCACTGAGGATGCCAAACACCGGGGCGAGATCAAGCAAATTGCCGACATGTTCCAAAGCCGCGTGGTGGATGTATCACTTAATTCGCTCATCATCGAGGTCACTGGCGAGGAGAACAAGGTGGACTCAATGTTGAAGGTGCTCGCCGAGTATGGCATTCTGGAAGTCGTGCGCACGGGGCGCATCGCCATGGCGCGCGGATAAGCTTCTTCACACACTCACCTACCCTACACACTCACTTGAGGGCAACATGGCAGCTAAGGTTTACTACGACAAGGATGCTGATCTCGAACTGCTTAAGGACAAAGTGGTCGCCGTCATCGGTTTCGGTAGCCAGGGGCACGCTCACGCACTCAATCTGAAAGACAGCGGCGTGAACGTGGTGGTTGGGTTGCCACCAACCAGCAAAAGCCGCGACAAGGCCGCCACCGCCGGCCTGCAAGTGACGGACGTGAGCGAAGCTGCACAAATGGCCGACTTCATCATGATGCTTGTGCCCGATGTGCCAGCAGCACAGATTTACCGCGAGCACATCGAGCCACACTTGGCTAAAGGCAAAACGCTGATGTTCGCCCATGGCTTCAACATCCACTACCGACAAATCATCCCGCCCAAATTTGTGGACGTGAGCATGGTGGCGCCGAAAGCCCCGGGCCACCTGGTGCGCAGCACCTATCAGGACGGCGGCGGCACACCCTGCTTGGTGGCCGTGCATCAAGGCGGGACGCGCGCCCTGAAGAACGCCTTGGCCTATGCCAAGGCCATCGGCGGCACGCGCGCCGGCGTGATCCGAACCACCTTCAAGGAGGAAACTGAGACCGATCTCTTTGGCGAGCAGGTGGTGTTGTGCGGTGGCCTCTCACATCTGGTCAAAGCAGCTTTCGAGACGCTGACCGAGGCTGGCTACGCGCCAGAGCTGGCCTACTTCGAGTGCATGCACGAATTGAAGCTGATCGTGGACTTGATGTATCGTGGCGGCCTCAACTTCATGCGCTACAGTGTGAGTGACACCGCCGAGTGGGGTGACTACGTCAGCGGCCCACGCATCATCAACGAGCGCACTCGCACCGAAATGAAGAAAATCCTGGCCGACATCCAATCGGGCAAGTTCGCCCGCGAGTGGATCAAAGAGAACCAGACCGGCCGCAAGCGCTTCAACGAGTATCGCCAGCGAGATATCAATCACCCCATCGAGAAGGTGGGCTTGCGACTGCGCCGCATGATGCCTTGGATCAACCCGCGCGAAGTCAAGCCCGGCGCCGGCGGCGCTTGAACCCATGCCGCAGTATCGCCATCAAAGCCTCATTCACCTGGAAAGCGTCAGCGTCATGCTGGCAGGAAAATGGGTGCTGCGCGACCTCACGTGGTCACTGCATCAAGGTGAGCATTGGGCAGTGCTAGGGCCGAATGGGGCAGGCAAAAGCACCTTTTTGCGCTTGTTGCGCGGCGAGATTTGGCCTGCCCCAGTCCACGGCGGGACGCGCATCTACGCGCTCGATGGCAAGCCCACCCAGTCACCTATTGGCGTCGAACGGCACATCGGGTTGGTCAGTGCTGAGCAGCAGCAACAGCTCTGGCGCAAGCACAGCCGACGCTACCGCGACGACTTCAGCACACCCATCACCGTGGAGCAGCTCGTGTTCACCGGGCTACTTCACACCGAGCTGCCCACGCGCTCTCCTCGACCTGCTGAACGCAAGCAAGTGGATTTAGCGCTGGAGCGAGTGGGCATGACGCACCTGGCCGCAGCCCCCTTTGATAGCCTCTCGCAAGGCCAAATGCGGCGGGCGCTGATCGCCCGCGCGCTTGTGGCACAGCCGCGACTCTTATTGCTGGACGAGATCGGCGTTGGACTAGACGCGCCGACGCGCCGGGCGTTATACGCCCTTATCCAGCAACTTGCCGAGCAGGGCGTCACCATCCTCATGACTTCCCACCGCGGCGACGAGTTCATCCCAGCGATCAGCAACATCCTGGAGCTACGCGAGGGGCGAATCGCGGCATCAGGTCCGCGGCAGCGATCAGCCGGCCAGCGCCCCTTACGCGCCAACCGCCGTGGGCGCCTCCAGGATGACTGGCAGCCGCTCACCGCCAACGATCAGGCTGAGCGCGAGGCAGCGCCCTTTGTCGTGCGCCTCACGCACGTCTCCGTTTCACCAGAGCTCGGGCAGCGCGCGGTGCTGCACAACGTGAATTGGCGCATGAACCCCGGTGAGCACTGGCTGATCAAAGGCGACAACGGCGTGGGTAAAAGCGCTTTGCTGAAACTCATCTTGGGCGAATGCAGGCCGGCACATGGAGGCCAGATCGCATACTTCAACAGCGTCGCCCCCCGCAGCGTGTGGGAGATCAAGCAACGGATCGGCTATGTGTCCGCCGAGCTACAAGCCCGCTACAGCGCTGACCACACCGTTGAGCAAGTAATCGCGAGCGGCTTCTCAGCCAGCCTCAACTGGCTCACCCCCATCACCGCAGCGCAGCGCAAGCGCGTGGAAGAGGTGATCGCCCAATTCCGCCTTCAGCCGCTGGCAAAGCAAAGCGTGCAGCAGCTGAGCTACGGCCAAGCGCGGCGCGTGTTCATTGCGCGCGCGCTTGTTCATCGGCCCGCCCTGCTGATCCTCGACGAGGTCTTTGACGGCTTGGACGCGCGCGCCAGGTCGGATTTGCGCACATTCCTGGATGTGATCGCCGCTGAGGTGAGCATCATTCTCGTCAGCCACCATGAGGAGGACCTGCTGGATTGCATCACCCACCGCGCGATCCTTGCAGGCGGTTGCATCATCGAGCAATCGGTGCGCACGACCCACATCAGAGAAAGCCAAGACAAACCCGGAACAATTGCAGCAAGAGAGCGGAAAAGGAGTTCAGCATGAGAGACCCCAAGCGTGTTTTGATCTTCGACACCACCCTGCGCGACGGCGAACAATCACCCGGCGCCACACTCAACTTGGCAGAGAAACTGGAGATAGCGCGCCAATTGGCACGCCTTGGCGTAGACATCATCGAAGCCGGCTTCGCGATCGCCTCGCCGGGCGATTTTGAAGCTGTGAGCCGCATTGCTCAAGAAGTGGGGCAACTGGATAACCCACCCGTGATAGCCAGCTTGGCGCGGTGCAATCGCAAAGACATTGAGGCGGCCTGGAGCGCAGTGCAATGGGCCAAACGTCCTCGCATTCACACCTTCCTCGCCACCAGCGACATCCACCTACAATACAAGCTGCGCATCAGCCGCAGCGAGTGCGTCGAGCAAGTGGGCGAGTTCGTCGCCTTCGCGCGCAGCTTGTGCGAGGACGTGGAGTTTTCACCGGAGGACGCAGGGCGCAGCGACCCGGAGTTCCTGTGGGAGGTGTTGAAGGTGGCAGTTCAAGCCGGCGCCACCACACTCAACATCCCTGATACAGTGGGCTACTGCACACCCCAGGAATATGGCGCTTTGATCGCCGGCATCGTTGAACATGTGCCCGGCATCAAAGAAGGCCGTGTGATTGTCAGCGTGCATTGCCACAACGACCTTGGCCTAGCTACCGCCAACACGCTGGCCGGCATTTTAAACGGCGCGCGCCAAGCAGAGGTGACCATCAACGGCATCGGAGAGCGCGCAGGCAACACCTCCCTTGAAGAAGTGGTGATGGCGCTGAAGACCCGCCCACAATTCTTCGGCGGCCTCTACACCAACATCGACACCACCCAACTGGTGCGCACCAGCAAAATGGTGAGCAGCCTCACCTCCATCCCTGTGCAGCCCAACAAGGCCATCGTCGGCGCCAACGCCTTCGCACACGAGGCAGGTATTCACCAGGATGGAATGTTGAAAAACCCGCTCACCTACGAAATCATGCGTCCAGAGGACGTGGGCTGGAGCAGCACCAACCTGGTGTTGGGCAAGCACAGCGGGCGGCACGCCTTCGCGGATCGGCTGCGCCAGATGGGATACGAACTCACCCGCGAGGAGCTAGACAAAGCCTTCGAGCGCTTCAAGGCGCTGTGCGACAAAAAGAAAGTCATCAGCGATGCCGACCTGGAGGCGCTCCTCACTGACCAGTTCGAGGAGATGGCCAGCGACCTATGGAAATTGGACGAGCTGCACGTGACCACCGGCACAACCAACACCCCAGTCGCTAGCGTGCGGCTGCTCGACATGGACGGCGAGCCGCATCAAGATGCCGCCCTAGGCAATGGGCCAGTCAACGCCGTGTGCAATTGCATCAACCGCATCACCGGCGCCGACGCCAAACTCGTGGAGTTCCACGTGCACGCCGTGACCGAAGGGATTGACGCCATCGCCAACGTCACCATCCGAGTGGAGATGCGAGATGCCGAAGGCCGCAAATCCATCTTCAGTGGTCGCAGCGCTGATACCGACACACTGGTGGCCAGCGGCAAAGCCTACCTCGCTGCGTTGAACAAGGGGCTATCTCGCCTCAAAAGCAGCAAAGCACAAGCTACACTGGCGGGGCCAGTGAGTTAACTCACACTTGTCCAACCTCTCCGTCTCCGGATTGCACAGATGAGCGACTTCAAACCCAAAACCTTATTCGAGAAAATTTGGGACGCCCACGTGGTAGCCCAACCACCAGGCGGACCGACGGTGCTATACATTGACCTACACCTCATCCACGAGGTCACCTCGCCCCAAGCTTTCGAGGGCCTGCGCCGTCGTGGCCTGAAAGTGCGCCGGCCAGACCGCACGTTTGCCACAATGGACCACGGCATCCCCACACATGACCGCAGCTTGCCTATCGTGGACGAGCTGGCAGCCAAACAAATTGCTGCGCTGGAGCGCAACTGCGCTGAGAACGGCATCACATTGTTCGGCATCCGCCAAGGGGCGGATAAGCAGGGCATCGTGCACGTGATCGGACCAGAGCTAGGACTGACCCAACCCGGCAAAACCATCGTCTGCGGCGACAGCCACACTGCCACGCACGGTGCGTTTGGCGCGTTAGGCTTCGGCATTGGCACGAGCGAAGTAGAGATGGTGTTGGCCACACAGTGCTTGCTGCAACGCAAGCCCAAAACAATGAACGTGCGCGTGGAGGGAAAGCTACAAAAGGGCGTCACCGCAAAAGACATCATCCTCGCCATCATCGCCAAATACGGTGTGGGGGTCGGCACCGGCTACGTGTTCGAATACACCGGCGACGTGATCCGCCGCCTCTCGATGGAGGAGCGCATGACCATCTGCAACATGAGCATCGAAGGCGGCAGCCGCGCCGGCCTGATCGCGCCCGACGACACCACGTTCGAGTTCCTGTATGGACGCGAGTTCGCACCGAAAGGCGCGGAGTGGGACCGCGCTGTGGAAGCGTGGCGCAAACTGCCCAGCGACCCAGACGCCCCCTACGACGCCACTATCGAACTGGACGCCAGCACGCTCGAGCCGATGATCACTTACGGCACCAACCCCGGTATGGGAATGCCCATCACCGGCCGCGTGCCAGACCCCGATAAACTCGGCGACACCAGCCAGCGCGCCGCATTACAAAAAGCGCTGGCTTACATGAACCTACAGCCCAATCAGCCGCTCCTTGGCCATCCGATAGATGTAGTGTTCATCGGAAGCTGCACCAACAGCCGAATCAGCGACCTGCGCGAGGCCGCGCGGCTGCTGAAAGGTCGGCGCGTGAAAGAAGGCGTGCGCGTCATCGTCGTGCCAGGCAGCACTCAGGTGAAGCGCCAAGCAGAGCGCGAGGGCTTGCACGAGATCTTCATCAACGCCGGCGCTGAGTGGCGCGAGGCCGGGTGCAGTATGTGCATCGCGATGAACGGCGACGAGCTACAGCCTGGCCAATACTGCGTGAGCACCAGCAACCGCAACTTTGAAGGACGCCAGGGCAAGGGTGGCCGCACTTTCCTCGCCTCGCCGCTCACCGCTGCAGCCTGCGCGCTCACCGGCGTGATCACCGACGTTCGCACTCTGCTGAACTGAGCAGAACTCTCCCCTCGTCACAGGCGGCATCGGAAACACCAGCCGGCGCCGCCTGTGACTTTCTCTACTAGCGCTAGAATCAGAGCGTTCTGCGTGATGGAACGTGACGCGGTTATCGTTATCCTGAACTACAACACACGTGCCCTGCTTGCCAACTGTCTGCTTTCGCTGCAGCACCAACGTGGGGTGAACTTCGAAATCTGTGTCGTGGACAACGCCTCGGAAGATGGCAGCGCAGAGATGGTCGCCACACAATTCCCTCACGTCACGCTGATCCGCAATGCAAGCAACGTTGGATTTGCCGCCGGCAACAACGTGGGGCTACGTCACTACGGATTCCCAGAACTGCCGCGCGCACGCCACGCGATGCTGCTCAATCCCGACACGATCGTGCCCCCAGACACGATCGCGGCGCTGGTGCACTTTGCCGACGCGCACCCCGACGTGGGGGTGGTTGGGCCCAAACTACTGCTGCCAAACGGCCAGCTCGACAAGGCTTGTCGGAGAAGCTTCCCCACCCCATCAGTCTCGTTTTATCGCTTGGTGGGCCTGAGCCGGCTATTCCCACGCAGCCGCCGATTTGCCCGCTACAACTTAACATTCCTGGACGAAAACCAGCAGGCGGACGTGGATGCGGTGGTAGGCGCTTGTATGCTGGTGCGAGCTGATGCGATCCAAAGTGCCGGTTTGTTGGATGAGCGTTTTTTTATGTATGGAGAGGATCTCGACTGGTGTCTGAGAATCCGACGGGCAGGCTATCGTGTGGTGTACTATCCTGACGTGATCGTGCACCACGTCAAGCGAGCAGCCAGCCGCCACAGCCACAAGGCGCAGTATGAGTTTCAGCGCGCGATGTGGTTGTTTTACCAAAAGCACTACCGTGCTACCACACCGCGCATGCTAGATGTGTTGATCCGCGCTGGTCTGGCGCTGCGCGGCGGCGCGTCCCTGGCAAGGGAAATGTTTCACCTTTGAGACACAAGCAAGAGGCAAACGATGAGCGGCGCCGAGATGTATCCCTTCCGCGTGTTTGGCGTTGTCGCAACGACCCTGTTCATGCTGTGTGGATGGGCCGTGTTGCTGCGCCCCACCCGCAAAATCAAAGACCCCGGCCACCGCGTTGGCAACTTCATCATCTGGATGCTAGGCGAGCGCTGGGGCATGGCAGCGATCCGCATCAGCGGGCTGGCGATGGTGCTGGGCGGGGGCTTCGGCTTGATCGCAGCGCTGGTAGCCTTAACCGGCAGCAACTAGCCTCGGCCACTGAGGCACAATAAGAAACAATGGACCCAAACGCACGACTGGACCCGATCATCTACCCCATCTTGATTTGCACTGCCTCGCTAGTGGTTGGGTTGTTGTTGTTGACATACGCCGTGTCGTCCATCTCGGTGGCAGTACGGCGCCGCCGCGCTCAAGCGTTGAAGAGTTGGCGCGAGCGCGGGCTGGTGTTTCGGCTGGGGCCGACCCAGGCGAACTTCCTGAATGAGCCGAGGCTGTTTGGTGTGGGCGGCAACGGCACGCTGGTGCTTACCGACACGGCGATCCACTTCGCGCAGGTCTCGCCCGCCCGCGAGATCGTCATCCCTTTGCGCGAGGTTGAGCGCGCCTTTTTAGCCACCCGCTTCAACGGCCGCTTCAACCGTAGGCCGTTCCTGATCATCCGCCGCCACGTAGGTGATCTCACAGGCTTTCAACTACCCAACGCAGCCAAGTGGATGGACGCGATCAACGTGGCTGTCAACGCCGCTCCTCAGCCAGCAACGCTCACAGAGCCGCTGGTTGGTGGGCGCGAGTCGTTCTCACAGACTGGCTGAGCACGTCACGGATCGCCGGCACAGCAAACAGACCCATCGCCACAGCCGTGCATAAGGCAACCGCCGGCCTACCCCAAAAAACCAAATTGGCGAAGCTCTCGCCGAGCCAGGCAATCGCATAAGCGAGCACCGGCAGCGTAGCATGGTGTGGCTGCTCCGCTTCTGTAGCATCCCGCACCGCCCAACTCCATACGACGTAAATGGCGGCAGCAGTCACAAACCAACCCACGAAGTTTGTCAGCGGAATCCCGAAGTAAGCAAGGGCGTTGGTAGGTTGCCACACCCACGCCCCCTCTTGCACCATCCGAGGGTCAAGGCTGAGATCCCAGGCGGTCATGGCGAGCGCTGCGAGCACGACCCGCAAAGCGCTGCGAGCAGCGCGGCGAGCGAAGGCGATACGACGTTGGATGACGCCGGCCAGCATCCAGGATGGATACAGCATCATGAACCAAGCAAGAGGGATGATCAGCGGCACCACGCCGAACGCCTTCGGCCCGAGGCGGTCAGTGTATTGATAAGCGCCAAAGATGAAGCCGTAGGTGCTGCCCAGGTATTCTGCTGTCAACGCAATCGCGAACGCGCTGAACAACATGAAGGCTGTGCGCGCCGGCCCAAACCTAAACGCACAATGTGACAACGAGAAGGCAAACCAAGCCAGCGCCGTGAAAGCTGTGCTGAAATCAACCCAGCTCAGCTCACCCGTCAAGCTGGCAATCGCATATAGCGGCATCGAGAGCGCATACACCAGCAGGGTTGCCCGAGTCCAGCGGTGCCCACTCATCAGGGTTTAGGCAAGCGTTGGGCGAAAGGCCAAGCGCAGAATGTAGGGCATGTAACGCAGCTTCTCAGCGTAACTGAGGTAAGCGCGGCGGGTGAACACGTCGTAGCCGTTCTGTTCGATTTTGTTGAGGATGCCGCGATACAACACCGCCGCGGCGGTGACGGCGATCCGCCCTTCTGACCTTAACATTGCCACAGCGGGCAAGCTTTGCGCGTATAGCTCGCGGGCGCGCTGAATTTCAAATTGCATCAAGCTGCGGAAGCGCGAATCAACTACGTGTCGCTTTAGATCGTCCTCGGTGTAATTGAATCGTCGCAAGTCCTCGAGCGGTAGGTAGATGCGACCGCGCTGCAAATCTTCGCCCACGTCACGCAAAATGTTGGTGAGCTGCAGCGCCACCCCCAAGTCAATGGCAGCGGCCTCTGCTGTGGCGCGCGACTGGGGATCAGTGCGGACAAGGCCGATGATGTGCATGCTGATCAGCCCCACCGTGCTGGCGACGCAGTAGCAGTAGTGCCGCAACTGCTCCCACGTCTCATAACGGCTGATGGTGAGGTCCATCTCGCAGCCATCAATGAGCTCTTCAGCGTAACGCTGAGGCACGGCGTATTGCTCGCGCACTTGCGTCCATGCTGCGAGCACCGGATTGTGTTGTTGCTCGGCGCTCAGCCGAGAAGCTAAGCGCCATGAGTCCAAATGGCAGCGCGTCTCGGTGACGTTATGCGACAGCACGTCCACCATGTCGTCGGTGGTACGACAGAAAGCGTACAGGGCGCGAATGGCACGCCGCTTATCAGCTGGGAGGAAACGAGTGCTGAAGTGAAAGGACTTGGAGTGGTCACGAGTGATCTCTTCGCAGAGGTTGAAAGCGCGCTCAAGATCAAGGCGATGCGGCTCTCTCATTTGCGGTGCGTTCGCTCGGGATGTGAGTAGCTCAAGCATGCACATCGTTGTCAAGCAATGCAAAGAATTGCTATGCCGCCACCAGCCGAAGCCAGCCCGCCTAATGTTATCAGAGCGTGATGGGGTGGAGCGATGGTGTTTGCGCCCATTCAGAGCGGATTCAGGAAAGTTCGCTCAGGCAGGGCCCATTTGGCGGACCTGTCGCCTCAAAGAGCACGATGTCTGTGCCTCTGCCGCTGCGCCCTGGCAGAGGGCGCGCCTCACGGGATAGGTAACTGGCGTTCACTCGTAGAACGGAGCTGCCGCGTAGCGCACATCAGCGAGGTGGAATGACTCGCCGCTGTGGCTGAGCGCCGCGAGAATAGCGATTTTGGCATCGGTGTCTTGGCGAGGGTCGCCAAAAACGACTTGCCAACCTGCCTCGGTGGTTAGCACAACGCCGCGTTCGGGCTCCTCGATCAGTCTGATCACTTTCAAGCCCATTTCTTGCATGATGCGGCGCACGATCAGCTTGCTGTCGGGGCTGTACTCAGGGCTGCTTAGGTCAATTCCCTGCACGGCCTGGGCTGTCTTGCCGAGCAGGTCGTCCATGGTTGCGCCTGGAGGCGAGCCGGGTGGCTCGGCAGCGCCGAAGATGGCGAGGAATTGGTCATACTCGAGCGGCGTGATCTTTTCCGGCAGCGTGTACTCACGCCGATGCAGCTTGTTGACAAACTGATCGAAGATGTAATCCATCTCCGGCAGCTCGAAGAGCAGCTTGCACTGGTCGCTCAGCCGGCGCGCTTCAGGGCTAAATGGGATGCGTGCCAGGATGGGTATGTTGGTTTGCTCGGCAAAGCGCTCCGCCACGCCGCTGCCGTCATCGCGGTTGAGCACCATGCCGATCAGACGGCTTTTGCCGCCGATGGATTGAAAGTAGTTCACAGCGCGGGCCAAGTTGTTGGCGGCGTAGAGGCTCATGCGGTCGTGGCTGGCCACGACGATGATCTCCTCGGCAAGGCTCTTGGCAATCGGTGTGGCGAAGCCGCCACACACTACGTCGCCGAGGAAGTCCATGACGATGTAATCCAGCGCCCAGTTGGCCATCCCCATCTCCTCCAGTAGTCCGAAGCCGAACGAGATGCCACGCCCGCCGCAACCGCGCCCCACTTCCGGGCCACCCAGCTCCGCGCCGAAGAGCGTCGCACCACGCCCCAGGTCCGTCTTAAAGATGAGGTGCTCGACGCGCAGGTCCTTTTCGCGCCCGGCATCTTTGAAGGCACGCCACTGATCGCCAATCGTGGGGAGGCTGCGTCCCTCAAACAACGCGTTGCAGCTATCGTGCTTGGGGTCACAGCCGAGCTGCAAAACGCGAAAGCCCTTCAAGGCCATCTTTGCGCTCAGGTTAGCGGTGAAGAAGCTTTTGCCAATTCCGCCTTTGCCATAGATTGCTATTAAACGTGGCGCCATAGTGTTTCCTCCTTTGTTGCGTTACGACCAGCGCAGAGTCATTTTGACGCAAGCTGGGTCGTTGAAGGCGATCTCGAAGGCGCGCGGCGCGTCATCCGCCGGCAGGCAATGGGTGATCAAGCGCTGCACTTCTACCTCGCCGCGCGCGATAGCGTCGCGCGCGCGGGCGACGTCGCCAGGTGCCCACTCTTTGCTCACTGCAAAAGTCAACTCGCGCAAAAAGGCGGGCATGTAAGGCAGGTCAATGCGCTCGTAGTAGCCCAACAGCACCACACGCCCACCCTTTTTGAGGCTCATTAGCTGAGAGGCGATGGCCTCCATTTTGCCGGTGGCGTCAATCAGCACATCGTAGGGCTGATCTGCTGGCGACTGCGCGCCTGGCGGCACCACCACGTCGGCCACAGAGAGGGCAAGGCGAACCTCAAACTTGTCGGTCACGGTCACGTGCGCGCCGCGCGCTTTGGCGAACCGCGCGGCCAACTGGCCGACCACGCCTTGACCCAGCACCAACACGCGCGGTTGGCCAGGGATGGACTCCAGCATTGCCACATCCACGCCGTGCAACGCTGTGGCAGCCAGGGCTAACATCACGCCTTGCTCATCGGTAAGCTGCTCGATGTCGGTGAGATGCGAGGCCGGCGCGACGATATGCGCGCTCTGGCCGCCGAAAGCGGGGTTGACGCCGATAAAGCCGTAGTTGCCGCCAACGTAAGCGCGCTTGCCGACCCAGCCTCTTGCGTTGGAGCCGGCGTCAATCACTCTGCCCACGGTCTCATAGCCCGGCACAACCGGGAACTGCAACATGGGATGCGGCATCACACCGCGCAGCAACATGCGCTCAGTGCCGGCGCTGATGCTGGTGAGTGTGGTCTGCAGCAACACGTCATCATCACCAAGCGGCTTCAGCTCCACTTCGCGCAGCTCCACCGTGTGCGCCGCGGGGATCACAACTGCTTTGGTTCTCATCGCTGTCACTTTACATCAAGCCATCGTCACGCCCTCCAACCGATCTTCAAGATCGGCGTAGAGGTCCTTGAGCTGTTGGATCACTTCGTCATCGGCGCGCCACAAACCACGCCCGTGAGCCTCGAGCAATCGAGCGACCATGTTGCGCATCGCTTGAGGATTGAGGTCGGTGAGCCGCGCGCGCATGTGAGGGTCGAGCACGTACGTGCGCGCTGCCTCGGCATACACCCAGTCATCTACAGCGTCGGCGACGGCGTCCCAGCCAAGCATATAGGTGAAGCGGTTGCTGATCTCAGCGACGCCGCTGCGGCCGTGTTGCAACATGCCCTCGAACCAGCGCGGGTTGAGCAGCTTGGTGCGATACTCCACACGCAGCACGTGCTCCACGTCCTCTACGCGCGTCTCTGCGGTGTAGCTCTCCACGTAGTTCAGCTTGACCGGCGCGCCGGTGTGTTGGCGGGCAGCTAACTGCAACGCGCCGGACGAGGAGAAGTAGTGGTCAATGTCGGCCACGCCGAATTCAACCGAGTCGATCTCGTGAACCACTCGTCCAACTGTGCCGAGCACGCGTCGCAGCACCTCCGGCATAGGCTGGCCAGCCCGCCCGCCGCCGTAGGCGTAGCTATTGCGCCGCACAAAAAGCTGGACCAGATCGTCCTGCGTCTGCCAGGCGGAGTCCTCCACCATGTCGTCCACGTAGGTGCCGTATTGGCCAGGCGGCTGTGTGAAAAGCCGGGCGGTGGCCTGCTCGAAGGTCATGCCGTCCCGCAGCGCCTCTTGGACATGCTTCTTGACGAAGTTCATCTCCGGCGGCTCATCAGCGCGCGCCGCTTCTCGCACCAACCGATCGAGGTGATCCATGACCAGCTCGAAGGTATCGCGGAAGATCGGGCTGAGCTGCATCAGCACATCCACGCGGGGGCGACCCAGCTCGGCCAGGGGGATTAGTTCGTAGTGGCTGATCTTGCCCTGCTCATCATACGCAGGCCGAGCACCGATCAGGCCCAGCACGATGGCGACAGATTCGCCCTTGGTCTTGATCGTGTCTAAGCCCCATAGCACTTGCGCGATGGTCTCCGGGTATGCGCCGTCGTGCTCAGCGCGATGGCGAGCCAGGAGGGCTTCGGCGATCTGCCGACCTCGCGCATAGGCCAGCTCGCTCGGGATGCGCCAAGAGTCCACCGCATGGATGTTGCGGCCGGTGGGCAGCACGTGCAAGCCATCGCGGATCACATCGCCGCCGGGTGCCGGCGGGATGTAGCGGCCGCTCAAGCCGCGGACAAGCGCATCCAACTCTCCCCGCTGATCGCTGAGCGCGCGCAGGATTTGCCGGCCGTGAGCTGCCATCTCGATCACAGCGGCCGCATCCTCCGCCGCGAGATGAGCGCCGTTGCGTGTGGCATGATGCAAGGCAGCCGCCGGCGTCTCGCCGCGAAACACGCAGCGCTCAACGAACTCACGCGCGGCCTCATCCACGCGCTCACGGAGCTGTAACGCCTCAGCGTCACCGTGGCGTGCACGGGCCAGCAACTCCGCATACGATGCGACAGGCGCACTGCCGCCCAGCTCGCGCAGCATCACATCACCTAACCCGCGACCGGCAGCCCCGCGGGCCTTCAGCACCTCGGTGATGGTGACGACTTGGGCCTCTTGCGGCGCTGCCTCGCCGAACACATGCAGCGAGGCGGTGATGAGGCGCTGCTCTAAGTCACGCAGATATGCGTAAAGCCGGCTGGCGTAAGTGTCGAACTGCTCATCTTGGTGGCGCGGGCAGTCGCTGTCCAAATTAGCCAGTGCCACTTTGCGGAGGATGGCCTCCTCCACCTCTGGTGTGGGAGGGGTGTTGCGCTCGCGGTAATCATGCAGCATTTCCTTGAGCGCAATCAGCTCTTTGTAAAGCCCGGCGCGCGCCATAGGAGGCACCGCGTGCGAGATCATCACGGCGTAGCCGCGCCGCTTCGCGATACTGGCCTCGCTGGGGTTGTTCATGGGGTAGAGGTAAAAATGAGGCAACTCGCCCAGCAGCGCATCAGGCCAGCAACTGCGCGTCATGCCAAGCTGCAGGCCGGGCATCCATTCTGCTGAGCCATGCATGCCAACATGCACCAGCGCATCCGCGCCAAAGCCGTGCACCAACCATCGGTAAAAGGCCAAGTATTGGTGGTGAGGAGTGTTCTCCTTGTCAAACAGCAAGCGCATGGGATCGCCGGTCACACCTAAACGGGGCTGGACGCCGATGTACACGTTGCCGAGTTGCAGCCCGCCGATAAACACCGCGTCACGGCCAAGCGGTGCAATGTCGCCCGGCCACGGCCCCCAGCGCTCCTCGACGCGCTGGCGCTCGCGCGGCGTGGTCCACCGTTTGAACTGGTCACCGCTCACTTGTAGGGCGGTGCGTGGGTGCGCCAGTTCTGGTGAAGTGGCCTGCTCGAGCAAGTCCATCAGCGCTTCTGGTGAAGGAGGCAGCTCGCCCACGTGGTAGCCTTCTGCTTGCAGACGCCGCAAGATGTTCCACAACGAGCGTGGCACATCCAGCAACGCCGCAGTGGCTTTTTTGCCAAGGCCGGGTGGATAGTCGTACACCACAAAGGCGAGTTTCTTCTCGCGGTTGGGTTTATGGCGCAGGGCCGCCCAGCGCCGCACCAGCCCACACAAGCGCTGCAAGCGATCCGGCACCACCTCGAAACGACCATTATTGAGCGCGCCGATCACCAGCGGATGGACCGCCCCATCCATTTCTGGCAGTGCGTAGAGCGCGGCAGCTTGCATTGGCCCGACACCGTGCTTGCGCCACGAGACGAAATCCTGCACGTAGAGTGGCTGGGCCACAATGTAGGGCGCATCAAGGCGGCTGAGGATATCTACAGCAGCCTCGCGATGCACACCAGGGCTTGTAGAGCCGGCCGGTCCGCCAATCAGCGCAAAGCCAATGGTGCTCACCACCGCATCCACCTTTTCGCGCACTAGCCAATCGCGCACCACCACATGCGCCTCGATCCCAGTGACGAAGATGGGAAGCACTTCGAAGCCATCTGTCTCCATCACTTGGATCAAATGGTCAATGTAGCTGCGCTCTTGCATCAAGTGTTTGCGGAAGAACAGCAGTGCCACGCGCGGCGTGAAGCTCGGCGCGCTCGCCATCTTGGCGCCGAGTGCAGCGTTGCGCCGCCATTCGCGGAAGGCGGGAATGTCCTTGAAGAACGCGCGAGCGGCAGGGTGATAGAGCCCCATCATCGGCACTTCCACCACAGGGGTCACCTCAAGCGGGCAGTGGAAGTACTCACGCAGGATGAAGCGAAACATGCTGACGATGTTGACAGCCAACGGCTGATTCCAGTAGATGTTCACCTGCATCCAGTTCTTGAAGTCGCGCGCCTTGGCGGGCATGAAGCGCATCATGGTCTGCATCAGCTTCATCAATTTGGTGTAGCCGTAGAGCGTGTCCTCATCACGGCCGTGCACCAACATGCGCGCGATCTTCTTGATCGGCTCCGGCATCCCGCTCTTCTGACCAGGCCGCGCAGCCACCACATAGTCGCCCACCCGATTGAGCGCCATCACCTCCGGCATGGACTCGTAGGCGAAAACTGTTTTGGCGCGCGACTGCTCCACGAGCTCGCGCAACCAATCTGCCTGGTCCTTGAAATTGATCATGGAGAGGAACAGGCAATCGGCTTCATGGACGGCTTGCGCCAGCGCTGGGTCGCGGCGCTCCAACTCCCATTCAGTGAACTGGTCGAGGTGAGCATGGGGTGCAAGCTGGGCCTTCACCTCATCCCATACACTGCGATTGAAGTGCTCCAAGCCCACAATCGCAACGATGCGGGGCTTCTCACTCATGGCCTTCACCTCCGTATTGCAGATGAGATGCTCATCGCCTTCTGAGCGATCTGATCGGCTTTCGCATTGGGCAAATACACGTAGCGGCCGCCTAACCACGTAGCCAGCTCCGCAGCTTCGCTGCGCGAGAGGTAATTGACCTGGGTATCAATCACAACACTGTTGATGCGCTCAGCGACGATCAGCTGGGCAAGACGGCGCACTTCCTCGCGCAGCGTCTGGCGATCAGCGGCAGCAATGCCGACGTTAGCGCGCCCATCGGTCATCAACACCAAGGTGGCTTGCGCAATTCCTCGGCTGCGCGCCTGGCGGATGATTTGGAGCGCAGCCAGCAGCGCTGAAGCCAATGGCGTGCCGCCGCCAGTTGGCAGCACATCCAGCTCGCGCTTAGCACGCTCCACGCTTTGGGCGACAGGCAATAGTACCTGGGCAGCGCGCCCGCGAAAGGCGATCAGCGCCACGTGATCGCGGTGCACGTAGGCATCCTGCAACAGGCGGATCGCGGCGCCTTTGGCCTCGCGCATACGGTTGATCGCCATGGAGCCGCTGGCATCCACGACAAACACATACAGCATGCCGGCGCGGTCGCGGAAGCGCTTCACGCGCAGGTCACCGCGGCGCACCTGAATGCGGCCGTTGTGGTGAGGGCATTCAGTCTGGCGCAAACGCTGCCAAGGCGCTGCTGCAAGCAAAGTGGGCAACAGCGCGATCCGCCCGCAGCGCAGGTCACCTTCTACCGCGCGGACGAAGCGGCCACGCCGTGCGTTCAACGCCACACCACGCCGGCCCGAGGCGCGACTTTTGCGCTGCAGCGCAAAGGGCAAGCCCAACAAATCGGGTGGCAGCTCGGTTTTGACGGCCTCAAGCAGCATCTCCTCCGGCAAGCGCGGCTCATCCGCTTGGCCGTCGCGTTGGGTCTCGTCACCATCTGACGGTGTTGGGGGCGGTTGCGGCGCACGCTCATGGGTAGCAGCTTGCAGCTGCTCGTGCGGGCTGCGAGTGGCGCGCGGCACCAACACGAGCTGCGCTGCCAAGCGCAGGTCGCTGTCATCCACCTGCGTGCGCCCTTCAAGCGCGGCTGCGGCAAGCGCAGCTTCAACAGCAAAAATATCCGCACGGTTGCCCTCCACGCCCAGGCTGAGCGCCGTGTGCAACAAGGCTTGCACCTGCTCATCGCTGATACGCACGTGCGGCAACGCTTGGCGCGCGACCTGGATTAGGCTGCGCAGCATCGCCACTTCGTCATCGGCCTCAGCCGGCCACAGGTTGCGGCGCACTACCTCGGCACGAGCAGCAGCGACAGCGCTCGGAGTGAGCGGCACAAACAACGCAAGGCGGTCGAGCAAGCTGGGTGAGACGTCGCCATCCGATGGGTCAAACGTGGCGATCAGCATAAACTCAGATGGATGCACAGCGCTTAGCCCATCGCGCTCCACTCGCACCACGTTGCTGGAAAGCGCCTCGACGAGATGGGTCACCACGGTGCGGTCGAGCAGGTTCAGACCATCCACGTATAGCACGCCGCCGTGAGCGCGAGCCAGCAATCCAGGCTCCACTACGCGCCGGCCAGTGGCGAGCGTGGCCTCCAAGTCCAAGCCGCCGAGCAGTCGGTCTTCCGTGATGTTGAGCGGCAGCTCAACGAACGGGGTGCTAGCCGGCAGGAGCTCAGCAAAGGCACGCGCCAGGGTGGATTTGCCGCTGCCGACTGTGGCCGCGATGGCGACACCCTTCAAGGCTGGATTCACAGCTAACAGCAGCAACGCCTGTTGAGCGCGCTCCAAACCCACGATCTGAGTGAAGGGGAGCATAGCCCTTGCAGCCTCAAGTAGCCATGGTTGCCTGCGACGCAGAGGGATGGCGCGCAGCCAGGGTCTCCCTCCAAGCCTCAACCACCTTGTCGCCAGCGTCGGTTGTCTCCAGTGGATCGCGGCGCAGGCGGTGGCGGAGCGCAGGCACAGCCACCCGCCGCACATCATCGGCAGTGACGCTGGTGCGGCCCTCGAGTGCGGCCAACGCTGCTGAGGCGCGTGCCAACGTCAGCTCGCCGCGATGACCGTCTACATTGAGCTTCATACACAGCTCAGCCATCAGCGCCAGCACGCCTTCAGATATCTCCACATGGGGGAGGCGCTGTTGCGCGGCCAAGATGCGCCGCCGCAGCGCACGTTGCTGCGGCTGCCAGGCTCGGAGAAAGGCCTGCGGGTCGGCGTCGAAGGCGCGACGACGGCGCACAATCTCCATGCGCTGGGCCACGTCGGTGATGGTGACAATGCGGGCATGTAAGCCGAAGCGGTCGAGCAATTGCGGCCGCAACTCACCCTCCTCTGGATTGCCGGAGCCAACCAACACGAAGCGCGCTGGGTGGCGCACGCTGATGCCTTCGCGCTCCACCACATTCCAGCCGCTCGCAGCCACATCCAGCAGCACGTCCACCAAGTGGTCATCGAGGAGATTGACCTCGTCAATGTAAAGGAATCCGCGGTTGGCCTGAGCAAGCAATCCGGGGGCAAAGCGCTTCACGCCCTGGGTGAGCGCAGCCTCAATGTCAATCGTGCCACACACGCGGTCCTCCGTAGCGCCCAGGGGCAGGTCCACCACAGGCACAGGCACACGCTCGGTGCGAGGGCGCTTGCCGTTTTGCGTGTGCTCAGCCCAGTAGGTGGGGTCATCGGGGGCGCGGTTGTAAGGATCGCCCACCACCCGCACGATGGAGGGCAGCACATCGGCCAGCGCGCGCACAGCGGTGCTTTTGCCGGTGCCACGGTGTCCCATGATCATCACGCCACCGATGCGCGGATCCACCACGTTGAGCAGGAGACAGAGTTTCATCTCATCCTGCCCCACAATGGCGGTGAAGGGGTAAACCGGCAAGCTGGTTGCGCGTGCAGGCATAGCCTCTAGGCTTCGGCAGCTACGGCGGGAGTCATCCGTCGGCGTTGGCGTGCTGCGCGCGCGCCGCGGATGGCAAACTGGAAGAAGTTCAACACGTATGTGGCCAGCGCCACGCCCATCGCTGCCATTTGCGTGCTCGGCTCAGCTCCAACAAGCAGCGTGACCAAGTAGGCAGTGTTGCCGGTCAGCGAGATCACATTGCCCACATCCTCCCAAAACATTTGTGGGGCCAAGAAGAAGCGACCAAACACCTCATCCTCCCAGGCCATGCCGGTGACCGTCATGAAGTACAGCATCAACACCTTGGCCACGCAGACCACCGTGGTGAGGGCGTAATCCTGGCCCGTGATGACGAAGCGGGTCACCAACACCAAACTAGCAACAAACGTGAGGAACTGAACCAGTGCACCTATGCCTTGTACCGTCGTCCAAAGTGAACGATTGCGGCGCTCCAGTTGCTCAGGGGTGTAGTCCATAGCAGCTTCGCTCATCAGCTTTGGGGGCAGCGCACGAGGACAGAGTTCTCGAGCGCTGCCCCAACGCGACAAGGCTTCTACTAGGCTTCGGCGGCCAACACCATCTGCACTTCTTCGCGCGTCATCTTGCGGAACACCTCCACATTGACGCGCGCCACAAGGTTGATGGCAACAAACGCCGAGACAATGGATATGACAAAAGTGACCGCGTAGGCAATCGGCGCGCTGCCCGTCACTTGGATGCCGATATCACGCAACATGCCGCCGGCGAACTGGGCGAAACCGTTCGAGAGCGCCTGCGCCATGCCCCATGCGCCCATCAGCGAGCCAGCCTCACCCGGCACCGTCATGTCCATCATCATCGAGAGCGCGCCCACGTTGAACACGCCCATCCCAACGCCCAGGATGGCGACGCCGACGTAGAGCGTGGGGGTGAGCAACGTGAAAGCAGCGAAGGTGAGCAGCGCAAAGCCAAATGCGGCGATCAACAAGCCGAAGTCTGCAATCGTGCGCTTGGGGATCGGCTTCCAGCTTGCCAGCGCACCGGTGATCATCATGGCAACGATCGTGCCCACGCCCATGATGGGCTGGAACTGAGCAGTCTGGCGCGGAGCCAGCTTAAACACGTCCGCGCCGAATGGCTCGAGGATGCTATCCTGGAGAAAGAGCGCAAAGATGGCCATGACGACAAAGAAGAAGAACACGCGGGCCTGTGAGTTGGAGAAGATGCGCGCATAGGCCTGGCGCGCGTCCAACTGCAGCCTAGCAACCACCGGTTGGGTTTCATCAACGCGCACCCTGCGCTCCACCCCGATCAGAGGGAGCAATCCCACCAACGAGACAAGCGGGCTGGCTAGGAAGAACTTCGGCATCATCTCCACGGCCACGCGGCTGCGAATGGCGGCACACTCCGCCGTCGTGCAGCTAGGCGGTGCCCCCGCCTGCGTATCGGCTATCTGCAAGATGATCGAGCTGGCAATCCCGCTGATCACAATGAAGACGATCTGGAACAGCCACACCGTCGCCACAACTGCCGGACGATTCTTTTTGCCCTCCGTCATCTCAGCGATCAGCGTGTTTTGAGCATCGCCGTTTGCGGCGAAGCCAAACCCAAACCCCAGCATGCACAACAGCATCAAAGCTACGTAGATCACGTTCGGCTGCTGCGAGTAGGCTACGGCCAGGTATGGTAGCGGCACCAGCGACAGGGCGGCCAGCATCAGACCGCCCGCCACGACCGGCGTGCGGCGCAGTCCAAACAGCATGCGACGGTCTGAGTAGCGGCCTACATACACCTGGAATATGTTCATGATGCGATACGCAAAGTACAAACCACCGATCAGCGTTGCCGCGATGTGCAGCTCGTTAATCATCACGCGGTTGAACACGCTCAGCAGCAGCGTGAACAGATACGCCACACCGAGCTTGGGCAGAGCAAGTCGCAGGATGGTCAGAATCGGCAATCGCTCAACAGCGGCGGGGGAAGGTGATTTAGCACGTGACATCAAAAGCCTCCTGAGGGATAAGTATGAGGAAATCTGAAAAAGCAGAAGCCCGCACAACACATTGAGGCTGAGCGGGCTTCTGCCCTTCATCCGAAGCGAACACACACACCCAGCGCGCAGGCGGCCCAACGATCAGGCTGGCGCGGCGAATGAAGATGAGCAGGCTTTCAGCGACGCTGGAGAGCAAACGCTGGCTGCCCAAACCCACCCACTCCACCAGAAGCAAAGCCTTGGAGACCTGCGAGTGGCGGAGCAGCCAGAAATAGATCTCTGCGAGCACCACTAGCGACTTGAGTCCGAAAGCCAAGCTGAAGCTCAGCGCCGAGTCATGCCAAACACTGCTGACTGCCACTAGGCCGAAGATGAGGATGGCGAGGTGCGCAACCAGCAGACGGTCGCTCCAATCCGCTGCCGATAGGGGGCGCTTGGTCGAGAATTGCAGCATCCGCCGCCATCCACTTCTCGCCTTCATGGCAACGATGAGCGTAAGCTGAGAATACCGATTTGAAAACTAAGACATTTGTCATAGTTCCACGATGATTTTTGTCACATAAACAGAAGGTGTCACAAAAGCTGAGCAAAAGCTGAATGCCCAATATGGAAAAGCTGAGAGCACCCACCGCACCCATCTCACCTCCCCCCATGCCGGCTGCAACCTTATGAGCGGCCAGCCCGCCCGTCGAAGATGCGACCGACTGTCTGCGCTGCTGGGCAAGAGCCACTTCTGCGGTTGTTTGGCACCCCTGGCTTTAACCCCCTGATCCCAAATTTCAATACAATCTCAGATAAGACTGTTTGGCCCGGAGGCGACGCTGATGAGGTATCACCTTTCCCGCAAGTTTGCGCTTTTACTGGCGTGCGCCATGCTGGCGCTGACCGGATGCAGCAGCGACTTTCGGTTAGCGCTACCGCCCATTTCGGTGGAGATTGACGCTGACGGCTATCCCTCTGTGTGGGGCATCCCATTGCGCGAGCTGATACCCAGCTCACGCGTGTTCGATGCCAACACGGTGCGCCAACTGAGCGACGCTGACATTCAACACATCGAGGCTTCCTGGCGGCCGGAAGGCATCTTCCTGTGGGGCAACGGCAAGCCGCTCACCCCAATCGTCTGGGATCGCAGCGCTTTCGACAACACGATCAAGCTGGCGCGACGGCTAGGCGCCATTGATGAGGGAGCGCTGCCACTTGTGAACACCGGGGTTGAGATCATGAGGGCGCTCCAAGCCAGCATCATTGTGCGGCTGCCACTGAAAAGTGGCGCCAGCCCGATCCCACCGCGCGACCCAGGTGCTCCCCTGCCTGCAGCCGGCAGCTCCTCGCCGACCGTGCTTGTGGTCGGCCTACGGCTCACCTTCGACGACAACGGCATACCATCAGTGGACAACGTCTCACTACGCGACCTGGAAAGCCTTGGCCTGAGTGGCCTCAGCCTCCCACGCGACACGATCCAGCAACTGCAGCGCGCTGGCATCCAACACCTCACGCTGCGCACCACGCCGGAAGGCATCCGCCTTTGGGTCAACGCCGACCCGCTCCCCACTTTCCGCTGGAGCAAGGAGATGCTTGACAACACCGCCCAGTTCGTGGCTGCCTTGCCTATCTTGGACTCCGGGCTGCGAGAGGTGCTGCGAGTTGTGCTGCCGCTGGCCAATAGCACGGACGTGCACATCGTGCTGCGCTTCCCCACAGGAGGCGCAGCGGCGATACCAGAGCCGTGACGCTCAGCGGTTCAGCTCCGACACAGCCGGCAGCACCGTCAGCGCAGCCGCTGCGATGAGCAGCGCAACAGCTAAGAGCGCTTCCGCCGATGCCGTTGTCACAAAGCGCCTAGCAGCCTCGTGGGCTGCGGATTCAAACCGGCGATGCCACACATTCAAGCGCGGGCGGATCACCAGGTGATGAAACGCGCCAAGCGCCAGCACCGGCAGCGACAGGGCTAGCTTCAGCAAAAGCGCACGCCCGTAGTCCGTGGTGACCAAGGCTCGTGGCTCAACCACAAACCCCGCGCTCTGGGCGATGCCTGTGATGCCCAAGACTAGCACGCCAGCCACGGCCAGTGTCGAGAAGCGCTCAACCACGCGCCCAAGCATGGGGAGGTGCTGTGGCGCGCGCAACGCCGGGGGCGTCGCCACCACAGCCAAATACCCGACCCCGCCCAGCCACAGCGCACTGAAGGACAAGTGCAGCCAGTCAGCCACTGTAGGCAACAGCCAATCTGGCAATTGGGCGGAGCGGCTTTGCAAACTGCGGCTTGCGGTGAGCAACAGCGCAAGGCCCATGCGGCTCCATCGAGGCGAATCAGGGGAAATCCCCACTGCCATCAGCGCCAACAGCCGCGCTACCAACCCAAGCTCAGCCTGCAAGTAGCTCGGCGGCTGAAGCACACGCTCGACCAAACTGCCGAGAGCCAGCGCTATTGCCCAGAGCCTCAGCCATCGGCGGCGCCGCGACGCCGCCGCACGCCACATATCCGCTGCTTGCACCGGCGTCGCCAGATTCTCCACCAACAAACCACCGGCCAAAGCGCATACAGCCACGACCACCACGCTGCGTGCCGCCAACAGTGCGAGAGAAGACATCGGGACAGAATATAGCCGGCCTCCTCAATCGCCAGCTTAAAAACCGCAGCTTCAAACCTTGCAAAGCGAATACCCACGAACCCGACGATCGGCTTTCCCCCCTTAAAGGCTGCGCATGGCGCGAGGTTTGCAACCCAGCAGCCGCCACTCTATAATCGCGCTTGAGCCATGTCCGATAGAGAGGATTCCAAGCTTGTCTTGGTCGTAGACGATGAACCGCGGATGATCAACTTCATCCGCATGAACTTAGAGCTGGAACACTTTCGCGTAATCTCAGCCAACAGTGGTGAAGAAGCGCTGCGCAAAGTGCGTGAGATGTTGCCCGATTGTGTGCTGCTCGACGTGATGATGAAGGACATGGACGGCTTCGAGACACTGCGGCTCATTCGCGAGGAGAGCACAGTGCCGGTGATCATGCTCACCGCGCGCGACGACGAGGAGGACAAAATTCGCGGCTTAGCCCTCGGGGCTGACGACTACGTGACCAAACCTTTTAGCCCGCGCGAGCTGGTGATGCGCGTCAAAGCTGTGATCCGCCGCGCTGAGCTACCTGCACAGCCCGAGAAGGACGAGCCGATCAAGGTGGATGATCACCTTTCAATTGATTTCCGGCGCCGCGAGGTGCTCGTGGACGGCAAGGCGATCAAGCTGCGCCCCACAGAGTGGCGCTTGCTCTATCACTTGGTGCAAAACGCTGGCTGGGTTGTGCCCCATGAGACGCTGCTCTCGAAAGTGTGGGGATGGGAGTACCGCGACGAGACACAGTATTTGCGGCTCTACATCACCTACCTGCGCCAAAAAATCGAGAAAGACCCAGCCAACCCCAAATACATCCTCACGGAGCGCGGCATCGGCTATCGCTTCATAGACTTCCGCAAAAAGGAGAAGCCCTCCCCCTCCCCCGTCGCTTCCTGAAGCGCGCATCTGTGAGCCAGGCAATTCGCTCATCGAACTCTCAGCAGCAGATAGTAGCTTGCAGCCATGCTTTCGTTGAGGTTATTTCGCCGCGCGTGGGTCAACTCTGAGCCAATGCCGTCTGTGCTCACGGCGGCAGAGGCAGAATGTGACGCCCCCTACCGCCACGGCAACTGTCACCTCATTGACCTGCGCAACGTGGTCAAAGTGTACGAGACACCAGCCGGCCCGTTTCATGCTTTGCGCAGCATCAACCTGCGTGTGGACACCCACGAGTTCGTGGCCGTGATCGGTAAATCTGGCAGCGGCAAATCCACTTTGATCAACATGGTCACCGGCATTGATCGCCCTACCGCCGGCGAGGTGTATGTGGGCGACACAGCGGTGCATTGCCTCAGCGAAGGTGAAATGGCCGTTTGGCGCGGCAAACACATCGGGGTGGTGTTCCAGTTCTTCCAGCTTCTACCCACGCTCACCCTGTTAGAGAACGTCATGCTGCCGATGGACTTCTGCAACACCTACAGCCGGCGCATGCGACGCGAGCGCGCCATGTATCTGTTGGAGCATGTAGGCATGGCGCAGCACGCGCACAAGCTGCCCTCTGAGGTCTCCGGCGGCCAGCAGCAGCGCGTAGCGATCGCCCGCGCGCTAGCGAACGATCCGCCCGTGATTGTGGCTGATGAGCCAACCGGCAACTTGGACTCCAAGACAGCAAACGAGGTCTTCGATCTGTTCAACCGACTGGTCGAGGAAGGCAAGACCATCCTGATGGTCACGCACGACCAGGAGTTGGCGCGGCGCGTGACGCGCGCAATTGTTGTTGCAGATGGCGAGATCAAGGATGAAATCCGCAACGTTCCTGTCCGCCCGGTTGTAGCAGTGGGGTGAGCGCTCAGCGCACCAATTGGGTGTTGCGCAGCGCATCGGCAATTGGCTGCCCACAGGCCAAAAGACAGGTTGTCGCTCTCGCGTTAGCTAAGCTCTCGCGCACCCTACTGCCATCCCCTACTCCGCCGAACGAGGCAGCATCCATGGCGACGGCCATCACATGCACGCCGCTGTGTGTGAGCTGCTCAACCGCGTTCACCCAGGCCACATCTTGCGAGGGCGACAAGGCAATGACGGTGCTGCCGCTCGACAAGAGCGCGCGTTGCTCCAGGAGGACCTGGGCAAACGGGATTTCGCCGTCCGCCCGAAGCACTGCCAACCGTTCCAAGATGTGCGCTTGTTGGCGCTGACCGCGGTCGGCTGGCACAACCTGATAATGCTTGTCAGAAGCTACCAGCCCCACCACGCGCCCCTGCTGCAAGAGATGACACGCCAGCGACGCCGCAGCAGCAATCGCATATTCCTCTGTGCTCGGCGGCAAGCTCGTTGGGCCAGCCCATCCTTCAACGTCCGATTCGGCCTCGGCGGCCGCTACATGCACCGCTGCCTGCAAATCCAGAAGAACCCAAACTTCCGAGATGGGGTCCACCTCAAACTCTCGTGCGGTCAGCTTCTGGCGGCGCGCAGTGAGCAACCAATGGATGCGATTGAGGCTGTCGCCCGGCACGTAGTCGCGAACACCGAGCACGCTGGGGGTGATGATTGCAGCGCGCTGACGCATCGCGTTGCCTTCCAACGGGGCATGTTGCGGGAGCACCAGGCCGCTCAGGTCGTAGGTGGGCGGGTAAACTAGCACATAGCTGACCATCGGCAACATGCGCTGGCGCGGCGCAATGCCCAGGGGATCGCTGACGTGCAGCGATAGTGGGCCAAGCCTAAAGCGACCTCGCTGGCGACAAAAGGTTCGCGCGCGCCAACCGCGCCACTGCCACCCCCACAACAGGCCGATCACGCGGCCGGCGACGTGGCCCGGCAGGGTGGAGTGATCGCGCACTTCCACCCATAGGCGCGGCAGCCAGCTCAGATTGGTCAGCCGCAGCTCCTCTTCCAGCATTTGACCCACCTGCGTGACGCTCGTGGAAGTGCGGCGGTGCACCCGAAGCCAATTCAGGCTTAGCCAGGACCAGGCCAACGCCAGCACCAACAGCGACAGCGTCGCGCCACTGACCGCCCAAAACAGGCTGCGGCCTGTTGCCAGCGCCACACCGGTGGCGGCGCCGGCAATGAGGATCAGCATATACGCCCGCCTAGACATGAGATACATCAATCAGCGCGAGCCGGCCGCGATAACCAAACAGCCGACCCAACCCCACATGGCTGATTGTCACCTCGGTCTCGATCTCGTGTTCACCGACCGTGCGCTCCAACGCCAACACGCGCACTTGCAACGGCGCCGGCAAGCGCAGCTGCCGGCGGCCCAGCAAGGCATACTGATACGAGGTGGACTGTTGTACAAGCACTGCGCCTCCCTCCGCTAAGCTCAAGCCCAGCTCGATGGCGGTGGCAAACGGCGGAGGGAAGCAGTCCATCACGTGGTCGCGCGGATGTAGGGGGGATAAGCGGGTGAGCGTGTGGCTGCTCAACACGTGGCCGGGGTAGCGAAACTCGCGCTGCCACTCATAGGCCGGCACGCCATCGGCGATGTGTCGCACACGGTTGCGCACCACCACTTCAACACGGGCGGCGTTGAGTGGCGCAAAGGGCAGGGCCAAGCGCAACAGCGGGAAGCGGTTCCACGTCTCCATGACGCCGCGCAGCGTCACTGTGGCATCGGCGGGCGGGTCATAGTGCAATTGCAGGGTGGGATGCATCTGCTCGAAGGCAGCTCCCAGCGCTTGGCGAAACACCGACAAGGCTTAGCTCCTTGTGCCAAAGATCGCGCGCCCGATGCGCACAATGGTAGCACCTTCTGCAATCGCGGCCTCGAAGTCGTCGCTCATGCCCATGGAGAGGTGCGCCCACGTCTCGGCCGGCGCCTCAGGGAAGCGGTCCTGCAACGCTGCCCGCAGCGCGCGCAACCGCGCGAAGATCGGCCGGGCCTCGTCGGGGTGATGCACCAGCGGGGCCATGGTCATCAAGCCGCGCAGGCGCAACCCGGGCAAGGCCATTATCGCGCCCACGTCGGCTGCGAACGCGGCGAAGCAACCGGGATCGCGCGGCCAATTGGCCAGTGCAAAGCCGCTCTTGCTCGTCTCGCCACTCACGTTGCACTCCAGCAGGATGTCCTGGGTCGCACCGGCAGGCAGGCGCTCGCTCAGCTTGCGCGCCAACCGCAGTGAATCTACGGAGTGCACCAGCCAAAAGTGGCCAGCGACGTCGCGCGCCTTGCGCGATTGCACGTGGCCGATCATGTGCCAGCGCAACTCTGGCAGCTTGGCCAACGCTGCCATCTTGGCCTGGGCCTCCTCCACGTAGTTCTCGCCAAAGTCGCGCTGCCCCGCCTCCCATGCAGCGCGGACACTAGCAGCATCGAACGTCTTCGAGACTGCTACCAACAACACCTCTTCCGGTGCGCGACCAGCGCGCAGGGCGGCCTCTGCAATGCGCTCCCTCACGCGACATAGGTTTTGCGCTATCAGATCAACCGCAGCAATTGCCATTGCTCAACCCTTTGCTGTTGGATGCGCCGACGTTACCGCGCTCAGCGCCGCGCGCGCCTCTGCTTCGGGGACGGCCTCAACCCGCACATCACCGGGTTGGCGAAGCAGCACAAAGCGCAGCGTGCGGTCGGCCTTCTTCTTGTCGCTTTGCATGTAACGCCACACGGCTTCTGTGTCGAACGATAGATCGCCGAGATAAGCGCGAGCTTGGCAAAGATCAACCGGCAGGCCGACGGCGCGCAACAGCGCGACCACGGTCTGGGTGAGCGAGGGGGTGCTGTGGCCGAGTTGCTCTGACAAACGTGCAGCGCACATCAGGCCCAGCGCGATCGCCTCGCCGTGGCGCAGCCGAAAGCTGCTCCAAGCCTCGATAGCGTGGCCAAAGGTATGGCCTAGGTTGAGCACCGCGCGCGCGCCGGTGACCTCGTGCGGGTCGGCCTCCACCACTCGGCGCTTGAGTTGGATAGCGTCGTGCAGCAGCGGCATCAGATCGTCCACCTGCCAGCGCGCCAAAGCGGGTGCGTCGTCGGGCAGGTCGGCCAGCGGGCTGCGAGCAAGCAGCGCTTGCAGGCGCGCAAACGGCTCGCCACCGGCGATCAGCGCGGCTTTGATCACCTCTGCCAAACCGCTGCGCAGCTCACGCATGGGGAGTGTGCGCAGTGCCTCTAGGTCAATCACCACGAGCTCAGGCTGCTTAAACGCGCCGACCAGGTTCTTGCCGAAGGGGGTGTCCACGCCAGTCTTGCCGCCAATGCTGGAATCGGCCATGGCGAGCAAGGTGGTCGGCACTTGAACCAACGGCACGCCGCGCAGGTAAGTGGCAGCTGCAAAGCCAGCCGTGTCGCCAACGACGCCGCCGCCCAGCGCGATCACCACGCTGCGGCGCTCCAGGCCGGCATCACTGAACGCAGCGTAGATGGCCTCAACGGAGGCCAGATTTTTGTGGGCCTCGCCGGCCGGCATGGTGTGCAGCGTCACATGGAAGCCAGCCTGTCGCAGCGACGCTTCCACGCGCTTGCCGAACAGCGGCATCACGTGCGCATCGGCGACAACCGCAGCGGTTGAAGCGAAGCCGCGGCCGGCCAACATCGCGCCGAGGTGGTCGAGCAGTCCGCTGCCGATCACCACGTCGTATTCCGGCTCAACGCACACGTGGATGCGCGCTTGCTCGGCGCGATACAGCCGGACGAGCTGCGCTGCTACCTCGGCGGGGTTGAGCGAGGTGGTGTCCAGATGGTAGTGCAGCTCGGCGTATTTTGGGGCACGCTCGCGCAACAGTTCAGCTATGCGCTGGCGCAAGTCATCGCCGCGCAGCAGTGGGCGCTCCGCAGCGGCGTTTGCCCCCAACCGGCGCAACAGCGCCGCTGGCGTAGCAGTGAGCTGCACCGTTAGCGCCGAGCGCAACCAGCGCCGGCGAATGGCGTCGTTGAGCACCATACCGCCGCCGGTGGCGATCACGCGAGCCGGACCTTCGGATAGCTCAGCGGCCAAGGCGGCTTCGCGCTCGCGGAAGTAAGGCTCGCCGTGGCGCTCGAAAATTTGCCGCACGCTCATGCCCTCACGGCGTGCGATCTCGGCGTCGGTATCCACAAACCCCAGGCCAAGCTGCTGAGCGCACAGCCGGCCGACCGTGCTTTTGCCGACGCCCATGAAGCCGGCAATGACCAAGCTGCGGGGGGCAAAGCAGTTGCTCATGCGTCTTGGTAGCCGAAGCGCCAGGGGACGTTGTCCACCGGCAAATCCTCCAGCCGAAGCCGACGCAATGCTGCAAAGCGGCCGCGCATCTCCTCAAGCGAGTCACCGCCCAGCTTCTCGATGAGCGCATCGGCTAGCACGAAGCACACCATCGCCTCGACGATGGGCACAGCACGCGGCACTTGACAGAAATCGCTGCGCTCGTAGCGCGTCTTCACCTCCGCCCCGCTGGCCAGGTCCACCGAGTTGAGCGGGTTGAGTGTGGTGGCGATCGGCTTCAGCGCAGCGCGGAGCACGAGCGGCGCGCCGTTGGTGATGCCGCCCTCCAAGCCGCCGGCGTGGTTGGTGCGTTGACGGATCGCCGTGCCGTCCAGGTAAAGCTCGTCCTGGGCACGCGTGCCTGGCAGCAGCGCCTCGGCGAAGCCGTCGCCGATCTCCACCCCTTTGACGGCGTGAATGCTCATCACCGCCTGGGCCAAGCGCGCGCTCAGCCGGCGATCCCAGTGCACGTGGCTGCCTAGGCCTGGGGGCAGTCCGAGCGCAGCCACCTCGATCACGCCGCCGAGCGTGTCGCGCTGGTCCATGGTCATGCGGATGCGGGCGCGCATGGCTTCAGCAGTGGCAGCGTCGTAGCAGCGCACATCGCTTTCCTCCGCGCGAGCAAAACGCTCGCGATAGACCTCCGGCGAAGGTGATGTGGCGCGCAGGCGCTCTGGCAGCGCGACGTCGCCAATGCTGACTACGTAACCGCCTACCGCAATGCCGAACTCGGCTAGGAAGGCGCGGCAGACGGCACCGACGGCCACGCGCATGGTTGTCTCGCGGGCGGATGCGCGCTCCAGCGCCAAGCGCAGCTCGCGGTAGCCATACTTCACAGCGCCGGTGAGGTCGGCGTGGCCGGGGCGCGGGATAGTCATCGGCTCGATGTCGCGGTCGCGCCACTTCTCGTAGTCCAGATTGCGCACGACCAACGCGATCGGGGCGCCGGTTGTGCGCCCGGCCATCACACCAGCCGTGATGCGGACGTGATCGCGCTCAATCTTCATGCGCCCGCCGCTGCCGTAGCCGCGCTGTCGGCGGGCCAGGTCGTGATCGATCTGGTCGGCGCTGATCGGCACGCCGGCAGGCATACCCTCCAAAATTGCAGTGATCTCTGGGCCGTGCGACTCGCCGGCGGTGAGGAACCTAAGCATGGCTAGCTAAGACATGTCGCATGATACTGGAGACGCGCGCTGCCGGCACGCCCGTCCACAATGCGAAGGCGGCTGCGCCTTGCTCAGCCAACATGCCCAGCCCGTTGATGGCGCGCAGGCCAGCTTGCTCGGCTTGCTGCATCAGGCGGGTGCGCGGGGGGTTGTACACCAAGTCGTAGAGCACAGCACCCCGCGGCATGGGCACGCGCTCGTCCCACGGCGACTCATCCGTGCGCGGCCACATCCCCAGCGAAGTGCAGTTCACCACCAACGCAACCTCACCGACCACATCGCTGAGCGAGCTGCACACCTGCACCTGACTGCCCATTGCCTCGGCGAGCGCTTGGGCACGCGCGTGGGTGCGGTTATGCAACCAAACGCGGGCGCCACGCTCACACAGCGCATAGGCCACAGCACGCGCGCTGCCTCCTGCACCAAGCACCAGCGCGCGTGTGTCGAAGCCAACGTTCACGCCATGATGCTCAAGGTCAGCGAGAAAACCAAGCCAATCGGTGTTGTCGCCGATTAGCGCCCCACCCCGCTTGAAGATGGTGTTCACCGCACCAATGCTCTGGGCAGCGGGTGAGAGGGCATCCAGCAACGGCAGCACTGCCTGCTTATGAGGAATGGTCACGTTGGCGCCGGCGATGTCTGATTGATGGCGCAGGAAGGCAATGCGCTCTGCCAGGTTCTCCAGCGGCGTGTCGCACAGCTCGTAGCGCCACGCGACCAGGCCAAGCGCTTCAAAAGCTGCGTTTTGCATCAGCGGGCTTTTGCTATGTGCGACAGGATGGCCGATCAGCAAGACGCGCATGGCAGCATTCAGGCAGGTTGGAACATGCGGCGCAAGTCGGCTGGGATAGGGACAGCGCGGTGGGTATGCAGGCTGATGAAGCAACCGATTTGCGTCGCCTCAGCGCGCTTCTCACCTGCTACGCTGAAGGAAGCGCCCAGTTCCCAGCGCACCGGCCCGAAGCGCAACAGGTGCATCTCGCCGCGCACCGACTCAAAGAGGCGAATCGCACGCCGGTAGCGAATGTGGGTCTCCAGGAGCACCGGCATCAGGTCGCGCTGCATCCAGTTTGCCAGTGGACAATGCCGCTCCATTAATGCTGTGCGCAGGTCTTCTAGCCATCGGATATACACAGCGTTGTGCACAATCTGGGCAAAGTCCACGTCGTAGGTCTTGACGGGAATATCCAGCACAACAGAGGCGATAGGTGAAAGCTCGGCCATAGCGTGGTATGCCAGCGGCGATTGTAACGAGACGAGCCGATGGGTGGGCGGATCGGCGCATGCCCCTGCGCCGGCCACACATCCCATAGAGCCGCAGCCGGCGCTGACTCGCCGATGCGCTCAGGGTTGTGGCTGCAGCGCTTGGATCGCTAGGGGGAGGTGCGCATCATCCTCTGCCGTGAAGCTCTCCCAATCGAGCGGCGAGCGCGCGTCCGGCTGCACCCCTCGGCCACGCCAAGAGTTGTTGCGCAAGCCGATGTAGTCGCCGCTGGGGATGCGCAGCCGCACACGCGAAGACGGCAGCGTGATCGTGGTGAGGCGCGCGAAGTTGCCCGGCGTCGGCGTGCCCACCACGCGCGCGCGGCCGGCGTCTTGCAAGAGACCCACAAAGGCCTCCACAGGCCCGACGGTGTGCTCGCTCACCATCACTGCGAGCGGCAACTGCTGTGAACCAGCAATGCCCACCCCTCGCACGTTGAGCGTGGGCGGCGAACGGCGCAGCGCAAAGGGATTGAAGCCACCAGTGGCTGCCTCCGAGGTGCGCACACTCCCGATCGGACCGTTCACGAATAGGGAGAGCATCTCCTCCAAGGGAAACTCCTCACTGCGGACCACGCGCAGGTCGAGGATCAAACCGCTCAGCTCGCCGGCCTCATGCAGGCGGCGCAGTGCCGCCGCCACCTCGCCAAACATCGCGTTTGCGTCACCAGCGCTGGGCGCGATGTAGCCGATGTTCATGTCGGGCAGCCGCTCGTAGTGGGTGTGCACCACAGGCTCGATCACCTGGCGCGTGATGCGCACGTCGCGCTGGCGCGCCGGCCGTGACGGCGTGCGCACCGTCACGGTGACAGTGGTACCGGGCTCACCGCGCAGGCGACTGATCACCGCCGGCCCGTCCTCGGCGCGCACCAGCTCGCCATTCACGGCGATGATGGCATCGTGCGGCTTGATGCCGGCGCGCTCAGCGGGCGAGTCGGGATACACGCTGAGCACCAGCACGCGGTCTTTCCCGGGGCGCGGCAAGTCCACCAGGATGCCGATGCCGCCAAAGCGACCGGACGTTTGCACACCAGCCGGCGGCAGGACGGCCAGGCTGTCGTCTTCCAGCGGGCTCACAATTGAGGCGATGCTCTGGAACAGCGCTGTGTTGACCTCTTCCTCGCTTGCTTGACTGAGCTGCCGGCGAGCATCGGACACAACCGCGCGCCAACGGTCGTCGAGTTTGTGGGCATCCAGATAGGAGGTCTCAAGCTGACGGACGGCAAAGTCGAAGTCGCGCAAAGCAGCCTGAACGCGCGGGGGGAGCGTGGAAGGCACTGGCTGCGAGGCGCGATTGAGCAGCCGGTCGCGCAGCTCACCACCCGTACACGCCGCGATCGAGGCTGCGCTGAGCAACCCAACGAACCAGCGCACCATCCGCATCAACCGCGCGACGCGACGGCGGGGGTGGCTTACTTGCTCGCCCAATGCCCGATCAGCCCGAACAATCCCCATAGCAACGCAACCAACCCAGCGCCTGCCAGAAGGCAGAGTAACGCTGCCAGACCCATTTCAACGCTGCCGTAGGACAACACCACCAGCGCAGCGCCGACCACCACCAACATCAACAGCACCCATCGCAACAACGCGCGGTCCAACTGAGCACGCACATTGCGTAGATCGGTGGGTCGGCGAGGCTTCGACAGCACAACTGCGATTATAGGGAGAGCAGCGCTTGCGTCGCGCCACGCTCACGCTGCTCACCAATTTGCTGCTTAAGCGATGACGCGCATGGTGTTGGTGAGCGCGCCGATGCCAGCGATCTCCACTGTGCACACGTCGCCATCTTGCAACCAGCGCGGAGGTTTGCGGCTCATGCCCACCCCGGCTGGCGTGCCGGTGGCGATCAGATCACCGGGCCTCAGCGTGATGAATTGGCTGAGGTGCGCAATCAACGTCGCCACATCGAAGATCATCTTAGAAGTGTTAGAGTGCTGCACCAGCGCGCCGTTCAGCATGCAACGAATCTCAAGCTGCTGCGGGTCGGGGATCGCGTCGGCAGTCACCACCACAGGCCCAATAGGGCAAAAGCCATCCAGCGTTTTGCCGAGCGTCCACTGCTTACCACTGTCGCCGAGCTGAAGGTCGCGGGCGCTGAGGTCGTTCACGCACGTGTAGCCGCCGACGTAGCGCAGGGCCTCATCCTTAGCGACGCGGTAGCACGCTCGTCCGATGATGACACCAAGCTCCGCCTCGTAGTCCACCTGCTGGGTGGCGTCGGCGCACCAGGTGATCACATCGCCAGGCCCGGCGACAGCGTTGGGGAACTTGGCGAACACCACCGGCCGCTCAGGCAACTTCGCGCCGGTCTCGCGCACGTGGTCCAGATAATTTAGCCCGATGCCGATAATGGCGCGCGGCTGAAGTGGCGCTACCAAGCGCACCTCATCCAAGGGGATGAACACAGTGGCCGTAGCAATGGCGCTCTCGGCAGCCCCGCGGCTCTCAGGGTCGGCTAGCAGCGTGAGCACATCGCCAATCGCCGACAAGTCCACGATGCCGCGCTCAGTGAGCGCTCCGCTCTTGACAGTGCCGCGATGGAGGAAAGTGGCCAGCTTCATGGCGTGAACCGCGACTCAGGGCGTCGGCGTTGCGTTGGTGGGCGCGTCTGTCTGGCCCGCCCGAGGGCCGATGAACTGCGCCGGGTCAAGTAGGAAGGGTTGATTGGAAGGCAGGAAGATGGCTTGCACGTTGGGCGAAAGTTTCTCGACGTAGCGATAGGTGAGCAGGTTGGGATTGCTCTTGAGCTGCTCGCCAATTAGCGCCAGCGCTTCAGCTTCAGCCTTGGCGCGGATCAACTGGGCCTCGGCCTCGGCGCGGGCAAGGGTGATAGCAGCGTCGGCTTTGCCTTGCGCTTGCACGCGGATGCGCTCGGCTTCTTGGCGCTCCTGCTCCACGAGGAACCGCGCGCGCTCAGCATTTTGTTGCGCAATCTGCTTCTGCTCAATCGAGTTGGCATACTCCTGATTGAACGTGATGTTACGCAAGGCAAAGCTGGTGAGCAGCAATCCGTTTTCCCTGAACGTGGTGCGCAAGTCCTCGCCGATGCGCACCTGGAGCTCGTCGCGGCGCGTGCTATACACCTCCTCCACACGATACTCCGCCACACGGTTGTAGATGATGCTGCGCGCCTGAGGGCGCACCAACTCGTCGCGGTAGCGATCTTGCCAGCGGACAAACAGCAAGGCGACATTGTCTGGATCCACCTGGTAGGTCACGGTGGCGTCAATGAACACCTCTTGGCCATCGGCTGTGCGCGCTGTCACCGCGTCATCTGGGATCACTGCCCCTTCGCTGGCCGTCTTGGACATGGTATAGGTTTGCTGGCCGATGGAAAAGCGCTGGACGCTCTCCACAAAGGGCAACACAAAGTGCACGCCGGGCGTCAACACAGGCGCGCGCAACCCCACGAAGAGGTTGATCACCAAGCCGCGCTCTTGGGGCGGGATGAAAACAAGGCCCGCACCCAAGGCGTTCAACACCACCCCGCCCCCTAACAGCAACGTGATCACAGCCAACGAGAACTTCACTGAGCGGCCACGCGAGCGCTGGGTGCCCACTACATACACGTAGATCAACAAGGCGAGCAACAGCGCCCAGCCCGCTAGACTGAACACACCAAAAGAGCCAAAGCTCATACGCCGAACATCTCCTCGATGGGTCTGGAGTGATAAAACAAGGCGACGTGACGTTGCCTACTTAAGGCAGGAAGCTAAAGTGGCTCAACCAAGATTAGCTCCGCCATATTGCGCCCTAGGGAGATTGTCTCACCCGCGTCGGTGCGCAAGGTGACAGGGCCGTTGTAGGGCGCCACCTCGACCACCTGAAGTTGGCAGCCGGGCATCAATCCTTGCGCGCCAAGATATTCCAGCCAGTCATCGCGGCTGGTGTCTATGCAGCGCACAACGCTGCGTGTGTGGAGCGGCAAAGACAGCAGAGGCACGTCGTTCACTACAGGCATTTCGCCCGTTTTGCTGGGGATCAAGTGGCCATGCGGGCAGCGCAAGGGATGGCCGAGCATCTCATCCATGCGGTCCTCGAAGCGCTCGTTGATCACCGTCTCCAGCGCGTGCGCGTGTTCGTCTACTTCATGCCAAGCAAAGCCCATGACGTGATACAGGAACGCCTCTAACAAGCGATGGCGACGGATAGTGCGCAGCGCGATGCGCCGCCCATGCTCAGTGAGCACTGCGCCGCGATAGGGCGTGAGCTGCACCAACCCGCGCTCGGCCAAGCGTTTCAGCATGATGCTCGCCCCCGACGGCGTGACGCCGAGCTGGGCTGCGATTTCTGTGGTGCTTGCAGAGCCGTGACGCTCAGAAAGTCGGTAAATGGTGTCGAGGTAATGCAGTGCGGTGTCGTTCAAATTGAGGTCAGGCTCTTGATGGGCCCGCTCTGCCAACTTTTTTGCACTACCCATAAAGCCAAATTTAAGCCAAACTAAACTCGATTGTAAACGCTGCTCAACCAGGTGTCAAGCGCTCGCACCACAGACGCAGGATGGCCTCATTTTCTCGTCGCATGCTTGTCGCACCCGGCGCGCTGCACACGAAACCAGCATGCCACTCCGCTCTGTTCGGCCAACGCGCGGTAGCTGGCCCAGTCATCGGTCACCACCACCCGCACGCCCAACTGTGCCACCAACGACGTGAGCCACGCGCCTACCCATGTTGCAGGCGTCCATGAGGCTCGGCATCAACAGCAGACAGCTTAAGCGCGATCGGCGTAGCGATTCCTCCTTGAGCGCGCAGCTACAACCCGCCAAGCACCGCCATCATGTTGCCGACCAGCGGGAGCACTACACCAGCAATGTGACAGACGCAGCAGCTGCAGCGCAGCAGACCGCAGGGCATGAGGCTGACAGCTCAACGTGCCAAGCCGATGCCAAGCGCGAAGAGCGCGCAAAACAGCAATTGGAATTGCGCAGTGCGGGCGAGGATGGGGTTCAGCGCAGCGCTGCGGGGGGCGGCCCAAAAGTCGCGCAGCAAGCGCACGCCAACCGGCAGAGAGAGCCAGCTCACCATCACACCAGGCCCTAATGCGCCACTCGCCCACACTACCGCCGGCGTCCCCATCGCCACCATGAAGAGCGCGGTGTATTGCAGTCGGCTGGCGCGATCGCCGATGCGGGTGGCCAGCGTGCGCTTGCCGACGGCGCGGTCTGTGTCCAGGTCGCGCAGGTTGTTCACAACCAGGATGTTGGTCACCAAGCAAGCTGGCGGGATCGCCACAACCAGCGCCAGCACGTCCAGGTGCAAGGTTTGCAGGTAGTACGTCCCACCGACGGCCACCAGTCCAAAGAACACAAACGCAAACACATCGCCCAAGCCACGATAAGCCAAGGCAAACGGCTCGGCAGTGTAGGCCACGGCAGAGAGGATAGACAGCGCACCGACCATCAAAATCGGCACTCCCCCTACCTCAACCAGATACAAGCCCACCAGCGCAGCCAGGACGAACACTAGCGCAGTGCCGGCCAACATTTGGCGCGGGCTGAGCAAGCCGCTCTGGGTGACACGCAGGGGGCCTTGGCGCTGGGCGTCCGCGCCTTTGAGGAAATCGAACACGTCGTTGGCGTAGTTCGCGCCCACCTGCAGCAGCACTGCGGCCAACAGGGTGGCCAAGAACACCGGCCACTGGAAGTGGCCGACGCGCACGGCGAGCGCCGTCCCAACCAAGACCGGCGCTATCGAAGCCGGCAGCGTGCGCGGCCTGGCCGCTAACAACCAGGGGCGCATGGGTTGCTAGCTAAAACAGGCTGAGCTGTTCGCCGCCGCTCGCCGCGCCAGAAGGCGGGTCAGCCTCAGCCTCTTGCGCTGCTTGGCGGATGATCTCCGGCAGCCGCCGAAAGTCCTCCTCGACCGCCTCGCGCAGGGCTGGCTGGTGCAGCGCTGCCGCCGGGTGATACATCGCCACAACCACACGGCCGTTCACACGGCGCGCCTTGCCGTGGATCGCGCTGATCTTGGCGCCGGAGAAGAACTTCGCCATCGAGTAGCGCCCGAGTGTGACGATCACCTTGGGGTTGATCGCCCGAATTTGCCGCTCCAGGTATTCATCGCACGCCGCAATCTCCTCCGGCAACGGGTCGCGGTTGCCAGGCGGGCGGCACTTCACCACATTGGCGATGAACACCTGCTCACGCCGATAGCCGGCGCTGGCCAATAGCTCGTTCAAAAATTGACCTGATGGGCCTACAAACGGCCGCCCTTGCTGATCCTCGTGAAAGCCGGGACCTTCGCCGATCAGCATGATCTCGGCGTCGGCTGGGCCTTCGCCAGGCACAGCATGTTTGCGGCTTGCGGCCAGCGCACATCGCTGACAGGCACGCACCTCCGCGGCGATAGCTTGCAGCTCATCCATAGCGAGCGCGATTATGGCACAGGCATTGGACGGCAGCGCCATCTGAAAGGCAGTAACATTGAATGCCAACGTGCCTAAGCGAACAGACATCCACTCGATCTTGGTCATCGGTTCAGGCCCAATCGTGATCGGGCAGGCATGCGAGTTCGACTACTCCGGCACTCAGGCCTGCAAAGTGCTGCGCCGAGAGGGCTATCGCGTGGTGTTGGTCAACTCCAACCCAGCCACCATCATGACGGACCCGGAGTTCGCCGACGCCACCTACGTCGAGCCGCTCACTGTCGAGATACTGGAAAAGGTGATCGCCCGCGAGCGCCCCGACGCGCTGCTGCCGACAGTCGGCGCGCAAACAGCGCTCAACTTAGCTGTGGCTTTAGAAGAACACGGCGTGCTGGAGCGCTACGGCGTGCAGTTGATCGGCGCTAACACGCGCGCGATCCGCATTGCAGAAGATCGCCAGCTCTTCAAAGCAACCATAGAGTCACATGGCCTGCGTTGCCCCAAAGGCGAAACCGTGCGCACAGTGGAGCAGGCGCTGGCGCTGGCCGAGCAGATCGGCTACCCCGTGCTGATTCGGCCCTCGTTCACATTGGGCGGCAGCGGCGGCGGTGTGGCGCACAACGCTGATGAGCTGCGCGAGCGCTGCGCGCGCGGGCTGCGCGAAAGCCCCGTGCACGAAGTGTTGATTGAGCAAAGCGTGCTGGGCTGGAAGGAATACGAGCTGGAAGTGATGCGCGACCGCAACGACAACTTCGTGGTGGTCTGCTCCATCGAAAACCTCGACCCGATGGGCATTCACACAGGTGATAGCATCACCGTAGCGCCAGCCATGACGCTCACCGACAAGGAGATGCAACGCTTGCGCGACATGGCCCGCGTCGTCATGCGCGCGGTGGGTGTAGAGACCGGCGGCAGCAACGTCCAATTCGCCGTCAACCCTCGCACAGGCGAAGCGCTGGTGATCGAGATGAACCCGCGCGTCTCGCGCTCCTCCGCCTTGGCCAGCAAGGCCACCGGCTTCCCCATCGCCAAGATCGCCGCGCTGCTAGCCATCGGCTACACGCTCGACGAGATCCCCAACGACATCACCCGCAAAACGCCCGCCTCGTTTGAGCCATCACTGGACTACGTGGTGGTGAAATATCCGCGCTGGGCCTTCGAGAAATTCCCCGGCGCTGACGCCACGCTCGGCCCACAAATGAAAAGCGTCGGCGAGGCAATGGCCATTGGGCGCACATTCAAAGAGGCACTGCACAAAGCTGTGCAAAGCTTGGAGATCGGCAAGACGGGCTTCGTTGCAGATAGCGCCCCGATCACCGAGGCCCAGCTTGCGATTCCAACAGCGCAGCGCTTGTTCTACACTTTCGAGGCACTGCGATGCGGGATGTCGCCACAGCGCGTGCACGAGCTAACCGGCTACGACCCGTGGTTCATCCACCAATTCGTGGAATTGCTCGACACCGAGCGCGAACTTGCCAGCCACACACTGGATACGCTGCCCGCTGAGCTGCTGCTGCGCGCAAAGCAACACGGCTTCGGCGATGCCCGCATCGCGCAACTGCTGCGCTCCCCCACCACAGCGCTCGCCGTGCGCCACAAACGCAGCACATTGGGCATTGTGCCCGCCTTTTACCGCGTGGACACCTGCGCTGCTGAGTTCGAGAGCCACACGCCATACCTTTACAGCACCTACGACGGCTTCGACGAGAGCCAGCCGCAGTTCGAGCGTCCCAAGGTGATCATCCTCGGCAGCGGACCCAACCGCATCGGCCAGGGGATCGAGTTCGACTACTGCTGCGTGCATGCTTGTTACGCCCTGCGCGAGCTGGGCTTCGAGACAATCATGATCAACTGCAACCCGGAGACGGTTAGCACCGATTACGACACTGCTGATCGTCTCTACTTCGAGCCGCTCACGCTGGAGCACGTGTTGAACGTCTGGGAGCTAGAGTCCGACGGCGGGCGAGTGCCTGTGCCGGTGCTGGTGCAGTTCGGCGGCCAAACGCCGCTCAATCTCGCACAACAGCTCGAAGCTTACGGGGTGCCGATCTGGGGCACGCCACCGCGCGCCATTGCGCTTGCCGAGGACCGCCACCTGTTTGCCGAAGTGCTGCGCGAGCTCGACATCCCTCAGCCGGACAACGGGACAGCACTTTCCATCGAGCAGGCACAAGCCGTGGCGCGCGCCATTGGCTACCCCGTGCTCGTGCGGCCATCGTATGTGCTGGGCGGCCGCGCGATGGGGATCGTGTATGACGATGACGAGTTGCGCGAATACGTCACCGAGGCCACCCGCGTCTCGCCGACCGCGCCAGTTCTGATTGACCGCTACCTGGAGGATGCATTCGAGATTGACGTGGACGCTGTGTGCGATGGCCGGCGCGTGACCATCGGCGGCATCATGCAGCACATCGAGGAGGCTGGCGTGCACAGCGGCGATAGCGCCTGCGTGTTGCCGCCGTTCAAGGTGAGCGAATACCACCTGAACATCGTGCGCGACTACGTCGAGCGGATCGGCCTCAGGCTGGAGGTGAAAGGGCTGATGAACGTGCAGCTCGCCATCAAGGATGAGGTGGTGTACGTGCTGGAAGTCAACCCGCGCGCCAGCCGCACCACCCCGTTTGTCAGCAAAGCCACCGGCGTGCCATTGGCCAAGATCGCCGCGCGCGTCGCTGTCGGTCAAACGCTAGATGAGATCGGATTCACCGAAGAGCCTAAGCTGGATGGCTTCTTCGTGAAGGAGGTGGTGCTGCCGTTCGACAAGTTCCCCGGCGCGTTCGTGCGGCTGGGGCCGGAGATGCGCAGCACCGGCGAGGTGATGGGCCACGCCTCCACCTTCGGCCACGCCTTCGCCAAAGCGGAGATGGCCGCCAGCAACGCCCTGCCATTGCGCGGCTCCGTGCTGATCAGCGTCAACAACTTCGACAAGGGCGCAATCACCAAAATCGCGCGCGACTTGCAGCAGCTTGGCTTCTCCATCTTGGCCACGCGCGGCACAGCGGAGTGGCTCAAGCACGTCGGGTTGTCGGTCAGTGTGGTCAACAAAGTCAGCGAAGGGTCGCCGCATGTGGTGGACAAGATCGCGGCAGGTGAAGTGCAACTGGTGATCAGCACACCGCTCGGCCGCCGCGCCTATAGCGACGGCCAGCTCATCCGCGCAGCGGCGATCCAACACAAAGTGCCGCTGCTCACCACCCTTAGCGCAGCGATGGCCGCCGTCCAAGCGATCCGGGTGCTGCGCACCAAAGACTTTCAAGTGCGCAGCCTGCAAGAACACCACACGCTGAACCATGCACGCCTACCCAAGGCGGCGGCTCGCTAGCGAATCCGCTCAGCGCACCACCGCCATCGTGGGCAACAGCACGGACCCGTGCAGTTGCCGAGCAGGTGGCGAGGCGAAGGTAGGCGGGCGCTGACCGGTCCAGTAGTCGTAGAGGCCCACAAAGACGGGATATGCACCCGGCGCTGCATCAGAGGCAACGCGGAGCGGCATCTCGTCGCGCACCACCTGACCAAGCTGCCAACACGTGGTGGGAAATTGCGAGCGCATCGGCATCTCGTCGTGCTGTGCAACGCGCGTCTGATCGCTCTCATCCGTGGCGACGTGTACGAAGCCCTTGTAGGCAGTTGGAATAGGGCGCTCGGACATCCGCTGCCAAAACAGAACGATGTGCCCTTCCCGGCCACGCTCTAGCGTTGGGAGCTGGTAGGCTAGCAGCGCGATGTGGCCATCCGCGCCAAAGCGCGTATCCACAGCAATTGCATCGGGCGGGATTGCAGCGCTGGGCAGCGACTCCGGCATGTAGCCGTAGTCCACCAACACGCGCAGCACCGCTGCCTGCACCGTCAGTTGCAGACTGAGCAACACCAAGAGCGCAGCCCGCCCCCAGCGCGGCCAGGTCGTGCACACGACAGCCGCAGCAGCCACGCCGAGCGGCCCAAAGTACATCCACACCCGGCCGGTCTCAGCGCGGGCCACATGCGCAAGCGAGAGCACCACCAGCGTGATCGTGAACGCTGCCCCCAGTGGCAAGGCACGCCGCCAGCTAGCCAATAGCGCCACCACACCAATCGGCAGCCCGATCATTGTCAGCATGTCCCACGGATGCCAAAAGACAAACGGCCAAAACGGGAACTCAATGCCGAGGTGACTGGCAAACACGACGCGATAAAGAGCAAACACATCCAAGCCAGCCCAGCCATACGCGGCCGCCCAAATCGTGGTGCTTCCCAGCAATGCCACGAGGCCGGCAGCAACCCACGCGCGCAGCATGTCCATGCTCCAGCCTAGCCGCAACTGCCACCCGCGCAACAGGGTGTAGATCACCGCCATCAGCGCGATCGGCACAGCGCCGAAGGTCACAAACGTTGCCACCGAGAAGCTCAAGCCGGCCAGGAAAGCAAAGCGCAGCCGTCGCTCGGCCACCCACCGCTCGCAGCAATACAGGACGGCTGGCGTTGCCAGCGCCACGCCGCGGTCGAATTGCGACACCCACATGCTGAAGCCAGGCATGAGCGGATAAAGCGCCACTGCCCAAGCCGCCGCACGCTCACCAGCGAGACGGCGCACCCACACGAAGAGCGGGAGCATGGCTGCCATTGCTGCCAAAACCTCGACGGCTATGCCCAAGGCCGCGCCGGCCACCATCGGGGCGGGCGCGTCGGTGCGCAGCCAGCTCAAGCAGCTATGCGGGCGCAGCCAACCCGCAACCGTCTCTGCGACGCCGGGGAGCAGCGAAAACAGCGCAGTGCCAAGTGTGAAGATCAACGCCAGCGCGGGCGGATGTCGGGATACGTGCACCGGATACGACGGCGCGCGCTCCACGTACTGCGCGAGAAACTCGCGCACATCCGTCACCCCTGCGCCGACGGTCCAGTAGCCGCCGGTCGCCCAGGAGAACGTGCGGCGCGCGAGGCCGGCCAACACAGCCGGCTCAGTCGCCATAGTCACGAACCACTGCAGCGCCAAGCTGCCAGCAACGACTAGCCCCGCCAGCGCCCATCGCTGCGGCCGGCCCAACGGGCTGCCGGCCCGCTCCAGCAACAGCCCGGCCAAGACGACGTAGACCAGCGTGCTCAGCGCAATGCCCACCACCACCCCTGGCGCGACGCTGAAGTCGCGCTTCCATAAAATCAGCAGGTCGCGGCGGGGATACCACAGCAACATGCCGACGTAGGTCAACGTCGGCACAGCAGCTAGCGCGAGCGTGCCTACCAAAGGCGATCTCAGTGTGCGCATCAGGCTCATGAAAGGGCTAAGGCCAGATGATAGCGCGCTGCCACACTCATACAATCGCCGGCGATGGAAGCCACGCGTGGCGACAGAGCGGCTGCCCGCTTGCGAGCGTGGGCGGTCAAGCTGTTGAGCTTGGCAGTGGAGGCATTCGCGCCAGAAGCCGGCGAGGTGGTAGGCTGCGGCCTAGCGCTACGGGCCGGCGGCGTTGTGCTGCATCCCGATGCAGCTTTTATCGCCAGCGAGACCGGCACGGTGGCGCTGGCGGTCTTGGTGTGGCGCCAGAATGCCCCTGCGCATTTGCGCGAGCGGCGTCGATCTCAACTCGCTCGGGCCGGCGTGTTGGAATACTGGGAGCTGCACACCGAGGGTGATGAACACAAGCTCTACCAACTCAACGCCAACGGCAGCTACGACCCCATCCCCCCTGACGCGGAGGGGATGTACTACTCGGCCGCTATCGAGGCGCTGTGCTTCCCGGTGGTGTGGCTGCGCAGCCAACCTGGGCTGCTGGAGATGATGCAAGCGTGGGGGCTGATCGAGTCAGCCTGAAGCGCGCCGCCAGGGGTGCTGTGGCCGGCCCGTTGCGCGCGGCGCTCTACGCTTGCAAACGTGCGTCGCGGATTCAAACAACGCAGAATCTGATAACATCAGCTCACGTAAACCTTCCTGCGTTAGGTGTTACGCATGAGCGTGATCTTCCCGACATTCGACGAGATGCTGCATCCCCACCGCGCACCGGCCGACCTTCGTGCAGCAGCCGACGCCGCGCGAAGCAGCGACCCGCTCAGCCCGCTCAACTTGTTCAACATCCACTGGCTCAACCCGCGCACAGGTGAGATCAACCACTTGGTCATGCCAGCAGAAGTGACAGGGGTGGACGCCACCATTGTGGTGATGGTGGCGAAGGACTTCCCCACTGGCAGCCACAAAGTCGGCCCAGCCTACTCTGTCTTGGCGGAGCATTACGTTCTTGGCAAGATCGAGCCAGGCAAACACACCTTGGTCTTCCCCAGCACAGGCAACTACGGCATCGGCGGCGCCTGGGTAGGGCCGCGCGCTGGCTTCCGCAGCATGGTGATCCTGCCAGAGGGTATGAGCCGCGAGCGCTTTGAGATGATCGAGCACTACGGTGCCACTTACATCAAAACCTTTGGCAGCGAAAGCAACGTGAAGGAGATTTACGATGAGTGCAAGCGGCTCGCGCGGGAGCAGCCAGAGTCCATCCGCATCCTCAACCAGTTCAGCGAGATGGGCAACTACCGTTTCCACTACTACGTCACCGGCAACACCATTGTGGAGTTGGAGCGCACCTTGAGCGCTCGGCTGGGCACGCGCGGCATCAGCGCATTTTGCAGTGCGATGGGCAGCGCCGGCACGATTGCCGCCGGAGACCGGTTGAAGCAGGTCTTTCCCCACTGCAAGGTCATCGGCCTAGAGCCAGTGCAGTGTCCCACCCTATACAACAACGGCTACGGCAGCCACGAAATCCAGGGCATCGGCGATAAACACGTCACCTGGATACACCACGTCACCAACATGGACGGCTTGGCCTGCATTGACGACATGGAGGCGCTCAAGATCACCCAAGTGTTCACCGACCCTGTTGGCATCGAGACGCTCATCCGACACTTCGGCGTGAAGGAATCAGACGCCACTGCCATCGCCGAGACGTTCGGCATCAGCGGCGTGTGCAATCTGATCGGCGCTATCAAGACGGCCAAGCATTTCAGCTTCACCAGCCGAGACGTGATCGTCACAGTGGCCACCGACAACAACGAACGCTATCGCTCAGTGATGCAGTGGATGAACCAACGCTACGGCCCACTCACCGAGGCCGAGGCGATCTGCCGCATACGCAGCATCCTGCACCACCAGAAAACCGACTGGTATCAGGACGGCACACCGGATAACCGCCGCCGCTGGCACAACCTGAAGTATTACACCTGGGTGGAGCAACAAGGCAAGACTGTAGAGGAACTCAACGCTCAGCTCGACCCGGAGTGGTGGCTCGGCGAGCAAGCCAAGGTGACAGAGCTCAACCACAAGATAGAATCGCTGCGAGGCTGAATGTTACACGCCGAAGATCGCGTTTTGGTGTGCCTGATCAACAACCCGCGCGATCTGGAGATCGCCCGCTGGGACCACTGGTATCGCATCCCGGTGGTGCATGCCCCGCAGGAATACACGCCTGACGTGCTCGCGTTTTACCTCACAGCGGCCTTCGGCGATGAGAAATGGGCGATCCACGAATACGCCCGCACACGCGGACATGAGCTAGTGCAGCGGATTGACCTGTTCCCAGACGAGCCAAACCATCCCCGCGCGCGGGCGCTGTACTACAAGTATCAGCTTGAGCCGTTGCAGCGGCTGCCTCGCCCTATCCCTTCATTGCGCTGGCGGCGCATCACTTTCATCCAGACCACCGGCGACCGCTTGATGCACGCGCTAGAGATCGGCGACCTCATCGAGCGGCCCAGCAGCAGGTTTGTCACTCTCATGGACGCCGACGCTAACGAGTGAGTCACGCCTGACGCTGCGCCAGTGCCAAATAGCGCTCCGCAGCATCGTCGAGGAAGTGCAAATGCCAACCTGTGCGCCCCAACAAGTCGGCCAGACGCTTCGGCGCAAGCACATCTTCATCGGACAGCGCGCGGCCATGCCGTGCTGCCAAGGTAGCTCGGCCAATTGGATGGAAGAGCGCCAACGTTGCGCCGGGTTTGGAGACACGCGCCATTTCCGCCAACGCAGCGATCGGCTCCTCCAAGTGGGGCAGCAGCCCGGCGGCGAAGATCGCGTCTGCGCAGCGATCCGCGAAGGGCAAGCAGAGCACGTCTCCTAACACCACCGGGCGACGTCCCCGGCGCGTGGCCTCAAGTAGCATCGCCGAGGTGGCGTCCAAGCCGATCACAAGGCCGGCAGCGCCGACCGCGGCCTGCAACATCGGCATGGCCCGTCCCGTGCCGCAGCCCAAATCCAACACCAGCGCGCCGTGGGGGAGCTGCATCTCCCTCACGGCGCGCTCGAACTGCGGCGCGTCATCCGCAAACCGCTCCTCCCAGTCCGCTGCGCGCGAGGTGAAGAAGGCCTGGGTGCGGTGGAGCGATGCGCTGCGGTTGCGATCCATCCCCCGCGTTTCAGTGCTCGCCGAGATAAGCGGCCTTCACGGCGGGGTTGTTGAGCAGCTCGGCGCCGCTGCCGGTCAGCACCACCTCGCCGGTTTCCAACACGTAGCCGCGATTGGCGATGCGCAACGCCAGACGCGCGTTCTGCTCGACGAGGAGGATAGTGGTCCCCTGCTGGTTAAGCGTCTTGATGATCTCGAAGATTTGGTCCACCAAGATCGGCGCTAAGCCCATGGAAGGCTCATCCAACAACATGACGCGCGGGCGCGCCATGAGCGCGCGTCCGATGGCGAGCATTTGCTGCTCACCACCTGAGAGCGTGCCGCCGCGCTGATACATGCGTTCCTTCAAGCGCGGGAAGAGCGAGAACACATACTCTATGTCCTTCTTGATGTTCTCGCGGTCCTTGCGTTGGTAGGCGCCCAGCTCCAAGTTTTCCAGCACTGTCATGGCTGGGAAGATCAAGCGGCCTTCTGGCGACTGGCTGACGCCGCGCGCGACTATCTCATGCGAAGCGAGGCGCGTGAGTTCCTCGCCGCGCAGCTTGATCGAGCCCTGGCGTGGTTTTAACAAACCCTGGATTGTGCGCAGGGTGGTGGTCTTGCCGGCGCCGTTGCTGCCAATCAACGTGACGATCTCGCCCTCCTCGACTGAAAACGATACGCCTTTGAGGGCGTGAATGTTGCCATAGTAGGTGTGGACGTCTTTCAGCTCTAGCAGCGGCATGTCGCTACACTCCTTCTGTGGCGGCCCCCTTGCCGAGATAAGCCTCGATCACTTGCGGGTCGTTTTGCACTTCCTTTGGCGTGCCTTCAGCGATTTTCTCGCCGTGGTCGAGCACCGTCACACGCTCGCTGATACCCATCACCACCTTCATGTCATGCTCGATCAGCAGCACGGTCACGCCAAGCTCATCGCGCACTTGCTGAACCAGTTGGGTCAAGGCAGCCTTTTCCTGAGGGTTCATGCCGGCGGTTGGCTCGTCGAGCAGCAACAGCTTTGGGTCCGAGGCCAACGCACGGGCGACTTCCAGCCGCCGCAGCGAGCCATATGGCAAGCTCTTGGCCGGCAGGTCTGCCACACGCCTACCCAGCCCCACGAAGTCAAGCAAGTGAAGCGCCTTGTGAACAGCCTCGCGCTCCTGTTTCTCCACGCGGGAGGTGCGAAAGAACGACTCGATCAACGTCTCCGACAGGCGGTCATGCATCCCCACCAGCACGTTTTCCAAAACGCTCATTTCTTTGAAGAGGCGGATGTTCTGGAAGGTGCGGCTGATGCCACGGCTATGCACCATATCGGGCCGCAGGCCAGCAATGGATTCACCGTCAAAGTAGATCGTGCCGCCGTCGGGCTTATACACGCCAGTGATGGTGTTGAACAACGTCGTCTTGCCGGCGCCGTTTGGGCCGATCAGGCCGACGATCGCCCCGCGGCGGATGTTGAAATCCACTTTGTTCACCGCCACCAAGCCGCCGAAGCGCTTGACGACGCCTTGAGCGTCCAGCAACAGATCACTCATCTCATCCCTCCTTCGTGGAGTACGTCACAATGTTTTCGGGCAGCAATCCACGAGGGCGCGCCAACATCATCACCACCAAGATCAACCCAAACAGCAGCAGCTTATATTGTGTCATGTTGAACAAGCTCTCAAAAAAGCGCTCCAGACCTGGGTCTTGGTTCCACTGGAAGATGGTGACTCTGAACAAGCCGGAGAGCACGGCTTGGAGGCGGTCGAGCAGCAACAAGTCGGCAATCTTGATCACCAGCGCGCCGATCACTACGCCAATCAAATTGCCCGACCCGCCCAATATCACCATGCAAAGCACAATCACGGAGATCGAGAAGTCGAAGGCGTCGGGCGAGATGAAGGAGACGTAGCTGCCGTAAAAGACGCCGGCGAAGCCGGAGAACATCGCGCCGACCAGGAAGGCTGCCAAGCGCGTGCGGATGACCGGCACGCCCATCGCTGCTGCCGCCAGCTCATCCTCCCGCACCGCTACCCATGCCCTTCCGATCCGGCTATGGCGCAGACGGTTGATGAAAAACATCGTGACCAGAACCAAAGCCAGGATCAGGTAATACCATGGCAGATATTGGCCCGTTTGAAACTCATAGCCAAATAGCACTGGGCGCGAGATGGGGTTAATCCCCAGCACACCGTTGGTGAAATTAAATGGTGTTTCGCACCCCACCAGGCAGTTCGCCCGCGACGGATCGCCGCTGACAGCAGCTATGATTTCGCTGATCGGCTCGTAGATGCGGATCGCCTCGAGATTTTTGAAGACGATGGGGATAATCTCGCCAAAGCCGAGCGTCACAATGGCCAAGTAGTCACCACGCAGTGGGATGACAGGCGCCCCCAACAACACACCGAAGAAGGCTGCCACAGCTGCGCCGACCCATATCACGATCCAGAACGACCACTGAGCAGATCGCTCAGGGATCAAATGCGGCGACATGAGCAACCCAGCCACATAGGCGCCGATGGCGAAGAAGGCCACATAGCCCAAGTCCAACATGCCGGCGTAGCCCGCCACGATGTTCAGCCCCATCGCTTGCATCGCGTAAATCAGCGCCACAATGATGACGCTGGTCCAAAGGATGGACAAGCCAGTCAGCTCTGTATAGAACGGGAAGGCCACCGCCAACAGCAGCACAACAGCCAGCGGCCCATACACCCGCAGCCAGGAGCTTTGTTGCGCGCGCATCCACACGACACCAACGGCCGGCAGCCAAGTCATGGCAACCGCTGCCAGGTAAGCTGGCGCGGAGTTCGCTGCTGCTGGAACCTGCTCCTGACCGGGCAACTGCACGATCACGTTGTTGTGAAACGCGGCGCTCAACGCCACGGCTACGCCGAACAGCAAACCGCTCACCACATTGCGCCGAACGCCCGCCGACGCTGGTTGGGCTGCGAAGCCAAGCAACAAGCCAACCATGCCCGCAACGATGACGCTCGACCAGCCTCCTAGGACCACCGCCAGGAACACTCCCAGCGCCAAAGCCAGCACCTCAACACCGCTCAACGTTCGAGAAGCTGCAGTTGATGTCTGTGCCATGTCGCCCTCCTGTCATGCCTTTTCGCCAACCTCTTGACCCAACAAGCCAGTGGGACGGAAGATCAGCACCACGACGAGGATCAAAAAGACCCAGGCGTTCGTCCATCGCACTGAGAAGAACTGGTCGCTGAAGGCTGCCAAGATGCCGATCAGGATGCCGCCGAGCGCAGCGCCCGTAATGTTGCCGATGCCGCCTAGCACCGCGGCAGTGAAGGCGCGCAAGCCTGCTGTGAAGCCCATGGTGAACACAGCAGTGCCATTGTAGATGCCTGTCATCATGCCAGCAGCGCCAGCCAACGCGCCGCCGATCGCAAATGTCAGAGCGATGATGCGGTCAATGTCAATGCCCATGATGCGCGCAGCGTCGCGGTTTTGCGCTGTGGCACGCATGGCTTTACCTAGGCGCGTGTTCTGCACAAACCAGCGCAGCGCCACCATCAAGATGACCGCAACGCTGATCACCAACACGTCCTTCAGCGTGATGCGAATGCGACCAGCAGCGACAACGTCCTCTGCAGGCACAAGCTCCTCCTCCATCACAGCCTGCTCAGCCTGGACAGTGGCGATCAGATCAGCCATGGCGTCCTCCTCCGCTTGCTCCGACTCATCAGCAGGCATTGTCTCGTCGCCGGCTTCTTCAATCGGCGTAGGCTCCTCCGTGGCTTCCTCGGTGAGCATGGTTGCTTCGGCCTGGGCTTCTTCAATCGCCCCCTCCACCTCGGCAGGTTGCTCTTCAACGGCCTCAGCCATCGCTTCTCCCTCAGTAGTCACCTCTGGCGTCGCTTCAAGCATTGGTTCTGGCGTGGCCTCCTCCGTGCCAGGGGGCATAGCTTCCTCCTCAGCCGGCGTCTCCTCGGCCAGCACGCTTTCAGCGGGGGACTCTTCAACAGAGGCAGCAAGTGTTGCTTCGATGATGGCGTTCATTGTGGCCTGCACGTCCGGCTCTGCCTCTGCCTCGCCTTCAGCAGTTGTGGCGGCTTGTGGCGGGAAGAGCAAATCCAGCAGGTTATCGTTGGTCAGCACGGTGGGGAAACTCTTTGGTGCTGCATTGTTAGTGCCGAGCACGCTCAGCCACTGCAGTTGTGGCGAGACGGTCGCCAGCTTTCCGAAAGAGGCTAGCTGCAGGCCAATATTTTGCAAGATGAACGACATGCCGATCGCGCTGATAAGGGCAACGATGCGCGGCGCATTGCGCAAGCGCCGATAGGCCACGCGCTCGATTGCCACGTTGATCAGTGCGCAGATAGCCATGGCGGGGATAAACCCCAGCAGCGCAGCCCACCATGGCGCAGCTTGGCCACCCTCTGGGGTGAGGTAGATAAACGGCGCCAACGCAAGCAGCGAGATGAACGTGCCCAGCATGAACACATCACCATGGGCAAAGTTCACCAGCTCGATAATGCCATACACCAGCGTGTAGCCCAACGCAATGATGGCGATGATCGCGCCGTTGGACAGGCCGATGATTAGTTGCTGGAGGATGATGGATGGGTCGCTACGGATTGTCTCGACGATGCGCACTAGGTCTAAGCCTGCAGGCTGACCGAGCAACAGCACAATGTAGATGATAGGCAGCGCAAGCAACCAGCGAAGTTGCTTGCGATTAATTCTGAAACGCCCCGTGTTTGATAAAGTTTGCTGCATGGGAAGCACCGGCGATACCCTACTTCAGGGCAATGGATACAAGTGGAGGGGGCACAGCCAGGCTGCGCCCCCTCACTAAGCTTCTGGCTGAGGAGATTGAAGCGTCTAAGGGCTGACCTAACGCTTCTGCACACTCACTTCAGTGCACCAATCTCCTTCCACTTGCCCTTTTCAACGCGATGGCCGACCATACCTGTCAGCGTGGTGTCACCAGTTTCAGTGAACGACCAAGTGCCCAGCACACCTTTGTAGTTCTTGGTGCGAGCGATAGCGTCCACGATGGCTGCGCGATCCTTGGCGCAGACTTTGCTCACCGCATCCAGCGCCACACTCGCCGCTTCGTAGGCATAAATGGCGTATGCTTCTGGATCACTGCCAAATTTCTTGTTGTAGTCAACGTAGAACTTACGACCAGCAGCAGGCAAGCGGTTGCGCGGCGTGCCACCCACTGTGGCCAGCACACCATTCGCCACATCGGCACCAGCAGCCTGGATGAAGGCCTCCTCCAAGATACCGTCCGCACCCATGAAGGTGGCGCGAATGCCAGCCTTGCGGATGTCCTTCAGGAGCTGGCCAGCGTTGTTCTGGGTGATGCCACCGTAATAGATCAAGTTTGGCCTGGTAGCTTTGATCTTGTTAGCGAGCGCGGCGTAGTCCTGAGCCTTGCCGTCAATGCCATCGCGTCCCACGACAGTCAGGCCAATGCGCTTCGCTTCCTTCTCGAACATGTTCGCTACACCGCGACCATACAGCTCGGTGTCGTCCAGGATGTACACCCGGCGAGCGCCCAGCTTCTTCGCCCAACGCGCAGCAACCACACCTTGAATATCATCAGCAGGCACGACGCGGAAGTAGTTACGCTTGCCAGTTGGATAGTAGATATCCGGCTCGCCTTTATCTGCACCAAACTCTGGCCCTTTGGTCAAGCCGGGATAGGTGTTTGCCGGCGAGATCATCGCTAGCGGCCCTGGATTTGCCTGGTTCAAGATGGGAATGGCGACCTTCGCCGCACCAGAGTTGAAAGTGCCGATGTACACCATCGCATCTGGGTCAGAAACAGCCTTGTTGGCGTTCTCTTGCTCCTTAGCTGCATCCCACTTACCCGTAGCTGCGATGGCGTCATCGAGGGGCACGTAATCAATCTTGTACTTGCCGTTGCAAATCAGGCCATCCTTTGTTTTCTGCTCAATGGCCATCTTGATAGCATTCACCATCGAGGTGGTTTGTGCTGCAGACGAGCCAGTGAGCGGGAAGCTGGAGTAGAAGCGCATGATCTCCGGGCTTTGCGCACGTGACACAGTGGGTGCCGTAGCCACACCGGCGACAAGTGTGCTAGCAACGAGCAAGGATGTCAATTTGCGATTTTTCATACTTTCCTCCTCAATCCATGGTAGGTGGGATAAGCTGATTCTAACATAGAGCGTACTTTTCTCACCACCTAGGACTTTTCAACACCGACGGTAGTTAGGTAGCCTGCAGGTGATTGATGCGGCTCATGAGCCCACGTCGCTCCCCTGCGTGTGCCCTCCCTCACGGCTGCTCGCCGCGCGCAATCACCTCGATCTCGGCGATGCTGGCGACGCGCATGCCGTAGAACGTGCCGGTCATGCCGGTGATGTCCACCTGCACCACGCGCGCCCGCACGTCGGGGAAGTGGACGGTCGTGCCGGTCACGGCGAGCGGGCCGGTGCTCTGAGCGGCCACTTGATTCGCGCCGGCAGCGTCGCTGAACAAGCGCACGGTCGTGCTTTGCACCTGCAAGGTGGAGTTGGCCTCGTCGCCCTGGCGGGGGTTGTATAGCCGCACGGCGCGCACAGTGACCGGCACAGGGAAGATCAACTTCACCCATTGGTTGGTCTGCTGGCCGGGCGCGCTGGTCCAATAGCGCCAGATTTCCCCTTTCATCACCCGGCGATCGTTGACGCCGCGGTTGTATCGCGGGTCGCGCGACGACGAGACGACGACCTCTGCGCCGGGGGCGAGGTTCGACCATTGCGCGTCGGCGTCATTGGCCGGAAGCGGGATCATGCTGTGGCCGGCGTGGCAGCCGATGCAGCGCGCGTTCTCGCCGGGCCGGCCGTAGTTCATCCCGGCCACGTGAGCCGCGCCGGCGTTGCCGGTCAACGGCACGGCGTTGCTTGCGCTGCGAATTTGCTCGAAGAGCGGCACATTGGCCGGCGCAGATGGATTCACGACGGCGCCGGCGGGGCTGATCGGCAGCTCAGCCAGCAAAATCGGCCAGTCCAAGTTCGGGAAGGAGCCAGGGCTTTGGCGCTGGTGGTCAATGAAGAAGCGGATCGTGGCCGCTGAGCCGACCGCCGGCGCATGCACGATGTCCATGTCCACCGGCCCGTTGCCATACACGTTGAGCGCGTTGAAGATAAACGTGCCGTCTTGGTCGTAGGGGCCGTTGGCCGGCGGCGGCAGCGGGCTGGGCGTCTGCGTGATCGCGTCGGGTATGACCGGCGGGAGTGGGCGCGGGCGAATCAGGCGCGCGCGCAGCTCAGTCGTGCCCGGCTGGTCGTAGAGCAACTGTCGCCCTGTGCCGTCCATGTTCACCACATAGAGGCCGTAGTCCTGGTTAATGTCGTTCGCCCACGACACGATCAGTTTGCCGTTGGGCAGCACCTCCGGCTCGGTGAAGTATTCGCCCCTGAAGATGCCGTAGGAGCAGTTGTTGTAGTTAGGGCAATAGTAGTAGGTGCGGCTGGAAAGGTCCAGGTCAGTCACGCCCATCAGCCGCACGTAGCGCTGCCCACCGCGGCGGTAGAGGCGCAGCCCGCCGAAGCCGGCCGCCTCGGTCATGTTGTACATGGGGAAGAAGTTGGCGACGAATTCGCCGTTCGCCGTAAACGTCCCGCCATAGGCATGGTTGGCTTCCTCATTGCGGAAGAAACCGCTCCACATTTGCAGATCGGTGCCATCGGGGTTGATGGCCGCCAGGTGCCAGGCGTTGCGCCAGAGCAGGTCGGCGTATTGCGGCTCGCCGGTGATTTGGGTGTTGCGGTCGGCCGTCAGGCCATCCTTGCGGATGTAGCCGCCGCGCGGGTCGGTCACGGTGCTCATGTCGTTGATGGCGAAGCGGTGGTTGCGCCACCAGCGCGCGAACACGATCTTGCCCGTCAACGGATCCACTGCCGGCCGGTCGGCGCCGTTGCGCTCGGAGGTGATGCGGCGCAGGTTGCTGCCGTCGGCGTTGACGACGAACAGGTTCGTCGTTCGGACGCCGCTGTACTGTGCATAGCTGGGATAGCGCGTGGATGCGAAGACGATGCGGCCGTCGGGCAGCCAGACGGGGTCGGTGTCGTCGTATCCGCCCAAGCTCGCCGGCAGCCCGCGACTGGCCAGGTCCAGGTTCATGTCGGATCGCGTGACTTGCCGCAGGCCGCTGCCGTCCACGTTGATGGTGTAAATGCGCCAGGCGCCGGGGTTGTTGGCCGGACCGAGGTTGTAGCTGCCCTGCGGCAGGCCGGCAAACACGATCCGCGTGCCGTCGTAGGAGACGTCCGGCGCGTTCACGTCAATCAGGTATAGCGAGGCTGCCGTTGGGTTCGAGCCGTCCACCAGTGTGCGGATCGTGCCGTTCGGCTCGCGCACCAGCAGCTTGCCGGGCGCTGCCACGCGGAAGCGGCTGTGCGGGCCGACGCCCGGCTGGTCCTTGGCCGGCGCGTAGTAGATGCTGCCGCGATCCGGTATCTGGCGCGACACGAACACCACCGGCCAGGCGACATCGGCGCCGAATGGAGCGGCGCTCACGATCGGCATATACGCCCGCGGCGTAAGCTCGGCGGCCGCGTTTGCGGTGGCAGCGCCGCCCTCAGGTCGCATGGCGGCTGTTTGCGAGATGGCGGTCTCTGCTGGGGCGACGAACGCAAGCGCGCCGCCGATCGCCAGCGTCAGCGAAACCGTGGTCGCGACAAGCTGCCGGAGGCACGCGGCAGCTCGGCTCTCTGCGAGAGCGTTATTGGCCAGACAAGATTTCATCCTTTCTCCCTGCGATTGACTTAGGCAGTGAGGCCCAGTGAAGCTCAGTGTAGCTGCTTTTCCGTTGCTGACGCGATTGACGCCATTGTAGCGTGCGCGACCTGATTGCCTAGGCGAGGGTGGTGACGATATGTCATTGAATGCTCACTAATCCTAAAAAATCTCACGCAGCCATCAGATAGGCACGCTATAAACCTGTCTGTGGAGTGAGCAGGCCATGAACAAGCGAAGCATGAGAAGTTGGTTGATTACTTGTGTATTGCTGGTGACAGTGGGCTGTGCCGCGCCGTCCGCCGTCAACTCACCTGGTCCGTCTGGGGCAGCCGAGGTATCAGCAGCGCAATCGGTCCGTGCGGAGCAACCGCTCTTCGTGAACTTCTACGCTACTTGGTGTGGTTCGTGCATGGCGATGCAACCGGTGGTAAACAAGCTGGCTGAAGCATATCAAGGGCGAGTGACCTTCCTGACACTCAACATTGACGAGCCACAAAACCGCGAGGCCATGCAGAAATATCGCTTTGTCGGCCAGCCGCAATTTGTGGTGGTGGACGTGAGAGGCAACATCGTCGCCTCGCGCATCGGCATTCAGACGTACGAGCAGCTCAAAGCCGACATCGAGGCCGCTTTGCGCATCGCTCGCTGAAGCAGCTGCCGCGCAGCGCGCAACACTTTGAGCCTGCGCACTGGCTTGCCAAAGACAACAATCACTTAATGGGTGGGCGAAGGCCATTGCTTTCACCCACCTTACTGCTGCAGCCCTTCAAATCTGGGAGACGCCGCCCGGCCCTCGTTACTCTCGCCATTCATGTTTGAGGGGCACACCCACACGGCCGGCATCGTTCTTGTGAGTAAACATGGACAAGGTTAAAAGCTTTCGAGCGCTGATGGTATGCTGCACGTCATGACCGTCAAGTACGGCTTCGAGTTGATCCGCGAGCAAGCGCTGCCAGATATCAACGCCAAAGCCTATCTCTATCGCCACGTCAAGAGCGGTGCACAATTGCTGTCGCTAACCACCGACGACGAGAACAAAGTTTTCGGCATTGCATTCACCACGCCGCCTGATGACAGCAGCGGCCTGCCGCACATTTTGGAGCACAGCGTACTGTGTGGGTCACGCAAATATCCCGTGAAAGAGCCATTCATCGAGCTGGCTAAAAGCTCGCTGAACACCTTTCTCAACGCGATGACCTACCCTGACCGCACGATCTATCCAGTTGCCAGCCAAAACACTAAAGACCTTTACAACTTGATAGACGTGTATCTCGATGCAGTGTTCTACCCCAACATCTCGCGGTGGACGTTGATGCAGGAGGGATGGCATTATGAGCTTCACAGCCCCGACCAGCCGCTGGCATACAGCGGTGTGGTCTTCAACGAGATGAAAGGGGCCTACTCATCGCCGGACAGCGTGCTGGGGCGCGTCATCCAACAAACCCTTTTGCCAGACACCCCCTATGGCATGGACTCAGGCGGTGATCCGCAAGTGATCCCATCCCTCACCTACGAGAAGTTCAAGGCTTTCCACCAGCGCTACTACCACCCATCGAACGCGCGCATCTTCTTTTACGGCAATGACGATCCCGATGAGCGCCTGCGCTATCTCGATAGCTGGCTCAGCGCCTTCGATCGTGTGGACCTAGCGGTGGAAATCCCGTTACAGCCCCGCTTCACCGCACCACGCCGCGTCGTCGAGCGCTATCAGCCCGGCGAGGGCGAAGCCGCCAACAAATGCTTGGTTGCCGTGAATTGGCTGCTCACCGAAGAGTCCGACCCAGAGCTAACCATGGCGCTGGACATCCTCGATCACCTGTTGGTGGGCAACACCGCCGCGCCGCTGCGCAAGGCGCTGATTGACAGCGGCCTAGGCGAGAACATCACAGCCAGCGGTATCGAGGGTGACGTGCGCGAGGCGTTCTTCAGCGTGGGGCTGCGCGGCGTCGCGCCGGAGAACGTGGACAAGGTGGAAGCGCTCATCCTCGACACCATCGCCCAGCTCGCCCGTGAAGGCTTCAGCGCCGACCAGATCGAGGCATCGGTCAACACGCTGGAGTTTCGCCTACGCGAAGCCAACTTCGGCAGCTTCCCGCGCGGCATCGCCTACATGATTGCTGCGCTGCGCACCTGGACGTATGGCGGCGACCCGTTAACGCCGCTCTTGTTCGAGCAGCCACTTCAGGCGATCAAAGACCGCATCGCCAATGGCGAGCCGATCTTCACCGACTTGCTGCGCCGCTTCTTCGTTGAGAACCCCCACCGCACCACCGTCATCCTCCAGCCCGACCCCAACCTGAGCGCCGAGCTGGAGCAGCGCGAGCGTGCGCGCCTAGCGCAGGCCCGCGCTGCTATGAGCGACGCTGACGTGCAGCGCATCATCGAGGAGACGCAGGAGCTGGAGCGGCGTCAGCTCACGCCGGATAAGCCAGAGGACCTGGCCAAAATACCGACACTCACACTCAGCGACCTTGAGCGGCGAGTGCAGAGCATCCCCACCGAGTCTGTGGAGCGCGGCGGCCTGACCTTGTTGTATCACGACCTGTTCACCAACGGCATTGTGTATCTCGACCTGGTGTTCGACCTGCGCCGGCTGCCGGCGCATCTGGCGCCGTTCGCGGGTGTGATCGGCCGCGCCCTGCTTCAGATGGGCACCGAGAAGGAGGATTTCGTCCAGGTCATTCGCCGCATCGGCCGCAAGACCGGCGGCATCAGCACCGGCCTGATCAACGCGCACTCGCGCACCGACCGCCCCGATGTCTGCCGCTTCACGGTGCACGGCAAATGCACCATCGGCCAGTTCGATGACCTGCTCGACATTCTGCGCGATGTGTTGCTCACCGCCAAGCTGGATAACCGTGAGCGCTTCAAGCAGCTTGTGCTGGAGAACAAAGCAAGCATCGAGGCCAGCCTGACCAGCGCCGGCCACAGCTATGTGAACACGCGCCTACGCAGCCACTTCAGCCCCCTGGGTTGGTTCGGCGAACAAACAGGCGGCGTGAGTCAGCTCTTCTTTCTGCGCAGCTTGGCCCAGCGCATCGAACACGACTGGGACGGCGTATTAGCACAGCTCTGCGCCGTGCGCGACGCGCTGATCCGCCGCGACGCGCTGGTGATGAACGTGACAGTGGACGCCAAGAACTGGGAGAAGCTGCGCGACCGACTCTGGGACTTCGCCCAAGCCCTGCCCAATGGCACGGCATCCGCCTCTGCCGTCTGGGAGGCCGGCGACTTCCCTGTCAACGAAGCGCTCACCGTGCCGGCGCAGGTGAACTATGTGGGCAAGGGCGCCAACCTCTACGCGCTGGGGTTCAAGCTGCACGGCTCATGGCTCGCCATTCAAAACTGGCTCAACACCGGCTACTTGTGGGAGCGCGTCCGAATGCAGGGCGGGGCTTACGGCGGCTTTTGCGCGCTCGACGTCCGCAGCGGCATGTTCAGTTACCTCTCATACCGCGACCCCAACCTGGCAGAGACATTGGCACATTACGACGGCGTCGGCGCATACCTACGCCAGCATCAGCCCGACCAGCGCGAGGTCGAGCGCACGATCATCGGCGTGATCGGCGACATGGACGCTTACATGCTGCCAGACGCCAAAGGCTACACCGCGATGGTGCGCTGGCTGCTGGGCGAGAGCGACGACGTGCGCCAACAACTCCGCGATGAGGTGCTCGCCACCACACCGCAGGACTTCGCGCACTTCGCCGAAGCAGCCGACGCCATCACTGCACACGGCCACGTGGTGGTGATGGGTTCACAACAAGCCATCGAGCAAGCCGGTGGCCTCCCACCCATGCAGGTCACCCCAGTGCTGTAAACTTCGTACCGTGACGACGGAAGAGATCACCACCAAGCCATCCACCACTTCTGATTTCATCCGCACTGCAATTCGGGAGGACTTGGCTAGCGGGCGCTACACGTATGTGCGCACCCGCTTCCCACCCGAGCCAAACGGCTATCTGCACATCGGCCATGCTAAAGCCATGGCGATTGACTTCGGCATCGCTGAGGAATTCGGTGGCACATGCAACTTGCGCTTCGACGACACCAACCCCGTCAAAGAAGAACAAGAATACGTGGACGCCATCATCGAGGACGTGCAATGGCTGGGCTTCCGTTGGGGCAAGTTGTGCTACGCCTCAGATTACTTTGAGACGCTCTATGAGTACGCCATCAAGCTCATCAAGAAGGGCAAGGCTTACGTCTGCGACCTGTCGCCGGAGCAAATCCGCGAGTATCGCGGCACGTTGACAGAGCCAGGGCGCGAGAGCCCCTGGCGCAACCGCAGCGTGGAGGAGAATCTGGACCTGTTCCAGCGCATGCGAGCAGGCGAGTTTCCAGAGGGCAGCCGCACACTGCGCGCCAAAATCGACATGGCATCGCCCAACCTGGTGATGCGCGATCCGGTCATGTATCGCATCCTCTATGCCGAGCATCACCGCACCGGCAAGCAGTGGTGCATCTATCCACTGTACGACTTCGCGCACGGCCAAAGCGACAGCATCGAGGGCATCACCCATTCGCTCTGCTCGCTGGAATACGAGATTCACCGCCCGCTATACGAGTGGTTCATCCGCGAGCTGGAGATCTTCCCCTCGCGTCAAATCGAGTTCGCCCGACTTAACCTGACCTACACCGTGCTGAGCAAGCGCAAACTTCTGCAACTGGTGGAGGGCGGCTACGTGCGTGGCTGGGACGACCCCCGCCTGCCCACCTTGCGCGGGCTGCGCCGCCGCGGCTACACCCCCACAGCTATCCGCCACTTCTGCGCCAGCATAGGCGTCGCTAAGGCGGACAGCGTTGTGGACATCGCCATGTTGGAACATAGCCTTCGGGATGAGCTGAACAAAACAGCGCCGCGCGTTATGGCTGTGCTGCGCCCCCTCAAAGTGGTCATTGAGAACTACCCCCCCGGCAAAGTGGAATGGCTCGAGGCGCTCAACAATCCTGAAGACCCCTCCGCCGGCGTCCGCCAGGTGCCGTTCAGCCGCGAGCTGTACATCGAGCAGGAGGACTTCATGGAGCAGCCGCATCCCAAGTTTTACCGCCTGTCGCCTGGGCGCGAGGTGCGGCTACGTTACGCCTACTTCCTCAAGTGCGAGGAGGTGGTGAAGGACGCGGACGGCAACATCACTCTGCTTCACTGCACCTACGACCCCACCACCCGCGGTGGCAATGCGCCCGACGGCCGCAAGGTGAAAGCCACGATTCACTGGGTGAGCGCCGAACACGCTCTGCCCTGCGAAGTGCGCTTATACGACCACCTGTTCACCGTGCCCAACCCTGACAACTTGCCAGAAGGCCGCAGCTTCCTCGACGTGATCAACCCGAACTCGCTGCAGGTGCTCCAAGCTTACGCTGAGCCATCAGTGCGTGGCGCGCCTGTCGGGAAGCATTATCAGTTCGAGCGACTTGGCTACTTCGTAGTGGACCCGGATTCGAGCGCGCAGCGGCTGGTGTTCAACCGCGCAGTGTCGCTCAAGGATGAGTGGGCGCGCATCCAACAGCGCGCCGGAGGCAACTGAGCGTGCTGCGCGCGATCTTTCGGCCTCTGAACATGCTGCTCTCCATGGCGTTGGTGGGCGCCTTGTGCATTGCCGGCTTGTTGCTGTATTACCACTTCGCTCACGACGGGCGCGCCTTCCCCGGCGTGCGCATGCGCGGCACCGACCTCGGCGGCATGTACCCAGAGGAGATTTTCTTCATCGCTCAATCGCACAAGCAGTTTTACATCTCACCTTCTGTCAAGCTGCGCGTTGGGGAGCGCGTGTTCACCTACCGCCCCGCTGAGCTGGGCGCAAGTCTCGATCCTGCAGAGACCACCCGCATAGCACTGCAAACAGGCCGCGAAGGCAACTGGTTGAACCAGGCGCGCGACCGGCTGGTGATCTGGTGGCGTGGCGCCGAGGTCGCGCCTGTGGTGCTGCTGGATGAAAACGCGATCCGCCGCGCCATTCAGCACATCGCCCAGCAAGTCGAGCAACCCGCCCTGGACGCGGAGCTTACCATCGCGGGCAACCAAGTGCAGAGCCGCCCAGCCCAGACTGGCCTGGATTTGGACGAGGAGTCAGCAGTGCAGCTGGTGCGCACGGCGCTGTTGCGTGGCCAGCCCGCCGAACTCGAACTGCCCCATCGTCTGATCGCCCCGGCACTCCTCCGCGTGGACGAGGCCGAACAAACACTGCGCACCATGCTACGGAGCGACGTCATTGTGATGCTGCCGCGTTGGGACGCGCAAGGCAATCCGTTGGAAGCAGTCGAGGCTTTTCGCATTCGCGCCACCGACCTGCCCAATTTCATCCTGATCGAGCGCACAACCGCAGATGGCCGCCCCCAGCTCAACGTGCGCGTGTTGCGCGAACAGCTCCGGCCATTGGTGTTGCCGTTGGCCCGCAGCGTGGAACAGCCCGGACAAAACGCGCGCTTCACGTTCAACCCAAAGACCCAGCAGCTGAACCTGCTTGCCCCCCACCGTGAGCGCCGAGAGCTGAACGTCGAAGCCACGCTGGACGCGCTCGAGGCCGCCATTCGCAGCGCCGACCAGCGGCTGGCGATGGTAGTGGTGAATCGGGCCAACCCGCCGGTCACATCACAAGCCACAGCGCAAGCGCTGGGTATTACGACGCTGATCACCCAGGCAACCACTTACTTCCGCGGATCAAGCGCAGCACGACTCAACAACATCCGCGTCGCTGCCGAGCGATTCCACGGCGTGCTGATCCCGCCGGGCAGCGTGTTCTCATTCAACGACGTGCTCGGCGACGTGACCGAGGCATCGGGCTTCACCGAGGGCTTGATCATTGTCGGCGACCGAACGGTGAAGGGTATCGGCGGCGGCGTGTGTCAGGTGTCCACCACGATGTATCAGGCGGCGCTGCGCGCCGGCCTGCCGATCGTGGAGCGCCATCCACATGGCTATCGCGTCAGCTACTACGAGCGTGGGATGGGGCCGGGCTTCGACGCGGCAGTGTTCACGCCTTGGGCTGACCTCAAGTTCCGCAACGACACCCCAGCATACCTCTTGATCGAGACGCAGTTCAACCAAAGCCAAGCGACGCTCACCTTCCGCCTGTACGGCACGCCGGACAACCGCCAGGTGATCATCAGCAATGCCACGCTCAGCGAGATCGTGCCGCATGGCCCAGATGTATACGAGCCAGACCCAGAGAAGAAAGTGCCGCCCGGCAAGGCCAAGCAGGTGGAGTTCGCTGTGGACGGCGCGACCGCTTCATTCACGCGCCAGGTGATCCGCAACGGTGAAGTGCTGATCAACGAGCGCGTGGTGAGCCGCTATGTGCCGTGGCAAAATGTGTTTCACTATGGCGAGGGCTTCAAGCCCCCGCCAGGCGCAATTGTCAAATCAGCACCCACGCCCTGACTCTGCATACCTACCTCACCCATGCACAGCCTGCTCTCCAAGCTGACGCCCACACAGCGGGAGATTTATCAACAAATCGGCGCAACGGCTCGCGCACGCCATAGCGAGGCGTATCTCGTCGGCGGAGCAGTGCGTGATTGGCTGCTCGACGAGACAACCATTGACGACCTGGACTTCGTAGTGGAGGACGACGCACTCGCTTTCGCCCAATCCCTCGCCGCGTCTCATGGCGGCAGCGTGATCACCTACCCCAGGTTTGGCTCTGCCACCTGGCGCTACGCCGACCAAGCGGTGGACATCGTGATGGCGCGGTGCGAGCACTATCCCCGCCCCGCAGCGCTGCCAGAGGTGGCGCCATGCGACATCCTCACCGACCTCCGCCGCCGCGACTACACTATCAACGCCATGGCGCTGCGGCTGCGCGATGGCGCACTGCTCGACCCGCTGAACGGCCAAGCCGACTTGCAGGCGCGCGTACTACGCGCGCTGCACCCACGCAGCTTTATAGACGACCCTACCCGTCTGCTGCGCGGCGCGCGTTACGCCGCGCGCCTCAGCTTCCAATTCGCGCCGGAGACTGAAGCGCTTGTTCCCAGCGGCCTGCCTTTCTTACGGGCGCTCAGCGGCGAACGCATGAAATACGACCTGGAACTCATCTTTGCCGATCGCCACCCAGACCGAGCGCTCATCCAATTGAAGCGCTGGAGCGCCTTTCAAGCCGTCGGCGTCCCTGCACCCGAAGAAGCACAGATCACCCAACGCTTCCAGCTCGCGCGCGAGCGCCTGCACAGCAACACTTGGGACCTGAACGCGCTGCTGCCAAATGGGCTGGAGCTGGTGCACGCCGTGGGGTGGGCAGTGCTGTGCTGGAACACCGGGCAACTCGGCGTGAGTCGGTGGGTCGAGTGGCTGCCGTTCACACACGCTTTGCGCGACGCGCTGATCGCGTTGGGCGTGCTCAGCACGATGAGCGCCCGACTATTCGAGGCGCCACCAAGCCGGCAATCGGCCCTGTTGCGCGATTTCAGCGAGTTGGCGCTGCTGCTCGCTTGGCTCATGGAAAGCCACCCCCATAAGCGGGAAGCTTACTGGCGGGAGTGTCACGTTTGGCGCAAGACACAGCCGTTCACCAGCGGCAAAGACTTACAAGCGCGCGGCTTGCCACCTGGCCCGCACTACACCCACATCCTGCAACGCCTGCGCAATGCTTGGTTGGACGGCCGAGTGCGCTCCGCTGATGAGGAGCGTGCGCTGCTGGATCGCTTGTGCGCCGAGCTGCGCGCCGGAGGCGGCGCAGCCGGCGCTACCTGAATCCCGCGCAACAACGTTCAGTGCTGGCAAGTGGTTTGCAGTAGACTCCCATACAACCATGGCTGACTTGCTCGAGTCGGCAGACACCCAAAGCATCAACTTGAGCACGCGCAACGAGGCGTTGATGCTGCGAGCCTACACTGCCGAAGTGCTGAACATTGAAGAAGCAGACACGCAACACGCCGGCACAATGCTGACCTTCGTCGGCAGGCTGCGCGTGAGCGCCGAAGAGGCGTTTGCACGCTTGAAGCACCATTTCGCTGGGCTTGGCTACGTGCCCCTGCTACGGGAGGAGGAAGGCTCACACCGCGATGTAGTGGTTGCAGTCAAAGGGCGGCTGGAAGCTCCGCTGCGCCAAAGACCAATCGTCCATATCGCTTTGCTGCTGGCCACCATCGCCTCCACAGTGCTCTTCGGCGGCTTATTTGCAAGCGCGCTGAGCGCCAATTTCCGGCCCACGCTGGGCGACCTGCTGGCCAACGGCGTGCCGTTTTCGCTGACCCTATTGTCCATCCTGGGCGTGCATGAGCTTGGACACTACATACAGGCGCGCAGGCACAACCTGCCGGTCAGCTTGCCCTATTTCATCCCCCTGCCGCTGCCAGGCACACTGGGCACACTGGGCGCATTCATTCAGATGCGCGGCGCTGTCGAGAACAAGCGCGCGCTCTTCGACGTGGGCATCGGTGGGCCATTGGCGGGCTTGGCGGTAGCAATACCGCTATTTGTGGTTGGCCTGCTCCAAAGCGAACTTGCCTCCTCACCAGCGCCCAACAATCGCTCGTGGCTGATGATTGCGCTGATCGCGCTCTTCCGTCCCGAGGCGCTGGATTACGGGATTCTGTTGAACCCCGTGTTGCTGGCTGCCCGATTTGGGCTGGTGATCACCGCGATCAACTTGCTGCCCATTGGCCAGTTAGACGGCGGCCACATCGCCTACGCTGCGCTAGGGCGTCGCTGGGCCACGTTGCTGGGGTATCTCACGCTTGGGGCGCTGTTGGTGCTCGGCGTGACAACCTCGAGCATATGGCTAACCTGGCTGCTCTTTGCGCTGTTCAGTGGCCTGCAGCGGCCTCAGCCGCTTGACGAGCTGACACCGCTCGACAAGCGCCGCAGCCTGGTCTTCATTGCCACCACACTCCTGTTCTTCTCACTCTTCACCGCGCGCCCTCTGTGAGCCAACATCGTTGTCTTCGACGAAGCCTCATCGTGCTTTGCGTCGCTGCTTGCGTTGCAAGCCATGCAAAACCTGCTCAAGCACAGGACTTCGGCGACATGCCGATGTTCAGCAAAGAGCTGGCGCAACGCGTGTTTGAGCAGACCTGGTCCATCATCAGGGAGCACTACATTGAACCCACCACGGCCAAGCGCGCGCTTGAGCCTCAGCGGGAGCGCTTGCTCGAACAAGCAAAGACAGCCGCGACCGCGGAGGCGTTCTACGCCGTGATGCGGGAGCTGGTGGGCGCGCTGGCAGATGACCACTCCGCCTTCCTGCCACCGCGCCAAGCCCGCGCCGTGCAAAGCCAAAGTGTAGGCAGCATGGGCCCACAGGTGTTTGGGCTTGCCGCCAACCTGCGCCAAATGCCCGATCACTGCGTGCTGGTGCTGCAGACTATCCCCAACACCTCCACAGCGCAGGTGGTACGCCCTCGCGACTGCATCATTGCGGTGAATGGGCTTGTCCTGCGCGAGGGTGTGGCGACCTCGCGGCTGCTCTTCGGCGGTGCAGGCCAAATGGTGTTGACTGTGCGTGCGCCTAGCGGCCTCACGCGCACCGTTGTGCTTGAGCGCGAGGTGTTTCATGCTGGCCGCCTCCCTATTCCTACGCACGCCCAGTTGATCGAGCCCGGCATTGGCTACTTGGCCATCTACGACTTTATGTCGTTCTCCACTGCGTTAGCAGCGCGTGACGCTTTACGGCAATTGCTGCGCCACCATCTACAAGGGCTGATTGTGGACGTGCGCGCCAACGACGGCGGTGTAATCGGCCAAATGCTGGAAACGCTCGCCCTCTTCCTCGACGGGGGTAGCGCCGGCACGTATCTGCTGCGGAACAACCGCACCATCCACTACAGCGTGCCCCAGAACAAAGTGATCCCCGAACTGGCCGACATGCCGGTTGTCGTGCTCATCAGCGAGACCACGCAAAGCGCCGGGGAGTTGTTTGCGTTGAACATGCAATGGCACCGACGTGCCCACTTGGTGGGCACCCCCACTGCCGGCAACGTCGAGATGGTGCGCGACTTTCGCCTCGCGGATGGTTCGCTGCTGTGGCTGGCTGTCGGCCACTATCGCTCGCCCAGCGGCAAGCCATTGGAAAACATCGGCGTGCAGCCTAATTTCACCATCGCGCTGCCGTGGTGGCGCTACGCGCTGACAGAAGACCCACACATCCGTGCAGCCATCCGCCTGATCCGTCAAACCGTGCAGCGCTCACCAGCGGAGTAGAAAGAGCGCGTTCATCGCTGCGCGTTCCACAAGGCTGGGGATGAGGATGTGCTCGTCCGCAGTGTGCAGCCCATCTCCCACGGCGCCAAGGCCATCCATGGTTGGGGCTAGTGCAGCAGCAAAGGCTGCATCGCTGCCAGCGCCACTGGGGCCGTGTTGCAGCGCCACGATCGGCGCGGCGATGGCCTTCAGCCGCTCGAAGATGCGCAGCCGCTCGGCGTTGCACTCCATGGCCGGGCGCTCGAAGCGACCTCGCACTTCCAGCGACGCGCCGGGCAAAACCGGCTGCAACCCCAACAGAGCCTGGGCCACTCGCTCAGCGTCCTCGGCATGAGTAGCGCGGGCATCCACGTGAATCTCACAGTAATCCGGCACGACGTTTCGCGCTGTGCCGCCACGAATCTCGCTCACCGTTGTTGCCACGCCGCGAGCGTAGTCGGTGAGCGCTTGGATGCGCAAGATGTGATGGGCCATCTCTTGAATTGCGTTGATGCCGTGCTCGTGGTTGCCGCCCGCGTGCGCGGCGCGTCCGCGCGCGATCACAGTGAAATCGCCGACCGCGCGCCGCGACGACTTCAACCGGCCGTCGGGCAGCGCCGGCTCCATCACCATCACCAGCGACGCGCCGCGAGCCATCTCCATGATCAACTGGCGCGAGGTGTGGCTGCCGATCTCCTCGTCGCTGGTGGAAAGGAAGCGAATCTCACGCCGCGGGAGTGCGTTCAAAGCTTGGAGCGCGCGCACAGCGAACAGCGCAATCACATGGCCAGCCTTCATATCGAGGACGCCCGGCCCATACATGCGCTCGCCCTCCACACGAAAGCGCGCAGCGAAGCTGCCCAGCGGATGCACAGTGTCATGATGCAGCAGCATGGTGATAGGTGAGCCGGCGCCTCTGTTCCACACTCCCATCACATGGTCGCCGGTTTGGGTTTGTGGGAAGAACGTCACCTCTGCGGCAGCCTCGCGCAGCGCCTGCGCCAAAAAGCGGCCCAGCCGATCCACGGCGGCTTTGTCTGCGCTGAGCGACTCCAACCTGACGAGCTGCTCCAACAACGTCAGCATGTCGGGCAGCGCCTGGCGAAGATAATCCAGCAGGTCCTTTTCCATCGTTGAAGCAGGCGTCTCAGGCTTGTTGGGATGTCACGTTCAAGTCGAGGCGCTGGGCTAATTCAGCCAGCTGGGCGCGCCAGAGCGTGGCGTGGGCATCGCTAGGCATGCGCCAATCTCCGCGTGGTGAGAGCGCTACAGAGCCGACCTTCGGACCATCGGGCATGGCGTTGCGCTTGAACTGTTGCGAGAAAAAGCGGGTATAGAACACATCCAGCCACCTCAGCACTGTTGCAGCATCGTACACGCCATCGAAGGCATAGCAGGCAAGCAGAAACACCTTCGCCGGCGATGAGCCATAGCGCACATGGTGGAAGAGGAAGAAATCGTGCAACACGTAGGGGCCGATGGCCTCCTCCGTCTTTTGTTGCAGCGCGCCGTCTTTCAAAGGCAACAGCTCAGGTGTGATAGGCGTGGCCAAGATGTCGCGCAACACATCCGCAGCCTCGCCCTGGAACACCTCGTCGGCGCACCACTCGACCAAGTAACGCACCAGCGTTTTGGGCACGCCAGCGTTGACGTGATACATGCTCATGTGATCGCCGTTGAACGTCGCCCATCCCAGCGCCAGCTCGCTCAGATCACCGGTGCCGACCACTAGCCCGCCCTCCTGGTTGGCCACATCCATTAGGATTTGGGTGCGCTCGCGCGCCTGCGCGTTTTCGTAGGTCACATCGTGCTGGTCGGGGTCATGGCCAATATCGGCGAAGTGTTGCATCACAGCATCACGGATGGGGATGTCGCGGGCGGTGACGCCCAGCACGCGCATCAGCCGATGCGCGTTGCGGTGGGTGCGGTCGGTTGTGCCGAAGCCGGGCATAGTGATGGCAATAATGCCCGCGCGCGGCAATTGCAGCGCGTCAAACGCACGCGCGGCGACCAGCAGCGCCAGCGTCGAGTCTAAGCCGCCGCTGACGCCGATGACCACCTTTTGCAGGCCGGTGTGCTGCAACCGCCGCGCCAAGCCGGTTTGCTGAATGGCGAAGATTTCTCGGCAGTTTGCCGCGCGCTCGGCTCGATGCTCGGGCACGAACGGTGTGCGGCTGATCGGCGCGCCGCGCAACCCACCTACGAGTTGGGTGCGCGGTAGTTGGAACAACACGCGCCGCAGCTCCATCACTTGACCCGCATCGCTGAACGCCGTGTTGTTGCGTCGCTCGTGGGATAGGCGCATCACGTCCACGTCGGCGACGGTCACTTGCGTGTCGAAGCGAAATCGCTCGCTCTCGGCCAGCAACCGGCCGTTCTCACAAATCAACGCATGGCCATCAAAGACCAGATCGCTGCTGCTCTCGCCTGGGCCGCTACCGGCATAAACGTAAGCAGCCAAGCAACGCGCCGATTGCTGGCGCACTAACTCACGGCGATAGGCCACCTTGCCGAGCTGGGCCGGGCTTGAAGACAGATTGAGCAAGATAGTCGCGCCAGCGCGAGCCAAGCGGCCACTAGGCGGCTCTACACTCCATAAATCCTCACAAATCTCAATGCCGATCGCGCAGTGCTGCATCTCGCTTTGGGCCACAAAAAGCAGGTCTGTGCCGAAGGGCACATCGTGCTTCCCGATGCGCACGCTCCGCGAACACGCATGCGCCGCAGGCGTGAAGTGGCGTTGCTCGTAAAACTCACCACTGTTGGGCAAAAAGGTCTTCGGCACCACGCCCTTCACCTCGCCATCAGCCAACAGCGCGGCGCAGTTGAACAGACGACCATCCACCTCAAGCGGCAAGCCAACTACAGCCACGATCTCGGTTGACGCGGCGCAGCGGGCAACCTCCAAGACGCCCTGCAGCGCAGCCTCCAGCAGGAGCGATTGGCGGAACAAGTCACCGCAGGTGTATCCAGTCAGGCTCAACTCTGGGAAGAGCGCCAACGCACACCCTTGCGTGCGCGCTTCGCGCAGCCCATCGCAGATCGCAGCAACGTTGAAAGCGACATCTGCTACACGCAGCGCAGGCGACACAGCAGCTACACGCACCAAGCCAAGCAGCTCAGCCTGGAACAGTTCGTTCGCTTTCATGCGAAAGCTAGTGATGATTGCTGATGGTGATTGTAAATAGACGCCGAACCTGATGACCCACATGAGAGAGCGCTGCGTGCCGGGTCTCAGCGAGAGGCCGCACCATTTGCTAACATCAGCACGATGCGTGCCTCGCCATCCATCTGTTTCGACTGCGCAGCCTTGTTTTACGACCAGAATCGTCATGCCCCGCCAACAGAAGCCAGCGCTGCGCTCGCACAAACTGCCCTGCAATTGCCGGGCGAACGACGCGCCTTGTGGGAGGTGGGCACAGGACGCATCGCCAAGCTCCGGACCGCGCAGGGCGCTCACGTCACCGGCGCAGACCTTTCGCTGGCCATGATGGGCCGCTTGCGCAAGTCCAGCGCAGGCGATTGACGAGGCGCGCCGTGTGCTGAGCAGAACCGGCTGTCTCCTGCTCGGGCACACCCATGCCCTCGACGCTGAGTCGCCGCTCGAGCGCGTCCGCGATCAGTTCGTGGCCACGGTTCGCGAGTGGTGGCCCTCCCCACGCTCCACCAGCCAGCGCTTTCTGGAGCAGGTGGTGTTGCCACAGCCGGCCGGCGCCCGCATTGAGGCCCATGCAGCCGCAGTGTGGCAAACCCAGCGCACCATCCGCCAGGAGTTCACAACGCTTCAGGCGCGTGTTTCCAGCGCGAGCAGACCTACGCCGCAATCTTGGACGAGCCACAGCCAAAGCAAATGGGCTTTACGTGGCATAGGGTGACTTGGGATTAAACCAAGCTAATACAAACCTTAGTCAAAGATGCACAATGCGCGCCAAACCACGGGGCACGCAGAAATGCTGCGCTAAAATGCCCGTTTGGCTATTGACAAACTGCGTTCCACCCCCTAATATGTAGAGTGATGGCGTTCTTGACTTTAAGGTGTTCCACACGGTGCGCGAAGACAGGTGAAGGCTGCGCTTTTCCACAGGAGTGAGAGAGCATGACTAAGAAGACAGCGTCGGCAAGCTCGACCCGCGCCAAGCAAGCGCGTAAGTCTGCAGCAACTGCTTCCCGACGGAAGACCACGTCCAGGGCGAAGAAAGCTGCAGCGAAGGCAAAGAAGCAGGCAACCAAGCCAACCTCAGCATCCAAGCCAGCCCAGGCAACATTGCAGCCTGAACAGGCGCGCCAGGTGTCTACCGCTCCTTCTATCGAGGAAATCGCCATCGAGGAGCTGAGCAGCGAGGAGCAGCTGATCAATTTGGGCCGCGAGAAAGGCTACGTCACTTACGAGGACATCCTCAACTTCTTCCCTAACGCCGAGCAAAACATGGAGCAGCTTGAGGAGCTGCTCAATACTCTATCCGACGCAGGCATCCAAATTGTCTCCAACGAAGATGAGGCATCCGACCTCCTCAGCGATGAAGAGGAAGAAGAGGACGAGTTCGGCGAGCACAACAGCCAGGGGCTGCTCGAAGCGATTGAGGCCGATGATACCGTTGGCCTCTACCTGAAGGAGATTGGGCGCGTCCCCTTGCTCACTGCTCCCCAAGAGGTGGATTTGGCTCAGCGCATCGAGCGCGGGCGTGAGGCGCGCGAGATGCTGCAAGTGATGCCCGACCTGACTGACAAGGAAAAGGAGTTGCTCCAGCAGTTGGTGGAGGATGGCCAAGCTGCCCGCGAGCACTTGATCAGCGCCAACTCGCGCTTGGTGATCAGCGTGGCCAAAAAGTACATCGGCCGCGGTGTGCCCTTCCTGGACCTAATCCAAGAAGGCAACATCGGCCTGATCCGCGCTGCCAAGAAGTTCGATTGGCGCCGCGGCCACAAATTCAGCACTTACGCCACCTGGTGGATCCGCCAGGCAGTCACCCGCGCCATTGCCGACCAGGGGCGCACCATCCGTGTGCCTGTGCACATGGGTGACCAGATCAACCGCCTGCTTCGTGCCAGCCACCAGCTCACCCAAGAGCTTGGGCGTGATCCCACCGTGGCCGAGCTGGCCGAGGCCCTCAACGTGACAGTGCACAAGGCTGAGCAGATGATCCAGGTGGCCCGCCGGCCGATCAGCCTGGAAACGCCCACCGATGACGAAGAGGAAAGCGTGCTGGGCGACTTCATCCCCGACGAGGACAGCCCGCCCCCCGTCGAGATGGTCACCAACCAACTCCTGCGCGAGCAACTGATGGAGATTCTGAACACCCTGCCGCCGCGAGAAGTGCGCGTGTTGCAGCTGCGCTACGGTCTGCTCGACGGCGAAACTTATACCCTCGAAGAGGTAGGGCGCAAGCTGGACATCACCCGCGAGCGCGTGCGGCAGATCGAGGCCCAAGCGCTCAGCCGGCTGCGGTTGCCGGCACACGTGCGACGCCTGCGCGACTTCCTGCGCGAGTGATCGAACCCCGCCCCACTTGCTGTGCCGCCGCACGGCAGTGTGTTCGTTACAATCGCGCTGCATTGCATCCTGTCGCACGTATCAGCTACTGTGATTTACATTGTTCTCCCCGCCTACAATGAAGCGGAGGCACTCCCGCGCCTGCTGCGTCGCATCGCCGACACTTCCGCCGCTCACTTCGCCCAATGCCCCCTGCACGTGCTTGTGGTGGATGACGGCAGCGCCGATGACACCGCTGCCCAAGCGCAGCGCGTCGCCGCCGCTCGTGCCGACGACCTGCACCTTGAGCTGATCCAACACCCAACCAATCGCGGCCTGGGTGAGGCGATCAAGACCGGCCTGCTGGCTGCATTGGCCCGCGCCCACTCCGACGACGATGTGATCGTCACCATGGACTCAGACGACACGCACATCCCCGCCCTAATCCTGCGCATGAAGCAACTGGTGGAAGAGGGCAGCGACTTGGTGATCGCCTCGCGCTACCAGCCGGGCGCGCGCATGGTTGGCATCCCTTGGTATCGCCAATTGTTCAGCAACACGCTGAGCCTGCTCTTCCGTCTCACCTATCCGATCCCCGGCGCGCGCGACTACTCCTGCGGCTACCGCGCCTACCGCGCCGGCACGCTGCGGGCTGCCCTCGCTCGCTTTGGCGATCAGCTTTTCATCGAGCGCGGCTTCACTTGCATGGTGGACCTGCTCATCAAGCTGCACGCCGCCGGCGCCGTGGTGAACGAAGTGCCGATGATCCTGCGCTACGACCGCAAACCGGGTCCAACCAAGATGCCGTTCTTCAAAACCATTGTGCAAACCCTACGCTTGCTGGCTCGCCGGCGGCTTGGCCTGATGGACTGAGCCCAGCGCAGTTACACTAACCGTCTATGGCGAAAGAGCATCTCTCACCCGTGTGGGCACGCGCATTTCACATCGAGGTGGAACGCGGTGAGGGCATCTACCTCTACGACCGCAGCGGTAAGCGCTTCATGGACTTCACCAGCGGCATCGGCGTCACTAACACCGGCCATGCGCACCCGCGCATTGTGCACGCGATCCAGGAGCAAGCACAACGGCTGATCCACGGCCAAATCGGCACCGTGATCGCCCAGAGCGTGTTGGAACTGACCGATGAGCTGGTGAGCGTCTGCCCACCGCCCATTGACACATTCTTCTTCAGCAACAGCGGCGCCGAAGCAGTGGAGGCAGCTGTGAAGCTGGCCAAGCAGGCCACCGGCCGCACCAACATCATCACCTTCGAAGGTTCCTTTCATGGCCGCACCCACCTGACCATGGCAATGACGCAGAGCAAAACCAGCTACCGGCTGCTGTATCAGCCGCTGCCGTCGGGCGTGTTTGTCGCGCCGTATGCCCATTGCTACCACTGCCCGATCGCGCGCCGCAGCATGAGCCACGCCGAACGCGCCGCGCTGAGCGCCGCCTGCCCTGCCGACGCAGGTCGCTGCTGCGGTTACGCGCTCGAACAGTTGCGCTTCTTGCTCAAGACCCAGAGCGCCCCCCAAGAGACCGCTGCGATCGTCGTCGAACCAGTGCTAGGCGAAGGCGGCTACGTCGTGCCGCCAGCCTCATTTCTGCGCGGCTTGCGCCAGCTGTGCGACGAGCACGGCATCCTGCTCATCTTCGACGAGGTGCAAACCGGCTTTGGACGCACCGGCGCCTTCTTTGCGCTGGAGCACTTCGGCGTGGTGCCGGATGTGCTGGTAATGGCCAAGGGGTTGGCCTCTGGTATGCCGCTGAGCTGCGTGGCTGCGCCGCGCGCGCTCATGGCAAAGTGGAAGCCCGGCTCACACGGCGGCACCTACGGACCAAACGTTGTCTCCGCTGCTGCAGCAGCCGAAACCATCCGCGTGATGAAAGACGAGCAACTGCCGCACAACGCTGCCGCCCGCGGGGCCCAGCTTCTGAGCGGCCTGCGCCGCCTGCAACAGGACTTCCCCTTCATCGGCGATGTGCGCGGCATAGGCTGCATGGTCGCCACCGAGTTTGTTGACCCAGAGGGCAACCCCGACAAAGCCCTTGTCCAGCGCTTGGTGCGCGCCTGCGAGGAGCAGGGGTTGCTGCTGCTCACCTGTGGCACGTATGAAAATGTGATCCGCTGGATACCACCGCTGGTGGTGACCGAGCAGCAAATTGACGAAGCGCTGCGCATCTTCGCTGCCGCGCTCGACCAAGCCTGCGCGGCAGGCTAGCGGAAAGCCATGTTATGCGAGCTACGCGTGCGCGATTTCGCGATCATTGACGCGCTGGATTTGGAGTTCGCCAGTGGCCTGAACGTCCTCACCGGCGAAACCGGCGCCGGCAAATCCATCATCGTGGATTGCATCGCTCTGTTGCTTGGCGACCGTGCCGAGCCGAGCGTGGTGCGCAGCGGCGCGCAAGCCGCGCTCATCGAGGGCATCTTTCGAGCCGAGGGCGCGCTGTGTCACGCCATCGCTCAGCGCTTGGAAACCTACGGCATCGCACTAGAGGATGAGGACACGCTCACGCTGGGCCGCGAGGTGCGCATCAACGGCCGCTCGGTCGCCCGCATCAACGGCCGCGCCGTCAACCAAGCTGCCCTGCGCGAGGTGGGCGAGCTGCTGGTGGACATCCACGGCCAAAGCGAACACCTCTCACTCTTGCGCTCGCGTGAGCACGTGAACCTGCTCGACCGCTTTGCCAACACCTGGGAGCTGCGGGAACAAGTGGCCGCGCTATACGGTGAATTGCGCTCCATCCAACGTCGCATTGAGGAAATCCGCCAGCAAAGCCGTGAACGCGCCCGACGTGTGGATATGCTGCGCTTTCAGGCGGAGGAAATCCGCGCTGCTCGCCTAAAGCCAAACGAAGAAACTGCACTGCTGGAAGAGCACGTTCGCTTGGCCAACGCCGAGGCACTGGCTGCGCTCACCGACGAGGCTTACCGCGCCCTCTACGAATCCGCCCGTGGCGCACCGGCGGCGCTGGACCAGCTTGCAGCAGCCAGGCGCGCCTTGGCCCAGCTCGAGCGCTTTGACCGTCAATTCGCCGACCTTCACCACATGCTGGACGAGGCCAACACTATCCTAGAGGAAGTAGCGCGCGCACTGCGCGACTACCGCGATAGCATCGAGTTTAACCCGCGTCGGCTTCAGCAAGTGGAAGAGCGCCTAGAGCTGATCAAGCGGCTGAAGCGCAAATATGGCGAGACGGTGGAAGCGGTGATCGCTTTCGGCGAGCAGGCAGCCCGCGAGCTGGAGCAAATCGAGAGCGCCGACGAGCAACTGGAGGCGCTTGCTAACCGCGAACGACAGCTCAGCCAACACGCACAAGAGCTAGCCTCGCAGCTCTCCGCTCAGCGGGCGCAGGCCGCCGAAGCGATGCGCCGGGGTGTTGAGCAGGAGCTGGCCGATCTGCGCATGGCGGGCGCACGCTTCGACGTGCACATCACAACCCAGCCGCTCGACTCGACTGGCTGCGACGCTGTGGAATTTCTCATTGCGCCCAACATCGGCGAGGGCTTCAAGCCGTTGGCGAAGATCGCCTCGGGCGGTGAGACAGCCCGCCTCATGCTCGCACTGAAGGCCACTCTGGCGCTGGCCGACAACACCCCCACCCTTATCTTCGACGAGATTGACCAGGGCATCGGCGGGCGGGTGGGCACAACAGTTGGCCAAAAGCTGTGGCGGTTGGCGCGCCATCATCAAGTGTTGTGCATCACCCACCTGCCGCAACTGGCAGCTTTCGCCGATGCTCATTTCAAAGTGAGCAAGCACACCGAGGGCAATCGCACCGTCACGCGCGTGCAACGGCTAGACCAACGCGCACGGGCAGACGAGCTAGCGCAGATGCTCGGCACCGGCGGCGCAGTTGGCCTGACCAGCGCCGAGCAGCTCTTGGCCGAGGCCGAGCAGTTCAAACGTCGCTAGGCAGCATCCACAAACTCGCCACCCTGCACCGATCGCTCGAGCTCGCGGAAATGCGGATCGAAGCGCAGCGTCATCTGCATGCGCGCGTAGCAGCGGCTGCCCACCACGGTCTTGTGGCAAAAACGCCCGCCCTCGTCATCCAAGCTGAGGTCGTTGTATTTATGAATGCGCACGCGCACCACCTCTCCACACTTGTTGCAGCGCACGTGGTAAACCAGCACGGCATCATCACTGTGTGCGCGCTGGCTGAAGCCAAGCTTTCGCCAAAGCCGACGCAACATGCCACCATCCTTCACACTCAGCGCCCCTCACCGGACGGCGACAGCAGCGCAAATGATAAGCTGAGCATCAGCGCGACGCCGCCGGCCGCCAGTGTGGGCGCAAGCTGCACAGCCCAGGGCCATTCGCTGAACAGTCTAGCGTCAGTCACCACGACCACGATGTAAGCAAGCCAACCTGCGATCCACGCAAGCGCCATGTGGCGCACGCGAAGCACCAGCCGCACATGGCGTTGGGACAAAAACGAACCGATGCTGATCACGCTGAGTGTCAGCAACGTGAGCGCAAACTTGGCCAACCCGGCAGGCAACACAAGCGCGGACTGCTGTGCAGGCTTGGAGGCTTCCACCACAGCCGGGGTGGAAGGTGCTGCGCTCGGCGTGAGCGCGGACGGGGTGAAGGTGGGTATCAGCTGTGGCGTGGGGCGAATGGTTTCAACTGACACTTGGTCAGCAATATCGAGGATCACCCGATCGGAGGTGAGTGCCGGCTCAGCTTCGACACGAATCTCCAGCCGACCGCGACGCTCCAATGTGATGGTGAGCTCAGCCATGCCATCGCGCGTGGAGATCATCGGCTGGCGCTGCTCCACCCGCTCGGATGGATACCCCAGCACAAACTGCACCTGCGTCCCATCCGGCACAATGCGCCCGTTGGAGTCCAAGACCGGGCCGGCGCGCAGAGTGAGCCGGTCGCCAATTTTCAGCGCAGGCAGATTCCTATTGCTGCCCTCGTCGTTCGGGCCGAGCGCGAGCAACGGGATCACCTGGCGCGGATCGGGCGCAGTCTGCGCCAACACGTTGTAGTTCAACGCGGGGATAGATACGGGTGAACTGCCGCGCGGCGAGAGAGCGCCGAAGAGCAGCTTCACAGCAACATCCAAGTGGGCTGGCGAACGGCTGTATAAGCCGTAGTAGGCGCTCAGCTTGCCGATCTCCGTTGCGCTGAGGTAATACGGCGCACCAAAGGCAAACACCACCACTCGTTTATCGCGCAGCATATCCGCGCTGCCAGCCAGAAACGCACGCAGCGCTTGGGCAGAAGGCACCGCAGCATCAGCGTCAATCATCGCAAAGACAATCCACGTAGCGCGATTGATCGCATCGGCCACTCGCAAGACGACCCGATCCGCGGCGCTGAACTCATTCGGCTCGCCGACAGCAGCAGGCAAAGTTGGAGTGGCCAGGGGGCGCAGCGCTTTGGCATTGCGATCCACTGCCGCGTTGAAAGCGCTCAAGTCGCTGAATGTGAAGGAGAAGAGCTGTGTCGGGCTGACCAGCCCTGTGGCGCGCGGGCCGTAGAGGTTCAACGCGATCTCCTCTAGCGCGCGCGAGTCAATGGCCGAATACGAGGGACAGGTTGGGCATTCTTGTATGAGGCGGTCATCCGTGAAGAAGACGATAGACTCTCCAGCCGCCGGTGTGGGCAAATCCGCGCTGACAGGGATCAGCGCAGTGGCGCTGTCGCGCGCCACTGCAGCTAGCACAGTTTGATTGGCGGCGCTGTTCAGCTCTGCAAGCCTCTGTGATGGAACGAGGGCCTGTGCGAAGTCCCCCTCGTAAAGACGCAGCTTCAGCGCAAGAATGCGCAGCACAGACTCATCTACCCGCTCGGCAAAAGCCACATCCTGCACATATTGAGAGGCGAAATACGTCAGCAAGTCCTTGATGTTGGCTAACTGCTCGCGCCAGTCATTGGTCAACCCAAAACTGCCCAGCAGCAGCACATCATTGCCGGCGAGGAAGGCTTCCTGAGCAATGCGGCGACCGTTAAACGTGGTCTCTATGGGGTCGTAGAAGCGACGCAGGCTGCGCAAACCCAGGGCATCACTGAACACCACGCCACCACTGCTGCGCCAAGCAGCCACCTCCGGCAGGGACATCAATGCTTGGTGTGCGGCTGGGTCAACACTGAAAGGGCGGGTGCTGGCGCGGATGTTGCCCTGAAAGCCGCGATAGCGGATGTGCGTCGCCACCACGCCGTCCACGGCGCTCTCGCCGGGCGCGCCTTGCATGACGGCGAAGAACGGCTGTAGATCGAATTGCCGCAACTGGTCGAGCGAGCGCTGGACGGAGGGAATTGTCTCGTTGATGTCGCGGTCGGCCACGCCCAAGCCGGGGAAGCTGCGCGCCACCACTGCCACACGATGCGCACTGCCCTGGTGCACACCGCTGACGAATGCCGCACCCAGCTTGCCCACCCAAAACGGGTCGCCGCCGAAGCTGCGCGTGCCCAGGTCACCTTCACCGGCGACGCCCATGTTCAAGTCGAGGCGGGGGCCAATCAGGACGTTGATACCGAGCGCAGCATATTCCCGGCCGAGGATCTCACCGACCGCTTGAGCGTGCTTGACGTTCCACGTCGCACCCAGCGCAAGTTGGCTTGGGAGCGGTGTCAAGCCCTGGCTGATCTCGCGCAGCTCACCGCGCCCAATATGACTGGCATCTTGCTCCACCACAATCAGCAGTGGGATGCCACCCGACCGGCGGGCCTGATCGCCCTCGGCAAGACCATCCTCAGGCACACCCGAGGCGCCGAACAGCGCATAGCCCTGCAAAGTGCGCACTAGTTGGGCGATGTGCAGCGTCGGCGAAGTTGCTTTGCCGGCTCCGAGGACGCTGTTCGCAGCAGTGAGCTGCACGCCGCCAATGTGAAAGTCGGCGATCAACTCTGCGATTGCCGACTCCGGTGACACGTCGCTGTCGAGAAAGCGCACCACAAAAAGCTGGCCCACCCGTTGAGGAGGGGTCATGAGCTGCAACAGCGCCCGCGCGCGGGCAAGATAGGTCTCTGGGTCTGCTGTCTTAGCCCACGCAACAGTTCCCCCACCCCCGCGCATCAGCGCCAATACCAGAAGCGTTACAAGCCAACGCCTCAATAATCCCTTGACACTTTCCCTCACTGCCCAGCGCACATGCCTTCCGCTCACCGCTTGCGCAACCTCAGCGGCTCATCAGGTTGAACGGACAAGGATGCGCAGCCTGTGTGCTCTGGGGAAGTGAGCATCTTAAATAGTGCATGGGCGAGATTATAAAGAAGCCCCTTGAGGAGCCAAGCACTGAAACTGGGCGACAGCGATGACCACAACGATACAATCACCGAGCCGTGAGCGTGGTGCAAGGTATCAACGTGGGCAAGTCATATGGGGCGGTGGACGTTTTCCGCGGGCTGAGCTTTAGCATTGCCCGCGCCGATAAGATCGCGCTGGTCGGCCCAAACGGCTGCGGCAAGACGACGCTGCTGCGGCTATTGGCCGGCCTCGATGCTTCCGACGCCGGCGGCACGATCCACGTGGCGCAGGGCATCACGCGCGGCTACCTGCCTCAAACCGCTGGGGCCGCCGAGGACAGCACGCTTTGGCAACACGCGCAAACCGGCCTAGAAGCGCTTCAGGCGATCCAAGCGCAGCTCGTCGCACTGGAGCAGGCCATGCAAAGCACCCCTCGATCCGACCAACTGGAGGCGATCTTGCGTCGCTACGGTGAGCTGCAACACCAGTTCGAGCTGCGCGGGGGCTACACGATGGATGCGACGATTCAGCGCGTGCTTGATGGCCTCGGCTTCACCCCCCAGGATTGGCATAAGCCGCTCAGGGCGCTGAGCGGCGGCCAGCGCGTTCGCGCTCGGCTGGCGCAATTGTTGCTGCGCTCGCCCGACTTGCTGCTGCTCGACGAGCCAACCAATCACCTGGACCGCGAGGGCATCGAGTGGCTGGAAGCATACCTGCGCACTTGGGATGGCACGCTGGTGGTTGTCTCTCACGATCGCTATTTCATCGATGCGGTGTGCGACCATGTTTGGGAGCTGCGTCCCACCGCCACAGGCGCCCAGCTCCATACCTATCGCGGCAACTACACGGCGTTCCTCGCCCAGCGCGCAGCCCGCGACGCCCAAGCCACGCAACACTTCAAGGCACAACAAGCCTTCATCCAAAAGGAACTGGATTACATCCGCCGCAACATTGCAGGCCAACATGCTGCTCAGGCCAAAGGTAGGCTGCGCCGCCTCGAACGGTTGGAGCAACTGGAGCAGCCAACCCAACAGCGCACGCTTCACGTGCACATGCGCAGCGCCGCGCCAAGCAGCACGATCGTGTTGCAGACGCACGGGCTGGTGGTGGGATACACCAAGCCGTTGTTCCGAGTCCCCGACTTGGTGCTCCGGCACGGCGAGCGCATTGCCGTGATCGGCCCCAATGGCAGCGGCAAAACCACCCTCCTGAAGACGCTGCTCGGCGAGGTGCCTGCGCTCGGCGGTGAGCTACGCTTCGGCAGCAGCATCCGCCTGGGCTACTTCGCCCAGGCCCACGAGACGCTTCAACCCGGGCGAACCTTGATTGACGAGCTGCTTGTCGCCAACCCCCAACTCTCCATTAGCGAGGCGCGCCACTGGTTAGGACACTTCTTGTTCAGCGGCGACGATCACTTCAAGCGCGTGGGGGATTTGAGCGGCGGCGAACGTGGGCGGCTGGCGTTGGCCAAGCTGGCTCTGCAGGGCGCCAACATGCTCCTCCTCGATGAGCCGACCAACCATCTGGACATTCCCTCGCAGGAGGCACTCACCCAAGCACTGCGACGGTATGATGGCACCATCATCCTGGTCAGCCACGATCGTTACCTCATCGCTGCGCTGGCCTCGCAACTCTGGGTGCTCTCTCGGACTGCTGATGGCAAGCCACTGTTCACTTTGTTCAAGGGCAGCTACGACGAGTGGCGCGCGCAGCAAAGCCAACGCTCTGCTGCGCCCAGCGAGCCTGTAGAACGCCTCGCTGCTTCGCGCGCGCCTGCGCCACCCACTCCCACCCTATCCCCACGCCGGCCACCTTCCAAAAATGCGCAGCGCCGGCGCGAGGCGCAAATCGCAGCACTGGAAGCGCGCATCGAAACGTTAGAGCAGGAGATGGCATCGCTCGCCGAGCGCATGTCCCAGGCGGGCAACAACTTCAGCCAACTGCAAGAACTAGGCGAGGCGTATCGGCAAGCTGAATGCGACCTGGCTGAGGCGTGGGCAGCGCTAGAAGCTATGCTCAACGATTCGCAGTGACGCTGCGCCGTGCGCCGCACTTCAGCAAATGACACCGCAGCCGCGTTGTTCAGGGCGCGCTAGGGCGAGCGCGCAAGAACGCTCGCCAAAGCCATAGCAGGATCGCAGTTTGCACCAGGCAAAACATGGCCAGCGCCCAAGTCCCCCCATCTTCTTGGGCAGCCGGAGGCTGCGCCGCCGGAGTCGAGCTTGATGTGGGCAACACTGTGGCGACTGTCGAAGGAGACAGGTAGGCGCTAACTTGTGGCAACATCAGTGGCACGGTTGGCTCTAGCACGGGCGCGGTGGGCGCTGCTGACGCGCGCTGCAGCGGCGTAGGCAGCGGCTCAGGCGTTTCCTCTACAAGCGCCCAGTCGTCATCCTCCTTTGCGGCTGCTAGTGCCTCCGCCACTGGCGTTGGCCGCCTAGGAGCTGGCTGAAAAGGGTCGTAGGTGATGGAGGCGGCAGCAAGTGCGATCCGCCCAGCGGCGTCGCGCATCTGGACAAACACAGATTTTGTGCCGGCGCCTGGTGACAAGGTGAACGGCACCAGTGGTCCCCAGGCGCGCCATGTCGCATCGGCGAAGTCGGGGCGCTCGCTCAAGCGAATCTCCACCACTCGGCCAATGGCAGTGGGCGAGCCTTCAGGAAATACTTCCTCCTGCGCCAACTGCACAGCGATTTGACGGCGATTGGTGGTTGGCTCGCCCTCGTTGATGAAGATGGGCAACAGGTTGGGCTGAGCCCCAACCAACACTGACCAGTAAGCGCGCTGTGCGTCATAGCTGACGCCTACCCCTACTTCTCGGTAGCGGCGGCCTAGCAAGGCACGGCGGGCGTCCGCGTTGCCGAGCATGAACTCCAGCGCGGCCATGAAACCATTCGGCCCAGCAAACACTGCCTCGCGCACCACGAAGCGCTCATCCCAACCTGCGTAGCCGGCAGCGCGGGCGCGCATCGCAGTGGTGGAGCCGTCGGTGCCGATCACGTCCACAAAGCCTTTGCTCGCCATGTCCTCACTATGACGTTGAGCTGCCTGGGCCAAGGGGGCGCTCCATGCGAGCGGCAGCAAGCCAACGCTGCGACGGGTGTCGTTGATCAGCTTCAGCGCCTCCTGTTGAGGCGATGGTCTATCTTCGGCGCAAGCCAACGCTGGCATCAGGGCGCAGGCCAGCGCCAGCGCGCCAATGCTCTGGCGCTTCATCGGTGTGCGATTTCCACAACTTCTAGGAGCAGGGCATCGCCGAGCGAGCGGGTAGGGTGAAAGGCCGGCAAGCGCACACCTGTCTCGCCGTCGTACACTCCCACCACCACCTGGTAGCGCCCTGCCGGCACATCGGCGGGGACAACCACAGCGTATGGATCGCGCACAGGCCGCTCCGCCTGCCAGCGGCGCATTGGCAACAGGACGCTGAGCGGCTGCTTGTCGCGTTGAAAAGCCAACCGGCCTTGTTGATCTCGCACGTGCACGAACACCTTGTAATCATGAGCGATTGGCGCGCGTGGCAACCACTCCAGCACAACGTAGAACCAATCCCCAGCCAAAGCTTGAGAACGCTGCCAAAAGGCGCGCAACTCTAGCGCATCGCCGAAACGCCCGCCGAGCGGCTGCAACAGCAGCGGCTGCAGCGGCCGGTTTGTGAGCTGATACAACGGCAATCGGATTTGCGCGAAGTCGTACTCGCCAAGTTGGTAGCCGTTGTGCCACAGCGTGGATTCGATCAGCCGCTGCGGGTCCACCACATCGTCTTGCCAAAGCACAAGCCGCACGCGGTGCGGCTGAGCAGCATTGAGCCGCTGCAGCACATCGGATTCGCTCCACAAAATGCCATGCAGACCTTTGGGCAACGCGATCAACGGCCAGTCGTGTCCACGCCAGTAGTAGCGCACGGCGAAGTTATCGCGCGACATGACCACAGCGTCGCCCGGCTCCAGCGCCTCCACCACGTGCTGCACTGCGCTGCGTGTGTCATCGCGCTGCAGCGCCGGCTGCGTCAAGTAGGCCATGCTGCTTGGCAGCCACAGCAAACCCAACGCTGCGCCAACCGCTGCGCCGGCTAGCCAACGAGAGCGCCCGCCAGCCGTCAACGCGCCCGCACACCACGCCAGCGACAACGGCACGGTGTAGATCAAGTAACGCGGATGAAAGACGGAGCGATCAAAATACAACAGCCGCACGGCGATGGTTGCAGCCAACACGGGCACGACAGTCAAGCTCAGCGCCGCTGCCAGGTGCATCCATCGCTGTGCGCGCGCATAGCCAATCCCTCCCAGGGCCGCTGCCACCAGCAACAACCCCCACCATCCCTCGGGCAATTCGCGCGCTAAGCCGCCAGAGGCGTAGCTGCGCAGCCACTCCATCAATCGCCCGCTCACCGTGTTGGGGGGGAAGTAAAAGCCATCACCGTAAGCGAACCCAACCGAAGCTAGTGCCATCCATGGCATCAACAGCAGGCCTCCACCTACCACCAGCGCAGCATAGTGCAACACGATTCGCCGACGCACCCCACTCGGTCGTCGCTGCAGGAGAGCTAAGGCCACCAACACGCCATGCGCTGGGAGCAGAAAGACCGCGTAGTAATGCGCATACACAGCGGCCAACAGGAGGCCCACCGAGGCCAGCACCTTCGGCAAGCCAGCGTCGCCATCGGTGAGCCAGCGCCAAAGCCAGTAGCTGGATAGCATCCCCAGCGCAGCCACTAGAGCGTACATGCGCGTCTCCTGCGCATACCACAGCATGAAAGGCGACCCTGCATGGAGCAGGCCGGCGAACACGGCGGCGGCAGATGAGCTGGTGAGCCGGCGCGTCAACGCGATCAGCCCTGCGAGGCCGGCGACGTCAGCCAGCGTGGAAAGCAGGCGCATAGCCAGCTCTGAATCACCTGCCAGCACCACCCATCCATGCAGCAGCGCGTAGTACAGCGGCGGACTGCGGTCAGCGGCTGTCGTGAGCGCCATCGCGTCGAGCGGCATCGTTGCCAAGTGCCAAGACCATCCTTCGTCAAACCAAAGGCTTTGGGCGGATAAGCTCAACGTCCGCAACGCGAAAGCGAGCAGCACACAGAACACCCCGGCCGCCATCAGGCGCCGATTCGCTGAGCGGAAAACTTCAGTCATTCAAAGCTCACACCTTGCTCTTTCAGGCTCACGTAGCGGTCGTTGCCGATAATGATGTGGTCGAGCAAGTCCACACCGAGCAGGCGTCCTGCCTTGAACAATTCGCGGGTCATGCGGATGTCATCCGGCGAAGGGGAGGGGTCACCGGAGGGATGATTGTGGGCCAGAATCACAGCAGCGCTGTTGTGGCGCACTGCTTCGCGGAACACATCTGCCGGCCGCATGTGAGCGACGTTTAAGCTGCCGCGGCATACCATCGGCACCTCCAACATGCGGTTGCGCGTGTCGAGCAACATGACCCGCACTTCCTCTTGCTCCAAGTGGCGCATGTGCACCATGAAAATCTCAGCCGCGATCTGGGGAGATGTCACCTGAGGCCGCTGGCCATGCGCGGCCAAGGCCATGCGACGCCCCAACTCAAACGCAGCCAACAGTTGCACCGCCCTAGCCAGACCGACGCCCTTAACGCTCTGGAGCTGGGTTAGCGATACGTTGGCCAGTCCACGCAGGCCGTCGAAGCGCACGAGTAACTCCTCGGCGAGCGCCAGGGCGCTGCGTCCGCGTGTGCCGCTGCCGAGCAAGATGGCGATAAGCTCGCGCTGCGAAAGGCCGCTAGGTCCTACGGCGCGGAAGCGCTCGCGGGGTCGCTCACCTTCCGGAATATCGGCAATGCGCGGGAGGTAGAGGAAGCTCGCCTCACTGCCGCGAGGCGAAGCATCAGAAACTCGCACTGCCACGCTGAACAGTATAATCAAACGTAGTGGCTGAAAGCATCAGCAACTTGATCATTGCTGCGCTGAGCTTGCTCGGCGCGATCGTTGCCACGTTGTGGGCAGGTTTAGCCATTTGGACCTTCCGCGATATTCGCGCGCGCACACGTGATCCATTTGTACAAGTGCTAGCCACAGTCACCGTTGCCATCATCCCCGTTGCCGGCATTTTGGTGTATCTCATGTTGCGTCCGCGCGAGACGCTCCATGAGCAGTATGTGCGCGCGCTGGAGGAGGAAGCACTGCTGGCGAGCATCGAGAATCAGGAATTTTGTCCCACGTGTGGGCGGCGCGTGGACCACGACATGCAGTTTTGCCCCTCGTGTCACACCAAGCTTCGCAACATCTGCAACCAGTGTGGCCGCGCCGTGCACCTCTCATGGGACTTGTGCCCCTACTGCGGCAATACCCTCCAGCCGGAGATGCCGAGGGCGGCCACTGCGTCACGCCAGCGAGTGACCGCCGCGCCGGCGCCAAAGCCCCAGCCCATCCCACCAGCGCAGCCATCCCCACGCGCCGCACCCCAGCTCAACGCGCCAGCGCTAGAGCCTGCAGCTGAGGAGGAAGACTGGCTGGTCCGGATCGGTGATCGTGTCGCCTCACTGATGGACCGCATTCGGACGCGCACTCAAGCAACGTCACCAGCAGCACTAGCCGAGCGACCACCACAATCTGCTCGGCCATCACCCCCAACCACGAACAGCACTTCAGACACGACTCGCACTGTAACTAACCGCAAGCCGTTAATCAGCCGTGAAGAGCTCGAGTGATCGCCAGCCCGCCCCACCCTTTTACTCGCCTTGCTACCTGAGCGTCGCTTAGCGCTCAGCCTGGCTTCAGAGTTACTGGCCACACTAGGGGCGTGGATCAGTTGCAAGAAAAGATCGTGATGGTCACTGGTGCCACATCGGGCATCGGCCAAGTGACCGCGCGCGAACTGGCGCGACGCGGTGCAACAGTGGTTATCGTTGGGCGCAACCCGGCTAAGTGCCAACGCACCGTGGAGGACATCCAGAAAGCAACTGGCAATCCCCGCGTTCGCTACCTGGTGGCCGATCTGGCGCTCATGCGCGAGGTGCGCGACCTGGCGCGCGAGTTTCTCACCGAATATCCACGGCTCGACATCCTGGTGAACAACGCTGGGGCGATCTTCCCCCAACGCACAGTAACCAAAGAGGGATTAGAGCAGACCTGGGCGCTGAACCACCTAAGCTACTTTTTGCTCACCCACCAGCTGATGCCGGCGTTGCTCGCCGCACCGACCGCTCGCGTGATCAACGTGTCGTCCGACGCGCACTTTGCTGCGCGAGGCGTCCACATCGAAGACCCGATGTTCGAGCGACGGCGCTACTCAGCATTTGCTGCGTACAGTCAATCCAAGCTTGCCAACGTGATGTTCACGGCAGCGTTAGCCCGCCGCCTGCGTAACACCACCATCACCGCCAACGCCCTTCACCCCGGCGCAGTAGCAACCAACTTTGGCATTGGGCATGGCGGCATAGTGAGCGCACTCTTCAAGCTGGCGCGGCCCTTCATGCTAACGCCTGAGCAAGGCGCGCAAACCACCATCTACCTCGCCACCTCAGATGCAGTTCAGCACACCAGCGGCGCTTACTTCGATCGCTGCAAAACCAAACCACCCTCGCCAGCCGCGCGCGACGTGAACGCCCAAGAGCAACTTTGGGCCTTGAGCGAGCAACACATCATGCGCGTGAGCCTCTAGTCTCTCTCCCCACTGCAAAACACCTAACGATCGCCCGATGGTCGTGTCGCCGTCGGGCGATGTGCTTTTCCAGCGACTCCTCCTTATCGCAGATTAGCGACTGATTTTCGCAACGAAGACTTTAGGCTGATACAAAAATGCAGCCTGATGGTATCATGTGGGAGTAAGTGGTTTGAAGTGGACCAAAGTGGGGTAGCTCTTAGTAGCCAGTGCAGCGATGTTTCTCGGTGAGTTTGTGCACAACCTGGACGAGAAGAGTCGGCTGACGCTACCGGCGAAGTTCCGCGCGCAGCTTGCCGGCGGGGTCGTGCTGACGACAAGCCACGAGAGATGTCTGCTGATGTATCCCGCTGAAGAGTTCCGCTTGCTGTTCGAGCGCATCAGCGCGCTGCCCACCATGAGCGAGGAGGCCGCGATGTTGCGACGGATGGTCTTCACCAACGCACACGACGTTGAGCCGGACAAACAAAGCCGCGTGCTGATCCCCCAGCGGCTACGCGACTACGCCAACATCCGCGACAGCGTGGTGATTGTAGGGGTCGGCAAGTTTATAGAACTGTGGTCGCCGGAGGCATGGGAGCGCACGCGCGAAGCACTGCGTCAATTGGCTGAGCAAAAGGAGATTTGGCAAAGGCTGGGCATTTGAAGCGCGCCATGGTCACCACCACTCACATCCCTGTGCTCTTCGACGAGGTAATGCAGTTGTTGCAGCCGCGCTCGGGCGGCCGATACTTGGACTGCACGCTTGGCGGAGGCGGCCACACCGCCGGACTGTTGCAAGCCAGCGCACCTGACGGGATCGTCCTCGCCGCCGACGCAGACGCCTCCGCCATTGCGCGCGCCAAAGTCCGCTTCGCCACCGCAGGCCCACGGTTAATTCTGCGCCAATGCTGGTTGGATGAGCTGCCCGACCTTGCTGACGCGCTGGAGCTGGCGCCCTTCGATGGCATTTTGGCCGACCTCGGCTTGTGCTCCGATCAGCTTGAAGACCCGGCGCGTGGCTTCTCGTTTACGCACGATGGGCCGCTCGATATGCGCTTTAACCCGCAGCAGAGCATGAGCGCGGCGGAGTGGCTGCAACACACTGACCTCCCGACGCTCACGCGCGTGTTGCGCGAATATGGCGAGCTACCCCGTGCCGACGTGATCGCGCGCGCCATCTGGCAGGCGCGTCCAATCCGTACCACCTCGCAACTGCGCGATGTGGTCCAAAAGCTGGTGCGTCGCCGCAACGCGCGCTTGCATCCGGCCACGTTAGTCTTTCAGGCGCTGCGCATCGCCATCAACGACGAGCTGCAGCGGCTCGCCCGAGCACTGCCCCGGCTGATCGCGATGCTCCGCCGTGGCGGGCGGCTGGCGGTGATCTCGTTTCATTCGTTGGAAGACCGCATCGTCAAACAATGCTTCAGGGCCAGCGCAAGTGGCACAGCACAAGCTGAGCGCGACATCTCGCTGCCTGCCACACGCCTCATCACGCGACGCCCGATCGTCCCCACGTCAGCAGAAGTAGCCCGCAACCCCCGCGCGCGCAGCGCCAAGCTGCGGGTGGTGGAACGCTTATGAGCAGTGAGGAGACGCCATGGTGCAACTGCTAACAGAGCTGATCAAAAGGCTGCGCAAGACATCGCCGACAGACCGACAAGTCCTCGCCTTGTTCTCAGCGAGCATACTGTTGCTGACCGGTTTGACAGTGATGTGGCTTGCCACCTCCACCCGATCGGCGATGTTAGCTGCGGAACTGGAAATGCTTGAGGCACGCCACGCTCAACTGACCAACGCCATCAACACCCTGTGGAGCGAGATCGGCGAAATCACATCACCCCAAGCGATGCACGAGCGCGCCCGCGCTGCGGGTTATCGCCCTGCGGCGCGCATTGAATTCATCGGCACTTCAACGACGGACTCCAGCGAGGCCTTGCATCGCTCCCCTTAAGGCAGGCAACCATGCAACACTCCCCTATCTCCGAGGCCCGCCTTCAAGTGTTCAGCAGCACGATCGCGCTTCTGATGCTGCTGGCGGTGGCACGCAGCGTGCAAGTGCAGATCATTGATTCGCCGCGCTATGCTAACGTAGCAGCTCGGCAACAGCTTGAGACGGTTCATATCTCCGCCCCGCGTGGGATCATCTTTGACCGTCGTGGTTCACCGCTGGCGGTGAGCAAGATCGGCTACCTGCTTCGCGCAAATCCGCGCGCGCTGACCGACGTGATGACCACCTCAGCAGTAATCGCGTCGGCGATTGGCCAACCTGCGGAACGTATCCAGCAGCGGCTGGAGGCAATCATCAGAGACCAAGGCAACCTGACTCCCACGCTCAGCTCAATCGTTGTCTACAACTTGCCGCTGGAAAAGGCCATTGACGTAGCGCGCGGGCTTAGACAATCCGGACGCGAAGGCATACAGATAGAAGAATACTGGATGCGGGTGTATCCTTCCGGCCAATTAGCCGGGCCGCTCTTGGGCTTTGTCAACCTCGAGCCGGCAGGTTACGTGGGCGTGGAGGGATACTACAACCAACAGCTTAGCGCGCTGGTCGGCTTGCGCCAAGGTCGCGCAAAGCTAGAGCTGCAGACCATCTCGCCGAGCGAGCGCGGAAGCGATGTGATCTTGACAATAGACTCAGAGCTGCAAAACTTCGCAGAGAAGCGCTTGCAACGTGCGCTCGAGGAAAGTGGCGCACGCAGCGGAGTCGTTATCGTGATGGAGACCACCAGCGGCGCAATCCTGGCTTCTGCGTCGGCCCCTGGCTTTGACCCCAACCGCGCGTTGGAAATCGCCTCGCAAGGAGGACTGGAGCTGCTCACCGACCCTGCCGTCTCCAGTCCCTATGAGCCCGGGTCGGTCATCAAGCCAATGACCTGGGCGATAGCTATCGACACCGGCCGCGTCTCCGCCACCAGCATCCTCACAGACAGCGGACGCCTAGAGGTGTATGGGAAGCGCATTTTTAACTCCGACCGCCAAACCCATGGCACAGTTACGGTAGAGGACGTGTTGGCGCTGTCGCTCAATGTGCCAACCGCTCGAATGGCGATGGAGCTTGGGCCAGAGACGTTTTACGCCTACATGCAAAACTTCGGCTTCGGCAGCATCACCGGCGTGGACTTGGCCGGCGAGAGCACGGGCGTGTTGCGCACACCCCGCAATGTGGAGTGGTCGCGCATAGACCTAGCCACCAACAGCTTTGGCCAAGGGCTTTCGGCCACGCCCTATCAAGTGCTCAATGCGTTTAACGCCATCGCCAACGATGGGATGCTGATGCAGCCCTATGTGGTGCACGAGTGGCGACGCCCCGACGGCGACAACATCCGACGGCAGCCAGTGCAGGCGCGCCGCGTCATCTCCAAGCAGACCGCGCGCATCATGCGCCAACTGTTGGCCAAAGCCACCCGTCGCGCCACGCCAGAGGCGCTGCTGCCGGGCTATCCCGTAGCAGGCAAAACCGGCACAGCCAACTGGTACCGCGCGGGCGTGAAGCAAAAAACAACCATCGTGACTTACGTCGGCACGTTGCCGGCCGACTCACCCCGCCTCACCATCTTGGTCAAGCTGGATGAGCCAACAGTCTCGCCTTGGGCAGCGGTCACCACTGTGCCTGTGTTCCGCGATGTCGCCGCCTACGCTGTGCGCTTGCTGGGCATCCCACCACAATCGCCGCCATGACAACGCTCACCTTAGCCGATCTAATTGAGGGCCTTTACGGTGTGCCCGCTCCACACCTGGCGAACCGCCCTGTGCGCGAGGTGGTGATTGACTCGCGGCAAGCACAGGCCGGGGATGTGTTCGTCGCGCTGCCAGGTGAAAACACTGATGGACACCTGTTCGTGGCCGACGCCCTGCAACGCGGCGCTATCGCAGCCATCATTGCCCGCCCTGAAGCAGCAGCCCTCGGCGACCAGCCAGTGGTGCGCGTGGATAGCTCCCATCCTCAGCTCGACATCCCACCCGATACAGCGACAGCTCTCTTGTTGCAAGTACCAGACACACTCCACGCGCTGCAGAAGCTCGGCGCTTTCTGGCGCGCGCGCGCCGCTGGGCCTAACCTGCGCGTGATCGGCGTGACCGGCAGCGTGGGCAAAACAACCACCAAGGAATACATCGCCCAAGTATTGAGCAGCCGGTATCGCGTGTTGAAGAGCGCAGGAAATCAAAACAACGAGATCGGCATCCCCCTCACACTGCTGCGCCTGCGCCCTGAACACGAGCGGTTAGTGCTGGAGATGGGCATGTACGCCATCGGCGAGATCGCAGCCTACTGTGCATGGGCCAAGCCCCACGTGGGCGTAGTGACCATGGTGGCGGCGGTGCACTTGGAACGGTTAGGTAGCCTCGAAGCCATCGCACAGGCAAAATCGGAGCTGATCGCTGCGTTGCCTCCCGCCGACGCCGGAGGCGTGGCCATCCTTAACGACGATGATCCTCGCGTGCGCGATATGGCTGCGCTCACACGCGCGCACGTGGTCACATATGGGCTGACGCCGCGCGCTGATGTATGGGCTGAGGACGTGGAGAGCTTGGGCCTGAGCGGCATCCAACTCACATTGCATCACGGGCGCTCCACCTGTCATGCCCGCCTCCCCTTGCTAGGGAGACACAGCGTACACACAGTGCTGCGCGCAGCGGCAACTGGCCTGGTGGAAGGCCTCTCGCTCGAGGAAGTGGTGGAAGCGCTGTGCCAACCACATGAACAACTGCGGCTGATGGTTGCAAGAGGACCGTATGGCTCGATTGTGCTGGACGACACCTACAACGCCAGCCGCGAGTCCACCTTGGCAGCGCTCAACTTGTTGGCAGAGCTTTCCGAGGAAGGGCTGCGCATCGCCGTGCTCGGTGACATGCTGGAACTGGGAGAACTAGAGCAACAAGTCCACGAGGAGGTGGGATGTCGCGCCGCCAGCGCTGCAGAGTATGTAGTGGGCGTTGGCGCGCGCGCGCGTTGGATATGCCAAGCGGCCGTGGCATGCGGCGCTGAGCCGTCGCATACCTTCGCTGTCGACACCAATGAGGAAGCGCTGGCGACGTTGCAGCGCATCGTCACCCAAAAGTGCGTGATCCTGGTGAAGGGATCGCGCGGAATGCACATGGAGCGCATCGTGGACAAGCTTTGCGGCGCAGCCGGTCCTGCGCCACCTTTGCAACACGTAGGTGATCAATGAGCACTACACCACCACTCACCCCGCCGTCATCGCCGGAGATGGGCATTTGCTTGTTGATGAGCAGCATTGCGTTTCTCTTCGCCTTGCTAATCGGCAACCCTACCATCGCGCTGTTGAAGCGCATGGGCATCGGCAAACGCATTCGTCTGGAGGGGCCGGCCAGCCACATGGTCAAGATGGGTACGCCGACAATGGGTGGCTTCATTTTCCTGTTGCCCACCGCAGTGCTGATCGCCGCCATGTACTTCTACTCGCGCATTGGAGCGCGGCTTGATCCCACATGGGTGAAGTTTGTGCTGGTGGGCAACTCGGTGGCCGTGCCGATGTTCGTGATGATCGCCTTCGGGGTGATGGGTGCGATCGATGACTACATGGGCGTGCGCGGCGTCCGGCGGGGTGAGGGCATGCGCGGTAGGACAAAAGCAGTCATCCAACTTGTCATCGCGCTGGCCGCCGCCCTGGTGATGAACTTGGTTTTGGGGATTAACCGCGTGGGCGTGCCGGGTGTCGAGTCGGCCATCCCGTTGGGCTTATTGTGGATACCCATCGCCGTGTTTGTCATTCACGGCAGCGCGAACGCAGTGAACTTCACCGACGGCTTGGACGGCCTCGGCGCGCTGATTAGCGGGGTGGCATTTGTCGCTTATGGGGTGATCGCCTACCTCCAAGGGCAGGTGTTTCTCACCATGCTGTGCATGGTGCTGGTGGGCGCATTGCTGGGCTTTTTGTGGTTCAACATCCACCCGGCCCAAGTGATGATGGGCGATCTCGGCAGCGAGGCATTGGGTGGCACGCTTGGAGTGGTCGCGTTAATGACTGGCCAGTGGCTGCTGCTGCCGATCGTCGCCATCATCCCCGTAGCTGAGGTGTTGAGTGTGATCGCGCAGGTGGCGTATTTCAAATACACCAAGCGCCGTTTTGGCGAGGGCAGACGGCTTCTGAAAATGTCGCCGCTGCACAACCACTTTGTCCTGCTCGGCTGGAGTGAGCCGCAGATCGTGCAGCGCTTTTTCGTCGTCGCGCTGTTCTTCGGCATGTTGGGCGTCGGTCTAGCGATGTTCGGTAACCCCGCGAACGTAGGATGAGCAACTCTTGGCAAGGTCAGCGCGTGGTCATCTTGGGTGCGGCGCGGCAGGGCACTGCGCTGGCGCGCTACCTGATCGCGCACGGCGCTGAGGTCACGTTGAGTGACCTCAACCCACACGTGGACCAGAAACCGCTGACCGGCTTGCCGCTGCGGTGGGTGCTCGGCGAGCACCCGCTATCACTGTTGGACCGGTGCGACTTGCTGTGCCTTAGCGGTGGCGTGCCTACTGACCTGCCAATTGTCCTCGAGGCGCGCCGGCGCGGCATCCCACTCAGCAACGAGGCGCAGGTGTTCTGCGAAGCCTGTCCGGCCCCTATCATCGGCATCACCGGCAGCGCTGGCAAAACCACCACCACCACCCTCACCGGCGAGATACTGCGCGCTGAGTTCGGCTCTGCCGTTTGGGTGGGAGGCAACATCGGCAACCCCCTTATCAGCGACCTGGAGCACATCCGGACCGCCGACATTGTCGTGATGGAGCTTTCCTCATTCCAACTAGAGCTGATGACATGCAGCCCGCACATCGCTTGCATCACCAACATCACACCCAATCATCTCGACCGCCACGGCACAATGGAAGCCTATCTCGCTGCCAAACAGCGCATCCTCAATTTTCAGTCAGAGCAGGACTGGCGGGTGCTATGTGCGGATGACCCGGCTTCTACCACGCTGCCCATTACGCCTCGCACGGCCTGGTTCAGCCTGCGCCCAGTCCCGCTCGACAACGGCGCTTGGCTTGACGCGGACGGCAGACTGCGCTTGCGGTTGAGCACGCCCGCCCCGCATCCGATAGATGCCGTCATTTGCCACCGCAATGAGCTGCAATTGATGGGCGACCACAATGTGCTGAATGTGCTCGCAGCGGCCTGTCTGGCCGGCTTGGCCGGCGCCTCAGCTCAAGCGATCCGCCAAGTGGCGATCACATTCCGCGGCGTGCCACATCGCCTGCAGCTTGTCGCGGAGCGGCGCGGTGCGCGTTGGTACAACGACTCGATCGCCACAACGCCAGAGCGGCTCATGGCAGGGCTGCGCTGCTTCGATCAGCCGGTTATCTTGCTATGTGGTGGGCGCGATAAGCACCTCCCGTGGGACGAAGCCTTGAGATTGATGCGCCAACAATGCAAGGCTGTGATTTGTTTCGGTGAGCTAGGGCCAATGGTCGCAAGCCAGCTCAGCCAACATGCCCCGCCGCCTACCGTTCACCTTTGCCACACCTTGCAGGAAGCTGTGCGCGTGGCCGATCAGCTCGTGCAGCCGGGCGATGTGGTGTTGCTCTCCCCAGGCGGAACCAGCTACGACGCCTTTCATGACTTCGCCGAGCGCGGCGCGCGCTTCACTGAGTGGGTTCACGAATTGCCATGACATTGCCATGACACGTTTTGCCCTTTCACCCAAACACTCGCCAGAGCACGCATACCGGCTGCCCGATTGGCTGCTGATCCTCAGCGTCGCCTCGTTGGCGTCGCTTGGTTTGGTGATGGCATATAGCACCACGTTCTACTGGTCTCATACGCGCGAGGGAGACCCACTGGCGATCTTCAACCGGCAGCTTGCCTTCACCTTGCTCGGCGCGGCCGCGTTCGTGATCGTCAGCCGGCTGGACTACGCGATCTGGCGTCGCCACGCGGTGCTCATCATGCTGGTCAGCCTTATTGGGCTGATCGCCGTAGCGCTGTTCGGCGAGACACTCTACGGCGCTCGGCGGACGCTGTTTGGCGGCTCGGTGCAGCCCAGCGAGTTTGCCAAGCTGGCGCTGGTGGTGTATGCGGCCGCATGGCTGGCCTCACGCCGCGATCAAGTGCCCAGCTTCGTCAACGGCCTGTTGCCCTTCAGCGTGATTATCGGCGTGGTGATTTTCCTCGTGGTCACACAACCAGACTTCAGCACCGCCGGCAACATCGCGATCATTGCGCTGACCATGTTCTTCATCTCCGGCGGCACGCCGATGCAGATGTTGGCAGTGATCAGCCTGGCAGCGCTCGCGTTTTTCGGCCTTACTTCACTCTTCCCCCATGCAGCCGAGCGATTTTGGGACTTCATCCAATTTCTGCAAAACCCTGACCAGGCCAACTACCACATTCGCCAAGCGTTGATCTCGATGGGCGACGGCGGCCTTTGGGGCATCGGCATCGGCGCAGGAGGGCAAAAGTTCGGCTTCCTTCCCACACCACACCACGACAGCGTGGTGGCGGTGTTGGGCGAAGAGATGGGCCTGATCGGCATGCTGGCCATGCTTGGCTTGTTCGGGTTGTTCACTTGGCGCGGTATAGTGATCGCCCGTCAGGCCGACACAGATTTTGGCGCGTTCGCAGCGATCGGCATTGTCACGTGGGTGACCAGCCAAATGCTGCTCAGTGTGTTGGCCGTCTTAGCGCTGATCCCATTCACCGGCATGCCAACGCCATTCATCAGCCTGGGCGGCTCGGCGATGGTCAACACGCTAGTCGCGTGCGGTTTGCTGGTCAGTATCAGTCGTGGCACCCAGCGAGCCTGGGAAATCGCTGCGTCGCGCGACACCTCCCAGGTAAATACAGACCATGCGCATTCTCATCTCCGCTGGCGGCACCGCCGGACACGTCCTGCCCGCGCTTACCGTGCTGAGGGCGCTCGAGCAGTTAACGCGCTCAACCTCAGCAGCCCATCCCCGGGAGGACCAGACCGGCGTGCAAGTGCTGTTTATCGGAAGCAAAGGGGGTATGGAGGGTGAATTGGTGACGCGCGAAGGCGTGCGCTTCGAGACGATCCCGGCCGGCGCAGTTCACGGCGTGGGTGTCGCCCAGGCCGTGCGCGGGATATGGCGCGCCTTCCAGGGAACACTGGCTGCCCAGCGACGGGTACGCGACTTCCGACCCGATGCGATCTTCCTCACCGGTGGGTTTGTCGGCGTGCCGGTCAGCTTGGCCGCTTTTCAGTGTGGCGTGCCCTCCGTGGTGTATTTGCCCGACATTGAGCCAGGGCTGGCGCTGCGGCTGATGGCTCGCTTCGCTACGCGCGTCGCCGTCACAACAGAGGCCTCCAGCGCGTTCATCCCTCGCCACAAGATGGTGGTGACCGGCTACCCACTGCGGCAAAGCTTCCACGCCACCAATCGCCAAACGGCCAGGCGCCAGTTCGATTTGCCACTCGATCAGGCAGTGGTGACCATCTACGGCGGCAGCCGCGGCGCACACTCAATTAACCAAGCGACGCTCGAACAGCTTGAACGCCTGCTGGCACAGGCCTACGTGATTCACATCACTGGCGCTGCTGATTGGGAGCGTGTTCAAGCCAAAGCCGAGGCGCTCGACGCGTCCCTTCGCGCGCGCTACCGGCCGTTCCCCTACCTCCACGAAGAGATGGCTCAAGCGTTAGCCTGCGCGGATGTGGTGCTGTGCCGCGCCGGCGCCAGCACGCTGGGCGAACTCACCGCGCTGGGGGTGCCGGCCATCCTCGTGCCCTACCCCTATGCGTGGCGCTACCAAATGGTGAACGCTCGATACCTGGCCAACCAGGGGGCTGCCGAGGTGCTCCCGGATGACCAACTCTGCGACCCCACGCATGGCTTGGCAGCGCGCGTGATCGCTCTGCTGGAGGACTCTGAGCGACGCCGCGCCATGCGCATGGCCAGCCTTCGTCTTGCACGGCGCGACGCTGCGCAAGCCATCGCCCAACTCATCCTCCAGGTCGCTAACATGAAAAGCAACCATGATTAGCGCTCAAGTGTTCTTCGTCTTTTACATCGTCCTTTTTGGGATGATCGGCACCCTGCGTGGGTGGGTGCGAGAGGTCATTGTGCTTTTCGCCATGCTCTTCGCCATATTCATGTATAACCTTCCCCAGTTTGGACAATTCTGGCAAACGATCGTGACCAGCCAGAGTGACTCCAATCTGGCCTTTGCGATCAAATCGCTGCCGTTCGTGCTCATCACCTTTTTTGGCTATCTCAGCCCGCTGGTGGCGAAGGAGCGTTTTCAACCCTCATCCACAAGCACCCGCTTCGAGTATGGACTGCTTTCGTTTTTAGTGGGCGCTTTCAACGGTTACGTGTTCCTTAGCTCGCTCGCACGTTGGGCGCTCGAGATAGGTGTGCTGGCCAAAAACCCAGAATTGTTTGTTCAACCACCGAGCGGGTGGGAGCAGTTCTTCTTCATCGAGAGCGCAGCGCCGGTGGTTTTCTCGGGCACGTTGTTAGTTTTTGTGGTGTTTGCGATCTTCGTATTCATGATCATCGTGCTGGTGTGAAGCTGGTTATATGAGCGTCGACTGGTCTAAGGAGCACATACACATCATGGGCATCGGCGGCGCCGGCATGAGCGCGATCGCCCGCTTTTTGCGTGCGCGCGGCGCTCGGGTGAGCGGCGACGATCGCACCGAATCGGCGACCGTTGCAGCGCTGCGCGCCGAGGGCATGGCGATTTCTATCGGCCATGACCCAGCCCATCTGAGCGATGTGACGATCCTAGCGCCCTCCTCAGCGGTGCCAGCAGACGAGCCGGAGCTTGTCGCCGCGCGCGCCCAAGGGCTGCGGGTGTGGCATCGCGGCGATCTGCTGCAAGCGCTCATCGCCGACCACTTCACCATCGCCGTCGCTGGCACACATGGCAAGAGCACCACCAGTGCGATGGTGGCCACCATCCTCGACGCTGCCGGCCTCGATCCCTCCTTCATCATCGGCGCCACGCCGCTCAACTTTGGCACCAACGCCCGCGCCGGCAACGGCAATGTGTTCGTGCTGGAAGCCGACGAATACGACCGCACCTTCCTGCGCTTCTTCCCCCGCCTTGCTGTAGTGACCAACATCGAGTTTGACCACCCCGACACGTTCCGCGATTTCGATGATCTCCTGGCGTGCTTCGTCACCTTTGTCGAGCAGATTCCGGCTGATGGAGCGTTGGTCGTTTGCGCAGAGGATGCAGGCTGCGCGGAGCTGCTGCGGCGCGCCCGCCCACGCGCCCCTGTGATTGAATACGGCTTTCAGCGCGGCACATGGCAAGCCCAGCACGCGCAACCCAACCCGCTCGGTGGGATGGACTTTGTCTTTCGCGGCGCAAGCACCAGCGGTCCGGTGGAAGGCCACTGCAGCTTGCGCGTCGGCGGCGAGCACAACGTCTTGAACGCCCTGGCTGCATTGGTCGTGGCCGACCTATGCGGCGTGCCGAGCAACCAAGCGACCCAGGCGCTCAGCAGCTACCAAGGCGCAAGCCGACGCTTCGAGCTGCGCGGTGAGGCAGGCGGCGTGCGCGTGATTGATGACTACGCCCACCACCCCACCGAGATCAAAGCCACATTGCGCGCGGCGCGGCTGCGCTATCCCGTGGCTCGAATTTGGGCGATCTGGGAGCCACACACCTACAGCCGCACCCAGGCGCTGCTGGCCGACTTCGCCGTAGCCTTCGCAGACGCTGACCGCGTGGTGGTGTTGCCGGTTTATGCTGCCCGCGAAAGCCCCCGAAGCTCCGCTGAAGACATGAACCCTACATACTTAGCCCGACGCCTCCAACACAAACATGTCTTCAGCGCAGCATCATTTGGCGATGCGCTCGGCGTGTTGCTCTCTCGCGTACGCCCAGGCGATGTGGTGATCACCCTGAGCGCCGGCAACGGCAATCAAGTCGGAGAGCGCTTGCTGGAGACGCTGCGCCTCGCTCACACGTCAACCAAATGAGGTGAAGCAATGAACGTCGCCGAGTTGCAAGCCCGCGCCAAACTCCATGAGCCGCTCTCGCGCTACACCACCGCGCGCATCGGCGGACCTGCCGACCTGTTGGTGGAAGCGCGCAGCACGGAGGAGCTGATTGCGCTGTGCGAGCGGGCTGATCAGCTCGGCTTGCCCTGCATCGTGCTAGGGGGCGGCGCAAACGTGCTGGTCAGCGATGCAGGTGTGCGCGGCTTGGTGGTGATCAACCGCAGCAAGGCGATGCGCTTCACCACGCGCCAAACCACCGCGAGCGTGGATGTGGATTCAGGCGTCGCGCTAGCCACGCTGGCGCGTGAGTGCATCGAGCGCGGCCTCGGCGGCTTTGAGTGGGCGATCAGCGTGCCGGGCACAGTAGGAGGCGCCATTGTCGGCAACGCCGGCGCTCATGGCGCTGACATCGCCAGCAATCTCAACCTCGTGCGTGTGATGCGCCGTGGCCAACCACCGGAATATTGGACGCCCCGCCAGCTTCAGCTCAGCTATCGCAGCAGTGCGTTGAAGCGCTACGCTCCCGCCGAGCGCCCGATCGTCCTCAGCGCCACCTTCGACCTCAAACGAGACAATCGCAACAACCTGGAGCGGCGCGCTCATGAGTTCATCGCCCGACGCAAGGCAACGCAGCCGCCCGGCGCTTCCATCGGCAGCATGTTTAAGAACCCGCCAGGTGATTTCGCCGGACGGCTGATCGAGGCATGCGGCCTCAAAGGCACGCGCATAGGCGGCGCCATGATCTCCGACATCCACGCAAACTTCTTTGTCAACGTCAGCGGCGAAGCCCGCGCGGCTGATGTCAAAGCGCTCATTGACCTCGCTCACGACCGCGTGCTCGAGCGGTTTGGCATTGACCTTGAGTTGGAGATCGAGCTGATCGGCGAGTGGGAGATGCCCCAACTTCCCTTGCACAACGGAGGTGAGCCATGAGCCGCAAACTGCGCGTCGCTGTCCTGCACGGCGGGCAATCCGCTGAGCATGAGGTGAGCCTGATGTCCGCGGCTGCAATCTTGCGCGAGCTGGACCGCAGCCGCTACGAGGTGACGCCAGTGTTTATCAGCCGCGAGGGGCGATGGGATATATCGCTGGAGCAGCTGCGCGAGTTCGATGTGGTGTTCCCTGTGCTGCATGGACCGATGGGCGAGGACGGCAGCGTGCAGGGCTTGCTGGCGGTGCTGGGTGTCCCATTCGTGGGCGCCGACGTATTCGGCTCTGCTGTAGGCATGGACAAAGCGATCTTTAAGGACGTTATGCGCGCTCGTGGTTTACCTGTCACGCCCTACCTCGTCCTATCGCGGGCGGAGTGGGTGCGTGAGCGGCCTGCCATAGAAGCGCGCATCCTAGCTGATCTGAGGCTGCCCTGCTTCGTCAAGCCGGCGCGCATGGGCAGCAGCATTGGCGTCACCAAAGTTAAATCAGCGGAGCAGCTCGGCGACGCATTGGACGAAGCCTTCCGCTGGGATCGCAAGGCGCTGGCCGAACAAGCTGTGCTGCACGCACGTGAGCTTGAGGTGAGCGTGCTTGGCAACGACGTGCTGCGCGCATCAGTAGTGGGGGAAGTTGTGCCTAGCCGCGAGTTCTACGACTACGCAGCCAAATACCTGGATGAAGGCGAGCACGCCTCAAAACTGCTGGTGCCCGCTCCTCTGCCCAACAACGTCGCTGAACACATCCGCGACCTCGCCATTGCTGTGACAAAGGCGATTGACGCGCGCGGCATGGCACGGGTGGACTTCTTGATGAACGGCCATAGCGGGGAAGTGTTCATCAACGAGATCAACACGATCCCAGGCTTCACCGCGGTCAGCATGTATCCGCGTCTGTGGTTGGCTTCAGGCATGAGCTACTCGGCGCTGCTCGACACGCTCATCGCACTGGCCTTGGAGGGGAAGTAATGCACAACCGCTACACACCGAAGCATGCTCAACAACGCGCAGCGCGCTTTCAGTCCAGCGCAGCGCCGGCTCAGCCTCGTCGGGGCAAGCGCAACTTCACTGCCGCCATGCTGATCGCAGTGGGTGGAGGACTCGCCGGGATCGTGTGGTTCGAGCAGGGCCAGACATGGCGCATCCAAGATGTGCAGGTGCGTGGCAACACGGCTACGCCGCTGGAAGCCATCCTGAGCGCCAGCGCACTGTTGGGCGCCCACTTCCACCACGCTGACCTAGACGCTGCTGCACAGCGCGTTCGCTCGCTGCCAGGCATTGCTGGAGCACGCATCACCTGTCGCTGGGAATGGAAGGCCAGTTGTGTGATTGATGTGCAGATGGCTACTGTCGCTGCTGTGTGGGAACAGGGCGGCAGGACGTGGTGGAGCGACCCAAAGGGCGGTTTGCATAGCGCTGCCGGCGACCTCTCCGCTCCGGTGCGCATCCGTGTTGTGGAAGGGAAATTGCCGCTTCAGCAAGGGCGCTTGCCGGAGGCACTGGTGCGCGCCGTGCGGGAGCTGGTCGAGGCCCAGCCCGAAGTGCGCTACTACGAATACTCGGAGCGCTTCGGCTTGCTATGGCTCATGGATGACCGCCAATTGGTGCGCTTGGGAGACGCCTCTCGCGAGGGCATCATGCGCGAGAAGCTGAAACAAGCGCGTGAGTTGCAACTGGCCCTAGAGCTGCGCGGTACGCGCGCCAGCATCATTGACGTGCGCCATCTCAATCAGCCATTTTACGTTCGTTAAGCTCACCCATGCCACCCAACGAGAAGCTCTTGACAGCAATAGATGTAGGCAGCACCAAAGTGATAGCTGCCATCGCTGAGCCGTCTGCAGAAGGCGAGTTGGTCGTGCTCGGCGTGGGGATCAGCCCAGCACGCGGCATGCGGCGGGGAGCAGTCGCCGACGCCAAGGAGCTTAGCTATTCCATCCGCGAAGCAGTGATGGGAGCACAGGCAGCTGCAGGCGTCAAGGTGACCCAAGCCATGTTTTCGATTGACGGCGACCATATCGCCTCGCAGAGCAGCCACGGCGTTGCAGCGATTAGTCGCGGCGAACAAGGTGTGACCAAGGAAGACATCCGTCGCAGCTTGGAAGCATCACAAGCGATCAACCTGCCTAGCAACCGTGAAGTGCTGCACGTGTTGCCCTGCCGCTTCCGTGTGGACGACCAGCACGGCGTGCGTGACCCGCTCGGCATGCTGGGCTTCCGCCTTGAAGTGGATGTGCAGGTGGTGACGGGGTCTTCGACAGCAATCCAAAACTTGATCAAGTGCGCCCGCAGCGCAGGTGTGGAAGTGAGCGAGCTGGTAGTGGCGAGCCTGGCCTCTGCTGAAGCCGTGCTCACGCCCGATGAACGCCAGGTGGGCGTCGCGCTAGTAGATATCGGCGGTGGGCTAACCAGCATTGCGCTGATCGTGGAGGACGCAGTGTGGTTTGTGAAAAGCATCGAGGTCGGCGGCGGACACTTCACGAGCGACTTAGCCCAATTGCTGCGCCTGCCTCTGGACACCGCAAACCATCTGAAGGAAAACTTGGTGAGCGCTTACGCTAAGGAGGTGCCAATAGACCAAATGTGTGAGCTGATCGGCTTTGGCTCAGAAGGGCGCGTCCGTGTGCTCTCTCGCGAAGCATCCGAGATTGTCCAAGCGCGTGCTGAAGAGCTGTTTGACCTGATCGAGCAACAGATCGCGCGCAGTGGCTACAGTGGACTGCTGCCGGCCGGCCTTGTCCTGACTGGCGGAGGGTCGCAGCTTCGCGGGCTAGACAAAGTGGCGCGCAGCGTGACCCAGCGCCCTGTGCGTGTTGCAGCCCCAAACGGTCTGCGTGGGATGACCGATGCGCTGCACCTCCCTTCCGGTGCAACGATCGTCGGCATGTTGCGCTGGGGCATGCAGAGCCTCGCTAGGCAGAGTCCTCAGCCAGCGCTGAGCCGGTCTCGCAGCACATCGTGGAACTGGTTGAAGCGCCTTCTGCCAGGTTGAGTATAATGCTTTTAGAGTTTATCTAGGATTCGCTTAAGGAGTCACGTTCAGTATTCAGCAAGTGACGCTGAAGAAGGAGCCGCAGAATCATGAGCACGCTCAAACATCCTGAAACAAACAATCCACATGTTGAATCCCCAGCTCAAATCAAAGTGGTGGGCGTTGGTGGTGGTGGTCAAAACGCAGTGAACCACATGATTGCTGAGGGCATCACCGGCGTCGAATTCATCGCTGTGAACACCGATCAGCAAGCGTTGATGCTGAGCAAAGCCCCTGTCCGAGTGCGAATCGGGGATAAGATCACGCGCGGATTAGGTGCCGGCGGAGACCCCAGCATCGGGGAGCGCGCTGCTGAGGAGTCAGAAGATGAGTTGTGTGCGGTGCTCAAAGGCGCCGACATGGTGTTTGTCACCTGCGGTATGGGTGGCGGCACAGGCACCGGCGCGGCGCCGGTGATCGCACGCATCGCAAAGGAGGTCGGCGCGCTCACCATCGGCATCGTCACGCGCCCCTTCTCTTTCGAGGGCACGCCGCGCGCTCGCAACGCTGAAGCCGGTATTGAAAAGCTAAAGCAACATGTGGACACGTTGATTGTGATCCCCAACGATCGGCTGCTATCCATCGTGGATAAGCGCGCTGGCTTGATGCAAGCCTTGCACGTCGCCGACGAAGTGCTCCGCCAAGGAATTCAGGGCATTAGCGAGGTGATCACCCAGCCAGGCCTGATCAACCTCGACTTTGCCGACGTCCGCTCAATCATGGCTGAGGGAGGTGCGGCGTTGATGGCCGTTGGCACAGCTAGCGGAGAAGGCCGGGCCCGTGCCGCGGCCGAGCAGGCTATCACCTCCAACCTATTGGATGTGACCATTGATGGCGCGCGCGGCGTGCTGTTCAACATCACCGGCGGCCCAGACTTCAGCCTGCACGAAGTTAACGAAGCTGCGTCGTTGATCAAGGCCTCTGCGCATCCTGATTGCAACGTCATCTTCGGCGCTGTCATCAACGAAAACATGAAAGACAGCGTGCGCATCACTGTCATCGCCACTGGCTTTGAGCATGGTTTGCCGCGTCGCATTCGGCCAGCTGCACCAATCAGTGGGCGCTCCGCTGAGATGAGCAAAAACCCAGATCTCGAGTTGCTAAGTCGTCAAGCGCAGTCTGACCCGGACAATCTCGACCTGCCCTCGTTCTTACGCCGTCGCTGAAAGGGCAAGTGGCGCTCGTTTGCGGAAACCTCGCTGCTACACGTCGCAGGCGTAGGCTTCCGCAAACGTGTTTTCAAGCGCGTTGATAAAGCCCTGGGCGTGCGCGTGGGAACAAGGACGTCAGCCGGCAACCTTGTTCTACGCCTGGGCAGCACGGAGGACACTAGCGAAGATGCATTGTCGTCCTCTATGCACCCGCGAGCCGACATGGCCGCTATCTAGGCCGGCGCTTGTGCAGGCGTGCAGCAGCGTAGTCAACGCTGATCACGGCGACGCCGACCGCGCCCACCAGCAACACATCGCCGCCCAGGCCGGCCAGCCCTTCCAGCGGCTCGAAGTGCTCATCGAGGGGACTAGGGCCTTCCACACGTTGCCTTCCCCTTCTCTCGCCGGCGCCGCGGCGGGGTCTGGCGTGCTGCTCTTCTCCATGCTCATCATGTTCGCCGCGCGCTTTGGCGGCCTCCCCGCGCCGCTCGCCGTTGCCGAGCAGGAGCAGGAGCTGGGGCCGCAGCGCTTGCTCAGTGGCATACACAGCGCCGGCCACTAGGCCGATCACAACCAGGACAACCAACAACCGACGTAGCGTTGTCATGGCAACACCTCCCTGTCATGCAACCCGCTGCGTGCCATGGCGGGCGCGGAAGACGTAGCGCCGCAGCGCATCCGCGATCCAGCGCCAGTGCAGGGCCACATGCACGGCGACGATGACCAGCGTCGCATCCGCCGAAAGCGCGTGCACGCGACGCCACACGAAGTCGCGCATCACCGGCCAGCCAAGCACCGGTAGCACGCTGCGCGAGATGGCATAGCCGCTCACGAACACCGTCGTCATGGCCAGCAGCAGTCCGACATCGAGGACGAAGTTCATCCGTGAGCGTTCCCAGCGCGCCAGGAAGCGCCGTCCCACGGCGATGATCCAGTCCCACTGGCCGAACACATGCGCGACAAAGCCTGCAATGGCAGCGGTAGCCAACCACTCGTGGATGGGGATGCCGGTCAGCGCCGGCTGCATCAGCACGAGGAAGGCGACGAAGATCGTCACGTCTATCCACAGCTTGTATCGCGTCGCAATGCGCATCAGCAACCTCCGCTTGCTCTGCTTTTCACAATCAGCTTAGCAGCGGGGTGTGGAGATTCGATGGAGGCATGCGCGATGAGTGCAGTAGACTCATCCTGGCAATTCATTCTTGCCTCACTCTGGCCAAGGCAACCATGACGCGCTTCCTTTACCGGCTCAGGCATCTTTCTTCCCAACCGCTGCAGATGGGCGCGCTAGCAGCGCTGGTTGGGCTGACGAGCGCGTGGGGATTTGGCTCTTCAAGCGGCTCATCGAAGCGCTTCACAACCTGACCTTCGGCATGCTGCCCGGCTGGGCGGCGCTCTTCGCCCCAATCCCGGACGGGCTGCTGGTCGGCGGGCTGGCAGGGCGCTGGTTGCTCTTTGGCGGACGCCTGCCCTAACGCAAATTGCCCATCAAAACGCTGGCGGCGATTCTCTCCATCGGCATGGGTGCTTCGGTCGGACCAGCAGACCCCTCGGTGCAAATCGGCACCAGTCTCGGCTCGATGTTCGGACAAACTTTGCGCCTTTCAGAGGAACGCATCCGCACGCTGGTGGCAGGTGGGGCGGCTTCGGCGATTGCCGCCGCCTTCAACGCGACCATCGCCGGGTTCTTCTTCGCGCTGGAAATCCTGCTCGGAGAGGCAGGCGGCACGGGGGTGGGGCTGATTCTGGTCGCTGCTGTCACCTCCTCGGTCTTCACGCAAGATGTAAGCACAACCCATGCCAAGTGGCGCGGGACATCTTCCAACGGGCAACAGCATCGTCACCTCTCTCCCGAAAGATGCAATAGACTAGTTGGGCCTGATGAGACCGGCAGCAGCCACGGGGCACGCAAACTCTCATCGCTGGACCACCACCAACAAGGAACTGGAGGCATTTACACTCCGTGTTGCCGAGTCCAGCCTAGAGATTCCTGACCTGACTGCCTAGCCGAAAGATCGCTTCGCTCTGTTGCACGAGCCTTGAAGCACCTGCAGGAGAATGCCTGCCACATTGGCCGCCAATCGCTTCAGCTCGCACGCGATCGCCACTTGCTTCTTCTCGCTCTCCTCACGCAGGGGCAAGACGCCTACGTAGCTATCGGTCGCAGTGCATTCTTCCTCAGCCCTAGTCGCACAACCACCCTGCGCATCCTCCAGTAGGTGTAGGTCGCCCTACCGGCCTCCATGGCTCAGCGTGCCGCGTCCCAATCGTCCGCAGCTTCTCGTAGTCGAGCGCCAATCAAATGAGCGCAGCCGCCACAACGCCGTCCTTTTCAACTCCTCCGCCGAAGTTTTACAACAGGCTCTTAGGGAACTGTGGGCGTCACGGCGCCATTGGTGAAGCGGGCCGCCCCTAGCGCCGCATTCAGCACATCCATAGCGTGTTGCTCACCTCCACCCACTCGCCGGCGCGCGCGTTGAGCCAGATCAGCTTGCTGGATGAGGCCGGGGCGCTTATGCCATGCGCACAGCGCACCCACAATCTCCAGCGCAGGTCACACCACCCACTTAGCACACCGCACAGCATTCGCTGAAGCTGTTCCGAGCATGGCTCTAGCGAGAGAAGATAATACGTCCCTGTGATTGAGATTCGGGTCACCGGTCAGACACGGGAGGAGCGTGCGCGCTCACTGGCACAGCAATTAGAAGGCCTGTACAGCGGCGAGCCAACCCCCAGCTCTTGGCGCGGTGGGCGCAGCGAAGGGCTGCGTCGTCTGGCTACGTTTGACGTGCGCCGATACGCGGATGGCCGCAACTACACCCAGGGCAGCACAGTCTCGCAGCTTTCACCCTACATCCGCCACGGCGCGCTGACGCTGGCAGAAGTGCGTGATGTGGTGGTGCGCCAACACCCGCGCTCTGTGGTCGAGAAGTTCGTGAATGAGCTAGCTTGGCGGGCTTTCTGGCGCAGCGTGTATGCCGCAAAGGGCACTGCCATTGGGCGCAACATCGAGCTGCCCAAGTACACGCGCCCCGTGCGCTGGTCTGCAACGCTGCCAGATGATGTGGCCCAGGCCCAGACTGGCTTGGCGTGTATAGACGATGGTTTGCACGAGCTGTTCACTCTCGGCTACGTGCATAACCATTGGCGCATGTGGTTTGCTGCGTATCTGCTGCACTGGCGTAGGGTGGACTGGCAGGTGGGCGCTCGGCTGTTCGAGCAGCATCTGCTGGATGGCGACCCGGCATCGAATCGGCTGTCGTGGCAATGGGTAGCCGGCACCTTCTCGCACAAGCCGTATTACTTCAACCGTGCTAACGTGGAGCGCTACTCGCGCGGCATGCACTGCGTGCGATGCTCGGCTGCTGCTGCTTGCCCATTCGAAGGCAGTTACGAGGTGATAGCGCAGCGGTTGGGGCTCCCACAAGCTTGAGAAACACGCACTATTGGCCAACTGTAAAGCAAACGTCGAGCAGGTATCTGGTGTTCCACCTACGTGATCAGTAAAATTCCGAGCATGCATCTACTGTTTCGCCGCGCGCGAGGGGTGTGGCTAGCATGCGGGCTGGGGAGTGTGGTGTTTTGCGCGCTGCTAGTGGGGTTGCTCTATGGCGCTTGGCCCGCGGAGGCGCGCCAGGCAAAGCGAGTCAGGGCACAGCTAGCTGTTGATTCTTGCGACATTCCCGCAAGAAACAACAACATCTCAACCACGGCATGTGCGCCTTCACCAAATCCGTTCAACGCCTCATTTCTGGTGAGCAACACAGCTAACGACGGCAACGACCCAGACTGGTACGTTATCAGCATACCTGCGGATCACAAGCTGGTAGTCACGGCCACTGCTACTCTTCTGCTACAGGTGCAAATATTCGCCAGCACTTCCTCCCCAAGCCCGAGCTTCGTCGGCGAAAACAACCTCACATCGGTCGCTGTTTACACGAATAGCGGCCCCTCAACCATTGAGGTCTTTGTGTTTGTAACGAACACCTCTACTATTAAGCCGGCTTTTAGCTATACGCTGAGCTGGAGCACACAGCTCATCCAGATTCCCACCCCCACGCCGGTAGGTGGCCAAGATGATCGCGAGCCGAACAACACACCGGCCGATGCGTGGAACAGCAGCCCGCAGAAGAGCTTCATTAACATCGGCGCGCAGCTCGTCAATCTGAATTTCTACCCGCCAGCTTCGGCACCGCCTGGCGCAATCCGCGAGAACGGCGACGTGGACTGGTACTGGTTTTACGCGCCAGCCGGACGACGCATCCGCGTTACTACCGCCGTGCAGATTGGCGTGGACACCGAGCTGTTCCTGTTCAACGACAGCATTTTCAGCTACGCTTCACCCAACACAAATACCGTGAACGTTGGCCTGCTCGCCTCCAACGATGACTACCAGCCACTCGATCGCAGCTCCCAGATCATCTTCACGACGCCCTACGAGGGCCGTTACTGGATCAAAGTTTGGAACAAAGATGGCAGCCCTCGATTGCCTCAACACACCTACAGCTTGCAAGTTGCTGAGCTGCTGGAGAGCACGCCTACTCCCACGGTGACCAGCACGCCGTTTCCTGGCCAGCCAGATAGGTTTGAATACAACGGGGACTTTGACTACGCCACGCTGATCGCGCCAGGTGTGAAATACGACAACCTCAACTTCGTGCCATTCCAACCACCCAGCCGCGACACCGTGGACAACGACTTCTTCCGCTTGCCAGTCAAACAGGGTATCTTCTACACCTGCGAGACGCTCGACTTATCTCCCGGCACAGACACCAACATCATCGTGTATGACCAAAACCGCAACGGCATTGGCGGCAACGATGATATTTCGCCCGATGAGCGCGCGCGCGGAAACCTACGCAGCCGCTTCTCGTGGCTTTCCAGTTACACTGGCCACGCCTACATTCTCGTCGGTGAGGTCACCCCGCCTACCGCCGAACGCGGGGTCGAGCGCACCTACTCGCTGCAATGCAGCATCGGTTTGCCTCCCACGCTGACACCCACGCCGGAGCTCAGCACGCCCACACCAACTAGCATCCCACCGACGCCACTGCCGCCGGAGCCAACTATGACGCCCTTCCCCACACCGCGACCAGCGCAAAATCTGAGTGTGCGCAGCGCGCCGACCACGCCGCCCACCACCGGCAAGCCGATTGGGTCGGCTGCGCCACGCGAGCTGGAAATCAATGTGCTCTTGTTTGTTGACCGCAACGGCAACAACGACTTCGACCCTGCCAGCGGCGAGGGACTGCAGCGCGTCTCAGTACGGCTGTTCGACGACGTGACTGGACTGCCGCTAGGTCAAAGCTTCACCGATAACGACGGGCGCGTGCGCGTTGTCCTGCAAAGCAACAACCCCGTGCGGGTGAGCATCCCGATCTTGGGCGTCTCCACGGTAGTGACTGAGTCGCCAGGCCTCGTGCGGGTGATGCTCACCACACGCGCACCCGCGCTGCGTAGGCTGCCGTGAACGGACTGCTCGCCGATGCGCTGCAGCTCGCTGGCACCCCGCACGTGTCGCTGTACTGACGCAGGACTTACGCAGGCTTAACACAAGGGGCATATCATTCGCCTCAGCATGAAGCATCAGAATTCGCGTGAGCCACAACGCCAACTCAAGCTGGAAGGCGCACACAACGCGCGCGACATCGGCGGCTATCGCACCCGCGAGGGCCGATTCACGCGCTGGGGGAAGGTGTGGCGCTCTGACCGACTGAGCGAGCTCACAGCCGCAGATGAGCAGAAGCTACTTCAGCAACGCATACGCACTGTGATTGACATGCGCTTTGTCAGTGAAGTGCAGCGCAATCCTGACCGCCTCGCCAACCATCCAGGGGTGAACTATATCAACCTCCCGCTGCACGAGGACGGCTCTCACAACGTGGTGGACACTTCAGCGTTACCACCGACGTTAGTGGACTACTACCGCCTACTGCTCGACCACACCGGCCATAACATCCGCCGCGTGTTTGAGCACTTGGCTGCGCCTGGCGCGTTGCCGGCCTTGTTGCATTGCACGCTGGGCAAAGACCGCACCGGCATCGTCACCATGCTGCTGCTCGATCTGCTTGGCGTGCCAGAAGAGACCATCGTTGAGGACTACTTGCTGACCGCGACGTATTGCCAGCCTTTGCTGGAGCAGTTTCGCGCGGAAGCGCGCCAATCCGGCACTGCTTTCGGTGAGTGGCATCTGCGTATGCTGGAGTGCGACGAGCACGCCATCACATCAGCGCTTTGGCACTTGCGACGGCGCTATGGCAACGCAGCGCTTTACCTCCAAGCCCATGGTCTACAGGCTTCTCAGATCGTTCACCTTCAAAACGAGCTGCTAGAGGGCTGAAGAAGCAGCTCAGCAGCGATAACTTGCTGCAGGTCAGCGAGAGCCCGCTCGGCATAGGCCACACCGCGCAGGTGCTTATCGCGTGGTGGGCGCTCTAACGGCGGCAGAATGCCAAAGTTGGCCTTCATTGGCTGGAAGTGGCGTGGGTCAGCGTGAGTGATGTAGTGACACAGCGCGCCGAGCATCGTAGTGGGCGGCATCACAATCGGAGACTGCCCGCACAACAGGCGGACAGCATTGATGCCGGCTAACAACCCTGTCGCGGCGTTGCCAGCGTAGCCCTCCACTCCCGTGATCTGGCCAGCGAAGAATAGTGCTGGCCGCTGCGGCCCTTTGAAGCGTAGCGACGGCTCCAACAGCATTGGCGAGTTCATGAACGTGTTGCGATGCATTTGGCCATAGCGCACAAACTCAGCGTTTTGCAGGCCGGGTATGAGGCGCAGCACACGGTCCTGCTCACCAAATTTCAAGTTGGTCTGGAAACCGACCAAGTTGTAGAGCGTGCCGGCCACGTTGTCCTGTCGGAGCTGGACAACGGCATAGGGGCGCTTGCCGGTGCGCGGATCGCGCAGCCCCACCGGCCGCAGAGGTCCAAACGCTAGGGCCTCTCTGCCGCGGCGGGCAAGCACCTCAATCGGTAAACATCCCTCAAAGAAACGTTCATCTTGTAATTCGAAATCGCGCAGTGTCGCCTGTTCAGCGGAGAGTAGCGCATCCACGAACGCCTCGTATTCTTCTCGCGTCATTGGGCAGTTGATGTAATCGCCGGCATCGCTGTGGTCCTTGCCATAACGCGAGGCGCGGAAGGCGATCTGCATGTCCACGCTTTCTGCAGTGACGATCGGCGCGATAGCGTCCCAGAAGTAGAGATAGTCGCTTCCGCTCAATTCAGCGATAGCAGCAGCCAGGGCGTCAGAGGTGAGCGGGCCAGTAGCAATGATGGTGACGCCATCTGGGATAGTGGTCACCTCTTCGCGGATTACCTCTATCAGGGGGTGTGATGTGATGCGCTCGGTGACCAGCGCAGCGAACTGCGCGCGATCCACAGCTAAAGCGCCGCCGGCCGGAATGGCGGCCTGCTCAGCACAAGCCAGGATCAAGGAGCCAAGCAGGCGCATCTCCTGCTTCAATAGGCCGGGGGCTTTGTCGGGCTGATCAGCGCCTAGCGAGTTGCTGCACACCAGCTCGGCCAGCTTGTCGCTGGTGTGCGCCGGCGTCATCTTGTGTGGGCGCATCTCATACAGCCGCACTGGAACCCCACGCTGTGCAACCTGCCAGGCGGCCTCGCAGCCGGCCAGTCCGCCACCCACTACGGTAACCTTTGAGCCGGGCATCATCTGTCAGGCATTAGCTCTTCGGCAGCCACCTGCAAGACGTAATCTGCCATTGCGCCGGGGATGTCCACACCAGTGGCAGGCACACTGTTGCGAAACTCCATCGTGTGGTTGACCTCGTTCACCAGCAAGCCGCGCTCAGGATCCTCGAACACATCTACGGCGACGATCCCGCCGCCCACGGCGCGTGCGGCAGCGCGACTGATCGCGTCCAGCTCTGGTGTGACAGGGCAGTTGCTTGCCTTGCCGCCAAGGTGGGTGTTGGTGATCCAGTGCTCGGAGGTGCGGTAGATCGCTGCAATGGTGCGATCACCGACAACGAAGGAGCGGATGTCGCGGCCCGGCTTGCGCACGTATTCCTGGATGTAGTAGATGTGCTGTGCGTAGCCCCCCAGCTCGTCGCGCAACATGAGCACTGCCTCAGCGGCATCGCGGTCGTTCACACGCACCACGCCACGTCCCCACGAGCCGATCACCGGCTTCAAGACACATGGGTAGCCCAGCTGCTCGATCGCGTGCAGCGCGCTGGCCGGAGTGAACGCCATCATCACGCGGGTGGTCGGCACGCCGTGTTGCAACAGCAACTGGGTGGTGATGAATTTATCACCGCAGTTCTCGATCACCTGATGCGTGTTGACAGTGCGGACGCCGGCGAGTGTCATGATGCGCTGCACGTAAAGCGCACGGCTCTGCGAAACACAACGCTCCATGCATACATCGAAGCGCCGCCAAGCATCGAGCTGTTGGAGGTCAAACACCACGCTGCGGTCATCCACAACCTCGACCTGAGCACCACGAGCGGCGAACGCCTCGAGGAGCATTTTCTCCTCGGGACGCACGACGCTGCACACCAAACAAACCCGCATCACTCGCCCCAATCTTCTTCTTCTACCGGTGCAGGGGCAAGCAACAACGGCTCAAGCGACACCACCTCAAGCTCAGCGCCGCATTCGGGACAGCGGATCAACTCGTGCAGCACAGGCGCGCTCGAGAACGTAATCGTCGCGCCGCACACAGGGCATTCAGCGGTAAACATAACACCGCACACATACCACGCAACCGCCCGGCTGTCAAGTGTGGTCGCGCGGTACGCAATGGTGCGATGTGCAGAAGCTATCGCAGCCGCAGCCCGCAGACTCTGGCGCTCGCCACACCTTCACACCTCGGCTATAATCCCTTTTACCAAGTGAATACGTCGAGGTGACCCGATGCCTGCGCGCCGCGCAGGCTGAAAAGCTCGGAAGCTAGGGCTTAAAGGTGGAAGCCGGTGAAAGTCCGGCGCTGTGCCGCAACTGTAAGCGCGCCAACGTGAGCGCGCGAGCCAGGACGCTTGCCTCGACCAGCACTGCGCAACCTTCTCGGACCAAGGAGGTGAAGCATGATCAACGGACCATGAACACGGTGTGTGGTTCGTCGGGTTTGCTTATCACCCCTGTCTGAAGAAGACAGGGGTTTTCGTTTGCGTTGACCGTTAGCCGGATGCGTGCTTGACGCGCGCATCGTTCAAACCACACACCAACTATGAACACAAAGATCAACAATCAAGCGCTTACTCGCTTACTCGCACTCGCTTCGTTTGTCGCTGTGCTCACGGCATGCGCTGCGCCGGCGCCCACCGCCGCCCCGGCGCAGCCCCAATCGGCCGCACCGACGGCTGCGCCGGCTCAACCGACTACGCCGCCTCAGCCGACGGCCACGCCTGAACCGCAACCGACCGTCGCGCCTGCGCCGGCTGTCAATGCTCCAACTACCAACCTGACCGACGGCTGCATCACGAGCTTTAGCCCCGATGTGGACTACTTCCCGGAGAAGGTCACCATCGAGGATGCTACCGGCTTCGTGGTGGAGTATCACAAGCACTACAAGGTCGTCACCGTGCTCAATCCCTGGCGCGGCGCCGAGCAGCAGTTCAAGTACGTCATCGTGCAATGCGGCGCGCCGGCCCCAACCGACGTCGGCGACGCGCTGGTGATCGAAGCGCCGGCCAAGGACGTGATCGCCATGAGCACCACCCATCTTCCCCATCTGGAGAAGCTGGACTTGCTCGACCGGCTGCTCGGGATGGACACCTTTAAGTACGTGAACAACCCCAAGGTGCGCACGCTCATCGAGGCCGGCGCATTGATCGAGATCGGCAGCGGTGCCGAGGTGAACGTCGAGAAAACCATCGCCGCCCAGCCCGACTTGGTGATGACCTTCGGCGTGGGCGATCCGCAGTCTGACGCGCACCCCAAGCTGCTGGAAGCCAAGATTCCCACCGTGATCAACGCCGAGTACATGGAGGGCACGCCGCTGGGCCGCGCCGAGTGGATCAAGTTCACCGCGCTCTTCTTCAACAAGGAGGCCAAAGCGCAGGAAGAGTATGCGAAGATGAAGCAGCGCTACCAAGAAGTGGCGGAGAAGGCGAAGGCAGCCGCGAACAAGCCTACCGTCATCTCCGGCATGGCCAGCAAGGACAAGTGGCGCGTGCCGGGCGGCGGCAGCTACGCCGCCAGGCTGATCATTGACGCCGGCGGCGCTTATCTCTACGCCGACGACACCAGCGCCGGCAGCCTCTCGCTCACCTTCGAGGAGGTGTACGACAAGGCAGTGAAGGCCGACGTGTGGCTGCTGACCAGCTTCCAGCGCTACGACAGCATCAAGGCGGTGCTGGAGGCGGAGCCGCGCTACGCCGAGCTGGCTGCCGTCAAGAACGGCAACGTCTGGAACTACGACAAGCGCCTCAACGAAAACGGCGGCAACGACTACTGGGAGACCGGCGTGGGCAATCCCGACCTGTTGTTGGCGGACTTGGTGAAGATCTTGCATCCGGAACTCCTGCCGGATCACGAGCTGGTGTTCTGGCGGCAGATCCCCGCTGAGCCCACGCAATGAACCTATCCCTGCCCTCAACGGGGGTTGGCCGAGCGCAAGCGCCGGCCAACCCCTTCCCTCCGCTGGGGATGCGGCGCGGCGTCTTGGCGTTGCTGGTCGCCTTCGTCGTCTTTGCCTTCCTGCTGTCGCTGGCCGTCGGCGCGGTGCGCATCCCGCTTGACGAAGTGGTGCGCGTGCTGCTGGGCGGCCAGGCGAGCAAAGACACCTGGCAGACCATCATCCTGCTCTTTCGCTTGCCCAAGGCCATCACCGCGCTGCTGGCCGGCGCGGCGCTGAGCGTGGCCGGCCTGCAGATGCAGACGCTCTTCCGTAATCCGCTGGCCGACCCGTTCGTGCTGGGCATCAGCAGCGGGGCGAGCCTGGGCGTGGCGCTGGTGGTGCTGGGCGGCGCAGCAGCCAGCGTCAGCGTCTTTGGCCGCGCGGCTTTTCTGGGCGATTTCGGGCTGGTGAGCGCGGCGTCGCTGGGCGCGGCTGCCGTGTTCTCGCTGGTGATGCTGATCGCCCACCGCGTGCACAGTGCGATCACGCTGCTGGTGCTGGGGCTGATGATCGGCTACCTCACCGGCGCGGTGGTCAGCGTGCTGCTGTATTTCGCCCTGCCGGAGCAGGTCAGCGCCTACATCAACTGGACGTTCGGCAGCTTCGGCGGCGTGACTTGGCAGCAGATGCGCGCCTTCGCGCCGGCTACTTTGCTCGGCCTGGGCATCGGCTGGTTCACCGTGAAGCCGCTCAACGCGCTGTTGCTGGGGGAGAACTACGCGGCCAGCATGGGGGTGAACGTGCGCGCCGCGCGCTGGTGGGTGACGGCCAGCGCCTCGCTATTGGCCGGAGCGGTCACGGCGTTCTGCGGCCCAATCGGCTTCCTCGGGCTGGCTGTGCCGCACCTGTGCCGCGCCCTGTTCGGCACCAGCGACCATCGCGTGCTGCTGCCGGCGGCGCTGCTGCTGGGCGGTGGGTTGGCGCTGATCTTCGACCTGATCGCGCAGATGCCCGGCGCGCGCGCTGCGCTGCCGCTCAACGTGGTCACCTCGGCGGTGGGCGCGCCCATCGTGCTATGGATCGTCCTGCGCCGCCAGAGCTTTGGGCGGGTGTGAGGCCGCAATGCGGACGGAACAAGCGATGCCATCGCGCAACGGCCATCGGCCTCTCGACAGCGAAGCTGCGGTTGCCGCGGCTGCCATGCGCGCAGTGCGCCTCACTACCGGTTATCGCAACGGCGGCGCGGTGCGCGTCGTGCATCGCGATCTCGACCTCAGCCTGCCGCGTGGCCGGCTGACCGCGCTGCTCGGCCCAAACGGCGCCGGCAAGAGCACGCTGATGCGCACGCTGTGCGGCCTGCAGCCGGCGCTGGGCGGCGTCGTGTGGATCGAGGATGAACCGCTGCATCGCCTCTCATCCGCTCAGCGCGCGCGCAAGCTGGCCGTGGTGCTCACCGACCGCGTGGACATCGGCTACATGACGGCCTACGGCTTGGTGGCGCTGGGACGGCATCCCTACACCCGCTGGGACGGCCGCCTGACGCCGGAGGATGAGCAGATCGTGCAAGAGGCGATGCGCGCGGCGCGCTGCGAGTCGCTGGCGTGGCGCGTGGTCGGCCAGCTCAGCGACGGCGAGCG
>CALIMH010000009.1 GCA_938028725.1 uncultured Anaerolineae bacterium | reverse complement strand
GGCCACGCCGAGGGCCAGCGCCAGGTCGGCCTGCAGGGCGCGGATTTGGCCGACGCGCGTGTGGGGGTGTGGCTCGAGCAGCAGCTCGACGAAGGCGGGCAGCACCCGCCCACCCACCACGCGGGCGGGGGCGCGACGGCGGACCAACAGCGCCTCGATGCGGTCGGCGGTGTGGTTGAGTTTGCGGAACATGGCTGGATGGCGATTGGATGATGTGCGAGAAATTATCTAGAACAAGTGTTCTACGTCAAGAGGAAATCACGAAATGTGCGGCGTTTGGGATATTTAAGGTTGAAGGATGACGAAATCTGAACCGTCTTCGCGCGTAAGGCGTTGGTTACTCTCGCGCCGATACACGCCGATGCGCACGTGATCACCTGGCTTTATGCCACCGGGTAGCTGAACAACGTGCTCATCCACGATGTAATCGCCAGGCCGCCACCTGGGCATTGGCAGGAAGCCGTGGCCGGGGCTACTATCTGCCTGAGCGATGAGCTGCCCATCACGCATCCAGTGGACGAAGACAGCAAAATCCTCGCGGATAGGCTCGCGCGCCGTCCAGAGCAGTTGGGCGGCTACGTGGCCTTTAGCCATTGGTCGCAGGACAGCTTGTAGCAATGCAATGCGCTGGTCGAAAGTGGCTAGCGGTGAGAGTTTCACAGGATTGGTTGGGGTGATGTCGAGCGCAATGAAGGCACGCCGTGGCTGCGAGTCGCGGTCACCCTGAGCAGTTGGACCAAGCTGGAGATGGAGCTGAGCAGCAGAAGAGGGGAGATGCAGTAAGTCACTCCAAGCGTGGTTGGGGTCGGCGATGAGGCGCTGGCGGGGACTGTTTGGGTCGCCCAAGCGCAAGTGGTCGCGGTAATCGGCTGCGCTATCTAGCGCTTGTGTCATGAAGCGCAGTGTCGGGTTATCGTTGCTGAGCCGCTTATCAAGCACGACATGCATGCCTGCGCTCAGCGCTTGGCGCGTCATCTGGGCCAGCGCCACGTTGTGCGACTCAAACCAATGAGCAGTATCCGTCGCGCGGACGTAGGTGTGGAAGTATTGCTGCGTTGTCAGCCCCGCAGAAGTTGCCAGCATCATGAAAGCGGCTGCGCCAACTGCGCTGCGATGGCGTGCTAGTCGTTGCTCGGCGTGTGTCAGCAGCACGTCTAAGCCCCGCGCGGCTAACAGGCACGCGAAGGGCAGCATGCCGATGGCGCGCAAGAAGTGAGGTGCGTCCTCGGCCAGTAACGTGGGGATGGCGAAGATGCCTAGCCCTAACAGTGCAAAGCGCGCTGCTGGGCTGTGCCGCCACTGGCCAAGCGAAGTCGTCAGGCCAACGACAAAACTCGCAGCAATAAGGGGATCGAAGACAGGCCTCAGCGCTAAATTGTGGCGCCAGATGCGGTCGCCTTCAACGAAGAACATGCCGGCTACCTTGAGGGCGTTGCGCCACAGCGCGCTGAGCGGATCGCTGCCGCCGATAGCTGGGTTGAAGATGGAGACTTGGCCGGCGCGGTTGAAATACAGTGCGCCGTGCAAGGCAATCCAGAGTGCTAGCGGTGCGGTTGTCACGATAATCATGCCGAGCATCCAGCGCAGCGCTCTGCAGTGCAACGGAGAGCGCCAAGTGCGCCATGTAGTTGCGCCCCATGCTATGAGGAGCAGCGGCAGCGCTTGGGCCGAGGCATAGGTGTGAGCAGTCAAGCCGACAGCTGTTCCGGCGCCCACTGCGAATGCGACGCGACCAGGTGAACGCAACGTAGCGAACAGCAAAGCGGCAGCTAGCGCCAACCAAAGCGGCAGCAAGATCGCCCGAAACGCCACTCGGCTGAGTGCGACGTGCCAAAACGTGCTCGCCAAGATTGCTGCAGCTAACAGCCCGACGCGCGGCGAAAACATGGCGCGCCCCATGCTATAAATCGCTGCGAGCGTGAGAACGCCAACAAACGCAGAGACGAACCGTAACGCCAAAGGGATGTTGCCCAACACCCCGACGCTGGCCGCCAGCAAGTAGATAAACATGCCCTCTCTGCCGTTGTTGGCGACGAAGTACACCGCTAGCTCGCCCCTCAGCACGTTCAGCGCGTCCAGCCCGTAGAAGGCCTCATCGCGGTAGAGCCCGGGCGGAAGCTCGCCAATGGCATAGAACCGCAGGGCCGCGCCGACCAGCAGCACAAGCACAAGCAACGGCCAGTGCAGTGTTGCGGCAGCGGATGGGTGCGAGATACGTGGGGCGTCCACTGCCTAGTAGAGGTGCGCAACAGCAATGGCGCAAGCAGGCCGGCCGCTTCTGCTATGCATGAGCCGGCCAGAGGCCGATAATGGATTGCGCCTTAGCCTGGTTGACGTGCGCACGGCGAGCAGCGCTGAAGCGTCCAAGGCGACCACAGGAGGCATAGCACTGGCATTGTAAAGCGTCACAAGCAGTGACAGGCTGTGACTTGCAGCAAGGATTTTGTGATAATTAAGGCTGCGCTATGAACCGCTACGAGATAAGACTGTTGCAACAGATGCGGTCGTTGCCGAGCGTCACAATTACGATGCCGACGCATCGCACATCTCCAGACAACAAGCAGGACCCGATCCGACTCAAGAATCTGATCACGGAAGCCACCAATCGGCTGTTGAAGGATTTCTCGAAGCGCGACGTTGAGTTGCTGCTGAGCCGGCTCAGCGCCACGGCCGATGCCTTGGATCACGAGTACAACCTAGACGGGCTGGCTATCTTCGTCAACCGAGACTTCAGTCGCGTGTATCGCTTGCCGTTCAAGCTCAAGGAGCGCGTAGTGGTGGATGATCAGTTCCACACCCGCGACTTGGTTTTTGCGATGAACCGCTCGCCACGCTACTGGGTGCTGGTGCTGAGTGAGAAGCCCACTCGCTTGTATGAGGCAGTGCGCAGCGATCTGGACGAGGTGACCGAAGGCGCATTCCCCATGAAATACAGCGGCCCTGGTGCTGAGTTGCCGCTGCCGGGTGGCTTCGGCATCGAGCCGACTATCAAGCTCGACCGCTACCATGAGGCGTTCTTTCGCGAGGTGGATCGGGAGTTCGACCGCGTCACTAAGCACGACCCAGCTCCGCTGGTGCTGGTGGGAGTGACATATTACTTGAGCACTTTCAACAAGGTGGCTACCAAGAACGACTTGCTAGCTGAGATACGTGGCAACTACGACAAACTCAACACGCATCAATTGGGCGAGTTGGTGTGGCAACATGCCGAACCCGGCTTCCAGAAGCGCAGCGAGCAAGCGCTGCTTGCGCTGGACGCAGCAGTTGGCGCGCGCTCCTATGCCTCAACCATCGGTGAGGTTTGGCGCTTCGCCCGTGAGGGGCGCGTGGCAACCTTGTTGGTTGAGGAGAACTTCCACGTGCCGGCTCGTTTGAGCGATGATGGCATGAACATCCAGCTTGCCGATCGGCCTGAGGATCTCACCGTGATGGATGATGCGACTGACTTTGTGGTGGAGGAGACGCTGCTCAAAGGGGGGCGAGTGGTGTTTGTCGCCGACGGAGCTCTGGCGCAGCACAGCCACATTGCTGCTATCCTGCGCTACTGACCGAGCCTTGTCGTGGTGACGTGCGGCGCCGGTGCACCAGTGCCGGCGCCGCGCGCCTTCTGATGCATTTCTTATGCGTTCTGGCTTAAATTAAAACGCAGCTCGGAGGCAGCTTGGCACATGGAATACAAGGACTACTACCAAATTTTGGGCGTGAGCCGGGACGCGGATGCGGAAACAATCAAGAAGGCCTATCGCAAATTGGCGCGCCAATATCACCCCGATGCAAACAAAAACGACAAGCGCGCGGAGGAGAAATTCAAAGAGATCAATGAAGCCTACGAAGTGCTCAGCGACCCAGAAAAGCGCCGCCTGTACGATCGTATGGGCAAAAGCTATCAGCAGTATCAGCGTGCAGGCGGCGACCCGCGCTATTACGACTGGTCTCAGTGGGCAGGCCCTGCTTCGGGCAGAGTGCGTTGGGAAGAGGGGGACTTGGCTGACTTCATCCGCCAGATATTCGAGTTCGGTGCCACCGGGTGGCAGGCTGCCAACACCTACGAGCAACCGATAGAAATCACACTGGAGGAGGCATACCAGGGCACGACGCGACTGTTGCAACGCCGCGGCCAATCCGATGTGGAGGTGAAAATCCCTCCTGGCGTCAACACCGGCACGCGCATCCGCGTGCGTGGTCAAGGGCCAGGCGGTGGCGATGTGTATCTCGTCGTGCAGGTTAAGCCGCATCCCATCTTCGAGCGCAAAGACAGCGATCTTTACCGCGACCTCGCGGTGCATGCTTTCATTGCCATGCTGGGCGGGGAGGTGATGGTGGATACGCTGAGTGGGCCGATCGTGGTCAAAATTCCTGCCGGCACTTCCTCCGGCAAGCTGATCCGGTTGAAGGGCAGGGGTATGCCTAAGTTGAACGCCCCCAACGAATTTGGCGACTTATACCTGCGCGTTGCAATCAATGTGCCCAGCGATCTTTCGCAAGAGGAGAAGCAACAAATTGAGCAAATGGCTAGACGCCGGCGGCTGCGCTGAGTTATTGGGCGCACTGGTTGTAGCCGATGCGCACATAGCGCTGCACCATCTCATCCGTCGGGGCTAGTGCAAGCGCGATATTCCAAGCCTCTTGTGCGCGTGTGCAGTCCTGAATCCAGCGATAAGCAAAGCCCAGGTTGACGTAGTCAATCGGCTTCACTGCCACGCCAGTGACCTGGCTGGCGCTGATCGCGCGCGTGTAGTCCTCCACAGAGCCAAAGTAGTTGCGCGTCTGGAAGTTGAGGGAGCCACGCTGGGCGAGGGCGCGCACATGCTGCCCGTTGATCTCAATGGCTCGATCGAGCGCCATGCGCGCCTGGCCAAACTCTCCGAGCGTCTGGAATATCACGCCGAGCTGGTGATAAGCATCAGCGTTTTCCGGGTCGGTTTCAGTTAGCTGCTGAAGCGTGCGCACAGCTTGGGCGCTTTGGCCGGTGGCGAAGTACAGCCGCCCCAGCGCCAACATCACGTGGGGCATGTTGGGCCAGCGCTCCAACACTTGGCGGTAGTAGCTGATGGCGGTCTCGTTGCGCCCCATCATCTCAAAGACGTAGCCCATGTTGCGCACCACATCGGGGTGGTTTGAGTCAAGCTCCATCGCGCGCTGGGCGTGGATGCGCGCCGCTTGAAAGTTGCCTGCGCTGGCGTAAGCCTCAGCTAGGTAGGCGTGAGCCGGCGCGTAGTCCGGCGCATCGTCCACCACAGATTGGCATAGCTCGATGGCCTCTTCCACGCGCCCCTGCCACTCCACTGCCATGCATTGCACCGCACGGGATGGGATGTGGCCGGGCGATGCAGATAGAGCCCGACGGACGTGCTGTTCTGCTTTCGGAGCGTTGCCGATAAACACCATCAAGCGCGCTGCGCGCCAGTATGGGTCAGGATCGTTGGGCCGCCGCCGGCCGAGGCTCTCATAATGGCGGATGGCAGCGCGGTAATCCCCTCTCGCGATTGCCTCCTCCGCTTGCCGTGCGAAGTCCTCCAGTGAGCGAGTCGGCGTGGCCGATGGTAAGGCGGTGGCAGTGAGAGTGTTGCTGCGCCGCAGACCGAGATTGCCCAATCGGACTTGCACTAGCAGGTAGCCGCCACCGATCAGCATGGCCAGCAGGAAGGCGAACGTCCAGCCAAGCCAGTTTGCGCTACTTTGACTGCGCCGCCCAAAGCGGCTATCATGCAGCCTCACACTGTGAATGGTAACACCGAGCGATGCAACAGCCCTGAACAGCTGAAAAGCAAAGGCCCTGTGAAGTTCGCTCGTGCTAGCCGACGCACTTCACAGGGCCTAGGCGAGAGATGCACGCTGCACCCGCTGCCTAAGACACCTTTTGCGGCTGGTAGAGCATCCCCTCTAGCAGCCGCTCGACAGCCATTGTGTGGCTATCGAAGCCGTGGGTCTTGAAATACTCGGAGTTGCAATGCCATTGGCCATGATCAAACGTAACAAGGTATTCGCCGTTGTCACCACGCACGATCACTTGGAACGTGAGAAAAGTGAAGCGATCACGTTCTTGTGAATAGCGATGCGCTTTCTCCACTTTGCCGATCACGCTTGAGTCCAACATCTGGTCCATCCTCCTTAAGTTGTTCGGTTCTAAAAACAGCAAGAGGCACCCTCTTGCCAAGAGTGCCTCTTCGGAATCTCGATATGAAGAGCAGGTGTCCGTCGCTCCAGTGCACTTTGCTTCACTACGCTTGATTGTAGTGCAAAGCCGTAATTTGTCAAACCTCTTGGTGGTGCGAGTGTGTTAGAACAGTGGCCCTGTGAACACATCCCCCGCGCGCATAACTGTGCTGATCTGGCTGGCGTATGTGCTGGTGGGCGCTGTGATGGGCGGCCTGCTGCGTGACTTGCGCCTCGATGACCCTTTCATCACGTATCGCTTTGCTATGCGCTTGGCAAGTGGTGAGGGGTTTAATTACAACCCTAACAGCACTGCTCTGATCACGACTGCGCCGCTGTACGCGCTCTTTCTGGCGGTGTTCGCTGCGGTAGGCCTCGATGTGCCCGCTGTCAGCTATGGGATAGGGGTGTTAGCGCTGGTGGGTGGTGCTGGCTTGCTGTATCACCTAAGCGTCCGTCACCATGCGCGATGGCTCGGCTTCACTGCTGGCTGGTTGTTTCTGCTCTCTCCCTTGCTCTGGCTTACTGCTGGTTTTGAGGTGCTGCCATTGATCGTGCTAGCGCTGCTCGCTTGGTGGTTCGTGGACAGCCAGCGCTGGTGGCCGGCGGGTGGGTGTGCCGGCTTGGCGATTGGCCTGCGTGGCGATGGTTTTGTCTTGTCGGCTGTGCTGATTGTTGCCGCGCTGAGCAGAGCCCGCAACAGCTTGGACGGTGGGTGGCGCGCTGCGTTTCGCAGCGCGCGTGAGCTAATCGCCGGCATAGTGTTGACTTACGCGCCGCTGGCGGTCTTTCTCACCGCGCAATTTGGCTCTCCGATCCCAACCACATTGCAGACCAAAACGGCACAGGCGCTCGCTGGCTTGACCGGCTTCTATCCCGGCACGAGCTATCTGGAGGGTGGGGCATTGCTGGCGTTCGCATACTGGCAGCAGACCCCGTTGTTTGTCTTTGCGCTTGCGCTGATAGTAGTGGGGCTTTTGAGCGTGGCGTGGCGGGTGTGGTGCAAAGGCTTTGGCACGCCGCTGCTGCCGCTGATCGCATGGCCACTGTTGCAGTGGACCGGCTATGCTGTGCTCAATGTGGCGCCCTACGTGTGGTACTACGCAGTGCCTTCCCTAGCCCTGATTGTGCTGATGGCCTACGGCGCCGAAGCATTGCGCCGCGTGCCGCGTATTGGGACAGCGCTCGCTGTCGGTGGGCTAGCGTTGGGACTGTCACCGTTTGTGCACGCCAATTTTGCTATTGCGCATGTGCTGCGAGGCGCAGTTCCTCCTCCACCCAGTGAGCTGTCCTCCAAAGTGTTGCCAGAGGCAAAAGTGGCGATCTACGAGCAGGTAGGGCGCTGGATCGCGCAACACACTCCTCCCACCGCTACGCTGGGGGTGACTGAGCTGGGTGTGCTGGGCTACTATAGCCGTCGCCCGATGGTGGATTTCCTCGGCCTGACACAGCCGGAGCTGCTATCCGCTATTCGGCGCGGCGATTTCATCGGCGGCTTGCTCCAGTCGCAGCCGGATTATCTTGCGCTCACGGCTCTGAACGCTATCTACGACGCCAATCCACAACAGGAGGACTGGTTTCGGGCGCTTTACAAACCGGTGGCTACTTTCGATGACCCACGCTTCTGGGGCGCCCCCATGACAGTTTGGCAGCGCACTCAGCCGGCTGCGTTGCCGTTGGTCACGCTGGATGCAGGTGTGCATGATCTTGGTGATGGCTGGCAAGTGACCGCAGTGCGAGCGAGCAGCCGCGAGGTGTTGAGCACAAGGCCATGGGTGATCAGCGTGCGCTTGCGCGCTGGCACTCCGATGGGCTATCGAGAGTTGCGCCTGCAGCCGATCACGGTGCGGCGCGGCGATGGACTGCCGGTGCGCTCGCGCCTAGTCCGCACGGATCGCTTCTTGCCGGGCGAGGAGGCCTGGTACGACTTTGTGTTGCTTCCACCCGCCGATGCGCCTCAAACTGCCTACGACATCAGCATCCGTTGGTTGGACCGAGACCAACCGGAGGTGATTGCAGGCCGCGTGAAAGTGCCGCTAAAGGCTGACCCGCCTGATGGTGTGGTGTGGTTGCCGCTTGTAGAGGGTATGGCGGTGACGCGCTTGCCTGAGCCGCTGGAGGCGTGCGCGGGCCGGCCGGTCACAGTCACGTTGCATTGGCGCGGAGGCATTGCTAGCACCGACTATAGCCTGCGCCTTGAAGTGCGTGACACTCAAGGCGCCATCCTAGCCGCGCACGAGTCTCAGCCGCGCAATGGCACTTACCCAGCCACCGTGTGGTCGCCCGGCGAGGTGATACCCGATGTGCACCCGCTCGAGGTGAGCGCGCCACCAGGTATGTATGTGATGGTAGCAGGCTTGGTGCACCCGTTCGGCGGTCCTCAACCCTTTGCTGACCCATCGCCGGCCCGCACTGCCGATGGCAACGTGCGAGTGGGGACGTTGCACTTGCGCGCTTGCGACGCTCTACAATCAGCCCCATGACAACGCCGCGAGAGTGTTTACCGCAGCTTCATCATCGCGTCGAGCAGCACCGCAACGACATCATCCGCTTCATGCGCGAAATTTGTGCCATCCCCAGCATGGACTCGCAGATCAAAGACGTAGGTGAGCGCGTCGCTGCTGAAATGCGCGCCCTCGGCTTCGACGAAGTGCGCTGGGATGTGCAAGGCAACATCTTGGGGCGCGTCGGAGATGGCGCGCGGCACATCGTGTTTGATTCGCACCTGGACACAGTCGGCGTCGGTGACCGCTCACAATGGGAGTGGGACCCATTTGAAGGCAAGGTGGAAGACGGCGTGCTGTATGCGCGCGGCGCGTGTGACGAGAAGGGTAGCACGCCTGGCATGGTTTATGGCATCGCGTTAGCGCGCGACCTAGGCTTGTTGCGCGGCTGGACAGCTTGGTACTTCGGTAACATCGAGGAGTGGTGCGACGGCATTGCGCCCAACGTGTTTGTAGAACACGACCCGAAAATTCGACCCGACTGCGTCATCATCGGCGAGCCAACGCGCATGAACATCTATCGCGGCCATAAAGGTCGCGTGGAGCTGCAAATTACAGTGAGAGGACGCAGCGCACACGCAGCCAGCAATTGGCTGGGTGATAACGCTGTGTATAAGGCGCTGCCGATCATCGCTGGCATCCGCGATCTTGACCCTCACCTGCGCGCGCATGAGTTTTTGGGTAAAGGCACAATCACGGTGAGTGATGTGCGCGTGAGCACGGCGAGCATCAATGCTGTTCCAGATCGGGCCACTATCTTCGTTGATCGCCGCTTGACGTTCGGTGATACGGTGGAAAGCGCGCTCGCTGAAGTGCAAGAGGTCATCGCACGCAGCGGCTTGCCCGCGCAGGATGTCAGCTTGGAGATGCTCACCTACGCCGAGCCAAGTTGGAACGGCTTCGTGCTGGAGGTGGAAAAGTACTACCCCGCTTGGGCGCTGGAGGAATCGCATCCGTTGGTGCAGGCCGGCTTACAGGCGACGGAGCTTGTGCTGGGACAGCGCGCCATCACCGGCAAATGGGACTTCTCCACCAATGGCACGTACTGGGCAGGGAAGGCCGGCATTCCTTGCATCGGCTTTGCGCCTGGTGATGAGCGCCATGCTCACTCGGTGCTCGACCAAGTGCGCCTGGATGATGTGGTGCAAGCGACCGGCGTCTACGCGCTGCTGCCTGCGCTGATCGCTGAGGCGATGGGCTAAGCGAGCGAGCGAGCAGTCTTAGCCGCGCTCACGCTGTCAACTCCTCTTCCTCAACAGCGATGCGGATGTGCAGCTCTTCCAGTTGTTGTGGGCTGACGCGCGACGGCACGCCCAGCATCACATCGGCCGCTTGCTGATTCTTGGGGAAGGCGATCACTTCGCGCAGGTTGGAGGCGCCGGCATATAGCATTGCCAAGCGGTCAATACCAGCGGCGATGCCACCGTGTGGAGGTGCTCCGTACTCAAAGGCATCGAGCATGTGGCCAAACTTCTGGTAGGCCTCCTCCATGCTCAGGCCTAGCACACGCATCACCCGCTCCTGGACGTCACGGCGATGGATTCGGATAGAGCCGCCGGCTACCTCGTAGCCGTTGCACACCAGGTCGTACTGGTTGCCGCGCACACGGCCAGGGTCAGTCTCCAAGTAGGGTAGGTCCTCTTCGGCGGGCGCGGTGAACAAATGATGATTGGCCACCCAGCGCTGCTCCTCAGCGTTGAAGCTGAACATCGGAAAGTCCATCACCCAGAGGAAAGCCATCACATTGGGGTCGCCAAGCTTGAGGCGATTGCCAAGTTCGTGGCGCAGCTCGCCAAGTGCTTCGTTGAGCTTCATGCGGTTGTCGTCGGCAGCGAGCAACACGAGGTCGCCGGGCTGGCTGTTGCTGATGCGCATGATGGCTTGTTTCTCAGCGTCGCTGAGTTTGGCACCTGCACCGCTTGGGCGATAGCCGTCGGCGTCGTGCCAGAGCACGATCAGGCCGCGCGCCCCTTTTTGACGAATGAACTCGGTTAGCTCATCGGTTTGCTTGCGCGTGTAGTGGGCGCATCCCGGCGCGACGAAGCCCTTCACGTGTGCAGCTTGGAAGGGCAAAAACGATGTGCCGCGCATCGCCTCGCTGATGTCGAATAATTCCATGCCGAAGCGGATGTCGGGCTTGTCGCGCCCGAAGCGTTCCATCACGTCGTGGAAGGAAAACCGTGGAAACGGCTTATACAGCAGTCGCTTGCCGTGTAGATGATGATATTCCTCGGTGAAAGCAGTGAGCAACCCCTCCACGACGTTGAGCACGTCATCGTGGTCCACAAAGCTCATCTCCATGTCGAGCTGCGTGAACTCCGGCTGTCGGTCGGCGCGTTGATCTTCGTCGCGGAAGCAGCGCGCGATCTGGAAGTAGCGCTCGATGCCGGCCACCATCAATAGCTGCTTAAGCTGCTGCGGGCTTTGAGGGAGCGCGTAGAAGTGACCTGAGTACAAGCGGCTGGGGACGAGATATTCGCGAGCGCCCTCCGGCGTGCTCTTGAACAGGATCGGGGTCTCGATCTCCAGGAAGCCACGTGCGTCGAGATAATCGCGGATGAACTTCACCAGCCGATGTCGAACGGTCAGGTTGTATGTCATGCGCTCTCGACGTAAGTCAAGGTAGCGATACTTCAGGCGCAGCGACTCATCCTGTTCGATGCTGTCATCGTTGATGGTGATGGGTGGTGTGCGCGAGGGATTTAACACGCGCAGCGTTTGCACCATCACCTCGATGTCGCCGGTGGCGAGCTTCGGATTGCTCATGCCGGCTGGCCGTTCGCATACTTCACCGATAGCTTGAACGACGTATTCGTTGCGCAGCGATTCACCCAAGCGGAACGTCTCTGGCGTGACACGGGCGGGGTTGATCACAACTTGGGTGATGCCGAAGCGGTCGCGCAGGTCAACAAAAATGACGCCGCCGTGATCGCGGCGACGGTGCACCCAGCCGGCTAGCGTGACAATTTGGCCGACGTGCTCTTTGCGTAGCTCGCCGCAGGTGTGTGTCTTTTGCATAGCGGTCTTACGTGTTTCGCGTGCGGAGCGGCTGTAGTGGAACGGTGCGTTCACGATGAGCCAGCTAGCACGCGATGATACCACGCGCCAAGCAGCTATGCTATTCTTTACCGGCAATGACTATCGCCACCGTACGCGCTTTGATTGAACCACATGATTTGGAGCGCCATCCTCTAGCCCGTGCGCACACGCTGCCGGCGCAGTGGTACGTTGCGTCAGACTTTTACGCCTTCGAGCTGTCTCACCTCTTCCCGCGCTGCTGGCAGTATGTCGGCCATTGCAGCCAGTTGCCCTCGCCGGGGTGCTACCTGGTGGCAGACGTGGCCGGCCGGTCGGTCGTGGTGGTGCGCGATCAGGGCGGCGCCTTGCGTGCCTTCCACAACGTCTGTCGCCATCGCGCTGGGCCGCTCGCCACTCGCAACGGCTGTGGCGCGCGCGTGTTGCAGTGCCAATATCACGGCTGGACTTACACCCTTGAGGGCCACTTGCGTGGCATACCCCACTGGGATCGCGTGGACTTGTTTGACCGCCGCGACTATGGCTTGTTGCCGCTTTTTGTTGAGGAGTGGGAGGGCCTGATCTTTGTCAGCTTGGAGCAGCCCCTTGTGTCGCTCTCGGAGCTGCTCGCAGGAATTCGGGAGCGCATTGCGCCCACTGACCTGCGCCGCTTGCATTTCCATACCCGCGTGGTGTATCCCATCGCCTGCAATTGGAAAGCTTACGTGGACAATTACCTGGAGGGCTACCACGTTCCCATCGTGCATCCTGAGTTGAACAAAGTGCTTGATTACACCCGCTACGTCACTGAGACGTATCGCTACTACTCGCTGCAGTACAGTCCCTTTCGGGCAGATAGCGATACCAGCACGTACGGCCAAAACGCGCACGAAGCTTTCTACTACTTTATTTTCCCCAATATGATGCTGAATATCGTTGGTAGCCGCTTGCAGGTGAACTTGGTGCAGCCGTTGGCAGCGGAGCGTTGCGAGGTGATTTTTGACTACTGCTACGAGGATGTATGTTCCGAAGCAGCGCAAGCGCAGATCGCTGCTGATATCACCTACAGCGACACTGTGCAACGAGAGGACGGCGAGATTTGCGAGTGGGTGCAGCGGGGATTACGCAGTGGGGCATATCGCACAGGCCGCTATTCGGTCGAGCGGGAGGAGGGTGTGTATCACTTTCACGAGCTGTTGCGGGATTGGCTGCGCATTGAGCTTGCCGAGGGTTAAGAACGCGGCGTGGGGCAACCGCTCTCTTGATTGCCCCACGCCTCCTGCTGCCTCACGCGGCAGCTTCTGCGCTCACGCTGGGCGCTCACTTTACCGCGATCTTGATCTGCTTCGGCTTCACTACTTCCGCTTTCGGCACCGTGAGTGTCAGCACGCCGTTCTCAAACTCTGCCTTCGCCTTTTCAGGCTCCACCTCTAGCGGCAGCGTGATTGTGCGCTGGAAGGACTTGTAGTTAATCTCCTTGCAGTGCCAGCGAGTATGCTCATCTTGCTGCACATTCTCCTCCTTCCACTCACCGCTCAGCACCAGCCGCCCGTTCTCAAAGGTGACATCCACGTTTTCCGCCTTCCAACCGGGCAGCGCCGCCTTCACGATGTAAGCATCCTTCGTCTCCATCACGTCCACTGCTGGCTCCTCAAACCCGCCCTCCAGCACCCGCATCGGTGCGACGAAGGCATTGCGCAGCAACTGATCCATTGCCTCGCTCAGCGCGAGCATCTCACTTGCTGGATTCCACATCCGACGAACCAGATTGGCCATACTTGCCACCTCCTCCTATGTTGTAGTTCTACCATCACTTTCTGCGCGATGTGTTAGAGACCGACTGAAGGCTCGTTAAAGTTGTATTTGATCTGGTGGGGTGTGGGTATAGCGCGCTATCCAAGCAGTGGCGAAGGAAGCAAAGCGCTGTTCCTCAATGGCTATGCGCGCTTGCTGCATCAGCTTGAGAAAGAAGGCCAAGTTGTGCAAGCTCATCAGGCACATGCCGAGGATCTCGCCGCTGTTCATCAGGTGGCGTAGGTAAGCGCGGCTAAAGTGTCGGCAGGTGTAGCAATCGCACTCTGGGTCCAAGGGCTGCTCGTCCTCCGCGAAGATGCGGTTGCGGATGTTGATGCGGCCGTCTGGGGTGAATGCGGCGCCGTGGCGGGCTAGGCGAGTGGGCAACACGCAATCGGCCATGTCCACGCCGCGGGCGATGGCACGCAGCAGGTCGGTCGGCTCGCCGACGCCCATCAGATAGCGCGGTTTGTGGTGAGGCAGGGCATCGTCCATCCACGTGAGCACGCGCAGCATCGCCTCCTTGGGCTCGCCAACGGCCAACCCACCAATCGCGTAGCCGGGGAAATCGAGCTCGCTCAGCACGCGAGCGCTATGTTCGCGCAGGTCGCGGAAGATGCCGCCCTGGGTGATGCCGAAGAGCATCTGATCGTTGCGGCGGTGGGCTTGGCGACAGCGTATGGCCCATGCATGGGTGCGGGCCAATGCAATCTCGTTGTATTCGCGGTCGGTGGGGGGTGGGCACTCGTCGAAGCACATGATCACATCGGCGCCCAGTTGCTCTTGAATGGCGATGGATTTCTCTGGCGTCAGCCGATGCATTGAGCCATCCAAGTGGCTTTTGAACGTCACGCCGTCATCGTCCACTTTGCGCAGCTCACTCAGCGAGAACACTTGAAAGCCGCCGCTGTCTGTCAGGATCGGGCGCGGCCAGCCCATGAAGCGATGAAGGCCGCCCATGCGCGCCACCAGCGCCTCGCCTGGCCGCAGATAGAGGTGATAGGTGTTGGCAAGGAGCATGTGCGCGTCCAGCTCTAGCAAGTCGCGGGGGAGCACAGCTTTGACGGTGGCTTGAGTGCCCACCGGCATGAAAGCTGGAGTTTGCACATCGCCATGGGGTGTGTGTAACACGCCTCGGCGCGCGCGTCCATCAGTGCATCGCAGCTCAAACACAGCGTGATTGCGTGTGTTCACCACGCCAGGTTGTAGTTAACAAACACGCCCATGAGAAAGGCGGCCAAAAACACCAACGTCAACAGGTACATCACGGCGCGAGGACGGAAGACCTGCCAGAACATCATCATGCTTTTAATATCTACCATCGGTCCAAAGACCAAGAAAGCCAGGATCGATCCGCTGGTAAAGGTGTTGACGAACGAGAGGGCGAGAAAGGAATCCACGGTGCTGCAGACGGAGAGCACAAATGCTAGCGCCTGAAGCGCAATCACAGATGAGATCGCATCACGGCCGATCGCAAGCAGCATCGCTTGGGGGATGAACGTTTGCATTCCCGCAGCGAGTAGCGAACCCAGCACCAGGAATCGGCCCATGTCGAAGAAGTCATCGGTGGCGATGCTAAGGGCGCGCCGAAGCCGGCCCTCCAGCCTTTGTGGCGAGAGTGGCAAGGGCAGCAGGCCGGCGCTACCACCCATCACCGGCTGCAAGCTGCGTGGCTTGAGCAACCGTGCAAGGCTTGGCGCTTGGCCTAACACTAACCCTGTGCCGCTCGCAATTAGCACGGTGAAGGCGATCCGCCCCCAAAAGACAGGCGTGTTGCCGAAGGCGGCCCACGTGCTGGCAATCACCACAGGGTTCACCACCGGCGCAGCCAGGAGGAATGCAACTCCGGCAGAGATGGGCAAGCCCTTCTGATACAGTCGTCGCGTCACAGGCACTACGCCGCACTCGCACACTGGAAAGACCATCCCCAGTAGCGCGCCGCTCAACGAGCCAGCAAGACGGTTGCGTGGAAAGAGGCGGGCGATCTCTTCGGCTGTAACGAATTCTGCAAGCAGCCCTGATGCTACGCTACCCAGCAGCAGAAAAGGCGCAGCCTCAATAAAAATGCCGAGGAACGTGGTGGCAAAGCTCTGCACAACATCCGGCAGGCGGGTAGGGCGCAGCGCTGGCAACAAGATGTCCAGCATAGGGACGCTGAGCAGCAGCGCCAACACAGCTAGAAGCGTCACCAGCAGACGCAGCCGCGGCAGCACAGAGCGGGTTAGCATGAGGAGCGCACTATTGACGGGAACGCGATCACGCAGTCAGTGATTGGCTATGGACGGTGCCTCATTTTACCGCTGATTGCGTGGGCGTTTGCTCCGTACAATCGCGCTCCGTTAGTTGATGAACATTGCTCTGGTGCACGACTGGCTCAACCAGCTCGGCGGTGCAGAGGATGTGCTGGTGACGCTCAAGCGGTTGTTCCCTGATGCGCCGATCTTCACCAGCATCTACGCGCGGCAGCTTATGCCGGCCACCTGGCGCGCTTGGGCGATTCACTCAAGCTGGATGGACCGTTTGCCTGGTGTGCATCGCTATCATCAGCCTTATATGCCGCTGTTTGCATGGACGTGGGCGCACTATCGCATTCCAGCCCAGCATGATGTGGTGTTGAGCAACAAGAGCGCGTTCTGCATCGGCGCGCAGCTTGTGCATCCCAATGCTATCCACATCTGCTACTGCCTGACGCCAACGCGGTTCACCTACGACTTTGAAGCGTACGCCCAGCGCGAGCGCATCCCCCCGTCAGCAAAAGCGATACTGCGCGGGATGAATGTGTATCTGCGGCGCTGGGAGACGCGCGCTGCCCAGCGTGTGACTCACATCATCGCCATTTCGCGGGAAGTCCAAGCTCGCATTCGGCGCTGGTACGGCCGCGAGGCGCCGATTATTTTCCCACCGGTGGCACTGCCGCCACAGATGCCCACACCGCAGGACGACGGCTTCTACTTGATTGTCTCAAGATTGTTGCCCTACAAGCGCGTGGACTTGGCGATCGAGGCTTTTGCGCGCCTCAAGCTGCCGTTGCTGATCGCTGGCGATGGGCGCGATCGTCCCCATCTAGAGCGGCTGGTGGAGGCACGTAACGCGCATAATGTTCGGCTGCTTGGCCGCGTGGACGAAGGCACGTTACACGATCTGCTACGACGTTGCCGGGCTTTTGTGTTCCCCGGCCATGAGGATTTTGGCATTGCGCCGGTGCGCGCGATGGGCTATGGCAAGCCGGTCATCGCGTTCGCTGCCGGCGGCGCACTCGACACGGTGAAAGAGGGGGTGAGTGGCACGCTCTTCACTTCGCAAACGGTTGACGCGCTCGTGGACGCGGTGCAGCGCCACAATAGGGTAACATTTGCACCCTCGGTAATTCGCGCCCACGCTGAGCAATTTAGCGAGCATCGGTTCGCAGAGCAGATCACGGAGTTTGTCATGCGCTGCGTGTGAATTAAGCGCTGCGATGCGAGCGCGCAGGGCGCGAGTGCTCGACGAAATCTTGAGTATGGAAGCGTATTGCTTTAAGTGTCGTGGCAAGCACGCGCTGCTAAACCCGCAGCCGATCTTCTTGTCGAACGGCGCTCCAGCGACGCAGGGCACTTGCTCGAACTGCGGCAACCCGAAGGTCATCAAAATGGGGCGCACACCTGCTCATGAGGGCTTGAACCCGCCGGCGGTGGAGCGCAAAGCAACAACGCGCCGCCCAGCAGCTATCCAGAAAAGCAGCAGGGAGGCGCCGGAAGCTGATGGCCGCCCGCTAGTGATTGTGGAGTCGCCCACCAAGGCGCGCACGATAGGCCGGTTTCTCGGCAGCAACTATCGCGTCGCGGCATCCATCGGCCACATTCGAGACCTGCCGAAGAACCGATTGGGCGTGGACGTGGCCCATGACTTCGCACCCACCTATGTCATACCTGTGGATAAGCGCAAGACCGTGCAGGAACTGAAGCAGCTTGCCCGCCGCGCCAGCGAAATTTGGCTCGCCACTGACCCTGACCGCGAAGGAGAGGCGATTTCATGGCACCTACAGCATGTGCTAAAGCCTGAAGTGGGTGATCGCCCGTTTTACCGCGCCGAATTTCACGAGATCACCCGCGACGCAATTGCACACGCCTTTTCGCACCCACGGCAAATTGATGAGCGCGCGGTGAACGCTCAGCAGGCGCGCCGTATCCTGGATCGGCTTGTGGGCTATGAGCTAAGCCCGCTGCTGCGCAATAAACTCAGCCAGCGCGGCTTGAGCGCTGGTCGCGTGCAGTCGGTGGCACTGCGCTTGGTGGTGGAACGCGAGCGGGAGATTCAAGCGTTTGTGCCGAAAGAGTACTGGACGATCGAGGCAGAGCTGGCCCCACAATTGCACAACGGCGAGTCTGGCTTGCGCACTTTCCTCGCACGCCTCTTCAAGATAGACGGCCAGGAGCCTGACCTGAGTAGCCAAGCTGACGCCCAACGGATAGTAGATGCGCTGGAGCAGGCCGCCTGGTCGGTGGTGAAAGTGGAATCCAAGGAGCGCAACCGCCGGCCAGCAGCGCCGTTCACCACTAGCACCCTCCAGCAGGAGGCGAACCGCAAACTTGGCTTCAACGCGCGCCGAACCATGGCAGTGGCGCAACAGCTTTATGAGGGCGTGGATGTGGGTGAGGGCAGTGTGGGCCTGATCACTTACATGCGCACTGATAGCGTGAATGTGGCAGCCAGCGCGCAGCAGGAGGCGCGCGAGTTCATCCAGCAGCACTTTGGCGATGCCTATTTGCCGCCGCAGCCCCCGCGCTACACCACGCGAGCCAAGAACGCCCAAGAGGCGCACGAAGCCATTCGGCCCACCTCTGTTTATCGCACGCCGGAGTCGGTGAAGGAATATTTAGAGCGCGATCAATTCCGCTTGTATGAGCTAATCTGGAAGCGCTTCATCGCTTCGCAAATGGCTAACGCCATTTTTGATGTGACTACGGTGGACATCGCCGCCATCACCGATCAAGTGGCGCCGATCCCGCTGGGCCAAACCCCTTTCAACGGCTATTGGTTCCGCGCCACTGGCTCGGTGGTGAAGTTCCCAGGCTTCTTGAAAGTGTATGTCGAGAGCCTTGATGAAGGAGACGCGCGCACCGACGAGGACGATGAGCGCCAACTGCCGAAGCTAGCAGCCGGCGATCCGCTCGACCTGCGCCGGCTGATCCCAGAGCAGCACTTCACGCAGCCACCCCCGCGCTACACTGAAGCAAGCCTTGTCAAAGCGCTGGAGGAATATGGCATCGGCCGGCCCAGCACATACGCCACGATCCTCAGCACTATTCAGGCACGCAACTACGTGCGACGTGAGGGCAAGCAGCTCGTCCCCACTGAGCTTGGCTTCATCACCAACGACTTGCTGGTGCAGCACTTCCCCGAATACATTGACGTCAACTTCACCGCGCGTGTTGAGGAGGAGCTGGATGAGATCGAGACCGGCGCGCGAGCATGGCAGCCTGTGTTGCACGCCTTCTACGAGCCGTTCCATCGCGCGGTGGAGAGAGCAGCGCAGGTTATCGAAAAGCAAGAGCGCAAGATAGAGCTGACCGGCGAGCTGTGCCCTCAATGTGGTGCGCCGCTAGCCTATAAGCAAGGGCGTTACGGCAAGTTCATCGGCTGCACCAACTTCCCTACCTGTCGCTTTGTCTCGCCGATCCCGCTGCCAGGTGTGAAGTGCCCCAAGTGTGGCGGCAATTTGGTGGAGCGGCGCTCGCGCAGCAAAAGCCGCCGAGTGTTTTATGGATGCGCTAATTACCCCAACTGCGATTTCGTCACGTGGAACAAGCCACTTCCCATCCTGCCGCCGGACGGTTGCGAAGGGCTTGTCGTGGAGGTGGGTAAGGGCAAGGCCAAGTGCCTCGGCAGCGACGTGGTGTTCGACATCCCAGAGGATTTGTCACAAGGATGAAGCTTGGGTTGGCTACAACGCTGCTCTGTGTCCTGTGCATCTGACTTCGCCTTAGTATTGCCCCTTGAACCTGCAAGCAACTCACTCGAAGACTCTCTCGGTGGTGTCGTAGTGCTGCGCGGAGGGACGCTGCTCCCTAGCGGGACGTCAGTTGTGAGCGGCGGCCCCGCTGCTAGCTAGTGTGGCGCGGTTTGCTCAGTGGCCGTGAAAGGCGCGGCGGAATAGCTCGCGCAGCTCATCCTCGCTGGGTTGGCGCGGGGCGTTGAAGATCACCGTGTCGCTCAGGGCGCTTTCCACCAAAGCCGGCAGAGCAGCCTCGAATTGCTCGGCGGTGATGCCCAGCGCAGCGATGGTGAGCGGCTGGCCCAGCTCGCCGGCAAGTTGCGCCACTCGCGCCGCCAGTGCCTGAGCTGATGAATGTGCGCTGTCGTGTGGCAACTCGAGCGCGCGCGCCAGGGCGATCAGTCGAGCAGCAGTTTCTGGAGGGCAGCCCGGCTCGCCATAGAAGCGCAGCACATACGGAAGACATAAGCCGACTGCGCGCCCATGCGGCACGCGGAAAATTGCCCCCAACGCATGGCCCATCGAGTGCGCAAGGCCGACCATGCTGTTGATGTAGCCTAATCCGCTGAGCGTGGCGCTGTTGGCCATGCGTTCCCGCGCGAAAAGGTCATCAGGGTGATGATACGCATGGGGGAGATATTCCAATGCCAATCGGGCTGCCGCTAGGCAAATGCCATCGGTGTAGTCGTTGGCCCAATTTGCCAGAAATCCCTCTATGGCTTGCGTGAGCGCATCCATGCCGCTATCGGCCGTGACTTGAGGTGGCGCATCGGCGGACATGGCTGGGTCCACGATAGCGAAATCGGGCATAGCCAGCGGATGGCCGCTGCCTAGTTTGCGGGGCGGGTCGCCGGGCACGGTGATGACAAAGGCCCAGGTTGCCTCGCTGCCGGTGCCGGCGGTGGTGGGGATGGCGACGAGACGGGCTTTGCGCCGCAGTTGAATTAGCTGCATGGGCGCAAGCGCCTCCACCTCCACACCAGGGTTCTCATAGAGCACCCACATCGCTTTGGCTGCATCCATCACGCTGCCGCCGCCAACAGCGATAATCCACTCTGGCTGGTGGGTGGTCATCGCCTGTGCGCCGCGCTGAATGGTCTCCAGAGATGGCTCCGGCTCAACAGCGTCGAAGATGGTGAGCGCTGCGCCGGAATCTCGCAGTGGTTGCAGGGCGCGATCAAGCAGCCCGATCGATGCGATCACGTGATCGGTGACTACGAACGCGCGCGCGATCTCCAGCTCGCACAGATAGTCGAGCGCGCCCTCACCGTGAATAATAGTGGGTGAGCGAAAGAACCACATACTCGTGGAGTGTAATCCGTCTACGAGTATGAAGTAGAATAGCGATGCGTTGAGGCTCTGCGATGGAGCTGAAAGATTACTATGCCATCATGCAAGTGTCGCCAGATGCAGATGCAGCAGTGATCGCAGCCGCATATCGCGCGCTTGCAGCACGTTACCATCCTGACCGCAACAAGTCGCCGGATGCCACGTTGCGGATGCAGGAGCTGAACGAAGCCTACGCAGTGCTCAGCGATGCGCACAAACGCGACTCCTACGATCGCAAGCGGCGGCTGCATGCGCACTTCTCCGGTGCTGGTGCACAAAACGGCGCCGTCGCTTCTACCATGCACGTGCAGGATAAGATTGACCGCGCACTCCGCCGCATCCGCGAAATCCAAGATCGCGCGCTGGAGCAGGTGCGTCAGATTCAGGAACGCACCAGTCAGCAAGTGCGCGAAATCCAAGAGCGCAGCAATCAGCAAGTCCGCGAAATTCAGGAGCGCGCCGCGCGGCAAATTCAGGAAATTCAAGCGCGCGCGCTGGAGCAAATCCGAGAAATACAAGACTCTTTATGAGCCAGCTTTCAGAAGCAGCTTTATCCCGAGAGGCGACGGCTAAGCCGCAAAGCTGTGTCATCGAGCAAATCCATCAACATGTCTCCATTCGGCGCTACAAACCTGACCCAATCCCGCGCGAGTGGGTGGAGGCGATCGTGGCTGCCGGCCAACGCGCTGCCACTTCATCCAACTTGCAAGCCTACTCGGTGGTCGCCGTCACCGATGCACAGACGCGCACAACGCTTGCTCACCTATGTGGCGAGCAAGCGCATATCGCTCAGGCGCCGGTCTTCTTGGCTTGGTGTGCGGACCTGGCCCGGCTTGAGCGCGCCTGCGAGCTGCGCGGCTACAAGCAAGTCACGCGCTATGTGGAGAATTTCCTCGTCGCCGTGGTGGATGTGTCGCTAGCCATGCAAAACGCAACGCTTGCAGCAGAGTCGTTTGGATTGGGGACTTGCTACATCGGCGCTATTCGCAACAACCCGCGTGAGGTGATCAGGCTGCTGCGGCTTCCCAGGCTAGTCTTTCCCATTGCTGGCATGACGCTGGGTTTCCCTGATGCGGCGCCGAAGCGCCATCCGCGCTTGCCACTGCGCGCTGTGTTGCATTGGGAGTGCTACGACCGCACAGGTGAGGACGAGCACCTATTGGCCTACGATCGCACCATGGCTGAGACAGGCATCTACGACGGCAGACAAGTTGCCTTTCCCGGCAAACCCACTGACATGCCTGATTATGGCTGGCTGGAGCATTCTGCCCGCCGTGTGGCGCAGCCAATGCGCATTGAGCTGCGCCAAGTGTTGCGTGAGCAAGGCTTCGAGCTGGAGTAAGTTGAGGCTCGGCAGCAAAGCACTTGCAGACCTGATGCGCCGCAAGTGCTTTGCTGGTTGATCACCGCTCTGGTTGGAGAAGGCCGTAGCCTCCCTGCTTGCGGCGATATGCCACTTTAAGCGTGCCGTCGTCTTTGTGCAGGAAGAAGAAGAAGTCGTGCCCAAGCAGTTCCATTTGCTCGATGGCGTCTTCCACACTCATAGGGGTCAGCTTGAACGATTTCACTCGAATCAGCCGAGGCTCCGGCGCAGGCTGGGGCGCTTCGATCGGCGGTTCTTCGGCTTCCAACAGCGCCATGTCTTCGGGTGCGATAGCACCGTTGCGCTTGCGAGCAATCCGCTTGCCCTTGTAGTGGGAGATGCGGTGATACATTTTGTCCATCGCGCTGTCGAAGGCGGCAATGGGGTCAACGTTGCGCTCTTCGACGCGCAGGAGCGTGCTCCCACGCTTCACTGTAAGCTCGACTGAGCGGGGTGTGTCACTCTTTGCGCTGTGGCGCGTGAACTCGACGCGCACCTCTTCAATGCCGGGCAGGTATCGGTCCAGTTTGCCAAGTCTGCTTCGCACGTGCTTATCCAGCCGCTGACTGATATTCATGCTGTGACCCTGAATGGAGACTTGCATGTTTTATCCTCCGTCACCTCATTGAAACTAGCACTGCGCGCGCAGAAGGACGCGCCGGCTGCTGCGGTTTGCTTTTCATTTTGTGCTCATTTTCTTGTCCTGGCAAGCGTGAGCGCGGCCACATCAGCCGCTCCGGCAGCGTGCAGCGCGGCCGCGCATGTCAGCAGTGTTGCGCCGGTGGTGAATACGTCGTCCACCAGCAAGATGCGCTGACCTCTGACGATCGGTGGCGCTGCGGTGAAAGCGCCTTTCACATTTGCCAGTCGCACCTCAAGGTGGCTCTCTAGTTGTGCTTGCTTTTCGGTGCGGCGTGTGCGGCGCACCGCACGCCGTTCCACCGGCAGGCCAAGCACCCCTGCTACCACGCGAGCCAACAACATGCTCTGATTGTAGCCGCGCTCGCGCTCGCGCCGGGGGTGCAGCGGCACGGGCACGAGCATGGTTGGCGCGAAGGACACACTGCTGGCTTGCCAGGCATGTGCCATGCGAGCGCCGAACAAACTGGCCACATGCGGCACGCCCTCATATTTCAGCGCGTGGATAGCTTCCCGCAACGGTGACTCGAAGTGGGCTGCCGATACCACTGTTAGCGAAGGATAATCGGGCAGCTCGGCTGTCCGCACGGTGTCGGTTGAGTTGAACCAATGAACGCGAGCCTCGCAGGAAGTGCACCACCACACGCCTGCGAAGTCGCCGCAGCCAGCGCAGCGCGGCGGGTAAAGCAGGTCTAGGAGCGTGCGGATGGGCAGGGCGAGGATCGTGCGCAACACGGCAACAGCGTGCTTAGCGGTTCACCAAGCGGCCGAGAAAGTCCACTACTGCTGGGCCAGCCAACACCACCATTGCCACGAGCACGATGGAGAACAAGATCAAGATCAGCGCAAAGTCAATCAAGCTTCCACGTCCTCCCTCGCCGAGTGGTGGTCGCATAGCAGTGATTGTAGCAACTCACACGCGGTTCGCCAACACCTCGGCGATGTGAACCACCCGCTTATTCACCCCCCTGCGCGAAAGCCCGCCGTTGATGTGCATCATGCAGCTAGCATCCCCGGTGATCACCACGTCGCAGTTGCTAGCTAGGATGGTAGCCAGCTTATCCTGGAGCATGGCGCTGCTGATCTCGCTCATCTTAATAGCGAACAGCCCGCCGAAACCGCAGCATTGGTCGTGGCCGTTCATCTCCTCCAGCGTTAGGTTGCGGACGTGACGTAGGAGCGCACGCGGCTGCTCGTTGATGCCTAACCCGCGCAAGCCATGGCAGGCGTCGTGGATCGCGGCGCGCATGGGGCGGCTGGTGCGCGCACCCAGGTCTTGCACGCCGAGCACGTCCACGAGGAATTGGGTCAGCTCATAGGTTCGCGTGGCTACTTCGCGCGCCGCCTCTTCAAGAGGGTGGCCACGCAGCAGCTCGCCGTAGTAGTGCTTCACCATCGCAGCGCACGAGCCGGAGGGTGTCACCACTGCATCGTAGCCTTGAAAGACGCGCACAAAGTGCGCCGCCACTTGGCGCGCTTCGCCTTGGAAGCCGCTGTTGAAGGCTGGCTGCCCGCAACATGTCTGAGCCATCGGGAACGCCGGTCGCACGCCGGCTCGTTCTAGCACTTCCAGCGCAGCTTCACCGATCTCGGGAAAGACCACATCCACGATGCAGGTGACAAAGTAAGCAACTCGCATAGCTCGACAGTAATCCTAGCAGAGCGGTCGCTGCTGATGTCTGAGTGCATGCAAAGCGAGTAGGGCAGATGGGCTGAGCTTCAACACAACGCGCTGAGCGGCCTCTGGCTGAGCAAGTTGCCTTGTGTTAGCATTTTGACCAATGGCTCTCATTTACCCCTTCAGCGCGATTGTCGGCCAAGAACGCATGAAGCGCGCGCTGATCCTGAACGCGATCTCTCCATCCATCGGCGGCGTGTTGATCCGTGGTGAGCGGGGCACAGCGAAGAGCACCGCTGCGCGCGCGTTGGCTGCTGTGTTGCCCGAGATCGAGGTGATTGAAGATGACCCATTTTCCTGCGACCCCCGCGCGCCGGCCACCTTCACCGAGGACTTGAAGCGTCGCGCCGCTGCGGGCGAGCAGTTCCGCATCATCCGCCGCAAAACCCGTTTCGTCAACTTGCCGGTCAGTGCTACTGAGGACCGTGTGGTGGGCACGCTCGACATTGAGAAGGCCATCCAGAAGGGTGAAAAGCACTTTGAGCCAGGCGTGCTCGCAGCAGCCAACCGCGGCGTACTTTACGTGGACGAGGTGAATCTGCTCGACGATCACCTTGTGGACTTGTTGCTGGACGTGGCGGCGATGGGTGTCAACGTGGTCGAGCGCGAGGGCATCAGCTTCTCGCACCCAGCCCGCTTTGTGCTGATCGGCTCCATGAACCCAGAGGAAGGCGACTTGCGCCCTCAACTGCTCGATCGCTTCGCGCTGTGTGTGGATGTGGTGGGCATCCGAGACCCCAAAGCGCGCATGACGATCCTGGAGCGCCATATTGCCTTTGAGGCCGACCCAGAAGGCTTCGTTAAGCAGTGGGAGCCTTACGAGCGCGCGCTTACCGAAGAGATTGCAGCAGCGCGTGAGCTGCTGCCGAAAGTTCGCTACACCCAGCACGACCTCGCCACTATTGCCAACTTGGTTATCTCGCTCGGCGTCGATGGCCATCGTGCGGATTTGGTGATCTTGAAGACGGCTTGTGCCCATGCCGCATTGATGGGCCGCGATCACGTCACCGAGCGGGACATCTTGCTCGCAGCAGAATTGGCGCTGCCGCATCGCTTGAAGCGCCAACCCTTCCAAGACACCGAGCAAGCTATGGCGCTGCTGAGCGAGAAATTGCAGCAGATCGAGCAGCAGGCTGCGCAGCAGCGTCCCGCACAGGATAATCAGCAGCCGCCGGCTGCTCATGAGCAGGCAAAAAAAGCGAATCGGGGCTGAACGACAGCTTGAGCGAGTCGGACAGCCCCCCAGAACCAGCCGCTCAAACTGTCCCCAACACGCCCCAAAGCGCAGCCGACTGGCCCGGCGGGCAACAGGTGCGCCATGGGGAGGTCTTCCAAGCGCGCAAGCTCAACACCCCACTGGATCGGTTGACGCGCAACTTGGCCGGCAAGCGCAGCGTCACCCGCACCAAGCGCAAGCGCGGTCGCTACATCAAGGCACTGCCGCTGAAGGGTTGCGTGGACGATCTGGCTTTTGATGCCACGTTGCGCGCAGCAGCAGTACACCAGCTCGCGCGCCGCCAAGCTGCTTTCGCTGTGGCGTTGGATGCGCCGCCGGTGGCGTTCCACGTGCGCCGCGCTGACTATCATCGCAAAGTGCGCGTGCGCAAAGCGGCAAACCTCATTTTGTTTGTCGTGGATGCCTCATGGAGCATGGCTGTCGCTGAGCGTATGGCAGCTACCAAAGGCGCGATCCTCTCGCTGCTCACAGACGCTTACCAGCGCCGCGACCGCGTGGGGCTGGTTGTGTTCCAGAAGAACGGCGCAACCCTATGCTTGCCGCCCACCAGCTCAGTGGAGCTGGCGCAGCGCGTCTTGCGCGATATCCCCGTTGGCGGCAAGACGCCGCTCAGCGCCGGCCTCACGTTAGCGCTGCATGTGATCAAGCGCGAAATGCGCTTACACCCAGAGGTCATGCCGTTCCTGATCGTCCTCACCGACGGCGCGGGCAACGTCAGCATGGGCAACCTGCCGCCGCAAGTGGAGGCGTATCAGGTCGCAAGCCTTATCCGCGATGAGCACATTCGCGCGGTGGTGATCAACATGGAGCACGTTGCCTTTGACCAAGGGTTGGCGCGCAAGTTGGCCGAGCAGATGGGTGCGGCTTGTCTCTCATTGCGCGAGCTGCACGCAGACGCGCTCTATCAAGCTGTGCGACAGCAAATCGGCTAACACCTGCGCACTTGAACCTATGGTTCGCCCATCAGCCTCCTCCACCTCGCCGTCAGCTCGGCGCGCCGTGTCACTGCTGTTGGTGATCACCTCGCTGGCAGCTTCGCTTGTGGCTTGGGGTTTGGGCGAGGTGAAGGCCGTGGAGGTGCGCGGGCGTGAGCTGGATTTCCCCATGCCGGTCTTCGGCGCGGAGGAGCTGCTGTTTGGCGTGAACGTTGCGTTGGAGCAGTACGACCCCGACACGCTGGATGCGCGCCTGGCCGCGTTGGCCGCGCAAGGTGTGCGGCTGGTGCGCCAGGAGTTTCGCTGGGCCGATTTGGAGCCGCGCCGAGGGGTCTTTGAGTGGCATATCAGCGACCACATCTTCGCCGCACTGCGCAAACATCGCCTGCGCGTGTTGCCCGTGCTGTGGACCACGCCAGCATGGGCGCGCGCGCCCTCCGCCTCAGCTGCCTTCCCGCCCACGCTCACTGCGCCGCCACAGGATGTGGACGACTTCGCGCGCTTTGTCGCTGCCTTTGCTGCGCGCTACGACCAGCCCGCCGATCCTGACCAGTCGCCGATCCTCGCCTACCAAATCTGGGACGAGCCAAACTTGAGCGCCGCATGGGGCAACGGCCTGATTAACCCCACCTACTACTTGCAGCTGCTGCGCGCTGCGCGTGCTGCCATTCACGCCGTCAATTCGCGCGCGCGCATCGTGCTAGCTGCGCTTGCGCCGACCGTTGAACAGAGCAACGTCAACATGGCGCCGCAGCTTTACTTGCTGAAGCTATACCAACTGGGTGGTCACCAGGCGTTTGACATTGTGGCGGCTAAGCCATATGGCTTCGACTTTGCACCTGATGACCGCCGAGTGAGCGCAAGCGTGCTGAACTTCTCACACGTGCTCCTGATGCGCGAGGTGATGGTGGCTCACAACGAAGGCCATAAGGCGATCTGGGCTACGCAGTTCGGATGGAATGCTTTGCCGCCTGGTTGGCAAGGTGAGCCCTCGATTTGGGGGCAGGTCAGCGAAGCGCAGCAAGCCAGCTTCACTGTCGCTGCGGTGCAGCGCGCCGCTCGCGAGTGGCACTGGCTTGGCGCGATGTTCCTGGATGTGCTCCAGCCGCGCCCGCGCCCCAACGCGCCGGAGCGCGATGCGCGCTGGGGCTTTGCGTTGCTAGATGCCGATGGGCGTCCACGCTCTGTGTTTGAAGTGTTGCCGCGCGCTGTGGCTGAGGCCGCTCACGCAGTGCGCCCCCAGCTCTTCGCCCGCTGTGACTCGCCCCAAAGCGTGTATCGCGCATTGCACCTGGACAACGCGATAACCGCCATGCCGGAGGTGCTCGCAGCCAAGCCGGATTGCCGCGCGCCGAATCCTCGCGCTGTGTTCACCGACGGTTGGCGCTTCGATCAGCTCGGCGCTGATGTGCCGGACGATCCCAGCGCACGTGTGCGCTTCACGTTTTACGGTGACGCACTGGCGTTGATCGTGCGGCGCGGCAACTATCGCGCCTATGTCTTTGCGTCGGTGGACGGCCAACCGGCCAACCGCTTGCCTCAAGAGCCGCGCGGTGCATATTTGGTGATGACATCCGCGGGCTTGTATCCCGTGATCGAGCGCGTTCCGGTTGCCGATGGCCTCGGCCCTGGCCAACACGTCGCAGAGCTGCATGTGGACCGAGGCTGGAACCAGTGGTCGCTGATCGGCTGGAGCACGATGGTGGCGCCTGATTTGCCGCCCTACGATTTGCTCCAAGCGCTGTTTGGGTCCTTGGCCTTGGCTGCGCTGATCGGCGCTTTGCACGTAGGCCGTTGCGCAGGTTGGATAAACTGGCTGCGCGAGCAGGTCGAGCATTCCCGACAGGCGATGAGTGCTGCCGCTGCCGCGAGCGCAGCAGGCTTAGCGCTGATCGCCTGGCTGGGTGCGGCGCTGGCTTGGGCTCAAAATGCAGCGCTGGCCTGGCGCAGCTTGCCGCTCGCGCCACAAGTGGTGGTTTCAGGGCTGGTCTCGGCAGTGTTTATTTGGATGCCGGCGATGCTGGCCAGCACGCTGGCTGTAGGCACCCTGATGCTGCTGATCTTGATAAGGCCGACGGTCGGGTTGACACTGCTGGCGTTCAGCGCTCCGTTTTATCTGCTCCCGCAGCGGCTGTTCGAGCGCGCTGTGGCGATGCCGGAGTTGCTTACGTTGATGTGCGCGGTGGGGTGGGGCGTGCAGGTGCTGCTTGCTTGGCAGCGCACCCGGCTGCAGTTCACTTGGCAATCGCTCTTGCGCCGTGTGACGCTGTTCGACGCAGCGCTGGCGCTGCTAGTGTTGGTGGCTACGCTATCTGCTGTGCAAGCGCGCTTTCGGGTAGAGGCGCTGCGCGAGCTGCGGCTGGTGATCATCGAGCCAGCGCTGGCCTATCTCATCCTGCGCACGTTGCCGGACCGCTCGCGCGCTGTGGAAGAGGCGCGCTGGATCGTCGGTGGTTTGGTCGCTGGCGCAGTGGCGGTGGCGCTGATCGGCTTAGCAAACTATGCTCAGGGTGTGGTCTTCGCGGCCGAGTTTGGCCTGCCACGCATCCGCAGCGTGTTTGGGTCGCCAAACAACGATGCGCTGTACTTGGAGCGGGGGCTGGCGCTGGCTTTGGGACTCGCGGCCGGCGCTGCACATCGCCGGGAGCGAGGGGTGTGGCTGGCAAGCTGCGCAGCGATGATTGTGGCGCTGGTGCTGAGCCAATCGCGTGGAGCGCTGCTGTTGGGCGTGCCGATGATGTTGGTTGCAACAGGCTTCGTGGCAGGGGGGCGCTGGCGATATGGCGCTTTGGCTCTGGCAGCGGCGACGGCGCTGGTGTGCGCTGTTTTGGCTGTTGGGTTGGCGCAGCCATGGTTGGAGGGCACGCGCTTCGCACGCTTGGCCGACCCGTTCGACCTGCGCGGTGGCACTGGCTTCTTTCGGCTAAGCTTGTGGGAGAGCGCTCTGCGAATGTGGCGTGACTATCCGCTGCTGGGCGTCGGGCCGGATAACTTTCTCTACGCTTACCGCAGCTTTTACATCTTGCCGGCAGCGTGGCAAGAGCCAAACCTCTCGCATCCCCACAATCTGCTGCTGGATTTCGCTGCGCGGCTGGGCTTGCTGGGCCTGCTGGCTGGCGCAGGGCTGATCGGTGGGTTTGTCGTGTGGATGCGCCAGGCCTGGCCGCGCGATCGCGGATTGGCACTTGGCGCTGTTGGGTTTCTGGCAGCTATGCTAAGCCATGGGTTGGTAGATCATGCGCTTTTCCTGGTGGACCTTTCCTTCGCTTTCATGCTCACTGCTGGTGCATTGGCGCGGCTTACTGGTGCACCGTGATCGGTGCTGTCGGCGCGCTTAGTCTGCTGCAAGCTTCATGGCGTGCAGCATCTGCGCTGCAATGTGACCCCACTGGAACTGGCTGCTTAGCGCGCGCGCCCCAGCTTGCAGCTTGCGCCGCAGCGTGGGGTTGTCCAGCGTGCGCGCGATAGCTTCCGCTAGTGAAGACGGGCTGTCTGGGGGGACGAGCAGCAGGTTTTCTTCATGGATCATCTCCGGCGTGCTTACGCGCGGGCGGGTAGTGATGACGGCGCAGCCATGCGCCAACGCTGCCATCAACGTGCCGCGCCGGAAGGAGGCGCCGTCGCGGTAGGGCAGGGCGACGCAACTACACGCGGCGAAGGCCATGCTCACTGCTGTGTCCTCTAGGAAGCCCGTGGCATGAATGTGAACTTGAATGCCCAACTCCTGCGCCAACGCGCTGAGTCGCGCTGCGTAAGTCTGGTTGGTGGGATCGCTATCACCGGTTTGTCCCCCGATGTGGAGCAGGCCCACGTTCCGACCTTGCGCGCGCAACTCGGCGATGGCGCGCAGCAGGGATTCACCGCCTTTACTCTCGTTCCAAAAGCCGAAATAGCCGACCAGCAGCTTGTCCGGCGGGATGTTGTGGCTTGCCAGCCAGGCCTGGCGGTCAAAGTCCGGAATCGCTGCTGGCGCGATGTTGCTGCCAATAGGGATGAGGTGCAGTCTCGTCACGCCCTCCTGGCGCAGTGCGTCGAAGTCCTCTGTGTTGGTGACGATGCAGCCGGTTGCTGATTTGGCCATGTTGACGATGGCCTTCCATCGCAGCGGTCCGGCTTTCGGAAACAGGTAAGGCACTTTGAGATCGTGAAAGGTCACCCAGGTGGGCACGCGCCGCGCGAGCATTGCCGGCAGCAGGTTGATGGCCGGATGCATTTGATAGGCCGCTGCCTGATATTGAATGTTGACCACGTCCGGCGGATACACTCGATGGATGCTCTCCACGTTGCTGCGCGTCCGCCAGCCCCAATGTGAGATCAGGCGATGCACGGTGATGTTGCCTGCGCGCTCAAGATTCGGCCGTTGCGGCAAATACTTGGTCACCACATGCACCTCGTAGTCTCCTTGCGCCACCACGGCTTGAGCGAGCTGGCGGGTGTAATCACCCACGCCACCCTGCATGGGTGGATACTCGCCGGTGATGATAGTGATGCGTTTCATCTGCTAGGCTGATGCGTGTGCTGTCGCCAAAGCTCATAGAGCGCGACCGCGCCGGCGACAGCGGCATTCAATGATGCCACACGCCCACGCATCGGTATGCGTAGCACAAAGTCGGCCTTTTGGCGCAGCAGCCGATGCACACCTTCGTGCTCGCTGCCCACGATCAAGGCAAAGGGGCCGCGCAGGTCAGCTTGGTAGATGGTTTGTTCGCCTCCGGCGTCTAGTGCGGCAACCCACACGCCGCACGCTTTGAGCATCTCCACTGTTCGGGCCAAGTTCACCACCTGTGCCACAAGCATGTGCTCCGCAGCGCCGGCGGAGGCGTGGACGACAGCGGGGGTGATCGTAGCGCTGCGCCTGGTGGGAAGGATCGCGCCACGTGCACCCACTGCGTTGGCTGTGCGCAGCAAGCTGCCGACGTTGTGCGGGTCTTGCAGCGCATCGAGGACGAGGATCGGCCCGTCCCCAGGTTGCGCAAGGATGTCCTCCACATCCACGAAGGGATAGGGATCTACCTCTAATGCAAGCCCTTGTGCATCTGGGGAGATGGTGTGCAATCGCTCACGGGGAACTTCGCGGATCGGCACGCGCTGAGCACGCGCCAACTCGGCGATCTCGCGCAAGATGGGAGTAGCCGGAAGGCCAGGGGCAATTAGGAGCTGCTTGACATTGCGACGCTGCGCGCGTAGACACTCACGCACGGTTTGGCGAGTGTATAGCCACTCACTCATGGCAGTGCCACCTCCATGGCGTGGGCAGCATCTGGGATAAGTTCGCCGCGTGTATCGAACGCAGCCATGCGCGCGCCATCGCTGGACCGGTACAAGCCGAACTTGACCCAGTAGCGGCCAGAAGGCAGCGTGTTTGGCAATGTGAGGGTGTAGCGGTCGCCGCTGATGATGTCGCCGGCGCGCCACCAGCGCGGGGCAAAGTCGCCGCCGAGCGCCCTACCATCAGCTTGGGGTTCAAGTTTGTTGCCACTGGCGTCGAAAAGTTGCACGAAAGTGGTGTAGTCCTCCTGAAAATCGGCGCGAGCGTGCCAGTCCAGCACGAGTGTGAGGTGGTGCGAACTTGGGCGCTCTACGACTGCGCGGGTGATGTCTGCTTCGGCGAAGCGCAGCACAGCAGGTGGTGCTGGAACCTGGGAGAGTGTGCCAAGTGAAGCAGCTTCGTAACGCTGGCGGCCGGTGGGTTTGCCTGCGCCATCGCGCGTCTCTAGAAAGCGCTGAGTGGTGAAATCCCAAAACCCCACGTCGAGGCGAAGCACGCTGGGGGCGTGCTGGGTAGGGGTGACCGCGTTTTCCACGCGCAAGCGGTAACGGTCAGCAATGATCGCGCCTGGCTGCCAGAGCGTGGTGGGGAACATGCCTCCGCCAGGGTAGGTGTCTAGCACGAACACTTCGGTGTTTTGGCGTGCAAATAGGCGCACGAAGGCGCTGTAGTTGCGCTCCATAGGTCGCAGTGCCTGCCAGTAGAGAGTCACATCTAATTCCTCGCCGGGGTGGATGCGCTGCGCGGGTGTGTTAACGCGGAAGCCGATCCAGCGGATGGCGTCCTCGAAGAAGAGCTCTGTGCGCGTGATGTCGCTGGGCAGCGCGTGTTCATGGGGTAGCAATTCGGGCGGGCGATAGGCTGGCAAGATGTAGGCTGGCAATGCCAGCAAGGCGAGCGTCGCTAAACCACTGCCCAGCGTAATGCTGGCGGGCAACGCGAGGCGGGGGGCGAAGTGCTGAGCTAAGCCTAACAGGCCAAGTGCTGTGAATGTGGATATGGCCGTGATCACAGGAAAGAGTAGTCGCCCTTGGCTGGCGAGCGTCAGTGAGGTCCAGCGCGCCAACGCGGCGAGTGCCAGTATGAAGGCGGCTGCACCCATGCTAGCGGCGAGCAGCGCGCTGCGTGTGCGGGGTTGAGCTGCTGGCGACGGGCGACGGAGGTGTCGTGCAAAGGCGCGAAGCCAACTCGAGGTTAGTACGATCAAGCCAAAGCCGGCGAGCGCCATCAGCGCCTCCAAGGCGTCGTAGATCGGCAACGCCATGGGGATGTTGACCGCGCCAAAAAGCCCCCAGTAGGCCTTGAAGAAGCCGTCCCACTCGCCGAGCAGCTCAAGGATGGAAGGCAGCGTCTCGCGTGCGCCGGCGATGCGAGCCATCATCAATGTGCCAGTTGGCTCGCCGTAGAGCCAAGCGTTGCGCAGATACCACCAGCCGGAGATCGTTGCAGCGACGAGCCATATCACGATGGCGAAAGCGATCCCTTGTCGCGCAGACGCTCGCCACCCGACGCGAGCAGGGTGCAGTGTGCAGCCCACTCCCACCGCTGCTGGCACTGTGACCGCCAACGCAAGCCCAGACGCCTTACTGAGCGCAGCACAACCCAATACAATGCCGAGCTGTGCTGCTCCCCATGGTGTTAGCCCTCGTCGAATTGCTCGGGCACCCAGCCATAGCGCGAGCGACGCAAGTGCTGTCGCCAGCGTGTCGTTGTTCACCGAGGCCATGATGTGAATGAACATGGGGTTGAAGGCCACCAGCACGGCAGCCAGTGGCGCCAAGGCGTTGCCGAGGAATGGGCGTCTCAAGCGCAGCAGCGTGCGCAGCTCGTGCGCAAAGCCAAATGTGCTCACCACTGTGACTGCGCCGAAGCCCATGCTAACTAGCCGCAACCACGTCACTGCAAGGGACACCCCTGGACGCAGCGGATGTTCGTCTGGGGTGTGCAGCAGTTGGTTCCAGTTGTTCGTAGCGTCGGCGCGTCCCAGCCGTGCGTGCGGATTGGGCTGCACACGTTGGGCATAGTCGCTGCGGTCGAGTGGCGCCAAAAGGAGCGCCATCAGGGCATAATACAGTGGCGGCTGACTGCCCTCCTGCGCGTAGTAAGTGAGCGGGCGCTCGGCGCGGCGCTCTTCGGCAGTGATGCGCGCGTGTTGCTGGGGGTCTTGAATCGGTAGCCCGCCGCCACGCGCCAAGTGTTCCACCAGCGCATAATGGCGCACCTCATCCGATACCTCCAGCAATGGGACGCGCAGCGCGTACATCGTGGCGATGATCAGATAACCTGCTGTAATGGCGCCGGCGAGAGTGTGGGTTCTACGGCAGATCATCACGTTTAATGACGATAATATCGCGTCGCGATCCAGCCCTGCCACTTGCTCATACGACCTGTCCGCCAAGGATGTTTGTTGTGTGGCAGTATCCCGTGGAGTGTTTCGCATCGGTGTCCGCTGAACGGTGTTACTATCAATGACCGTGTCTGTTTCCAACCTGGGCGAAGGAGGGCACATTTATGACTGTGCGCATCATCACTGACACAAACGCCGACATTGACCGACGTTTAGCCGAGCAACTCGGTGTGGACGCGATAATGTCCACTTACGTGATCTTCGGCGAGAAGACCTTCCGCAGCATCGATCTGACGCCAGCGGAGTTTTACGCCATGCTGAAGAGCGACCCAAACTTCCCTAAAACCTCTCAACCTTCCATTGGGGATTGTGCTGCGGTTTATGAGCGATTTAAAGGTGAAGAAGTACTCTCGATCCACATTTCACGTGAACTGAGCGGCACGATCGCCAGCGCTGAAGCAGCAGCAGCAATGATGAACGGCGATCCGCGCATCACCATTATCGACACCCGCCAAGTGAGCGCTGGACAGGCACTGCTGGTGCTCGAAGCCGTGAAGATGGCCAAACAGGGTGCAAGGGTGGAGGAGATCAAGTCGTGCATTGAATCGCTTATCCCCCGCACGCGCGTGCATTTTGTGTTAGAGACGCTGGAAAACTTGCGGCGTGGCGGGCGTATCGGAGGCGCACAAGCTTTGCTGGGCACGATGCTGCAGATGAAGCCGATCCTCACCATCAAGGATGGCCGTGTTGAGCCGCTGGAGCGCGTGCGCACGTTTAACAAGGCTGTCGAGCGATTAAAAGAGATTGTGGTGAGCGACCTGCGCAATGTCTCAGAGCTACGCATTTTTGTGTTGCACGCTGCTGCCCCGCAATTAGGCGAGGCATTGGCAAGCGGCATTGCAGCTGCGCTCGGTGTGCCGAAGCCGATGATGCTAGAGATCGGCCCTACCATCGCCACTCATGTTGGGCCAGGCGCTGTCGGCGTGGGCTATATTGTCTGAACGAGAGGAGGCTTGTATGGCGATCCGAATCGTGACTGATTCGAGCACGGACATCACTCATGAACTGGCTCGTGAGCTAGGTGTAGATGCCGTAATCTCGGCTTATGTCGTGTTTGGGGATAAAGCTATCCCCAGCTTGGAGCTTACGCCGTCCGAGTTTCATCGCATGATGCGGGAAAGTCCAATCTTTCCTAAAACCTCACAGCCTTCAATTGGAGACTGTATCGAAGTCTACGAGCGCTTCAAGGAAGATGAGGTGCTATCCATCCATATCTCGCGCGAGCTGAGCGGCACATACTCGAGCGCCGAAGCTGCGTCAAGATTCCTAGCGGGAGGAGGGCCTTCCATCACGCTGATTGACACGCGCCAGGTGAGCGCCGGCGCAGCGCTGCTAGTAATGGAGGCTGTGGAGATGGTCAAGCGCGGAGTAAACAGCGCAGCTGAGATCGCCGCGCACATCCAGTCTCTCATCCCCCGCACACGCATGCACTTTGTGCTGGAGACGTTGGAGAACCTGCGCCGGGGTGGGCGCATTGGCAGTGTGCGTGCGCTGCTCGGCAACATGTTGCAGATGAAACCGCTGCTCACCATCTGCGATGGTCGGATTGAGCCGCTAGAGCGTGTGCGCACGTTTAACAAAGCAGTCGCCCGACTTAAGGAGGTGGCCTTGAAAGAGCTGAGCGGCGTAGTGAACCCTCGGGTCTGTGTGATGCATGCCGCAGCTCAGCAGCTCGCCCAGGACCTTGCTAAGGAGCTTGCCGAGCGGCTAGGCATCCATCCGCCCCGGGTGATCGAAGCGGGGCCGGCCATCTGCGTGCATTCTGGCCCAGGCGCGGTGGGAATCAGCTACATTGCGTGACCGGCTCTGTCTCAGATGCGCACCAAGATTGTTTGCACTCTTGGCCCCGCCTGTGATGACGAGCACACCCTGCGCGAGATGGTGCGCGCTGGTATGCGAGTCGCTCGTTTGAATTTCGCGCATGGCACGCATGAGGAGCACGCTCGCCGCATTGCGCTCCTCCGTCAAGTGGAAGAGCTGGAGGGAGTGCCAATCACCCTGATGGGTGATTTACAAGGCCCGAAGTTCCGCATCGGTCGGCTTGCTCAAGAACCGCTGGCACTTTCGGTCGGCGCTGAGGTTGTGCTCAGCGCCGACTCGCTGGATGGGGTGGTGCACTTTCCACACCCAGAAGTTTTTCCGGTGTTGCGAGAGGGGCAGCGCCTGCTGATTGACGACGGCATGATGGTCTTGCGCGTGCGCCGACAGCTCAACGAGCGCAGTGCATCCTGCGAGGTGTTGGTTGGTGGTCTGCTGTGCTCCAACAAAGGGGTGAGCGTGCCCCATGCGCCAGTCGAAATTGCGGCGATCACCGAGAAAGATCGCGCTGATCTCGCTTTTGCGGTAGCGCAAGGTCTAGATGCGCTGGCCATGTCGTTTGTGCGATGCGCTGAGGATGTGCTGGCCTTGCGCGGCTTGGCGCGTGAGATGGGCAGTGACCCCCTGATCATTGCCAAAATTGAGAAGCCGGAAGCAGTGGAGCAGTTGGAGGCCATTGTAATGGCTAGTGATGCGTTGATGGTGGCCCGCGGCGACCTAGGTGTGGAAGGCACGCCTGAGGATGTCCCGTTTTTCCAGAAGCAGATTATCCAAACTTGTTTGCGTGCTGGCAAGCCGGTGATCACTGCGACGCAGATGCTGCAAAGCATGATGAACTCACCTCAGCCAACCCGTGCTGAGGCGAGTGACGTGGCCAATGCTGTGCTCGATGGCAGTGACGCGGTGATGCTGAGTGGTGAGACGGCCATCGGCCGATACCCGATCGAGGCGACGCGCGTAATGGCGCGCTTGGCTGCGCGCGCTGAAGCACAAGCAGCGTCACGCATTTCGCACATCCCCAGTGCTATGGACATCACCGACACGGACCGGCGCACCGACGCAATCACCTCTGCAGCGGTGGAGATCGCGGAGCAGGTCGGCGCAAAAGCGATCGTGTGCGTCTCCTCGTCCGGATTTACAGCGCGGATGGTGGCGCGGCATCGCCCATCTGTGCCGGTGGTTTGTCTTACGCCCCACCGGCGCACCCAGCGTTACTGTGGCTTGATGTGGGGTGTGCAGGCGGTGATCACCGAGACGCGCCACGTAGATACCGAGGCGCTGCTCGCTTACGCGGCGCGGGCGGTGTGTCAGTTTGGCTACGCCTGCAGCGGTGACTGGGTGGTGGTGACGGCTGGCTTGCCGCTGGGTAGTGGCGCCGGCCACACAAACATGATCCGCCTGCTGCAGATAGCATGAGAGTGCTTGCAGGACAATAGCTGCATGGGCTGGGACACATAGCATGAACCGGTGCCACACTGATTGCCGGTCAGGTGGTATGTGCGGTAAGACGACTGGTGGCCCGTCGAGCAAATGCAAGTATGCTTGAGCGAGAGCCTGCCGGCGCGCCGTCCGTTCTGGCAAGTGCCACAGCTTGGCGCGGAGGATGGCAGCCTGGATCGTGCCCATCCGGGGTCAAAGCCAGAGCAGGCAATGTGCCCTAGCATGGCGTACCCTGGTCACCCTGATTGTCCATCCTAGTTCCTCCTTGAGATAATAATTAAAGAGCGACGTCTGCGCCGCTCCTTTGCTGCTTTGGCGAGTCAGGGGCTATCAGAGAAATGCGCGATAGGCGCGGGGCAGGACGGGTCCGCCCTGCCCCGCGCTTGGGCAGCCTATTATGGCTTCGCCACAATCGGCAGGTAAATGCGCAGCGCCTCTACTTCCACAATGCTGCTCAACACGATGCCTGTGTCCACGTTGTCCACGAACACCTTCGGCTCGTTGGTGATCTGAAATCTGCGCCCGCACAGCGTAGATCAGCGTGTGTGATTCGCCCGGCGCGAGGCTGCCGCTCCACACTACGCCGGCCAGCGTCGCCAATGGGCCGAGGGCGAGGCTGCCGAAGTAGCTGCCGCCGGTGGCGCTGCCCGCCACGTAGGTCGTGCCGGACGGGATCGGCGCATACAACAGGATGTTGTTCACCGCGCTGCTGCCGTTGTTGGTGATCACCACCGTGTAGGTGATGATGTCACCTTTGCGCACGACGCCCAGCGTGTTGGTGACGGTGGTGAGGTTGCCGCCCAGGCGATGGCGGACGCGCAACAGGCAGCGACGGCTACTGCGCTCACGCAGGCGACGGCGCAAGCGATGGAGGCGCGCTACAGCCAGTACGGCGGCGTCTGGACGAACGACGACCCGACGACCGACGGGGATCACCCACCTGGTCATCAGCAACATCGGCCCCACCATCACCGTGCAGGCGTTCGCCCGTTGCCAGTCGCGCGAGTGTGACTGGGGCGCGCGCAGGCAGTCATTCATTCATCGGCGAGCCGTTCAGCATCACCTTTGCTTTCGGCAACGGCGTGACACGCCGGCTCACCTTCGCACGCATCGGCGACAAACTGCGCGTCACCGACGCCGATTCGCGCGGGTCGATCCGCACCTACACCTTCTCGCTGGCGGGGCCGCCGCTCGCGCCATGACATCCGCTTGCCCGGCCAGGGCCGGCGCTCCTGCAAAAACGCTCATCAGCCACTACTATCGGCTACCATCGCCTGCAATAGCGGCTTGCAGCGCGCGGCTCTCAAACTCACTTGCGCTTGCTCTTTTTGCGCACCGCAACTATCATTTGTCTGTAGTCTATAGTGGAGGCGTGCAATGCGAACGGGGAAATCACAGGCGAGAGGAGCAAGAGGGGTCGTATGCGCAGCATGGGCCAGTCTTCTGCTGGCGGCGTCAACACTGAGCATCGCGCGGGCGCAAGAGGGCATCGGCGCATTGGGGGAGGCAATCAACGTCCAGCGCGACGCGCTGGCGAGGCCAGAGTTGCAGCCCGCGCAGCCTTCGTTCATGGGCTGCTCGGTGGTCGTTTTGCCGCCCACCAACAACGATTTCGAGCAGCAGGTGGTTGAGCTGGTCAACGATCACCGCGCCTCCATCGGCAAGCCGCCGCTCAAGCGCGTGCCGTTGCTCGATCAAACCGCGCGCTACCACAGTTGCGACATGCGCGACGATGACTACTTCAACCACGATACCTACGACCGCGTGAACGGGCAGCTTATGCAAGTCTGTGACTTCAGCCAGCGCGTCGGCGGCCATTACACAAACCGGGCGACGCTGGGCGAGAACATCGCCGCCGGCTATGCCACGCCTGCCAGTGTGATGCAGGGCTGGCTCAACTCGCCAGGCCACCGCGGGAATATTGAACATCACTGGTTCTGGGAGATCGGCGTCGGTTACTGTGGCGGCGGAAGCTGGTGGCACTACTGGACGCAGAACTTCGGCCGCCGTTTTGGTGTGTACCCGCTGGTCATCCAGCGCGAATACTCCCGCACGGCGACGCCGCAGGTGGAGATTTACATCTACGGCAACTGGCAACAGATGCGCCTGCGCAACGACAACGACCCCTGGGGCGCTTGGCGGCCCTTCGCCAACTCCTTGAGTTGGCAACTCAACTGGGTTCAAGGTGTGCGACAGGTGTGCGCCGAATTGCAATCCGGCAGCCAAACGGTGACCACCTGCGACACCATCGAGCTGACCACCAGCGAGCCGCCGCCGAGCCTATCCGTTCAGCCGGCGCAGGTCAACTTCCTCTACGTGCGGTCAACCGGCGAGCGCTTCCCGCAGGTTGCCCTGCTCAACGTCACCAACGGCGGCAACAGCCAAACGCTGAATTGGCAGGCCGGCGCCTCACCGGCCTGGCTGAGCGTGACGCCGGCGACGGGCAACACGCCGAACCCCAACGTGCAACTGGCGCTGAACCCCGCCCATCTGCCCAACGCGACCGGCACTTACGTCGGCACAGTGCAATTCAGCGCCACCAACGCCAACACTAACGCCACCGTGAGCGTCTCGCTGCGGGTGGTGGACAGCCTGCCCCATCGCCGCTTCGCGCCCCTGGTGCGGCGCTAGCGCAGGCGGTGCGTTTTCTCTACGAAGCACTGAGCAAACGAGGGAAGCTCTCGACCGCTGCCTACCAGCCAGGCAAGCTTGGACCAGTGATGTATGTGTGACACGCACTGCATCCTGCTAAGTTTTACAATAGCAGCCTGATAATGCGCTATAATCAGGGGCAAGGCGGAAGCTATGCGCCCAATCAGCTATGCCCCGGCGGCCCCATTGAAGATCAGGGTGCTACTGTCCATCTGTGAAGAAGCACTCGAACCTCCGCGCATTCTTCTGTGCGCGGCCCCATTGAGTGATTGCACTCTTAATGCTGAGGTGTCGGTATGAACCTACAAGATGCTGAGAATTTCTTCGTAGAAGCGTTCGAGACACTTATGGGCTTCCCACCGCTGCGGTGGCAAAAGCGGCTCTTTCTTCGCTTCGTCACAAACCGCATCCCGGACGCCTGTATCCTGCCGACGGGCCTGGGCAAGACAACGGTGATCCCAATTTGGCTCATCGCCCTTGCCTACCAGGCTAGGTCAGGCGCGCCAGCATTGCCCCGGCGACTTGTCTACATAGTGAATCGCCGCACGGTGGTTGATCAGGCGACAGAAGTTTGCGTCCAAATTCTCCAGAAGCTGGAATCGAGCGATAGCTCTGCTGTCAAGAACGCCCTTGCTGCTTTGGCCGCTGTGCCTGGCCTGCCCGTCGTCGGGATCAGCACCCTGCGCGGCGAACTGGCCGATAACGAGGAATGGAAGCTAGACCCCTGCCGCCCTGCCATCGTGGTGGGAACGATAGACATGATCGGCAGCAAGCTGACTTTCTCAGGGTATGGAGATAGCTACAAAATGCGCCCCTTTCACGCAGGCTTGGTCGGCCACGATGCGCTGATCGTGCACGACGAGGCGCATCTTGCGCCCGCATTCAGCAATCTGCTGCGCGCGGTCGAGCAGCAGCAGAAAGGTAAGGGATTCAAGCCTTTCAAAGTATTGCAGTTGTCGGCCACGCTCACTGAGAAAGCTGACGAGGACATCTTCAAGCTTGAGGAGGAGGACAAAGAAGATGAATTTGTCAAGCTTCGCCTTGAGGCCAAGAAGCGCTGCAGGCTCGTGCCTGTGAAAGACACCAGCTCTGTAGAGGAGGAGATTGCCCAGATCGCCCTAGAGTACAAGGACAAAAAGGCAAGGGTGCTGATTTACGTTCACTCGCCCCAGTCCGTTCGGAAGATTGCCGAGCAGATAGCGAAAGGCATCGGCGACGAAAAGCGAGTGACTGCGCTCACCGGCACCGTGCGCGGGTTCGAGCGCGATCAAATGTTGCGTAACTCCCCAATCTATCGCGCCTTCCTTAACTCAGAAGCTGTCACGCAGAGCGTCTATCTCGTCGCAAATGCGGCGGGAGAAGTGGGACTCGACCTCGACGCCGATCACCTGATCTGCGATCTGCAGCCTGCCGATCGGTTCATCCAACGTCTGGGGCGCGTCAATCGCCGCGGCAAGCACGACGCCGCTGATGTGCACGTGGTTTACAAGCCGAAGCAGCTCAAAGAGGCCAAGCCGGGAAGCGATGATACCCAAGACGGAGAGGAAACTACCGACAACTCAGAGCAAGGCAAGAAGAAGCAGGGAAAAAGAAAGAGGCAGAGGGAAGCCCCACAACTTTTCGGCGAGATGGGTTATAATTAAGACATGTATAAGAAGCAGCGAAAGAAGAAAGAGGCAGAGGGAAGCTCCACAACTCTAGTCCTGAAGACGCTCGAGAAGTACAAGGCCACAGACGGCTTAATCGATGTGAGTCCACTCGCTCTGTCGTCCATACAGTTTCCTCCGCAGGCATTTGACGCATCTCCCGCTGCGCTTCAGTTGGACGCTCTCACCATTGACCGCTGGTCTGCGACGACAATCGCGCGCAGGGAGAACATTTCCGCCTACCTTCACGGCCTAACCGGGGAGCCGCCTGAGGCATTCGTAGCGTGGCGAGCCGAAGTGGAGCTGGCCGAGGCGGTGTCCAAGATGAGCAACGAAGCGGATAAGGCCGAAGCGCTAGAGCAGTGGTTTGAGATCGCGCCGATCCGCAGCCACGAGCGCCTGCGCGAAAGCGCATCAAACGTGTATCACGCGCTGCAGGAAATCGCCAAGCGGGACAAGAACCGGCATGCCATATTCATCTTTGCAAACGGCAAGGTTGAGGCGAAGCGGCTCGCCGACATCTCGAATGAAAGCGAGCTTTACTACGCGACCGTTGTGTTACCGCCTTCCTGCGGGGGGCTAGACACCCAGGGATTGCTCAAGCCGGAGAGCACAACGCCCGTCCCTGATGTGCTTGAAAAGGTAAAAGCAGGGAGCGCTCCTGTGCGGTGCTTAGTGCGCTGGGATGCCGAGCGCGAAGTTTGGCAAGTGGGACGGTGGAACAACGCGAACGAGAAAGCCGAGTGGATATGCGAGGACTTGCCTGACCAGACAGACGAAACAAGCTGGGAGGTGGACGAGGCCGCAGAGCGCGCGCTGCGCAAGCTCTCAGAAGCATCAGGCAACAACCTCAGGCTCGCTTTGCTCTTGCCGACGCGCTACGAGGCTTCCCAGCAAGGAGAGGATTGGGTTTGCCACGAAGCGCTCGTTTTGGCCGTGAGCGATTTTGGCAGGTCGCAGCAGGTCGAAACGCTTGCCTACGACCAACCGCCGACGGTGGATGACCACTGCGCGTTGGCCGAGCAGTGGGCGGAGGTCCTCGCGCGCAAACTCGGTTTGCCCGATGAGGTAGCCAGGGCGCTGAAAGTTGGCGCGAAACACCATGATCCGGGCAAAGCGCGCCGCATCTGGCAGCGCGCCGTTTTCAACACAGGCTTCCCACAGCAGCCCGCCTGGGCCAAGGCGGGACGGCGCGGCATGGACGCCAGGCGTCTGAGGGGGTATCGGCATGAGCTTGGCTCGCTGATAGAAGCGCAAGAGAAGGGGGAGGTTAGCGATGATCTTGCGCTGCATCTCATCGCCGCGCACCATGGCTGGTCGAGGCCCCTTTTTCGCGAATCCGCTTTAGACGACGAATATGACGAAGAAGTCAATCGCCAATACATCCTAGAAGCCGCGTTGCGGTTCGAGCGGCTGCAACGCCAATACGGTTGGTGGGCGTTAGCCTGGTTGGAAGGGCTGATCCACATCGCGGATGTGCTTGCCTCGAACGAGCGCGATCCCAACATGGAGGGTTGATCGGTGGCCGAGATTCGCTTGAAGCTGAATCCCAAAAACACGGGGCATCTGCTCGCCTGCTATGGCGTGTTTGAGATCGCCCATCAGCTCAAGCCTGATGGCAGCGTGATGGCCCACTTTTGCCGGGAAGATACCGAGTTCGTCATCACCGGGTCTGGGCATGACCTGCCGGGCGTTTTAGAGGCGCTGCGCAAGGCTGAGCTACCTGTAGATGAGCAAACAGAGGCAATCTCGCTTCAGTTACCAGGGCGCAGCGATCCGCTGGTTCTCAATTGGTGGGTGGCGGACAATTCTCTGAAGACCTGGGCCGGACAGCAGCAGATCGGCAAGATAGTTCCGCTGCTGAAAAGGGCGTTAGGCGATTATCAGGACGACCGCTCACCTGCCGAGATATTTGACTGGGGCGTGAGGCTGCGCGATGACAAGGGAGAAGCAGTCGCGGCAACTGCATTCAACACCCGATTGAGCAGGTTGACGAGCATAGATATCGGTTTCTCGATGAACGACCAGGGCCTGAAGCCGGTGGTTTATCCGGCCGTTGAGTTCTTTGCGCTCGTCGGCATACAACGATTCAGGCCCAGCTGGGACGAGACGCTCAAACAATGGGTCTGTTTCACGTGGTCCGAGCCCTTGCCGATTCTGATTGCGTCCCTCACCGACGAAAGGCTCTGGTTCGTTAAGCGCCGTATGTATGCCTTCCCCATTAAATTTCGCGATGAAGGCGAGCGTTACAAAGCCCTGGGGCAATCTCAGGTTGTCGAATGACTTAGCAAGAAAAGGAGTTTGACTTATGAGCGACCAGAACAACCTCGTTTCACGTTTCGATGATCTGCTCGACGAGAGCGATGGCATTGCTGCTATCGTCCTGCGAGAGTGGCTGTTGCCCGATCAAGGCCGAGACGCAGTGTTCTTCCCACCGACCTTTCCCAGACCTCAAGATGGATTCAGCGGCGAGTGGCTTGGTTACAACATTGATGTTTTGCCGGACGGCAGAAAAGTCTGCTTGGTTGACACGATTGGTTCGCAGGCGAATCGTCTCGAACCGAAATTCAAGTACAAACCGTATTGCGACCTCGTGCCTCAAGTTCGCATCAAGCTCAGAGAAGGTGACGACGCAAGCGTGAATTTGCTCGACGTCGGCCATCGCGCGGCAGACGCTCTGGTTCGCTTCTCAGACGCGAATGGAGAGCTGAAAGAAGCCTTTCTAGCCATCTCAGAACGCGCAGACTATGTGCCTCTGGCGAAGATCGCGCCGACATCCATCCTCTTCGGGTGCTGGGACTCGCGCGGCACGCAGATCAAAATCCAGCGCGTATTCGGCTCGGAGATCCGCGCTTTTGACATTGCGCCGTTGCACCGCTCGGCGCAATATCGCCCGCCCGTGCGCTATATTGATGAAGGCCTGCTGGACGAGCCGGACTCCGAAAATAAGAAAGCCTACTCCGAGCAAGGATTTCTCGACGTGCCTTCATCCTGGTCGCCCGGCGGCGTCGTCTTGCGCGAGAACGGCGAAATTCGCCGCGATGCACGCTTAAACCTCGTGGCAATTCGAGCGCTGTCGGCCGACAATGAAGAGAACACTAGAAAGCTACGAAGATACATCCTTGGGCTTGGGCTGGTGGCCTTGACGATGCCGCAGGATGGCAATCTGCGCGAGGGTTGCCTGTTGGTCAGGGACGCGCAGCGACCGCCGAAGCTGGAATGCGTCTACACCGACGGGCGGCGCGCGCTTTTTGAGATTTCTCATCAAGAGGCGCTTGATTTTGCGCGTCAGTGCGCCTCCGATTTCGGCGTGGGCGAATCCCGCGAGTTAGTCTTTGATGCCAAGCGAGCAAGGGAGCAGCTTGCTAAGCCAGAGAAAGAACGCACGAAGGCGCGGGGCAAAAGGAAGGTATCTGAATGATGCTCGAACAGTACCTCTGCATCACCATCCGGCCGCTCAGCGAGTTTTGGCACGGGCGCAGCGAAGATGGCGGCGTTGAGTATCCTCCCTCCCCGTTTCGCTTGTTCCAAGCGTTGGTCGCCGGCGCTTACACAGGCGCCTACGCCGGCGACCAGCCAGAACAGAAGCGCAAAGCCCTGGAATGGCTTGAACGGCAAGAGCCACCCCTCATCATTGCGCCATCGCACCAGGAACTTAACCCGCTCGGCATTTACGTGCCGAACAACGACGCAGACAAATATCCTGAGCGTGCAAAGCGGCTTGTCCTTAAAATGTCAAAGCCTATTTGGTTGGGGGAGAACGCGATATTCCACTACCTGTGGCCAATAAACGAGACGTTGGAGGAAAGCATCCTCCGGGCACTACAACGTGAGACGAGGCGACTCTCCGTCCTCGGCCGCAGCGTTGATGGGGTCGTCAGCGAGGCGCGCCTACTTACGCCAGCAGAGCTAGACAGCCTGGGCGGGAAAAGATACTACCCCACGCCAGACCAAGCCGGGACTCGGCGACTGCGCGTGCCCAAAGCGGGAAGCCTCGTAAGCCTGTTCGCCCTCTACCAAGCGCGCCTCCGCTTTGCTGAGAGATTCGAAATCCCCGACCGAACTACTCTTGTGTGCCGCGAGATAGTTTATCGTGAGGACGCCTGGAACGAGGGAAGGCAACGCCGACCCTTCGCGGCATTCGCGCTAGTTCCTCCCCAGGCGACGGCGCGAAGCGAGAAACGCCGCGCCTTCTGGCACACCCAGACCGCGCGCGTGGCTGCGATGGCGCGTCATGCCGCGTTGGTGTCTGCGCAGCGCTCCAAGCGCCAATTCCCCGGCGGCATCGAGCGCTTCGTCGCCGGCCACGCCTCTCAGGGCGATGAGCAGCCTCTGGAACGCTTCTCCTACCTGCCCTTGCCCTCGATCAATCACCGCTTTGCCGATGGCGGGATACGCAGAGTGCTCATCGTTGAACCCGTCGGCGGCGATGGCAGACATGCAAGCTGGGCGCAACGCGCGCTCAATGGAAAGCCTTTGGTCAGAGAATCAGACCAGCTTACGTTGGCGGAGCTGTCTTCTGAGCTGAATCAAGCGGACACTCGCTTGCTAAGCTGTTACATCAAAGAAGCTAATACCTGGCTCTCGGTGACGCCGGTCGTTCTGCCCGGACACGACGACGGCAAGTATCACAAGGCGCTGAAGCTGCTGCGCAGGGCGCTGGAGGCCGCGCGCATTCCCGAAAGCATCGTGCAGGATGTCAGGCTACAGAAGGCGCCTTTCTGGCCCGGCTCAGCGCACCCCACGGCCTACTTTATGCCCGTGTATGTTCGGCATTACAGCGCTTGGCACGCGCTCATCAAGTTCAAACAACCATTCCATGGGCCTCTCGCGCTCGGCGTAGGGCGCCATATCGGGCTAGGCCTATTTGCCGCAGCAGACGAATGACGACCTCCGACGCCTGGCCTACCTGGAGTGGGTGCAGGGCGACTGGGCCGACAACGCGACACCGCCGAAGGCCGCTTCCGCCACCGCGTTGTGGATCAGCCCGGCGGCGCCCTCCCCTCAGCCGCTGACGCCCCTGGCGAGGCCATCCATATCGCCGACTCCGTGGTGCTGACCGCAGTGAACACAGGAATCGTGTCGCCCGATGACTTTGTCACCGCCGGCCCGGCTGTGGCACTCGCGCCGGCCGGCCGCAAAAAGTTCATCCAGGCCTTCGAGAGCCGGCTCGATTCGGAGATCATGCACCCGATCTTCGGCTACCGCATCAGCTACCGACGGGTGCTGGAAGTACAGTTGCGCCTGCTTGGGCGCGCCCTCACTGGTGAGATCGCCGCATACCCGGCATTCACGACGCGTTGATTCCGAGTCAGGAGGAAGGACATGCGCACACTCTACATTGTCACTTACGATATCGCCAACGACCGCCGCTGGCGCAAGGTCTTCAAGCTGATGTGTGGACACGGCGATCGCTTGCAGTATTCGGTGTTTCGCTGTGCTTTGTCCGATCGCGAACGCATCGCGCTAATCGAGAAACTGTCGAGTGCGATCAAGCATAACGAGGATCAGGTGCTGTTTCTACCACTTGGGCCGATGGGTGGGGTGGACGAACAGCGCGTCTACGCGGTAGGGCGGCCGTATCCGCCGATGCGACAAGGCGCGGTGGTCGTCTGATTCCCCAGTCACTGCACTTTACCAACCGAATAGCATCATCACTCGAGCGTCAAGGGTAACATACCCCGTCGCTGCACCGGTTGCGAGCGACGGGGTGACGTACAAGCAGCGGGGGATCGCTCGCACACTGCGCTTTCTATAAAGTGGGCGCGGGTGTGCAGGAGCGCAACACACGGTTGAGCGTCCCCAAGCGCAACCAATGGCGAGTCACTCGACCAGCAGGGAACGCGCTGGCTGATGGCTAAAAAATTGACTTTGTGGCGCGACGGATCGCACCACATCTCAGGGTCATTCTGGTAAGATGAGCAGGAACTTCACCACTTCGAGGCATTCGGTCTCCACGTCTGAAAAGGCGTGGCCCCATTGAAGCTTGCGACGCGCATACGTCGTGCGCGCAGGCGGCGTTGTCTCCACGTCTGAAAAGGCGTGGCCCCATTGAAGCGGGGCGATCTGAATGTCGTTCGGGGTGGTATGGGTCGTCTCCACGTCTGAAAAGGCGTGGCCCCATTGAAGCAGGCCAAGCGATTCACACACGCGCGCGTAATACCTTGTCTCCACGTCTGAAAAGGCGTGGCCCCATTGAAGCGTGATGATGCCGGAAGTAGCGCGCACGCATTGGCACGTCTCCACGTCTGAAAAGGCGTGGCCCCATTGAAGCCGTCGCATTGCCGCGGCGTTTGCTGTGCCGGTGACCAGTCTCCACGTCTGAAAAGGCGTGGCCCCATTGAAGCGAGTATTTGAAGCTTAACGGCAAGCTGGTGCTGTACGTCTCCACGTTTGAAAAGGCGTGGCCCCATTGAAGCCACGCCGACAGCGGCTGGCGGCGCGTGGATGAGGTGATTTCCACGCTAAAAAAGCGTGGCCCCATTGAGGTTTCTCGCCTGCTCCGCAGGCTCGAAATGACGGGCGCATTTCTCTACAGGGGCAAGACATGGGGGTAGGCGCAGGCATTGCCTGCGCCTACCCTCTATGTTGCGCCTGCCCCTCGGTCGGGCGATTTCCACGCTAGAATGCGTGATCCCATTTGAAGCCGGGGCGCAGGTCGCAGGATGGATCTTGCGTTACGGGCCTCCACGTCTGAAAAGGCGTAGCCCTATTGAAGTCAAAGGAGTGGCCCGTCGATGGCGATCCGCCAAACTGCCAACGTGTCAACGTGATGCGTTCATGCGCCACCGCTACGGCAGAAGCTCGAATGTGCGCAAGGCCAACGCATCGGATGGGCCGGTCGTCGGCAGCCGCGCGCCGGTGCGCGGATCATAGACCACGGCCTGAAGGACATACGCGCCAGGCGCCATATCGGCAGGGAGCGCCAGGACACGCGGGTCAGTGATAATCTCCGGCGGTAGCCAGCCGGTGGTAGGCCGCGCACCCTGTCCCGGCTCGCCATCCGCCTGCGCCACGATCTGCCCCTGCGCATTCAGCAACTGCACCGAGACGGCGTAGCGCGTCACCATACGCTCCTGCGCGCGCCAGAACAAGGTCACTTCGAGCGCCCGGCCCGGCGTCAGCGTCGCGGCGCTCAAACCATAGCCGAGCAGCTCCATGCCGGCGCCAAAGCGCGCGTTCAACGGCGCAGGAATGTCGGGCAGATCGAGCGAGCGCAGCGGCGCGCCGACCTCCATCCGCCCCAGCGTCACCGGCCCGGCCAGGCGGCGTCCGCCCGAATCCAACAGGCTCACCTGCAAGTCGGCGGGGCCGTTCGCCTCTGGCGGGATGCGCAGCGTGTGCGGCCAGCGCACAACCCTCCCGGCCGCAACGGGCAACCCGTTTAAGGGAATCCTCCGCTCGCCCGCTAGGGCGAGCTCCAATCTCCAATCCCCCGCCGCTCCCGCGTTGCGCCAGTACAACACCAACGGCAGCTCGTCACCAGCCGTCACCTGCGGGCGCAAGCCATCCACGCCGATTAGCTCAAGCGGGCCAAGCGGCGCGCGGAGGCGTTGCGCCGGCGCCAGCTCCGCTTCGCTGGGCGGGCGCGTGGGCGGAAGGACGGTGACGCGCGCGGCCTCGTAGAAGCGGCCCAGCAACAGGCCGGACGCATCGCGCACCTCCAGGCTGGGCTTGTCCGCCGCGTAGACGCCGACCATCAGCCGATATTCGCCCGCCGGCGTGCCGGGGTATGGCCTGAGCATGTGCGCGTCGGCGGCATAGTTGCCTGCGAGCCAGCGCGTGGTGGGCGCACCGTTCGGGTGCTGCGAATCCTGCTGGCTGACGGTGTGGCCCTCCGTATCCCACAACTGAGCGGCGATGCTGTAATCCGCGTCCGCCGGACCGAAAAGAGTCCAGTACAGCGTGAAGGTGAGGGGTTGGTCGGCAGGCGTGGGCGCAGGCGGGTCAAAGCCGATCAGGCGCAACCGGTCGCCGAAGTTGAGGTCGAGCGTCTGCGCTGCGCCGGAGACCGCCTGGCCATCGAAGCGCGAACGCCGCCAAGGCGAGTCGAAATGTTCGAGCGAGACGCGCAGGAGGAAGAGAGTCAAAAACAGAACGTAAAAAGCCGATGGTAGGGCGCGGGGCGCAGGGCGCAGCGATGCGGCGCCGGCCGAACGCGCGAAGACCACCAACGCCGGCAGACCGATGCAGCCGAGAAGCGAGAGCGCGGCGGCGAGCCGGCGCAGCGGCGTATCGCCGAAGAAGACGCGGACGGTGTGCGCGCCTGCCGGAACCGCAGCCGTGATGAAGCCAAAAGGCTCGGCAGCGCGGATGGGCGCGGGCTGTCCGTCCACCTCCGCCTGCCAGCTGGGAAAGTAGAACCAGCGAAGCGCCGCCAAGATCAACGGCGGCAAACCAAAGGCCACCGGAAAGGTCGGCGGCTCAAGGCGCGGATCAAAGGCGAAGGTCGTAGTCAGCAGTTGTTCCGGCGTGAGGAAGTAGTTGCGAAAGTCAAGCGTGGCGGGCGCGGTGAGCTGCGTGAGTTGAACGGCGCCGGCCTCGGCAAATACGGGTAGCCAGAAGAAGGCGGATAGCAACAGGCCAACGATCAGGGCTAAAGCCGAAAGGCTCAAGTGAGCGGGTTGGAGGCCGGTCATGCGCCCGCCCTCAAACCTCAAACGCCCGACCGCCTCGGCCATGGCCCAAACGACGAGCATTGCCGTGCCGACAAATGCGTTGAGGTTATGAGTGAGCAGCAGCGCAGCGTAGAGCAGGGCCAGGCGAACGAGGGCCGGCGCCGTGGGCAAACGGAGGGCGCGACTCAAGCTCCACAACAGCCAGGGCAAGAGGGCCACAGCCAGTTGTTCGGGCGCGGCGCCGCGTGCGAAGATGTTGAACAGCGTGTATGGCGCATAGCCGTAGACCGCCGCGGCCAGCGGCGCCTGCGCGTTCGTCGGCGAACCATTCCGCCGCGAACGTCCACGCGCCCCATGCGCCGACGACCAGCGCCAGCCCCAGCAGCGCGTGAAATGCAAGAATGGCGCTCAAGCCAAGCAGGTGCAGCGCCGCGCCGAGATAGTAACCGAGCGGCGCGTAGTAGTTGAGAGTTCGGGCGAGTAGCGCGGCAGCCACTCGCCCTGACGAAGGTGCTGCGCAAACAGCACGATGTGAGAGAGGTATGCAGGCGACCATCGGCGCTGCGCGGGAGTTCGGTGGAGAAGAGGGGAAGGAGCGCTGCCGAGGTCAGCGCCAGGGCCAGCAGCAGACGACGAGCGTGAACCATAGGGTAACGTCCACCGGCGCAGGCAGTGACGCGCTGCCGCAGTCCACGATGGGCTGCGAGAGGGTGCGGGTGATTTGCGTCTGACCAGAGACCTCGCCCACCGTGCCGGTCAGCACGACGCGCTGCCCGATGGAGACATCGTTGTTGTTGTCGTTGAAGACGAACACGCCGTCGGAGGTGGCCGGGTCGCCGTCGCCGACCTCCTCCTGCAGATAAAAGCCGCGCAGCGCTGGCAAGGCACCTTCAAAGTCGCCGACGACCACGCCGCGCACCGTCACCACGTTGCCGACAAGGGGGGAAGTGGCTCCGCCGCCTTGGATGGTGTAAATCGGCGTGAACACCCCGCTTGCGCAAATGGCCGGCGGACCGGATGAGACGGTGGTGAACGACGAGACGAAGTCCGCCGCCATGTTGTCCGGCGGGTCGTTGGTGTCTTGGTCGGCGACCTGCGCGGCATACACGGTGAGCGTGCAGGTCTCGCCGGGATTGAAGTCCGTGTTCGGGTCCAACGTGAAGACCGTCGGCCCGTAGGATTCATCAGAATAAGCTACGTGCGTAACAGAACTCGTCATGTCCTTTTGCGCTAAAATGCTGCAGCCAAACGGCCGTTGGGCCGCAACCGTTAGGGATGTGCAGACCACTCCCAACAATCAACCCTATAAGCATCCAGTTCCCAGTTTTTACGTAGCGCATTAAAGTTCATTTGCAATGCTTGAGGACAGAAAGCTGACGGCTCAAGCTCGTATTCGATAACAAAAACAGGCTTACCGGCCTGAATAAAGGGTAAAAGCAGTTCACATTCTCCATAAGAGAAGCACTCTTCATTAATGACCCAGTCAAAATACGGTAGCAACTCAGGGATTTGCTCGAGATCATTCTTTAGGCCAACGAAGAGCCCTCTCTGACGTGCTGCTTCCGCCAGAAAGATGTTGTAACGTTTCTGATCATCGGCTTTCAAGGAGAATCCTGTATCGTTGGTATATCCGTTGACATTATCAGGATCAACGCCATCGCAACCCTTACTAACCGCAAGATCAAGCCGCGCCTGCATGATAGGCGCAAGCAAATCTATTCGCCGAATGTCTAGCCATTTCTCGCCAGGCCATCCTTCCATGTCCTTTCCCAAGACCTCAGCAGGAAACAAAGAAGCATCGGGACGCCAATCTTCATAAGAACCTGCACTGAAGTAGCACATCACGAAGACGCCGCGCTCATGAAGCCTTGCTAGCGTCTCTGGAGATGTGTCAAATAGGTCCAAATTAAACACATCTACTTCCAGACCTGTTGAAATCTCTCCTGTGTACTGAATCTGCCATCGTGCTTGTTGTGGTAACGGGCGGCGTTCGCGAAGGGTAACGATTGGCGAATATGCTTTTGGCGTAGCTGCATTCATCTCGGAAGTAGTGCTTACGGCAAACCGTAATGGGGTATCAGTAGGTAGTGAGGTTGAGGATGTTGCTATTGAGGCGTCTTGCGGTGTAGGTGCAAGCGTACAGCCGAAAAGGATCGGTATAGCCAGCAAAACAAAGGACAACACGTGTTTCATCGCTGCTTACCTTTTTGCTAGACTAGCGCCCAGGCCCATATACGTCCCACCAATAGACACAGGCAGGCCAGTCTGGATACGGCCAGGGACCCGAATCGATAGACTTCCAGATTAGATTCTCCTCTTGGTTCGCCAGTGTAGTTTTGTTCTCTGATGGGGGGGGCTCTGCAATAAAGGCATGGTCTCTGTATTGTAACCCACCCGCAGAGAAGCGGTTGATATGTCTGAAGCCTTGTCCATTCACCGCCTGTATAGTCTTGGCGGCCATATCTCGTGGTAGCACAGCTATTTGCGCGGGTGTGCCTATTGGCAGCGGGACGATCGAGGCGGGCGCCAAACAGGTCAAGGCGCGTTTCAGGCGGGGCGGGATGCGCTAGTCTCGGGCTGGCCTGAGCAACGCGATGCCATTTCGCATGGCTGTGATGAGTGGTCGTTTCGAGGCCTTATGGAAGGTCGCTTGCCACTGTTAAGAAACGCACCCTCTCGCCAGTCTAGCCAGGCCAGGCTTGCCATCAGAGGGCTGTAGTATACTCGTAGCCGTGTTCTTTGGCACCTGGGCTATCTACTCCATCGGGAGCAAGTTCGCCGGAGGGGGTATCGGCACTATAGCTTACCACGCCGCGCGGGGGCTTCATCGGCATGGGCTGCTGAAGCGGCTCCTCTGCGGTGCCTACCGGCCCACCGAGATCCCCCGCGAGAAGATCCGCGCCGTGGGCCTGCTCGATCGAGCGCTGCGCAAACTGGCCAGGCTGGACCCCACAGGATGGCTGTGGTACGTTCAGGCAACGCTTTTTGATGCCTGGGCTGCCCGCCACCTGGAACCCGCCGATGTATTTCACGTCTGGGGCAATTACGGCCTGCGTTCTTTACAGCGCGCCCGGGGAAATGGGGATGATGACTGTGGTGGAGCGGACCTCTTCACACCCGCTCTATCAGGCCAGACTGCTGCAGGAGGAGTATGCCCGCTGGGGGCTTTGTTTTCGCACGTCCCAGGCAATGCTGATGCGCGGGATCCGGGAACTGGACCTGGCCGATTACGTGATGATCCCTTCGGATTTCGTGCGAGCGTCGTTTGTGGGCGAGGGATTTCCCGAGGAGCGGCTGTTGCAGGTTCCCTTTGGCGTTGACGTCCATCGCTTTCGACCGGTTTCAGGGCGCAGCAACCACCCGTTCCGGGTGCTCTTCGTGGGGCAGGTGGGCATCCGCAAGGGGGTTCCCCATCTGCTGGAAGCCTGGCATCACCTTGGGTGGTATGACGCCGAACTGTGGCTGGTGGGGCAGGTTGAGGTCGCTTTTCGGCCCCTTATGCGGCGCTGGGAGAGATTGGCCAAAGTCAGACTGATAGGGTATGCGCTCGATCCGGTGGCCCTGTATCAGCAGGCCGATATTTTTGTCTTCCCCAGTGTGGAAGAGGGGAGCGCACTGGTCACCTACGAGGCGCTGGCCTGCGGCCTGCCGGTGGTGACCACGCCCAATGCCGGGTCGGTGGTGCGGGACGGCGTAGAGGGCTTCATCGTGCCGATCCGGGATGTGGCAACCCTGGCCGGGCGGATGGAGCAGTTGCGAGCCAACGAGCATCTGCGACGGGAGATGGGAAAGGCCGCACGGGCCAGGGCGGAAGAGTTTACGTGGGAGGAATACGGCAACCGAATGGCTACTATCTGTAAGGAGAAAGTGAAATGCAGGATGTCGTAGGGTCTGCATGGGAAACGAGTTTGAAGGGAAAAGGATATGGATGGGCTGGAGATGTTCGTTTTCTCCGCCGTTTCCGGGCTTCACCATATATTCAACTTATCCTGAACTATGCCTCACTCCCGCAGAATGGCCTGATCTTGGAAGCGGGTTGCGGAAGCGGCAAATTTAGCCTAGCATTCGCTTCCGTGGGACATCGTGTGGTAGCTCTTGACTTTGTGGCCGAAGTCTTGAAAGGGGTTCGGGCTGCAGAGCAAGCTTTGGCGGGGAAATGGCCTGGGCAACTTTGGGGCTACTGTCAAGGAAGCCTGCAATCTCTGCCGTATGCTGATTCAGTCTTTGATCTGGTTGTGAATGAAGGAGTGATTGAGCACTGGTTAGAAGAGACCGCTCGGTTGGAAGTGATAGCGGAAATGATACGTGTCACTCGGCCGAGTGGGGTTGTGGCGATCATTGTTCCCAATGGTACGCATCCATTAATACGCTTTTGGGAAGAACGGTTAGTTGGTTTTCGCACAGCCCCGCCAATGACGCATTACAGTGCCAAGCAACTGGAAGCAGAACTATCTCGATCTGGGTTACAAGAAGTATACACAGATGGTATTTATCCATGGCGCTCATGGTTCCGAGTCCCACCGTGGGATCGTCTGTATCTGGTTGGGGCAGCCCTAGACCGCCTGATACCTTTGCCAAGGGTATTACGGGAGCAGTGGGCTATCAACCTTCTGGGGATCGGGCGGAAGGGATAGACCAAATACCAACTTCCTGTCTGCGCATAACTGCAAGGTCTTTCTCCGCTTGTGACCAGATATCTTTTGCCAACTGAGGAGGAATAAAATGAAACTTAACCTTGGATGCGGGAACAATTATCTTCAAGGCTATGTCAACGTAGACCGCGTGCCTGGGGTCGCTGATATTGTCTACGACCTTGATGTGTTCCCCTACCCCTGGCCAGATAACTCGTGGACGAAATTTTGATGCGGCACGTCCTAGAACATCTTCAGGATATCCGTAAGGTTATGGATGAACTCTGGCGTCTCTTGAAACCAGGGGGACGGCTTATTCTCTATGTGCCCCATTTTCAGGCACTCACACATCCCGAACACCGCCACGCATTTCATTATAACTCTTTCCAGATGTTTACGCCTCAATCGGGCGAACGATATACCGATCGCCTGTGGAGTATAGAGGAAGTCAAACTCAGTTTTGGGAATCCAATTTTGCACAGATTCTTCAATCGTCACAAGTGTATCTATACAACCACCATTCTGTCCTATCTCTTCTCAGCGTACGAGATTAGATTTGTTATGACACCTTTTAAATAACGACCACATGCGCATTTCCCTGGTTATCCCCACCCACAACCGCAAAGACCTGCTTCGCTGCTGCCTGGCCGCCGCCAAACAGGACTATCCTGACTACGAGGTCATCGTGGTGGACGATGGCTCCACCGATGGGACCGGCGAAATGGTGCGGAGGGAGTTCCCCCAGGTGCACTATATCCGTCAGGAGCCCAATCGGGGCCCGGCGGCGGCCCGCAATCGGGGGATTGAGGTCGCCACAGGGGAGATCATTGCCTTCACCGACGACGATTGCCGCTTGCCACCGGATTTCCTCTCTCGCCTGGCGGATGGCTACCGGCATTACCCCGAAGTGGCCGGGGTGGGCGGCTATATGGAAGCGCCGGACGAACTCCTGCAGTCCAATCCCTTTGCTCAATACGAGGCCTATGTGACCCATCGGGTCTATCATGCTGGGCCAGAGGAATACTGCGGTGGTTTTGAGTGCCCAGCAGGTGGCACCAATTCCATGTCGTACCGCAAAAGGGTACTTCTGGAAGTGGGCGGCTTTGATGAATCTTTCCCTTACGCTGCCGGTGAGGATGCCGACTTGAAGTGGCGGGTGGTCCGGCGGGGCTATCGGCTTCTTTACGTGCCGGTGAAGGTGGTGCATCTGCAATCGTATGACTTCCTCCACTTCTGGCGTCAATACCGCCGCCACGGGCAAGGGGCTGTCCATTTTGAGCGCAAATACCGGGGAAGGCCGCCATCCCCGCCCCGGCTGGCTTTGCGTCTGGCTGCCCGCTGGGTCCGCTGGCTCCCGGACCTTTTCCGGCTCGGCCTAACTTTGGCCACGGTGAAACTCCTGGCCGAGCTGGCTGATTGGCAAGGGCAGTGGAAGGAGGCGCGAAGGAGGCGCTGACCGATGGAACAGATCCTTGATGTAGGATGTGGACGAGCTAAAGAGAGAGGAGCAATAGGTCTGGACATCAATCCTTCATCAGACGCTGATGTAATTGCCGACTTGAACCACTACCCCTGGCCCTTAGCCAGCAACTCCTTTGATCGGATTCTTTGTCGGCACATTGTGGAACATGTCGTTGATCTAGTGAAGTTTATGGAGGAAATTCACCGCGTTGCCCGGCCAGGAGCCCTGGTGGAAATCGTTACTCCTCACTTCTCTAACCGTTACGGTTTCACCGACCCAACCCACCGTCGCTATTTGGGGTGGCGGTCCTTTGATTATTTCGCTGGCGGAAGGGCCGTCTCTAATCCGAATCCGCTGCAAAGGCTGCTGGAAACCCAGCATCCTATCCTTGGCTTTTATACCGCGGTCCGTTTCCGGATAAAAAGCCGTCGCCTTTATTTCGCCCGCCCTTACCGCTGGGTGGGCATCAGATGGGTGGCAAACCGTTTCATCGATTTCTATGAACTCTATCTGGCTTTTCTCTTCCCGGCTCGCGATCTCTATGTGACACTGGAGGTTGTCAAATAGATGCGAGTGGTCGTGATCGGGCGTACGTATGCCCTGGAGATCAATCGGGCGAAGTGGGATCACCTTCCAAAAGGGGTGGATTTGACACTTGTGACCCCATCGGAAATTCGCCATCTTTTAAAGGTTTATCAGGTCGAGTTTTCCACCCGATGGACGCATTTTCTCTTAGAGGCTTGGGGCACAGATCGGCTTTCCGGTTTCGCGTTTTATCCGTGGACGTTGTGGTCTCTCCTCATACGACTGAAGCCGGATTTGATTCAAGTGGACGAGGAGCCTCCGTCGCTGGCCTTGCTGGAGGTGTTGCTACTTAAGCCTTGGTTGAAGCGTCCAGTGGTTTTTTTCTCATGGGAAAACCTGTCCGTCCAGTATCGCTGGCCCTTTTCCACCATTCGTCGTTTGAACCTACGCTGGGCCGATGGAGCTATAGCCGGCACACGGGAGGCCGCTCATCGGTTGCATGAGGCTGGCTTTTCGGGTCCGATGGCTGTGATTCCTCAATTAGGAATTGACCCGGAACGCTTTCGCCCTTTTCGCAACGATTCCCTTCGCCAGAAGTTAGGCCTACACGCTTTCACCATTGGCTATATCGGCCGGATTGTTCCGGAGAAAGGCCTCTGGGTTTTGTTGGATGCGTTGTCTTCTTTGAAGGGAGACTGGCAATGCCTTCTGGTGGGTGAGGGGCCAATACGCGAGGAATGGCTGCATCAGGCACAAAAACGAGGCTTAAAGGGGAGAATTTTCTGGGTGCCCACGGTTCCTCATATAGCAGTGCCTGAATATATCAACGCTATGGATGTGGTAATGCTCCCTTCACTGGCCACTCCACGATGGAAAGAGCAATTTGGACATGTGCTGATTGAGGCTATGGCCTGCGGGGTTCCCGTGATCGGTTCCGACTCAGGAGCCATCCCTGAAGTGATCGGGGATGCCGGGCTGATCGTGCCAGAGGGAGATCCTCTTGCCCTTGCCCGTGCGATGGATCTCCTCCGCTCATCGGAATCCCAAAGAGCTACTTTGGGTCGGAAGGGCAGGGAGCGTGTGCTGGCTCTTTATACCAACGAACGCATCTGCCATCAAACTTTCCTTTTCTGGCGGGAGGTGCTGGATGCGGGTGCATCTTTTCGCCGATAGCCCCCGAGAAAACTGGCCCAGTATGGATCGTTATGCCCGTTCCCTCTATGATGCTCTGAGGCGAATAGCCCCGGAGGTGGATTTTCGCCTCCTGGTGCCACCGGATCCACCCTTTGGTTTAGGTGGATGGCTTTTCATCATGTGGCGAATGCTGGCTTATCCTCTCTGGGCCCGTCATTATCCGGCGGATATATATCACATCTTGGACCACTCCTATGGTCATCTGCTGTTTGCGCTGGATGGGAGCCGGACAGTAGTGACGGTCCATGATCTTGCTCCTTTCCTCTTTCCCGGCCGCCGCTGGGGGCTGAGTCGCTTGGCCTGGAAGTTGGCATGGAGGGGAACCCAGCGGGCGACTTGGCTGTTAACAGATTCAGATTTTGCCAAGCGTGAATGGGCAACACGATCCAGGAAAGGAGCTAATAGGGTTACCACAATCTACCTTGGAGTGGGACCTCATTTTCATCCCCTGGCCAAAGATGAAAGGACCTTATGGCGAGAAAGAGGGGAAGTTGGGCATCGCAGCCTTATTCTCCATGTAGGTCATTGCCAGCCCCGTAAGAACCTGGAAGGGCTTCTCATGGCCTTGGCCTTGCTGGCTGATCGGAAAGTAGACTTCCTGTTTATCCAGGTGGGAGGGGGTTTCTCCCAGGCGCAGCAATGCCTCATAGAAAGCCTGGGCTTGGGGAAAAAGGTTCGCCAGATAACCCGGGTATCTGAGGAGGAATTGATTGGGTTGTACAACGCAGCCGATGTGTTTGTATTGCCTTCACTTTATGAAGGCTTCGGTTTCCCAGTTCTAGAGGCCATGGCCTGCGGCACACCGGTGGTGTGTTCGGATTGGGAACTATTCCATGAGGTGTGTGGGGATGCAGCGCTATTTGCCGATCCTCACAATCCCAAAGCCATCGCCGATGCCATTGCTCGCACGCTTTCAGATCCGGCCCTGGCCGAAGAACTGCGCCAGCGCGGGTTGGAAAGGGCAAAGGTGTTCGCTTGGGAGAGGACAGCGAGGGAAACGATGGCGGTTTATCGGCAAGTAATGGAGGAAAACGTATGAGCGGAATCCCTCGCTGGATGCGGCTCCTGCGCTGGTATGCTCTACACACACCCTGGCAACGTGGTACCTATCGGGTAGCCATTTGGTTGTATCAGCATCTACGCATCCCTGATATAGAGGTGGAGACCGCGCTAGACCGAACCCTTTGGGTCACCCTGCGTTTGCCGATCTGGGTGGACTACAACATCTATACCCTTGGCTTTTACGAAGCGCCGTTGGCTCGGTTCTTCATTCGCTCGCTCCGGCCGGACAGCGTGGTTCTGGACGTCGGGGCCTATATTGGGCAGTACACCCTCTTAGCAGCCAAATATGCTCCTAAAGGACAAGTCATTGCCTTCGAGCCACACCCTGAATCCTTTACTCGCCTGACGGCCCATCTGGCCCGCAACCATTTGAAAAAAATGTCCTTGCCCTTCAAAAGGCGGTAGGACAGCAAACAGGGCGCGTATTGCTATGCCTTTCTGATCAGATGTCTGATAGCCAGATTACGCTACAACGGTCAGATGGGACATCCATTGAGGTAGAAATGACTACCCTGGATGAGGTCACCCATGAATTGGGGTTGCAAAAGGTAGACCTCGTGAAGATAGATGTGGAGGGTGCTGAGGGAACAGTTCTGCGTGGCGCTGAGGGGACGCTCAGTCGCTTCCGTCCCCTCTTGATCATAGAGTTAGATCGTTCACGTAAAGAGGTCTGGGGAGATTCCCCAGAACCCATTCTGACCTATCTAGAACGGATGGGGTATGCATTGCATTTTGGGGCAGGTTGGCGTATAAGACCTCTTCTTCGCCACTCGATTGGGTACGCAAACTTCATTGCGATCCCGCGCGAGGGCTTAAAATGACTCAGAAGACCTTTCGTCTCGTTCGGCACATTTTCCCTCGGCGAGCAAGATATGCTTTGCGACGCTTGGGGTTGATGACTTGGATGGATAGCACACCTTGGAGGTTGCCACACCCGCTTGCCGGATTGCGGATGAAAGGCCCTGGCGTATTCGGAACTTATATCGAGCGCCCCTATGAACCCGAGGTGTCCAGTGCGTTAGTCAACCTGATCCAGCCCGGATGGATATGTGTTGACATTGGCGCTCACATTGGTTATTTTACCCTTCTCTTGGCCCATCTGGTTGGAGAAGGAGGGCACGTCTTCGCCTTTGAGGCTTTGCCCGAAAATGCCCGCTGGCTGAGGGAGAATGTGGCCATCAACGGCTTCACCGCGCGTGTGACGGTAGAGAACATGGCAGTCACCGATGGGCAGACGTCAACAATCCGCCTACACGCTCCTCCGCACTACACGACGGAGTGGAGCATTGTCAGGCCAAGCTCTGACCGTCGCTCCGTTGAGATTCGGGCGACCTGTCTGGACGAGTATTTCGCCCACAGACCTAAGGTAGATTTTATTAAGATGGATGTAGAGGGCGCTGAATATCTCGCCCTTCAAGGAGGGCGTACTGTGCTTTATCGTGATCGCCCGCTTTGCCTGATCGAATTGCATGGGGAGGAAGGCCAACTAGCCGCCCAGTTTCTGATGGAGCTGAGGTATCAGATAGAAGACCTGCGAGGCTCCCCATCCATGGGTCTTCCTTTCCCCAGGTATATTTTGGCTCGAGCGAAGGCGGCGTAAATGTGTGGCATCACTGGCATCTACTTTCCCAACACAAGCCCTGATCTAGCCTTGCTTCAACAGATGAACAGGGCGCTGATCCACCGTGGTCCTGATGGTGAAGGATATTTCAACGAAGGTCCAGTGCGGCTGGCAATGCGTCGCTTAGCAGTGATTGACCTCCAAACCGGCGACCAGCCCATCTACAGTGAGGACCGCTCAGTAGCGGTAGTCTACAACGGGGAAATCTACAACTACCGCGAACTGCGTGCCGAACTGGAGTGCCTTGGCCATCGCTTTGTCACTCAGTCCGATACCGAGGTGCTGGTCCACGGATACGAGGCATGGGGCGATGATCTTCCCCTGCGCCTGAATGGGATGTTTGCCTTCGCTCTCTGGGACTCTCGCCGAAAGCGATTACTCTTAGCCCGCGACCATTTGGGCATCAAGCCCCTCTACTATGCTCCGCTTCCCAATGGGGGCCTAGCCTTTGCCTCAGAATTGAAAGCCTTGTTGCCGGTAGATGGCTGGAGCCGGGAGATAGACCCCTTGGCTTTGGACTGGTTTCTGGCGACCCGTTACATCCCTTCTCCGCGCACCATCTACTTAGGGGTCCGTAAACTCCCTCCAGCCCACCGTCTCATCGTTGGTGCTGGGGAGACGCTGCGGATCGAGCGCTACTGGGATGTTGCTTTTATCCCCAACCAGGAAGGCAATGAACAGGAGTGGTCCGAACGCTTGCGGCATAGCCTTACTGCTGCGGTGCGCCGCCAAATGATTGCTGACGTGCCGCTGGGCGCGTTCCTCTCGGGCGGAATTGACTCGAGCATTGTCGTAGGTTTAATGGCGGGGGCTTCAGCAGAGCCGTTACGCACTTTCACTGTGACCTTTCCTAGCTGGGGGGATCTGGATGAATCACGATTTGCTCGCCTAGTAGCTCGGCGATTTGGCACTGTCCATGCTGAAATTGCTGTCGAGGCAGATGTAGAGCAAGAGTGGGGGGCTCTCGCAAACTACATGGATGAGCCTTTCGCTGATCCTGCTGCACTGCCTACTTGGTTGATGGCGCGCCAGACCCGCTCTCATGTGACTGTTGTTCTCACAGGTGAGGGCGCCGATGAGCTCTTTCAGGGATATGGATGGTACCGATGGCCAGCTCCTCTACTGCCAAGTTACTTCGCTGAGCCTTTGCGCCGGCTGATACAGCGGTGGTGGCAAGGTCGACGGGGACGCCACCGCTTGATCGCACTGCTTGCTCCCAGCTTTGGGGCTCTCTACGTGGATGGTGTTTTGTCTAGCGTATCGCAAGCTGAGCAAAGGGCCTCCTGGTATCAGCCGGATTGGTGGGCACATCTGCGTGCTGCAGCGCCGCGCGTGGATATAGAACACTTGTTGCGAGAGACTAGTTCCAGACATAGAAGCAGTGCCATGCAAGAGTTGGATGTCAAAATCTGGCTCGAGGGCGATCCACTGACGAAGGTTGATCGCATGACTATGCTAGCTTCGCTGGAGGCCCGAGTGCCGTTCCTAGATAGGGAACTAGTGGAATTGGCTAGTAACATCCCAACCCGTTACCATCAGGGCAAGCTGAGCAAGTGGCTTTTGAGAAGGGCTTTCGCCGATCTACTCCCTCAAGAAGTGTCCGAGCGGAGTAAACATGCCTTTGATGTGCCTGTAGGGGCATGGTTACGAGGCCCTCTGCGCTCTTGCTTGGAGGAGAGCCTGTCGGAAAGCTCTCAGCTCTGGCGGATATTGAGGCCTGAGCCGTTTGTAAAGATGACCGAGCAACATCTTAGCGGTCAGCGTGACTTTTCGCGAGAACTTTGGGTATTGCTCAATTTGGCTTTTTGGTGGGAGCGGCGTGCGTAAATGCGTCCTATTTCTTGATCATGCTTCAGGCCTGGGAGGCGCAGAGCAAAGCCTGTTACTCTTGCTGAAGTATCTGAATTGCTCCCGATGGCATCTTAACCTTGCTTGCCAAAATCAGCTTTTAGCCGAAAAGGCGCAGGCAATCGGTGTTGTCGTACATCATCTTCCGATGCCCCGTCTGCGCGGCTCTTCTCGATGGGTAGTTGACTGGATGGTCACTGTTCGCGCGATCGTGCACCTATCTCATCAAATCGGGGCAGATGTCTTGGTCGCCAACACTGTCCGTGCAGCGTTATATGCTGCTCCAGCATCTCGGTTGGCTCACAAGCCCTTCATCTGGTATGCGCGCGATTTCTGGATTTCTGAGTCTCGCCCGCGCCACCTATGGCTTGATCGCCTTGCCAAGTTCTTGCTCGGTGTTTCTGCTAAGCGTGTAATTGCTAACTCTCAGGCAACAGCCGCTCACCTCAGTTGCCACGACAAGATTGTTGTCATTCACAACGGTATTGAACCTGAAAAGTACGAGCTGCAAGGGGAAGGGCTGACTTTCCGTCAGAGGTATCGCATACCAGCCCATGCTCCATTGGTGGGTATGGTAGGACGTTTGCGCCCATGGAAGGGTCAAGATCGCTTTCTTCGGGTCTTAGCCCAGGTGCGCGAGCGTATGCCTGAAGCGTGGGGGGTAATAGTGGGCGGTACACCGCTGATGGAGGGAGAGGATTATCCTCGGCAATTGAAGCAGCTGAGCGCTATCCTTGGCTTGAAAGACCATTTGGTATTTACAGGCCATTTAGAGGATGTAAGCCCAGCACTGGCCGCGATGGATGTCTTTGTCCATCCAGGAGATCCAGAGCCTTTTGGGTTAGTCAACATCGAGGCGATGGCAAGCGGGAAACCAGTGGTTGCCTTTGCTCATGGCGCCTTACCGGAGATTGTGATTCACGGCGAGACAGGCCTATTAGTACCCCCTTTCAACGAAGGAGCAATGGCGGATTCAATTTGTGCGCTCTTGCAGAGTCCCTCCCAGCAAGTTGCTATGGGGAAGGCTGGGCGCCGACGTGCGCAGATGCACTTTTCTGCTCAGCGAATGTGTGAAAAGGTTCAACAAGTGCTTGTGCAAGCTGTCTTATAGGTTCTTGGCCAATCAACGAGCTCGTAATAGCCTCCAGACATACACCACGCGTCCAGTGAATTGCCGTGGCTGAATAATCAGCGCGAAGAAACTGAATCCAACTACTGCCCAAATCACTTTCCAAGCAACAGCAAGCCACAAAGGCAATGCGTTGCCAATGAGGCGCACAAGAAGTGGATAACTTGCCGCAGTAAGCGCTATAGCAACTACAGGTCCAAAGAAGACTTGATTCAAGTGCTGTGTCAGCAGGTGGTTTTGCAACAAGCGCTTGGCCACAACTAGGCCGCTAGCAAACATGAGCACAACCGCGACAGCAGTGCCGATTGCCGAAAATGCCGTCGAGAGTGCGGTGCCGGCGATGAGCAGTATTACTAATTGGAGGACAGAGAGTCGTATCACTTGCTTCGGTAAGCCTAAGCCGAGGAAGATAGCACATGCATTCTCCCACAGCGGGCGGAGAAGAGCTGCAATCAGCAAAATTCGCAACGGCATCACCGACGGCCCCCACTGTGGTCCGAAAAGTAGATGAACGAGGTCTTGTGCGCTGAGAAACAGCGCCAGTGCAATTGGAGCAGTGACGTGAGATGAGACCCATAGTAACATCTCGAATGAGCGCTGCAGTTTCTGAGGAGCTTCACGCAGTTGTGCGTAGGTAAACACTGCTGCACGCCCATAGATAGTGTTCAGCAACAAAGCTGGCCATTGTGCCAACCGATAGGCACGGTCGTAGTAGCCAAGGGCAGTTGCACCAGCGATGGTGCCGAGCAGGAAGTTATCAGCATTCATCAGTAGGCTAGTAAGGAAATTGCCTGCGCCACTTGTAATCCCAAAACGTAGGTATTGCGTTGCCAGGCGGCGATTGAATCTCCAATTCAGAGAAAGCACGTGTCGTCTTTTGCAAATTGTGTATAGCATAGTGACGATCCCTATGAATAGGCTGTAAGTGGCTGTCTGGCTGAGCAAGCTGTATTGACCCAGTCCGTGATAAGCAAGCCAAAAAGCAGGGATGTAAGAGAGAGGAGTAGCAACTACCATAGCGATGCTAATTGGCTTAGAGTGCAGGCTGGTCTCTAGCTCGATTCCAAAAACGGATACCCAACTACTGACGAAAATGAGCGTACACAGCGCGATGGTCGTGAACACGATGTGCGGTGAATACCCTGCCAGTTGCAAAACTGGCGCAGCTAATAGAGACAGCAGCAGTGTGCTTGACCCTAAAAGCACACTGACCGCGAACAGCGTGCCTAAAGTTTCGCCATTCACCTTGCGCTGTTGAGCGAAGGCAAAGTTGAGTGCCACCTTGCCATACAAGTCGAAGAGCGTGGCAAAAAACGTCGCCAGCGCGAACTCGCCATAGATGGCCGGCGTGAGCAGGCGGATCAGCGCAATGTTCGCAACAAAGCCGAACCCGATGACCCAGTATGAGCCGAGCGCCACCCACACGCCGTTGCGCACGGCGCGATAGGCCAACGGCATGCCTTCACCTACTAGGGAAGCACTTTGGTTGGGATGGCTCTCTGCTTGTTGCTCTCTCATGCTGCGTGTCGGGCAATCCTGTTGGCTATCCAGACCGTTACGGTTATCTGTGTCGCATTATCCTATGACCCGAGCGACTAACAACTCGCTGTTGTCTTGTGATACAATCTCGACACGTTAGTGGCCCCTTCGTCTAGCGGTTAGGACAGAGCCCTCTCAAGGCTCAAACACGGGTTCGAGTCCCGTAGGGGTCATGTCACAACAATAGGTTTTGCCAGTTACGCTTGTGCATTCTTCGCTGAGTGTGAGAGAGCCTTTCACTGCCTTCAAAGCACAATCGCTTCTCCAAGAAGCGTGAAAACCCACACTAGCATGAAAGGTATTGCTCACTTTGCTTCAGGTTTGTGCGCGGCCACCTTTATCCCTGGTGTTGTTGAACAAGCGATAAACGGCGGGGTGCTCATCGCACTGGGTGGTGCAGCAGCGATGCTGCCAGATTTCCTCGATTTCCGCTTTGCACGCTTTCTAGAGCATCATGACGCAGATATTGCCCCCGATCCCGATCGTCCTGATCCCAAAGCATTAGCCAATGCGATTGCCATCGAGATTTGTCGCGCGCGCGATGAGCACCACCCACGTGTCATCCAACTGCATCCTACACGTCGTAGCATTGCTGAATGGATTACCTATCGGGTCGCTATCAATCAGCAACGTAGCGAAGTGGTAGTTAAGCTGGGTGACGCCGAGGCTTCAGCTAACTGTGGCCCATTGGCATATGGCTACGACGGCGAACTGGATATTATCGAACTGGGCGGGCCATCTCTGAAGCTCGTTCCTGACTCAGAGGGGCGTGTTGCGCTGGAATTTCTGCCTTGGCATCGCACTTGGTCACACTCTTTTGTGCTCGCGCTCGTAGTCGGCCTTTGTGCAGCAGCAGTATGGGGTGATCTTGCGGGTGTGGTAGCTGGGCTTGGGTTCGCACTACACATTATGGAGGATCAACTTGGCTATCTTGGGTCAAATCTGTTTTGGCCTTTCACGCGACAACGCACTCAAGGCCTTCGCCTCATGCATGCAGTTGACCCAATACCGAACTTTGTGACAGTGTGGGTGTCACTAACCTTGATGCTGCTCAACCTCGATCGTGCTGCGTCAACACCAATCATTGACGTCGGGCCATATCTTGCCATTGTAGTGGCTGCGCCTTCACTCATACTGCTGGCCATCTACGCCCGCCGCAAGTGGCGCAACGCGGTAGCACTCGAGATCAGTCGTCAGCGTGACGCAGTGGGTGATGCTGAACCTCCCCAGCTTTGAATACAATCGGTAGTCGTAGGAGTGCTAGCATGACTCTATCCGCTGAAGAGGTTATCCGGCTAAACAAAGAATACACACTCTTTGAGTGGAACGCCCAGGGCGGTTACGTGCCCATGCCGATCGAGCGCGCCAAGGGTGTTTATTTCTGGACAACAGACGGCAAACGCTACCTCGATTTCAACTCACAGTTGATGAGTGTCAACATCGGGCATGGTGACGAGCGCGTGATCAAGGCGATGTATGACCAGGCGCAAAAGCTCACCTACGCGAACCCGTACGCAGCAACTGAGGTGCGAGGTCGGCTGGGTGAGATGCTCGCCGAGATTACGCCAGGCACACTGAAGAAATCGTTCTTCACGCTAGGCGGCAGCGAGGCGAATGAGAACGCAATCAAGATTGCCCGCATGTATACCGGTCGCCACAAGATCATTGCCCGTTATCGCTCGTATCACGGGGCTACATTGGGTTCAGCAACCCTCACCGGTGATCCTCGCCGGTGGGCTGCTGAGCCTGCCATATCTGGCGTAGTGCGCGTGCATGACCCATATCACTATCGCTGCCGCTGGTGCCAACACGAGGATGCGTGCAACCTAAACTGCCTCAACCACATTGAGGACACCATTCAATTTGAAGGGCCACACACCATTGCTGCAATTATCATGGAGACAATCACCGGCACCAACGGCATCATTATCCCTCCAAAAGAATACTATCAGGGCCTGCGCCAAATCTGCGACAAGTATGGCATTCTGCTCATACTCGACGAGGTCATGTGTGGCTTTGGACGCACCGGCGAGTGGTTTGCCTGCAACCACTATGACATTGCGCCGGACATCATGACCATGGCTAAGGGCTTAACCAGCAGCTACGCGCCTCTCGGTAATTGCATTGTCTCGGAGGAGATCGCACGCTTCTTTGACGATCACGTGCTGTGGTCCGGCCTCACGTATGGCGGCCACGCGCTGAGCTGTGCTGCAGCCATTGCCTGCATCCAGGTTTACAAAGAGGATAATTTGATCGAGCGGGCGCGAGAAATGGGCAAATTCCTAGCCGAGGAAGAAGACAAGCTGAAAGCCAAGCATCCTTCAGTGGGTGAGGTCCGTCACATCGGTCTATTCAGCATCTTCGAGCTGGTGAAGAACCCAGAGACGCGCGAGCCGATGGCACCGTTCAATGCAAAAGGCGAGGAAATGCGTGTCATGAATATGATCAAGAAGTTCTTCCTCGACAACGGCTTGTTCACCTTTGTGCGCTGGAATAATTTCTTCGTGAATCCGCCTCTGTGTATCAGCAAGGAAGAGCTGAAAGAAGGTTTAGACATCATAGATCGCGCGCTGGAAATAGCTGATGAGTTTGTTGAAGCGTGATACGAATAAGCCGTGAGTAGCCGAGCAGCAAAGGCCAGGACCATCCTTAAGGCCTGGCCTTAGAGCCATACGCCTTGTGCTATAACGTCAGCGCTGTGACAAAGGACCTAGGGGTCGTCCGTGAACTTATCCGTCGCTACAGGCAGGCGACGCTTGCCGTATGTGAGCGCGGCGAGCCTCTTACTGCAATGGTCGCTTACGTGCCCACTGCTGATTGCTCTGCTATCTTCATTCAGCTTAGCAACCTGTCGCCGCACAAGCGCGTGTTGTTAGCCAATCCGCACTGTAGTGTGCTTATTGCTGCACCAGACGATGGCCGCGCAGAGGTGCTTTCGCTACCGCGCGTCACATTGCAGGGGCATGCTTTCAAGCTAGACAAAGGGGATCCAGAATATGCTCAGTCTCGCTCTTATGTCCTTGAGCGGATGCCAAGCAGTGCGGTTCTCTTCAGCTTGCCAGATTTTGACCTCTTTCGCATCACTTTTACTGAAGGGCGCTTCATTGGCGGCTTTGGGCAGGCATTTGCTTTCTCGATTGAGATGCTCACTGCTCGGTCCTAGCATCTATACACTGCCCTGATTTTGCGAGGTTGTGCTGCAGTCGCCAAGCTACACCGACTGGATAGCCGGCCATCTTTGCGATATCACCCACCAGTCGTATCAAAGGCACAAGCAGTGCAGCTTGAATCCTTTCAGAGTATCGCAGGTCATGCCACTGGCGTTGCAATCGGCGGTAAGGTGAGTGAGTGTAAGCAGCGCTGCCCATGACAAGCAGCACAAGGCTGAGTAATTGCAACGCTGGATTCCCTGATGCAACACCACTGAGAAGAGCCGGCAGTAAGAGAAGATATGTGGAATAGCGCACCACGTGTCGCCAGAAAAACAAATTGGCTTTGCCATCACCGCGCGCGTAAAGATAGTACTGTCTGAAGAAGGCGCCTAAAGAGCTGCGCGGACGAAAGTAGACAATTGCCTCTGGGGCAAACACAAATTCGCCAAAACGTGCGCGCAGTGCTATATCAAAGACAACATCTTCACAATAATCTAGCCACTCAGGATAACCTCCGACCGCTTGCCATGCCTCTCGTTGAAAGGCCACCGAACGTGAAGAAGGCATAAACCGCGCAACGTGTATCTCATCTGCCATGGGAAGCACAGAGGCGCCCATAGCCACCTCAAAGGGTGTGCGCGGATCTGAGACAAAGAATCCTGCCACAGCATGAGGCGGGCGAGGCCGCTCAAACGGGGCAGTGATGTGCTCTAGCCAGCGTGGATGCAAGCGTACGCCTGCATCGGTGCAAGCGACGACAGGGTGTCGGGCAGCCTTGATTGCAAGGTTGCGGCCGCGCGCAATGTTGGCACCAGGCGCTTCGATCACCAGCAAAGGGAAGCGCCGTTCAGCGCGCAGGAGTTGAACAGTAGCATCTCGACTACCGCCGTCACAAACAATCACCTCATCAGGTTTTCGCGTTTGAGCGGCGATGGAATCTAACAGCGCTGGGATGGTTTGTGCTTCATTAAGGACGGTAAAAATCAAAGAGACTGTCGTCATCGGCTTCGATCAACCATGTGGACAATGTTTCGGCATTTATTTCGTATAGGCATATGTATGTTGTGTTCTCATACACAAGTAATGAAAACCTACAAACGAAATGTCGCATAAGCCAGTGACCAGATTCACCAAGATTTTGGCTAGCGCACATGTCAAAGCCACGACGGCTATGATATATGATTGCACTTCCACAGATGCAATACCGCGAGACATTAGCCTACCTGTATTCCCTTACCAACTACGAGCGCGTGCCGCTTAGCATACGAGCCTACGAAACAATAAAGATTGACCGCATGCACTATCTGCTCGATGCCCTCGGTAACCCTCACAAGCAATATCACATCATCCATGTGGCCGGTACGAAGGGCAAGGGCTCGACATGCGCCATGCTTGCATCCTGTCTCCAGCGGATTGCTCCGAAGGTAGGGCTTTACACTTCACCACACCTGAGCAGCTTCCGAGAGCGAATCCAGATCAACCGTGAGCCGATTAGCGAGGAAGAGGTCTGCGAGCTTGCTGCTGAAGTCCGCTCAGTCGCGCAGCGTTTGCCTGACATCACTACGTTTGAGGCCACAACTGCCATGGCTTTCCTGCACTTTGCGCGCCGAGAAGTGGACTGGGCAGTGGTGGAAGTTGGGCTGGGTGGGCGATTGGATGCTACAAACGTCGTTCTTCCAAAAGTGTCAGTGATCACTTCCATCAGTTTCGACCATCAGCACATTTTAGGAAGTACGCTGCACGACATAGCGCTGGAGAAAGCCGGCATCATCAAACCTGGTGTGCCAGTCGTCTCACAAGCTCAGTTGCCTGAGGCAATGGCGGCCATCGAGCAAGTAGCGCGTGACCAGCAGGCGCCACTCACAGTGATTGGACGCCACTGGCGATGGTTTCCTGGCTCTGTCTCACTCATAAAGCAATCGTTTGAGGTCAAAAAGGTGGCTCAGGTGCGGACAGAAGCACACCCCTTCTTGAACGACCTTGAAGGATGGTATGAAATTCCTTGCCTTGGGCGACATCAGGTTGAGAATGCCACGACAGCCATTGCCGCGCTGGATATCCTGCGTAAGGACATATACGAGATGTATGGCCAGCAGTTTACATCACGATTGGTGCGCGATGGCCTATGGGCCGTGCGATGGCCAGGGCGATTTGAGATACTGCGCCCAGAGCCACCTGTGGTTTTAGATGGCGCGCACAACCTAGATAGTGCGAGAAAACTAGTCGCCACCTTGGTAGAAGTGTTCGGTAGCCGTCGCTGGACGTTTGTGTTTGGCACACTGCGCGATAAGGACGCTGCTGGCATGCTCGCTGAGTTATCACCGCGCGCAGGACGTTGGATCATGTCGCAGCTTGCCAACAACCCGCGTGCCATCCCAGCTCACGAATTGTTGCAGCTAGCGCAGTCGCGTGGGGTGCCTGCCGAGTCAGTTCCAGACTTGGAGGAAGCTATGCGTCTTGCGCTGAATTCCAGCTCGCCGGTGTGCGTGTTTGGCAGCGTGGCGTTCGTTGGGGAAGCACGGTTGCATTGGGCGAAGCACACCGGCGCGCCGCTGCCACTAACGGACGAGTTGTGAGGCTACAAGTGTTGTTATGCCGACGTTGTCCTTTCACACCGCTTCGTCAGTAGGCTGGTCAGGGCGCAGTCAAGCGAGCCGCATCTATTTTGATGATGCGTTGCCACCGCCACGTCCAATCCCTGAAGCACTGGACGCGCCGATCATCGTCACGCGAGGTCCTGTAATGTATCCCCACGCTGTGACAGCTATCACACTGCAAGATGAACGCTCGTTGCAGGCGTTGGAAGTGGCCAGAGATGCTGGCTTCGCCGGCTACTTCCTGGTCGGGGCTGAGGGTGCACATCCATTTCCTTCTCAAGTCCCAGAGATTGGTGTGCTGGTGGAGTTGGGGCGCATATTGCGTCTGCCTGATGGGAGCGTCTCGTCTATCCTACGGGCTCGTTGCCGTGTGCGACGCATCGAATGGATTCAGACGACGCCATTCATGGTTGCGCGCCTTGAGCAGATTCAAAATCCAGCTACTATCACTCCCTCTATCGAGGCCATGATGCGTGTCGCGCTCTCACTCTTCGAGCGTGCAATTTCCCTGGATGAGCGCCTCCCTGAGGATGCGCTTGTTTACGCCATGAACCTACGGGACCCGGGCGATCTTGCCGACTTTATCGCCTCTTCTCTCTTCTTAGATTTAGCCTCGCATCAAAGCTTGATCGAGGCCGTCGATCCTGGCTTGCGCTTGCAGCGTTTGAACTCGTTCCTGGCTAAGGAATTGGACCTGCTTGAGCTGGAGGATCGCATCCAGGCCCGCGCGCAAAGTGAAGTAGACAAGAGCCAGCGCGAGTTTTACTTGCGCGAACAGTTACGCTCTATCCAGACTGAACTAGGTGAGCTAGATGCCAACATCAGCGAGATCAAGGCGCTGCGCGAACGTCTGAAGCAGAAGAATCCTCCTGCCTTCGTGCGTGAGCGTGTAGAGCACGAACTGGCTCGCCTAGAGCAAATGCCATCCATGTCTCCGGAGGTCAGCATTACGCGGGATTACGTGGACTGGATACTGGACTTGCCCTGGCACGAAGCTACAACAGATAACTTGGACGTGAATCATGCTGAGCGCGTGCTCAACGCCCACCATTATGGCTTGACAAAAGTGAAAGACCGCATTCTCGAATACATTGCGGCTCTAAGCCTGAAAGGCACTGCTTCTCGAAGCCCTATCCTGTGCTTTGTTGGCCCGCCAGGGGTTGGCAAAACATCATTGGCGCGCAGCATTGCCGAGGCGTTGGGTAGGCGATTTGTGCGCGTTTCGCTAGGTGGTGTGCGAGATGAGGCCGAGATTCGGGGGCATCGCCGAACATACGTTGGAGCGTTACCAGGCCGCATCATACAGATGATGCGGCGCGCCGGTGTGGTTAATCCACTCTTCGTACTTGATGAACTGGATAAACTGGGTGAGGACTTCCGCGGCGATCCATCTTCAGCTCTTCTTGAAGTGCTTGATCCCGAGCAAAACAATGAGTTTGAGGACCATTATCTCGATTTGCCCTACGACCTCAGCCGTGTTCTGTGGATCACAACTGCAAATTACCTGTACGACATCCCGCCCGCACTGCGTGATCGATTGGAGGTGATCAAGTTCCCTGGCTACATCGAGGAGGAAAAGATACACATCGCGCAACAGTTCCTAATTCCACGTCAGCTTCAAGAGAACGGATTGGCGCAGGTCACACTGTCCTTCTCAGAGGCTTCTTTGCAGCACATGATTAGAGAGTACACCTATGAAGCAGGCGTACGCGACCTAGAGCGAAACATAGCTAGCATTTGCCGCAAAGTGGCGCGCCGAGTTGCATCGTGCAAATCATTTCCACACCGCATCACCCCAAAATTGGTTGAAGATTTCCTTGGTCCACCCACTGCAAATTTGATGCGCGCAGAGTCTGAAGATCAAATTGGTCTCGCTAATGGTGTAGCCTGGGACGAAGCTGGTGGTGACTTGTTGCAAATAGAAGTCTCTGTGATGGATGGGCGTGGCGAGTTGCTGCTCACCGGCCAACTTGGTGATGTGATGCAAGAGAGCGCCAAGGCAGCTATGAGCTATGTGCGTTCTCATGCAAAAGCGCTCGGTATCACTCGCCAACAAATTGAGAAGTCTGATGTTCACATTCATGTGCCTGAGGGTTCTATATCGAAAGAGGGGCCAAGCGCCGGTGTTGCTATGGCGATTGCCTTAATATCTGCATTCACGAAGATACCTGTGCGTCACGATGTGGCGATGACTGGTGAGATCACGCTGCGTGGTCGCATCTTGCCGATTGGTGGTCTACGCGAGAAGCTCATGGCTGCGCATCGTGCTGGTATTCGCAAGTTTGTTTTGCCGAAGAAAAACGCGAAAGAGTTGAGTGAAGTGCCGCGCCGCGTCTTGCGGGAAATGTCCCTGCATCAGGTTGGCACTATGGAAGAGGTCATCCAGGTCGCTTTGACCCACCAGCCCCAACCGCTTTCTGGCGAAGAGGAAGCAAACACCAAAAGCAGCAAAGCTAGGCGCCGTAAGTCGGAGATTTGAGCAACCTTAACAGCGGCAAGCTCTGCATAAACGACTGTCAAACGACTGTCCTCAGTGCCATTGAGAGCACGATGTGAAACCATACTTTTTGCCAAAATAGTTGGTATGAGCGGCAGCCCTTCAGTTGTGCTGGTTGTGCTAGTGCTTGCATATGTCCTGCTCGCGTTGACGCTCTCTGGGATGGCATGGGTGTTGCGTCGCCGTGAGCCTTTTCACTCGCAGCGCCTGGCCGCCGTGCTCTCTCTTGCACCGATTGTGCGGGAGAGGCTAGATGCCGCTAATGCAAAAATTGCACAACCAGTTCTAGAGCCACCGTACGGGCCGCTCTTCCAAGAGGCAGAAGCGCTTGTTCTGGACGCACAGCAATTGCTGGCACATGCTTATCAATGGATCAGTCGGTCAGAAGTGCTCCTCTTGAAGCAGCAGCCGTTTTGGCAGGCTTTGTTGGTGTTGCCTTTGCTGCGCGAGCTTGCTAATCGCATACGCTGGGAGCGGTGGATCAATAGGGCAGAGGATGCATTGCGCAGGGTTCAGCATGATATTGACCAGTTTGACATTACCCTCAAGCGTGTTGAGGATTTACCGGCGGAAGAAAACAAAGCACTCCTTGCAGCAAGCCAGCGCTTGCTCGAGCTTAAGCAGGCCGTGCACGCCGAAGTGCGCACAAAATTGCCTCTAGAGGCCGAGAGGCAGTTGCTGGAACAGCTCTCACAGGAGATTGATTCTGCGCGCCAATGTCTTGGCGGCTCACTATCCGATAAGCAGGCTGTAATTGCAGTCTATCGCTTGCGTTGCGCTGTCGAAGAGCGCTTGAAAGAGCTATCCGTACGAGTAGATGCTTTGCAAGCAAAGCGTGTTGAAACCGCTCAGCTTGTGAAACATGCAGAGAGCGCGCTGGAGCAACTCAAGTTGCGAATTGAGGCTGATGAAGCTAGCGGTATGCCACGGCCATCATTTTCCGCACAACTACTCAAGAGCCTCAATGACTTCCATGCAGCAGTAACTGCGCTTGACATGGGAGACTACGAGACTGCACAAACACAAGCAGGGGAAGTGGCCGAGTCAGCCAAAACGCAAGTGCGGGCGCTGGAGGCTTTGGAACGCGCCCGCATGGGGTTGAGCGTTACGGTTGACAAGCTCACCGCACGTCTCAATACGCTTGAGGGATGGATCTCTGAATTAAAGCAAACCATTACGCCCGATATTCTGGAAGAGTATCGCAATCGCTTTCGAGCGATGCTGGATCAAATGCGTGCGGCTTTGCTCGCGGAGAGTGTGGAGGCAATTGAATCGGCTGGGCAACAAAAGCAGATGCTGAACAGCATTTACAGCACTGCTGAGCGCAGTCGCTCAGAGGCACTTGCATTGTTGCATGAACGCGCTCAGCAATTGCGTGTGGTCAATGAGGATAGTGTCGCTGGTTTGATCGCACAGGCTGAGCAGCGTGCGCTTGAACTTGATGCTTTGCATCGGCGCTACCAACAACCTGTCGCGCCGGCAGCCTTGCGTGAACGGGCAGCAGACCTGAAGGCGCGATGGGAGAGTATTACCACAGGGCCTGCCTCATTGCAACAGAGTAGCTTATTGCCATTAGTTCAATCGCTCGGCAGCGCTCGTGAGGTGTTGGAGTCTCTGCGTCAAGACTTGAAAGCTGCTGACCAGCAAGTTGCTCAATCCGCGCAAGACAAGCAGCGCGCAAGTCAAAACCTGCATTCGGAAGAGGCAGCACACATCCGCCAAGCGTTAGCCGACATTATCCATCACGCTGCATCGCTTGAGCATGCTGCAAGGAACTTGCTTGATGAGCAAACCGTTTTGCTTGCTGCGTGTGAACAAGCTGCTCCTGATTTCTATCAGATAGCAGAAGACTCGGAACGATGGTTGAGTAATGCAAAGCAATTGGTGAGTCAATACGATGCAGAATTGCATCGCGCTCAAATAGAGTTGCGAGACTGCGTACGGCGCATTCAAAACCTTTCTGCTGCGCTGAAGGCTCTGGAGGCAGAACATAGTTACGACTTTCGTGATCGCGTTACGCCCTTGCTCATGCGCATAGACAGCTGGTTTGCAGCGGCCGAACAAAGCAGCGGCCTAGATGCAGTGCGTCGCTCTGCAGCCACTGGCGTGCAGTTGTGTCTTGTGGCAGAGGAAGCTTTGCGCGAGATGCGTGCAGAAGCACGAGCAGTCAACCATCGCTACTCTGCGCTCCGTGAAAGGCTTGCTGAATTGTCTGGACTAATGGCTTCAGTTCGTGCCGGCTTGGAATCCCTGCCTTTACGAGAGTTGGGCAGCGCAAATTGGAGTTCTGTGATCATTGGCCCACTGGAGCAACGCACAAGAGAACTTCAACAGCGTCTTGATGAGTTTGCTTATGCTAAGTCTGGCCCTCCGCTCACTATCTCTGCGAGTAGGGCGTGGCTAACACAAATCGAGGAGGATGTGCATCGTGCCATGCAAGAAGCGGAATCTGCTCGTTTGCAAGTTTCTCAGATGAGAGCTTTAGCTGCGGAGCACTTCAAGGCGCTGAGGCAAGCTTTGCAGGCAGCAGATGAGCTAGCAAGAGAGCGTCCTGAGCTCGCTCCGGAGTTATCAGCTTTGAAAGACTGGCTGAGGGAAGTGGATTCACGCTGCGCGCGGTCTAGCTCTTGGGAGGACGCGCTTGCGTTGCTTAATCAAATGACGGAGCGGTTGAGCCGATTTCGAGGCACTTAATGTTGCTGAGCGGTAATCAAAGAGTGTGTTCTGGTTTTTCTAGAGCTACGCCTGGATGCCCGCAATAAGGTTGCACGGCGGTTGTGTCGCGCAACTGCCATACGAACGATGTGGCTAATGGCTTCTGCATAAGTGAAGCCGGCGGCATAACAGGAACCTGCGAAGCCGCCTTCCGGTGTGAGGTCTGGATTAGGATTGACATCCACTACCCATATCTGCTGATCCCGGCTGATGCGCAAGTCCACACGCGCATAGTCACGGCAGCGGAGGGCACGGTATGTTTTGAGTGCGACCTCTTCTATCCCGGCTCGCAGGTGAGGTGATAGTTGAGGCTGTGTGATTACTGGCATGCTGTTCCAGTCTGGACTGTCCGGCACCCATTTGCAGTCCCATGTAACTATGTGATGCAAGGGATCGGGAATGCGGGAGAAATCAATCTCGCGCAACGGCAGTAGTTGAGGACGTCCATTTCCCCAAATAGAGACATTAATTTCGCGACCGAGGATGAATTGCTCTGCTATGACTGGCTCTTTTAAGGTTTCCACCACATAAGCGACTCTATCTCGTAGCTCGCCAATATTCTGCACAACCGCGCTGCGCGTCACTGCAACTGAACAGTGCTGGCTAACTGGCTTGACAATTGCAGGGAAGAGGTTGTTGTCCCAGCTTTCTGAATTGACCTCATCAGGGCTATTAAATTGCCGGCCGGCTGGAGTTGGGATACCATGACGTTGGAGCAACTTTTTGACCTTGCCTTTCTGCACTGAAAGCCGTAAGGTGTATGGGCTGTTGCCGGTGTAGGTGTATCCCTTCTGCTCAAGTTCCTCACAAATGCGCGCATCACCACCAATCTCGTCCTCCACGCCTTCGCACCAATTAAAAACGATCCACTCCTCAGGTGAGAATGGCTGAAGCAGGTGTGTGGTCGTTTTCCAAAACTCAACCACTTCCACGCGATGACCTATTGCCTTCAAGCCATCCGACATGACTTGCAGCAGCCTTTGGCTTTCGGCATGATCATCTGGTGTCCATGTCGTGTAGTAATTAGAAAGGATGAGGACAGGAGCTGGATTGGTCAGCATACGCTATCGGTAGAACTGTTGAGCCGACGCCAGTAGATATGCAGGTCTTCATTATCGCGATAGTAATCTGGCACAACGGCTACTCGCTTGAATCCCTGCGATTCGTAAAGCCGATGAGCAGGAAGATAGGCGGGTGCAGATGAGGTGTATATCACCATCAGTCGCCCACCAAGCGCTGATGCATGAGCGAGCGCTGCTTGCAGCAAAGCGCTACCAACACCTTGTCGGCGGACAGAAGGCAGCACACAAATCCAAAACAAATCCCACGTCGCCTCTGTGAGCGGTTCTCGGCCAAAGCAAGTAAAGCCAACTAACGCGCCTTGATACCAGCACGATAGCCAGTGGTAATTGTCTTCTCGGACCTGCTTCCAGGTTTCTGCGAACATCTCCTGAACACAATCAGCATCGCTCTGCGTGAAAATACCAGACTGAAGAACCAAGTTGTGGATGGCTCGTTGCTCCTCTGCGCTCGAGGGTTGAATGTAAAAAGCAGGCGACGTGGAAGTTGTCGTCATACTGCCTCCACAATTGTGTTTTGGTGGCCCGGCGTTTGTATGCGAGAGCTGCGTGCGAGGGAGAACTCTACGATTCTGTTCAGCATTTCTCCGTAGCGGATGCCTGCTGCCGCTGCTGTGTGTGCAAAGCCTCCTTCAGGGCTGATGTCGCAGTTGGCGTTAACATCCAACACCATTGGCTTATCACCGTCGAGGCGCAGGTCAACTCGTCCATAGTCTCTGCACCCAGTTACATGGTAGGCAGCAAGCGCTGCCTCCATGATGTGCTCGTACAGTTCAGCAGAGATCGGGGCAGGGCAAATCACTGGGATATGCTGATAAGCCACAGACTCTGGCACCCACTTTGCTTCAAACGTGCAAAGCCGATCCCTGATGTCTGCGAAGTAGTCATACTGCATTGTGCTAATGCCAAGCAGCTCAGCGCATTGGTTGCCCCATATAGCTACGTTGTACTCTGGACTGTCCAGAAACTTCTCAATAATCGCAGGCTGCCTAAATGTGTTGATGATGCGCGCGACCTGCTCTCGTGCCTCTTCTAAGTTGAGTACGACGGAGTTGCGTGTGATACCATATGAACAGTGAGATGCACCTGGCTTCACGATAGCGGGGAAGTGGTCAAAGACCACGTCTTCAGCACGCTCGAACATTGCCCATGGCGGGGTGGGCACATTGCCAACTTCTAGTAGTGTCTTCATCCGCCATTTGTATTGAGTTTCTTCTAGCGTCCAGGCGCTCGATCCCGTATATGTAAAGCCCATCTCTTCCAGAATATGGGCTGCTTGTGAGTAGTAAAAATCCTGCTGTGGCTCGCCCTCGCACAAGTTGATAACAATCCACTCGGCTGGGTCGAAGCGACGCAACTGAGTGACAAGATCGTGCGAGACTTGCAGAGGCAAGACACGCCATCCTTCTGCAACAAGTGCTTGTGTGACGTTGCAAATCAACTTGACTGTTGAGGTTACCTCAAGCGCGGAACTCCGTTCGTCCAGTCCATATAGCACAAGTAGGGAGAAAGTATTCATCCTAAATCTTTATCAAAGCATTTGATAACGCCGGAGTGCAGCATGCAAGACTGCACGAACGAGTTCGCCGTGTGTCCATCCTTCCGCTGCAGCCATGAGAGTGAGATCACTGTGAACCCCAATTCCCGGTAGGGCGTTGATCTCCAAAATATGTAACTGTTCCTTCTTGTCCAGTCGAAAGTCAACGCGAGCAAAATCGCGGCACTGAGTGGCAAGAAAGGTCTGATGTGTAAGTTTGCGGATGTCCTCCGCAAGCTTTTTACTGATTGGGGCGGGGCAACGGTTGCGGTAGTACTGCTCGAAGTCCACCTTTTGCAGCGATCCGTAAATATGGCATAGCTCTGAGGGATATCCGCTGTAGTCCACTTCATTGATAGGGAAGAAGTGGACATCTCGGCCGTTTCCTACTAACCCGCACGTAAGATCTTGACCATCAATGAAAGGCTCAATCAGGGCTGGCTGATCATAAGCAGTGATGAGCCATGCAACTCGGTCGCGCAGTTGGCGCTCGTTATAGACAATGCTTTCATTGTGAATGCCCATGCCTGTGCCTTCATGGATGGGCTTGACAAAGAGGGGAAAAGAAAGTTCTGGGCTAAGCTCCTCATCCGGAGTCTCAAACACTTGAAAAGGGGGGGTGGGCAATCGGTAGGACTGCAAGATGCGCTTGGTGGTTGGTTTGTCTTGAGTGATGGCTGCTGCAAGCGGCGTAGGGCCGGTGTATCGTGCACCAATCATCTCAAGGAGCGCAGGCACTTGTGCTTCACGACTGTTGCCCAAGAAGCCCTCACAAGTGTTGAAGCAAATGTCAGGTTTGATCTGTGTGATCCATTGTGCAAGATAGGCATCCCCCTCATGCACAAGCACCTCGTGTCCCTCCTCCTCTAAAGCTTGCGCATAAGCTTCCACATTCCTGTCGCTGTCTAGCTCCACAAATAAATCAGGTGGCATGATGGTGCGCTGAATAGGTGGAGCATTACGCGCAAGGTTGACAAGCAAGGCCACTCGCAGTGTACTGTTTGATTTTTGCGACGTGGCATCAGGACGGTGCACAGCTACTGATGTGTTGAAGCTAGCGCAGATAGTGTCTGACATAGAATCACAGCAATAAGAACGGCGTCGTAGGCTTGGATTTTGCCGGAATTCTATGCCTCTAAGACAATATGTCAATACCTTGAAGGGCCTCTGTAACCTTAAAAGATTTTTTTAACAGACCGTTCGGGTGTGGCAAGCACCCTACAAGCTCAAGGGACCAAAGTGCGCCTCGTAGCGTTGCTTGAAGTCTTCCCACTTGAAGTAATGCCCCTGGCCGCCGACGTGTTCCAATGCATAGGTGGCTGCTACGCTGCCGAGCTTACCGCACACATCCAGAGGAGCGCCAACGGCCAATCCCTTGAGAAATCCCGCACGGAATGCATCACCCACGCCAGTGGGGTCAGCGATGTGTTTCTCAGGAACAGCGGGTATGTCTATCACTTCATGCCTCGTAATGATCTGCGATCCGGCTGCCCCGCGAGTGATGACGAGTAACTCTACTTCCTCTAACAGCTCTTGCACTCCTAACTGTGTTTTTTGGCGAATGATCTGGAACTCGTAATCGTTGCAAATGAGCATCTGTGCCCCTCTCAATCCCTCTTTTAATTCTTCACCGCTTGAGCGCGCGACTTGTTGACCGGGATCATAGATAAAGGTTATGTCAAGCTCACGGCACTCTGCTGCATAGCGCTGCATGGCTATGGGGTCGTTAGGAGAGATGATCACTAAGTCTGGCTTGAAGTCTAACTCATAGAACGAGAGATTACGCGCGTCAGCCATAGCACCGCTGTAAAACGACGCGATCTGGTTATTGTGCCTATCCGTATTGCAGAAGAAGGAAGCTGTGAATTTGTGAGGATTCACGTAGATGAGCGAAGTGTCTACGCCGATAGACTCTAACCACTCGCGATATTCATCAAAATCGCGTCCTGCTGCGCCCATCACCCTAGGGCGCTCGCCCAGCAGTGCGAGGGTGTATGCAATGTTTGGTGCGCAGCCTCCTTGGCGGCGCTCCATTTGGTCGACTAAGAAACTTAAACTCAGCCGCTCAGTATGCTCGTGTAGGATGTGCTCGCTAAATGAACCCGGAAAGCACATTAAGTAGTCGTAAGCGATTGATCCAGTAATGATGATCTGGGTGTTGCTCACAGCAGTGTTGAATCTAGGAAGCGTTATCTCTTTCTCTTTTTGGGGTCATCAAAACGATACCCTTGGCCACGCACAGTCTGCAGGTAGTAAGGGTTATTGGGGTCATCCTCGATAGCTTCACGTAGCCAGTGTATGTGGACATCCAAAGTGCGTGTGTCGCCGAGGTAGCTGGTTTCCCAGACACGCTGCATCAACTCTTTGCGTGTCACAAGGTCGCCAGGGCGTTGCATGAAGATCTGCAGCAATTTTGCCAACTTTGGGTTGAGGTATTGCTCAGTGTCCTTCTTTCTCAAGATGCGCTCTGCGGGGTGGAACACTAAATCACCGCACCTTAGCTCCAGTGATGTCCCCTCTGGCAACAGTTTCTCGATCTTTGACATCAGTCGTTGCTGATTCAAAGGTCGAGCGATCCAGGCATCAGCAAAAGAAAACTTCTTCTGGTGTCTGGCGCCGTTATTGCTTGTCTGCTTCTCTAAAATGAGCAGAATAGGAAGGTCAGGATTTTGACGTTTGATACTCTGACAAAGTTTCTCGACGTTGGCACGTATGGTTGGCACATCAATAATTACAAGAGAGGGGGTATTGCTAGCCAGCTTCGCGAGAGCGCTTTTCGAGTTATTTGCCCACACCACGCGATACCCTTGTCGCTCCAGCACAAGGGCAACTGAGTCACCTAAGCCACTTTGTACGAGTAGTATCTTGTTAGTGGAGGCAACCTTCATATCTCTATCCGTTCATCTGCGATGCCACTTGCTTGAGAAGTTTATCATGAACCTTAAAGCGCGCGAGATTATACAATCGCATACTCCTAGTCTTGTATGCGTTCACGCGCCAGGTCGTCACGTAGTGCCTGTCTCATAGGAATGCCAAGCCGGTATGCACCGGATCCGATAGCGTGCGAGGTCAGTGGTCCAGTGAATACCAACATCACGATCAACACAAGCGCTTTACTCCAAGCGAACGACAGAGTTAGCACTGCCGCTGCTGTGAGCAGCACCACGCCAAAGGTGGATACCTTGCCCACAGCGTGCATGCGTGCGTAGACGTCTGGCAACCGCACCAGGCCAAGGATGCCGATCAGCGAGAAAAGTGTGCCGATCACAACGACGAGTGTGGCGGCGAGGAAGCGCAACTCAGTTATATCCATTGGCTTTAGAACATCTTGCGATTAGCAATATAGCGCGCCAGAGCTATCGTGCTAATAAAACTTATCAGCGCCACTCCCAGCGCGGTGTCCATGAAGAGTGCATCCCGCTCGATCAGGGCAAGCAGCACAAAGATTGCCAGCACGATGGTGGAAATTGCGTCGACAGCAACCAGGCGATCCATCACAGTGTCGCCACGCCACACACGCCAAACCGCCACGGCAATCAGCCCAATGTGGACTATCAATGCTCCCACAACGATAGTGTAGAAGATTTCTTGCATCATCAGCGGATCACTCGAAGATGCGGCTGAGCATCTCCTTCCGTAGGCGCTGTGCGTGCTCCATACCGGCCAAGCTCGAATCTACGTCGAGGCAATGCACGTAGAGGGTGCCGTCCTCTCCTATCTCTACTACTTGCTCGCCGGGTGTAACAGTGATAGCATGGGCGTTTAGGGCGACACCAAGCTCAGTTTTCATACTGCTCGGCACGGCAATAATGCCGGGGCGAATTGGCAACTTGGGATCGAGCACAATGCGCGCCACACGAATACCGTTGCGAATAATGTCTATAGACAGCCATACCACATAGCGTGCTAGATTAATTAGCACAAACGGCAACCTAGATAGTGATAGTGGCTCTGGCTTGGGGCGCAGCACCACTGCTATCGAAATCCCGATGATCACTCCAACTCCAATGTTGGACAGCTCCACATTGGCTGTGAGCGCCAAGTAAACCAACGCACACAACAGTACTAGACGAACGTAAACCAGCATCCTCTAACTCCTGCGGCGTGCCGTGCTACGTGCTTTAGGTCTTGTCTCATGGTTGCACGGAAAAGTTGCGGCGATGGGTTTCTTCGGCCTGAAGAACAGCCTGCACATACTTTCCTGGCTGTGTCATCCATTCGCTCACGCGCTGGGTCCAGTCAGTTAGCGGCTGCCCGAGCAAGCCAAGCAGCACACACAATGTGACCAAGCCGGCTGGTGCAAGTAGGCTATCGCCGCGCGGTTTGACCTTTTCCTCTGGCGATGGTGGCTCGAAAGGCTCCCACCAAATGCGCATCAGCGCGCGAAAGACATACACCAATGTGATGACGCTGGAGATACCCACTAACCCAAGTGGCAGCCAATAAGTCCATCTGTCTTGTATCGCGCCACTTGTAGCGGCGACCACGCCACTCCAAAACAACGCCCACTTGCTGATAAAGCCATTTGATGGCGGTAGTCCTGCCAGTGCCATGCCACCCAGAAAGAACAGCACACCGGAAAGGGGGGCATAACGTCCAACGCCTCTTACCACACTGAAGGAGGCCGTCTTCACTGGTGCGCGGCTGGCTAAGTAGCCACTCAACATGAGCATCGCGCTCTTGATGATGGCGTGATTGATGGTGAAAAGCACGGCTGCCGCAAGTGATAGGCTCGTGCCCCATCCCACGCCGATATAGATAAACCCAACCTGGGCCAGTGTGGAATATGCAAACATGCGTTTGACATTGTGCGTACCTAGCGCGCCAAGCCCACCAAATATGACACCCACGATACCCGTCACAATCAACAAGTCTTTAATCCAGGTCGCTGATGGGGCAAGCAAGGTGGTGAGGCGCATGAAACCATATACACCTAGCTTCACCACCACCGAGGAAAGCATGGCAGACACAGGGGTAGGGGAGGCGGTGTGAAAGTCAGGCTGCCAAAAGTGGAACGGCACGGCTGCGCTTTTGATCATGAATGTAATGCTCAACAAGATTAGCGCGATCGGCAGCAGTGGTTGCTCGGGATTTGCCGAGATGCGCTGTGCTAAGTCGGCCATGTTGAGTGTCCCGTAGCTCACATACAGGCTGCCGATCCCAAACAGCAGCGTGAAAGAGGCGATAAGACTGATCAAGAAGTATTTGTATGCAGCCTCGGTGCCGAAACGGTCGTCACTTATGGCAGTGAGCACTGTGCCGGAGATCACCACCAGCTCGATCATCACGAAAAGATTGAAGATGTCACCTGTCAGCATCCCGCCAGTCAAGCCGGCAGCGAGCATCAAAAACAGCGGGTGAAATGTCTCGTAATGCACAGCTTTGTCTTTGGCTCCTAACGCATACACAAAGCCAAACACAAATACCACCTGAGACATGAGCGCCATGGTCACGGAGAGTGCATCCGCGACGATCGTGATTCCAAACGGTGACGGCCATCCCCCCATTTGAAAGGTGCGCGCCTGACCCGATTGCGCCACTTGCCAAAACACTGTTGCCGTGACGGCACAGGCTAGTGCCAAAACCACCAGTGACCACCCCGCTCTCAGGCGATGCCAGCGTCGCAACAGCATGCCGACCGCGGCACCGGCTATAGGCAATAAAAAGGGAAGGATGATGACTACATCGCCCATGGCAGCTACTGCTCAGTGTGTCAATCCTTTCACTTCGTCGTTATCGGCAGTGCGATAACGGGAGGAGATAACGTACAACATCGAGAGTGTGAATGCAAATCCTCCCATGCTGATCACAATCGCTGTAAGGATAAGAGCCTGTGGCAGGGCGTCACTGCGCTGTCCAATTGCTGAGGCATAAGCTTCAGCCACTCCGTCGTATGCACCGGTGGATAGCAGAAACAAGTTAACTGCGTTGGATATGATGTTGAGGCCGATTACTACGCGAATCACGTTGCGCCTCAACAATTGGTACACCCCGATGCCAAACAAGGCAGCAATCGCTGCAGCGCGCAGAATATCCATGATGCTTACTCCTCCATGTGGCTTGGACGGCCCAGCGTGTCTAGAATGAAAATGGCCGACCCCAGCACAACTAAACATATTGCCAGCTCGAATAAGAGCGAAGTGGTGAGGTCAAAGCCGTGTGGTAGAGGGAGGTGCAGTGCTTCACCAAAGTTGTAGGGTGAGAAGAAAGGCTGACCAAAGAGAATTGGTGAGGTTGAGCTCAATAAAACAATCAAAACACCGATGCCAATAAGCAAAGGAGGCTTGAATGCAGCGAGCTGTTGCTTGGTTCGCTCGTATCCAAACACGACATACCAAAGCCCGACCGCCAAGCTCACTGTAACGCCGGCAGTGAAGCCATCCCCGGGTTGATCGTGACCATACACCATCTGCACAAATGCAAGCATGAGCGACAGCGGCATAGCCGCGCGCGCTACCATGCGTACAAATGGTGATGTGCGCAAGCCGTCAATGCCGCTTAACTTATTGGACAGTGTGAGACGGCTTCGCTCCTCTAGGTCATTGTTTTCAGATTCGCCGCTATCGGTGAGACGGCTCGCTTCCGCTTTCTTCATAGCAAGTCTGAGCAATGTCATCACACCCACACCTGCCGTCCCGAACACGCAAATTTCTATGAGGGTATCAAAACCGCGAAAGTCTACGACAATCGCGCCGACGATATCGGCCGAACCGGTGAGTGGCTTTGCGTTGCGTTCGTAGAATGGCGTAACCACAGAGATGCGTGGGCGCGAAGCGAGGGCATACCAACTCAGCAAAAACACTACCAGGCTAACTCCCATTGCGAGTAAAGCGCTATAGCGATTAGAGATTGATGGATGTTTGTTCAGGGCCTCTGCTTGGCGACGCTGGTGTTGTGGGATACGCGACAGCGCTAGCACTAGGATCACCATTGAGAGGATGTCCACAATAGCTTGCACAAGCGCTACATCTGGTGATGGTTCTAGAGCGATCAAGACTGCCACGGCGAGGCCGGACGAAGCGAACGCTAGTATGGCGAGCAAATCGCGCCGAATAATGACAGACACAAGCGATGCAGCAACAGCTAACGTCATTGCGGAGGCTCGCAGCACTTCTGTCGGTGTGATTTGCCCTTGCAGCGCTGTGGCAAGCGACTCAGTCAGTATGTGATTGCTCAGCAGGCGCGGCAACTCACCGAATGCCACGACGAGCACTAGCATGGCAACCAGCATCACGAACAAGTAGCGCCTCACACGGCCATTCTGAAGCTGCGTGACGCGTTGAGCAGCCACATCCAAGGCATCCAAGATAGCGTTGTAGAGCGTGTCCATGCTGAGCATCAGATGGTGCAACACTGCTCTTGCTTGACTGCGCCATGCGAATAGTCCGGCACCAACACCTATGGCTACCCCGCTGAGCACGAGCGGTAGGTTAATCTCGTGGAAAAGCTCCAGCGAAACTTTTACTTTGTTTCCATAAGTCGTAGATGCTGCTTGTGCTAACAGCGTGGCGACTACTTCCGGCTGTAAGGTTGTAATTACAAGCGAGAGCGCTCCTAGAATAATCGGGCTGAGCAACATGCCCAGAGGCAGGTCGTGTACGTGGTGCTTGTGTTGAGAGTGATTCTTGCTTGTTGAAGGTCTGTTGAAACACGCTGGGAAGCCTGCACCAGGTGGCGTGACAAATGTGTCTATACTGACTATGGCTGCTTGTGTCAGCATCAATGCTCCTGCCAAGACGGAAGCAGCAGGTTGGACCAGTTGTGTGATTGTGGCGTCGGTGGGTTCCAGCAATGACGTGAGCAAGGACTCTTTTGCGAGAAATCCAAGCAGCGGGGGTAGCCCTGCCATGGATAGCCCCGCCACAGCAGCAACGGCAAACGTGAGAGGCATAGCACGCCATAGCTTTCCAAGCTGACGTAAGTCGCGCGTGCCGGTGGCATGATCTACGCCGCCGGCGATCATGAAAAGTGCTCCCTTGTAGAGTGCATGGGCGAGAATACCAATCACTAGCGCTTTGAAAGCGATAGGCGTGTTTTGGCCCGTGAGCATCGTCAGCGCGCCAAGCTGGCTGATAGTGGAGTAGGCGAGGAGCGCTTTTAGATCAGTCTGTCGCAAGCCGATAACTGCACCGATGAGCATGGTGGACATACCGATCAGCGACAGCATCCAGAACCATGTGGCGGTGCTGCCAAATGCTGGGTACAAACGGGCTAGCAGATACACACCTGCCTTCACCATTGTGGCTGAATGTAAAAATGCAGAGGCAGGGGTGGGCGCGCTCATTGCAGCGGGCAGCCAAAAGTGAAAAGGAAACTGCGCGCTCTTTGTGAAAGCGCCGAATGCGATCAGCAGCAACATGACGTGATACCACTCGGAGGCGCGCAGCGCATCGCCGTTATGCACAATCTTGCTGAGGTCAGTGCTGTCACTGAGCGCGGAGGCAAGTAGCAACCCTGCTAACAACGCAATGCCACCTGCTCCGGTGATAAACAACGCTTTAAATGCGCCCTCGCGCGAAGCGGCATGGCTGGTCTTGTAGGCGATCAGCAGAAATGACGTGATGCTGGTCATCTCCCAAAACACAAACAATGTAATAACGTCTGCGGCTAGCACTGTGCCCAGCATCGCAGTCATGAACAGCAACAAGTAGAGGAAAAATCGCCCCTCGGCTTCTCCTCTTTCTGTAGGCTCATGTGGGGCGAAGTAGTAGCCCGCGTATATCGTGATAAGCGTGCCAATGCCAGTGATGATTAGCCCGAACAGCAGGCTCAAGCCGTCCAATGCAAGTGCAAACTCTGCTCCCAAAGAAGGCATCCAAGCAAGTGACCAATGTAGCTTCTGCCCTGTTAGGACATTTGGCGCTGCCAATAGAAGCAACACAAATGCAGTCAAAGGTGCGGGTGCAAGCAACCAACCGACGCTGACAGAGGGGAAACGCCGTAGGGTTGGTGATATAGCAAAAGCGCCTCCAGCGATTGCACCGGCGGCGCAAGCAAGCAACGGCAGTGCCAAGCTCACCATGAGCTGTAACTATATCAAGACTCTCAACGGCTGAATTTGTTCCTATTAACCTCCACGCACCTTCAAGCGTTGTGGCAATGCCACTGCGTTAGCCATTGCAATGTCAGCCGTGTGCACGAAAGCGCGCTCGCCAGTCAACTCGTCGTAAAGCCCAATCAGCACGTAGTACGTGCCAGGTGCTGCTGATTCACTGATAGTGAACGTGTGAGGGTCATGGATGATTTGACCTGGAAGCCAACACGTCATCGGCAGCGCCCAGTTGGCTGGGTGACCATCCTGATTCACGATGCGTTCGCGGTCCTCGAGCTGATCTGTGACATGTATGAACACTTTGCGTGGCACAGCAAGCGGCTTCGTGGCATCCAATTGCCAGAACAAGTGGAGTGTGGCTGTCTCGCCAGGGGAGAGCTCTGTGGGTAAGCTGTAGCCGAGCAGCCGCACTTCTCCGTTCGACTCAAAGCGAGTGTTGGTGCGAACCAGGTTCTCTGGCAATGTTGGCGCCTGCACGGTGAGTGGGTCAATGCCGTAGCTGATAACGCGCAGCAGGCTTGCTTGCGAAGCAGTCTGGATAACCAACAAACCGATCACGAACGGCAGCGCTGCTGTCCAGCGATACTTGCTAAGCCAGATTGCAGCAGAAGCCACAATCAGGGGAGCAAAGTACATCCATACGCGCCCAGTTTCACCGCGCGCCACATGAAGCAGACATTGCGCCACTAGCGGCAAGAACCAGGCGGCAGTCAGTGCTGGTGCGTGTCGCCAGGCAACAAGGCCAGCCAGGGCTAATGGCAAGCCGGCGAATGTGAAAATGTCCCAAGCATGCCAAAGCACGAATGGAAAATAATCCCGTTTTAGTGCCAGATGGTATTGCATTGCCAGGCGGTAGGCGCCGACGGCGTCAAACCCACTTGCTATCAACGGCAGCCAGATTGCAGCGACGCCGGCGAGAGCCAATGCTGCCTGTATTGCACGCCACCTGATTTGCTTGAGCCGTTCATTTGCCCAAATTCGCACTGCGGCGTATGTACCGGCGATCATCGCAATCGGCACGTTGCCAAAGCTCATGAACGCCGCGAGCCCTAGCAACACACCCAACCCAAAAGCTGCCCATGTGGCTCGGCGCTGCTCAGATGTCAGCATGATCTCTACGAGCCACAAGCTGCCGACGCTAAAAAGTCCAAAGGCCCGGTTCCACTGTGAAACCCACATCAGCACGCCGGAAGTCAGGGGATAGAGCAGAGCGGCTAATGCCGCAGCGTGTAAACCGGCCACACGCCGGATAAACCCGAAGAGCATCACCGGCACGAGCAACGCTGTTGTGCTTTCCAAGATTATCCCGATCAACCCAGCCAGAATCTGCTCTGCATCCAGCGAAGCAGCGCGCAGCTCGAAACATGTGAGTGGTCGCAAGGATGGCTCGAGTGTTCGCGCCAGGTCTGGCAGTAAGCGTGCCGCTTGTTTGCTTGCCCAAAATATCAAGGCTAATCCTGGGGGGTGGCGCTGGGCGTGGACGTTGTAGGAAGGCATTTCCTCCGCATATCGCTTAAGCCAATCCCCCACGTGCTCCACGCGCACGCCCACGCTGAAATAGCCGCCGGTGAAGTTGCTGTATTGCCTAAATGCGATCCCGCGCAGCGGGTATGGCTCGGCAATGTGCGTAGCTGCGATCTGCAGCAGCAACCCAGCCACCACCACATATGTGAGCAGCAAAAACGTGTTACTGCGGTTTCTGTAGCTTGGTAGTCGTCGCATAAGGGCGACGCTGAGCGCAGCGTGAGCGACTAGGCCAGCGCTTAGCAGCGCTGCCGGCAACGGCTCTGGCAGCGCGCGCTCCCACAACACAAGGTTGCGCGATGGGTCTAGCCACAAGGCTAGAACGTAGACAAGTGTGGGTGCGGTGATCAAAGTGAGTGAAAGCAGGTAAGCGCGGTTTACTTGCATTGCCAGCGGTGGTGTAGCAGGAGAGCGATACACATAGCAATCAGGGTCGTCGCGCTGATAGCTGCGCCGACGTAGAGATCGCGCGGTTGATAGCTCATCTCAACTGTGGTTTGTCCGGCTGGAATCGCCACCCCTAGCAGGGCTCCGTTGACTCGCAGTGGTGTTTGCATCTGGCCATTCACGATAGCAACCCAGTTGGGATGATACGACTCGCTCAACACCAGCAGAGCTGGCGCGTCAGCGAACGCAGCGATCTTCATGTAACCTGTTGCTTTGCCTTCTACGGCAGCATTGCCTGTGCCGCCAAATGTAAACTGCTTCCAATCGCGGTTTAACACAAATGCGGTGTGGAAAGGGTCATATCCTGGCTTTCTCATTGCAGCATAGATTGCCTCTTCTTCTTCAACTCGGACTACTTCGGGCGCGATCCAAGCCCCACTGAAATCCCCCGGCTCCCAATCCAACCGGTAAGTGCTGGCTGGCTTGCCCTCGAAGGTGTCTCGTGCGAGCAAAAACCAAGGGATTACCACGCCCTCTGGCGTCTCCATTGCGCCACGCCATGTTATCCCGTAGCGTGCGTTGAGCATACGCACTAGCACAGCTTCCGGAGCCTTCTCCAAAAAAGTGCTGTAGTCGCGCCACACGATGGGCGAGCCGCCGCTAACTTCACTCAAGCCGGCAATGCAGGCGCCATTGAGCGGTAGTCCGTAGTGGTTATACACGCGGCTGAATTGCTTCAGGTTGATAGTCTCAGAGATTGGGATGATGAGAGAGTTGGGTGTGAAGGGTGGGGCGTAGGGCTGGAAAGCATTGGCTCGATTGCTGCTGAGCAAATCCACGGCCAGAACGATAGCTGCAACAAAACCCCAACTCTTGCGCACGCTTGGTTTAGAGACAGCGCGCCAGGCCAACAGCAGTGCAGCGACAAAGCATCCGGCGCCAAGCCATGCTATTCGAGTTGCCGCCTGGCCAAGTAGCCCCCCGGCTGCAGCGTTGGCGGCGAGTAGGGCTACTGTGACAGACATACCGAGCACACCAATTGCAGCCCACCATTTTGCAGCGTTGATGAACCAGCGTTGTAGGGATTCAGAGATTGGGCCAAGCAGCACCGCTGAGGTGCGCGATGCAAGTGTTGCTGCGCTAAATGAAACAATGAGCGCGTGACGCTCCTGAGATTGAAACTGTCGGTAGCCCGGCAGCATCCAGTAAGCTAGATCGAAGCCAATCGCATTAGTGCCGAAGCTAAGCAGCAGAGCAACACCGCCCAGCGCCACCCAGAACAACACATCGCTGCTCCGCCAAGCTCCACTAAATGCGACTGCTGTGGTCATCAGCGCTAAGCCAATCACGCCAACGTATAGCGGTTGCCAGATGTTGCTGAAACCAGGGGCAAAGAAAAGCACTACATCATGCAATGCAAAGCCACGCCCTGCCTGCTCGATGGTGAGAGAGAGGCGCGTTGAATTGAGCGCGAACAGGGTGGATGGTAACAATTGAGCAGCACTTAAGCTAGCGCTCAGGAGCAATGCTGCTGTGCCACGCATCAGTGTGTCGCGCATGCTCAAGCGGGTGCGCCATGCTTGGAATATGCCGTACGCAGCTACAGCATAAGCGCACATCAACAAAGTCTGAGGATGACCAGCGGTCAGCGCTAGGTAAGTTGTGCCTGCCAGGGCTATTGCCTGTGACGTCCATCGCTGCTGACCCATAAGCTTATGGGCGCACAGCAGCAGCAACGGCAACCAGCAAGCCGTCTGCAGGATGGAAGTTTGTAGAAGAGGATAGCCTGTTAGAAAGCCACCAAAAGCAAAGGCCAGACTGCCGATCAGCGCAGCCGGCGGCTTGGGTGTGGGTGATGTGTGTGACAAAAAGGCAAAAGTGTTGAGTGCTGCCACCAGCACATGCAACATCACTTCCCACTCCAATGCGCGCAGAGGGTAGTCCTCCCAACCCAGCCATAGGCCGAGCGCCATGCTGGCCAGCACTGGTGGATACAGCACTTGTGACTGAGGATCGGCTTGGAAGGGGTGACCGGCGTAGAGGCATTCCTCAATAACTGGGAAGCGCCCCTCGCGCAGTTGTCGGTAAGCTAGCTGTCGGTAAGCCAAAAATTGCAGGGTGAAATCACCTTGCTGAAAAGTGAGCCGCTCCGCTTCTGGTAGGAAGATCATGCGTCCGAAGAAGAGCAGCCAAGCGCTAATGATGATGAATAGAGATGCGAGCGTGTCGCGTTGTTGTGAAGTGACTGAAATTTGCCAGAGCTTGGAGCGCGTCACCGCAAACTGCGATTGTATCTTTTGCGCGAGCACATTCTCCACCTTGCTAGTGGAGAATGTAGTTTCGTATAGGCAATTTTTGGTTATGGATAGAGACCCCGAACGCGAGTAGCTTCGACAACACGACGAATACCCAAGACCAACGCAGAGGTACGCAAATCAATATCCATGCGAAGTGCTTCGCTATACACATTGCGAAAACTGCGCACCATCACACGCTCTAGGCGTTGCATCACATCACTTTCCTCCCAGAAAAGTTGCTGCAGACTTTGCACCCACTCGAAGTATGAAACCACCACGCCCCCAGCATTGCACAAAATATCTGGGATCACCAAGACATTGCGCTCTATGAGGATGTCATCTGCCTCTGGAGTGGTAGGTCCATTTGCACCCTCTGCGACAACCCTGGCTCTGACCCTCGAGGCATTGGCAGCTGTGATTTGATTCTCCATAGCGGCTGGTATTAAGATGTCGCAAGGCAGTTCCAGCAACTCGGAGTTGGTGATGACATCTACGCCACTGATGCGGGCAAAGTCAGCTAACGTATGCTCCTCTCTAAGAAACAATCGCAGGCGTGGAATGTCAATTCCGTTAGGGTTGTAAATGCCACCCTTGATATCGCTCACTGCGATCACACGACACCCCATTTCATAAGCAGTCTGCGCCACGATTGAGCCAACGTTGCCGAACCCCTGCACGACAACAGACAAGTTGTCAAAGTTCCAGCCGAAAGTACGATAGGCCTCACGCACAACAAACATCACACCTCTCCCCGTTGCTTCAAAGCGCCCAGCAGAGCCGCCAATGTTTATGGGCTTGCCTGTCACAATGGCCGGCACTGAGTAACCGCGATGCATGGAGTAAGTGTCCATAATCCAGGCCATCACCTGCGGATTTGTACCTACATCGGGCGCAGGTATGTCTCCTTCCGGGCTAATGAGCGGCGTAATCTCCGTGGTGTAGCGACGCGTGAGCCGCTCCAGTTCCGCTAAAGAGAGCTGCTTCGGGTCCACCACTACGCCACCTTTTGCACCACCAAAAGGTAGATCGGCAATAGCGCATTTCCATGTCATCCACATTGCTAGAGCACGCACCTCGTCAAGATCTACTGTGGGGGCATAGCGGATGCCACCTTTTGAAGGCCCTCGCGCCGTGTTGTGATGCACACGATAGCCGGTGAAGACGCGCACTTCGCCATTGTCCATCTTGACAGGGAAGTTGACAGTCAACTCTCGCCGAGGCTTCCGTAGTGTCTCGTACATCCCGGAACTGAGGCCCAGGATTTGCGCAGCACGGTCGTATTGAGTGAGCGCAGTGGTATAAGCGCTCTCCTGAGGTGCAAGGTTGGGCACTGGTGAAGAAGGAGCGACCATAAAAATCCAATCCTCCTGGCTACAAGCGGGCAACTAAGAGTCGGGTTCAAAGACGTACTTGAAGCTTGCACCTATTGATTCTAGATGCCTTCGGCAGGAGCGCTAGGCCAATCGCAAGAACGTGCAGCCCTATTGCCTACAACGGTAGCCTGCTACCCACCTGATATACAAGGAGAGCCACCAGCCAGCCAACCACAAAGCTGTAGGCGAGGAATCCTACCGCGAAATTCCTCCCAGCCTCCTTAGCCATCACACCGAATACGCCCAGGCAGGAATTGTAGAGAAGCAGCAACGTCGTGAATGCAAGTGCGCTCGCTGGAGTGAAGTGCTCTCGGATTACGCTGCGAAGGGTGTTCTCTGTGTTGTCTTGACCAGCCTCTAGAGTGACAATCGTAAAGGACGCGAGGTTTCGAAAACTCAAAATCACGGCTTCGCCAAGTGCTTGCAGTTGACCATAAGCGTTCGTTGCTATATCGAATTCTCCTTCTGTCTTCTCATCGAGCATGCTATCTGCTTCGGCTGCATAAATGGTTGACATGAAGCTCAGCGCCACCTCGCGCGCCAGGAAAGCAGGTATGAGAGAGGTGGAAATACGCCAATCCTCTAAGCCGAGTGGTGCGAAGATGGGGGTGATGGCGCGCCCAACGTATGCAACAGCGCTCTGTTCGGGCGAGGCACCAAAGGGGAATCGCAACAGAACCCAGATAGCTATCGAGACAGCAAAGATCAGCGTGCCGGCGCGGTAGAGAAACTCGCGCACGTAGCTCCATACGATCACACTGACTGTTCGCAAGTGAGGAATGCGGTAAGGCGGCAACTCCATGATGAGTGAAGGTGTGACTCGTTTGAAAACCCCACGGCTCAGCAGCAGAGCTGTGAACAAGGCTATCACCACGCCCAGCACATACATTCCCATGATCACAAGTGATGCATAGTGTGGGAAGAACAGCACGGCGAAGAACGATGACACCACAAGTCGAGCCGGGCAGCTCATAAAGGGGATCATGGCAATGAGGATTAACTTCTCGTGGCGGCTTCCCATTGTGCGGGTTGCCATGATGGCCGGCACGTTGCAGCCCAATCCAAGAAGCAATGGGATCACCGCACGCCCGTTCAGACCTAGGCGGTGCATCAGGCGATCCAGCAGAAACGGCAGGCGGGCCATATAGCCGCTCATATTCAGCAACGTCAGCAGGAAGAACATCACTGCGATAAGTGGCACGAAGGTCAGCACAAACCCAACCCCACCAAACACTGCCTCTGCAACAAACTGGCGCAGTATCTCCGGCGCTTTGAGTGAGCCGAGAGCTATTCCGGCGAGCGGCCCTAAAAAGTTGTTGATGAAGCCGTCGAGCCAGTCCATGTACGGCGCGGAGAAGTCAAAAGACAGCTTGAAAAAGGCATACATCAGCCCCAACCAGATCACAATTCCCAGCACGGGGTGAAGCGCAAGGCTGTCAATTGCAGTGCTGACCCCGCTAACGCGAGCAGGCCGTTGCTTGAGCACTGCACGGGCCAGCTCTTCAGCGATGGCAATCCTGGCTTCAAGAAGTGCTTGGCCGAATTGCAGCCTGCTTCCATCCTGCTCCTGTGCAACGTCAAGCGCATCACTGTAGCGCGGAGGATTCGGCCGCGCCTGCTCAAGGTAGGTCTGCACGATTAACGGCAGCAGATCGCGCACACCTTGGCCAGTGCGCCCATTAGTTGGTGTCGCACGGATGTTGGTTAGCTCATAGAGTCGCGCGCAATTCACCGAGATGCCATTGCGCTGCGCTTCATCGGCCATGTTTAGCGCAATGACCATCGGCACACCTAGTTCGCTGAGCTCCACCGTCAACGGCAGATTGCGGTCCAATTGCGGCGTATCAATGACCTGCAAGATCACATCCGGTCGCTGGTTAGAGAGGTAAGAAAGAGCAACGCGCTCATCCTCGCTGTCGCGTGAGGGCGCAAGGGTGTAGATTCCTGGCAAATCGGTAAAGTGGATGAGCCAATCGCCAAAGCGTGTGCTGCCCTCTTCACGCTCTACTGTGACGCCTGGCCAATTACCAACGCTAAAGTGCGCACCCACCAGTTGATTGAGCAGAGTGGTTTTGCCAGTGTTAGGGTTGCCGACAATGGCGACGCGGATCACTCTTGCACCGGAGTGCTCGCCGCGCTGAGCAGGCTTTGCTTGCTCAACCACGTGGCAGTGAGTCATTGCAACTCAACCCGTTCAGCCAAATCACAACTAAGCGCCATGCGCAGGCCACCCACCTGAATGAGGGTAATGCGACCATTGCGTGCAAGCACCTGCACATAGCGCCCTTCCCGCAATCCCATGACGCGCGCTTTGACGAGCAAATCTGCCGAGTCAGGGGTAACATGCACTACTCGCCCAGCCTTCCCCACAGGAGCGTGGTCTAGGCGAAAATGGTTGTTGAGGTAATCTTGTTGAACAATGCGCTTCACAGTGCTTATGGTAGTAAGCACTTGTTGCGGTTTCAAGCTGTGAGGTTTATGCTGAATTTTGTTTGGACTGAAAAGGTGACTTTAACGCTGGTTAACACGCCGCAGTAAGCTTGCGTGTGTGGGCAATGCTCATCGCTGTTGTGCCATGCAGCGCTAGGTCAGCCAGCGCGCGCCCGATGCCAATCGCAAATTTGAAGCCATGCCCGCTGCAGGGAGATGCCACGATGATGCTGGGTGAGTGGGGTAGGGCATCAATGATGAAATCTTCATCCGGCGTGACTGTATACAAGCAGGTGAGACCATTGCGCGGAGTTGGGTCCACATTGGCGAAGCGCTCGCGAATGTAGGTGCTGAGGGCTTGCAGATCGCCGTCATCCAGCACACCGCAGTTCTCGTCGGGATGGTTGATGTAGTGGCCAGCGTGATGGAAGCCAACCTTGACACCATTGCCTAGATCGGGGAAGCCATATGCAATTTGTCTGCGATAGTGGATCCAAACCGGCCATTGGCCCAAAGACAGGTTTCTATCACCCCGTGCGTCAAAGTAGGCCACTTGCTCTCGCTCGATGCGAACTGGCAAGACGGGATAGCCACTAGCGGCGAGTAATTGATTTACCCATGCACCTGCTGTAACGATTGCTTTTCGAGCTCGGTAGCGATCGCGGTTGGTTATCACCTCAACTGAATCGCCATCGCTGTGCACTCGGCTGACCACCTCACTCTCATGGATGGTGCTGCCGTGACGGACGGCCATGTGCGCCATTGCTCGGACGCATTGATCAGCACGCAGAATGCCAGCATCCGGCGAGTAAACAGCATAGCCATCTGGACCTATGCGGAACTGTGCGAAGCGCTCCCCAAATTGCGCCGCTGAAAGTACTTCATGGCGTGCGCCCAGCTTGCTCAGCGTGTTGACCACCTGGTTCACCTGGGCAAACCCGCTTGGGTCATCGGCTATATCTAGGCCGCCGCTGTCCAGCAAGAGTCTCTGGCCGCATTCCTCCTCGAGCGCTTGCCATAGTGGTTTGGTCTGCATCGCAAGCTGAGCATATTCAGTTTGGGGATAGGCGAAGCGAAAGATGCGCGATTCGCCATGAGAACTACCACGTGCATGTCCAATCTGAAACTGTTCCAGCAAGAGAACGCGCTGCCGATCTTTAGCCAGATGGTAGGCCGCACCACAGCCCATCGCGCCGGCGCCGATCACGACGAAGTCGAACGTCTGCATGGGAGTGGTTTAAGCGCGCCAGCGATAGTCGGTGCCGGTAATCGTGGCACGGATGTCGGCTTGCACCCCAGGTTTGTCCACGATGCTGTAGTGGTCGTCACGTGACCAACGGTATAAGATCAGAGTCTGGATTTGTTGGGTGTGGGGCTGCGCGTTGTAGCGCGCGATCTCGGCATAAGCTGCTTGCACCCAGCCGTTTTGACCACCAGACCACGGCGCTGGTCCATGAGGATCAGTTTCAGTTATGTAGATCGGCTTATACCGGTAGCGAGGAGGGATAACGTCCAAGAAAGTAAGGTAGCTGCGAAAGTGATAGTACTGCCATCTCAGCGGGTCGTTCTGGAATGTGTCCAGCGAAGACACTAGGTCTGGTGTATATCCATGTGTGTAGCAGTGCAGTGCAATGCCATCGAGGTCAACTATCGCGTCCAACATGCGCCGGAAGTAATCTAAGCAGCTCATGCGCGGACCTTGAAAGGGATCAACGGCGCCCGGCACGACAATTGCCCTCGGTTGTACGCTCTTGATAGCAGCACGCACTTTATTGAAACAAGCGGCGTAGCGCTCCGGCGTGATTTCGTCGGCAGGATTGTTTCCGGGATTGTATGGATCCTGATTGGGCCACTCCCGTGGGTTGTTCATCTCGTTGCCGATCACCCAGATCAGACAGTCACGCGAGTTCTTCACCCATCGGCGGCATTGCTCAGCGAACCACTCATAGCGCGATGGAACTGGAATTGTGCCGCTGCCGCCATAGTCGTTGTTCAAGCGAACGATGACACCATAGCCTTGCCGCGCCCATGTCGAGTAGTCCATGCCTTGGCCATCGGTGACTCGGTGCGTGAATAACACCCAACCAGTCTTTCCACTGCCTGCGAACAAATTGCGATCAAATGGGTCATGGATACCGTAATTCCATGCGCAAATGCCAAAAGGAAGAGGGGCGTCTTCTACTTTAACGCGCCGATCGATTGAGTCTGGCACGCGCAGCTTGTCGGCTGGCACAAAACCACGCTTGAAGGCGTATGTCTCGACCTCAACAAACTGACCAGGCTCGCCCACCTTGGCCCAATCCGCAGAGTTAAGCAACCGCAGCGGCGTGCCTGGTGTGACACGCCAGTTCGCCATGCCGGATGTGCTAGCTGACGGGCGCAGCTCCAGCTCATCCACAGCCATCACCACGCCTTGCCTTATCAGCTCTTGATTATTTGTGGGCACATCCCCAACGGCAACGACGTATTGAGCGCTGACAAAACCTGACACACCATCAAGTGTGACTACTGCCACCCACTGGTTTGGTTTGCCAAGCTTTGGAGCAGCCAGCTCGAATGGTTCGCGCAGCAGTAGCAATGTGCTGAAAGGCAGAGTCTTGATGATGTTGTTTGTTGCTATGTGAGGCTCACGGCGCAAATTCAAACCGAGTTGGGCGTTCACTCGCAACATCACAAGCGCGTCTGGTTCTAGAGGCGCGATCGCACCTCTGCTAAGGCGCGACTTCGCCTGCGCTGCTGTATAGCCACGCTGCTGCATCCGCTCAACATGCGCGACGGAAACGTATCCAACACGGCGATCGGGCAAGCGCAATTTCAGCCATTCTCCGCGCTGCTGGAGCTTACGTTCCAGCGTTGCCGGACGTTCGAGCACCTCGAAAAGCTCGCGAGACTTTGCTTGGTAAATCGCATCACCCAACCGTGGCTTTGCGCGGATCGGCACTCGCTTCCCTTTTTGCAGCGGCTTCACACGCACAAAGTTGCGCTCACGCAGAGGTGGTTGGAGAGCGGAATCTGTAGTAGCTAGTTTCCTCTTTCGCTGGGCTGCCGAGCGCGCCGTCGCATTGCCTGGTGCAGTGCCCTCGCGTTCCAGGCTACTTACTAACCAGCCCGCCACCCATCCCTGGGTTTTATCGAGGGTGGTGACCCGTATCCATTGTCCAAACACACCGACCTTCTGTTTTGCCGAAGTCAATGGTTCAATCGGCTTCAGCTGAGTGCCGGCGGGCAGCCTCCTTATCACTTGAGACCCATATACGCCAGGGCGATCGCGCAGCGCAAGGCCACCCATCGCCTGAATGTCCTCTGTGTCAAGTACGACTAGAAGAAGTTCCTGCTGCGGTAGGGAAGGGTAAGGGGGAGGATTGAAACAAGGGCTGTTGTAGACAACAACGTACGTGATGATCTTGGCAGGATCACCGGCAAAGCCGTAACGCTCAGTCAGGGTCGTGCGCTCTTCAACGGGCCATGCCCACGGATCGTGGATCAGATAATCACTCCCCTCGCGGCCATAAATCAACACCCAGTGGTTTTGGAAACCAGGCGAGGGAGACATGTCGAGCTCGACAATGACAGGCTTGCCATTGGCGAGCGCTTTATCAACTATTTCCATTGGCGCTGGCTTGTGCCGACACTCGATGAGATGCTCAAGCTGTAGGCTTGGCAACACGCGAGTGACGCCGTACCATGCAAGCAACGACCCAAAGAAGCCTTGATTTGGCCCTAAGGCGCAAAGCTTGGCGTTGAGCGAAGCGGGGGTTTCTTGATAGCCAAACCCATTGGCCATCATCGTGACGCACGTGAGCGTGCAGCCGTGTGAACCGATGGTGTGGCCCTCCATGCTGAAGCCCAATCTCATTGCCAGCCATTGTGGGTCGCGCTGAGAGAGTGGCTGGGTATGAAATGCAACAGTAGCCTGAGGGCGGCGCACCACGAGCTGGCCATTTTCCACCGCCAGCACGTTGTCTGGCGAGTCTTGCGCTGGCGCAACATCTGTCGGCTCATAAAGCCCCCGCGAAAGCAGTAGAGTCGGGTGGAATATGTAGTCCAGCAGACCATAGGCACGCCGAGGCACTTGGCGCAAGTAAAGGTATTGGAATATCTCAAGCCGCGAGTCGTTGGCAATTACTGGGTATCGAATCCACTCGACGCCACTGCTGGGATCCGTTTCTTTCACACCAGGCAAGACAGTAACCTCGTTAAGGTTATTGCCAATGCGCTTGTGATACTGCCTTGCCGCCACATATGGGTTGCCACCCCACTTTGCCACTTCCTGCTGTGCACGCTTTGGACCGGCGTTGTATGCCAGCGCAGCCAAAGCAACGAGTCCGTCGAAGCGCTGCAGTTGCTCAAGGACATAGTAGCCGCCGGTGACTATTTGCACTATCAAATTCTTGCCTGCGAAGGCTTGCTCAAAGCGCGCATTCAGCTCATTGTCCGACAAGGTTGAATCGGTTTCCAGATTCAGCGCGGAGAGCTTAATATGGCGTGGTATGCGTGGGATGAGGCTATGCCGAGTGCTTGCTACCACTTGAACGACCCCGTCTGGGTGCTGAGAGTTTGCCCCTTCTACCGCGATAAAAGCTTTCAAAAGCAGCTTCGGAAGTTCTAGTAGGGTTGCAGCTTTGTGAACAGCCTCCAACATTGAATCCTGAGACATGGCTTAGACACGATTATAGGCGACTTACAAGCCGATCGGATTCTAAGCGATCTCAAAGCGACGAAATTCACCGGTTGCCGACAGCCACAAGGCCTCAACGCGACGGACAACAGCACCGCTCGGTCCAGTGTGCAAAGCCGTGAGTAACGTTTCAAGTTCTTGCGTGCGACCTTCTGCGACAACTTCAACAGTGCCGTCTTGACAATTGCGAACCCAACCGGTCAATCCCAGCATCTCCGCACGTCTCAATGTGAAGTAGCGGAATCCCACGCCTTGCACGTGACCGTGCACCACGACGTGCAATCGGCGGACGAGGTCCTGTTCCATTTGACGTCAATCCTAACGCATCTCGGGAGGAGTGCCCATTGTTGCTATATTACACAATGTATATTAAGTAACACTAAACACTAGAGCAGTTCGATGCATGACGCCCTGCCCTGCTATAGTCAGTGACGTGCAGAATCTCAGCAAGGAGATCGTTGAGCAATTCTTGGCAGACCTAATTAGTGTGAGCGATAACACACGAGCAGCGTATCGTGCTGGCTTGGTGCTTGCCGTGCAAGCCAATCTTTCTCTTGAGGAGGACGTGTTGCAACGCTTCGCACAGCTATTGGAGAAGCGCCACTTCGCAAAAACCACGCGACAGCTCTACTTGACTGCCTTGCGGCGCATGCTCGAGTGGCTCGAGGCAAAAGACCACCTCCCCGCCGGCTTTAATCGCGCCAAAGCGCTTGCGCGCTTGCGCATTGTTCAGGGCAAGGCGCGCACGGGATATCGCCACCGGCAGCCCGATCCTGACTTGCCGCGCATCGTGACTTACTACGATAGTCTGCCACTCCCCTCCCCCACCAGCACGACCGGTCGGCAACGATATTTGGAGCTGCTCCGTGACCGAGCCATCATGCACACGCTATACGCTTCGGCCGGGCGCGTTAGCGAGATCGCAGCTCTAACTCGCGCTCAAGTGGCGGATGGACGCCGTAGCGAAATCTTGATCAGCGGCAAAGGTGATAAACAACGCATGTTGTTGCTAACGCCAGAAGCGCAGCTCGCGATCCGCCGCTATTGCGAGGCACGGCAAGACTCCCATCCTGGCTTGTTCATCTCCCACCGCCGCAACGCTGGACAACCTCTGACTCGCATGAGCATTTGGCGCATCGTCAAGCGCGCAGCAAAGGCTCTGGGGCTGAGCCAGAAAGGCTGCTCACCGCATATGTTCCGTCACTACCGTGCCACTCAGCTCCTGAACGAGGGGATGCCGCTGGAAAGCGTGCAGGCTTACCTGGGCCACAGCTCACCACAAACCACACGCATTGTGTATGCACACACACATACTGCTGTGCTGCGTGATCAGCTAGCTACATTTGGCCTTAGCCCAGCGGAAGCAGTAGGCAAGCGCAGTAGTCAGCAGTAGAACACTGTATGATTGCATTCCGTGATTCGACGTTGCCTAGTTCTGCTTTGTGTCATACAGCTCCTCGCGTCACCCGTCCATGCCCAGCAAGGTGATTTTCTGCTCTGGCCATCATGGCGGAGTGCCAACTACTTTCTCTTTTTGCCGATAGTATCAAATCAGCCATGTCCAACCACTTCCTCCCGAAACTACGACGTGATTGGCATTCAAGGTGGTTACTACAAAAACAACGCATTGACCGACGAAAATCCAGATTTCCGTTTATCCATTCTGGGCTACGCTCCGACAAACGCCCCCATGACCTTGGTGGACTACTCTGGTTCAACTGATCCAAATGCACCGCAGATGGCCGGCATCTTTGAACCCAACCGTGGTCCAGTTATCACAGGCGTTTTTAAGCGCTACGATTGGAACTGGAACGAGAGCGGGCCACCGCCCTACGGCGCACGTGGTAGTGTCAACAACGATTGGCCAGTATCTGTGATCAACTTAGCTGCCACACCAGGTGAAAGCATTCACATCCCTGAGCGTAATGTGCCCAACAATCCCATTGGGACTGTTGCAATGGTGCTATACGCTGATGAAGATGAGATCACTGTCACCTACGGAGACCGAGACACTGTTGTCAATGGTTACGTTGTCTATTTAGCGAATATCTGTACTGATCCCAACCTGGTAGCCAGATATCGGCAGCAGTTGGACAACACCGCTAGGCGAGCAACAGGTCAACTCCCTGCTGTGCGCAACAATGAGCCTATTGGCACAGCACGCTATAACTTTGTCACCGTAGCGATTCGAGACACAGGCTCTTTTCTCGATCCTCGTTCGCGAAGGGACTGGTGGGTTGGTTACTAATGTGAATACCAACGACGTACCAAGCTGATACCCTCGCGGAGGCCTATAATCTGGTGGCGTGTCACCTCTCACGACAAATTTCCCCTTTCTACTTGGATAGAGGTGACTTTGTGTGTATCGGCAATGGAAAGCGCTCTGTCTGCCATTGAGCAAAAGTATTTGCAGCTTACCGCCCAGATGGCCGATCCGTCTGTGGTAGCTGACTATGCTCGATATGCTGAGGTGAGTCGGCTACATAGCGAGTTGCAGCCCATTGTAGATACCTATCGCCGTTGGCGAAAGGTTCGCCAGGAATTGATAGACAACGAGCAACTAGCGCGCGGCCACGATGAGCTTGCTGAGCTGGCTCGCCTCGAGCTAGACCAGCTGCGAGCAGAAAAGGAGCGTCTTGAAAAGGAGCTAAAGCTGATGCTCGTACCGAAAGACCCGAAGGACGAGCGTGATGTGTTTGTTGAGATCCGCGCCGGCGCAGGCGGTGAAGAAGCAGCCCTATTTGCCGCTGATCTGCTGCGCATGTATGTGCGATACGCTGAGAAGCGCCGTTGGAAAGTCGAGATGATTGACGCTAACGAGACCGGCATCGGCGGCTACAAGGAGGTGGTGTTTGCAGTGCGCGGCAAAGGCGCGTACTCGCGCCTGAAGTTTGAGAGCGGCGTGCATCGTGTTCAGCGCATACCGGCCACCGAAGCCAATGGGCGTATCCACACCAGCACGGCAACTGTTGTTGTTTTGCCGGAGGTGGACGAGATCGAGATCAACATTCCTCCTAGCGATATCGAAGTGGAGACTTTCCGCTCACGTGGTGCGGGTGGTCAGAACGTGCAAAAGAACGAAAGCGCTGTCCGCATCATCCACAAACCCACCGGCATCGTTGTATCCGTACAGGATGAACGCAGCCAGACGCAAAACCGCTTGCGCGCCATGAGCATTTTACGCTCTCGGCTCTACGAGATGGAGCGACAGCGCCAAGCCGAAGAAATAGCCCAGCAGCGCCGTGAACAGGTGGGAAGTGGCGACCGCAGCGAGAAGATACGCACTTATAACTTCCCGCAAAATCGTGTCACCGATCATCGCATAGGTCTAGACCTCTATCGCTTATCCGATGTCCTCGATGGTGATCTCGACCCCTTCATTGACGAGTTGGCAGCACGTGAACAGGCACAGCGGCTTCAAGCCGCAGCACTTACTGAGTGATGTCAGCTCACGGCGTGCCGCTGTGTATTAACGACCTATGGCGCGCTGCTGCAGCACGGCTGGATTCAGCCGGCGTGGATGCGCCCACAAACACAGCCCGCTTGCTACTAGCCCATGTGCTTGGCAAATCAAAAGCCTGGGTTGCCGCGCATGGAAGCGATGTGCTTTCGCCTCAACAAGCCCAAGCACTGCGAGAATTTGACCGCCTGCTCAATCGTCTAATCGCCAGAGAGCCTCTGTTCTATGTGTTGGGTGAACGCGAGTTCTACGGCCTCTCGATGCGCGTCACGCCTGATGTGCTCATTCCGCGCCCTGAGACGGAGATGTTGGTCGAGCTGTCCCTGGACACGCTAAAAGGCCTCTCTCCCCTTCCCTCCCCTGCTGTTGTAGACATCGGCACGGGCAGTGGAGCAGTAGCCATTGCTATTGCTTACAACCAACCGCAGGCGCATGTGATCGCCACCGATGTCAGTCTCCCAGCGCTACGCGTCGCTCAAGAGAACGCAGTGCGTCATCAGGTGCAGGATCGTGTCCAGTTTGTACAAATGGATTTGCTCAGTGCTTTCAGCACATTGCCGCTAGTGATTACCGCTAACCTGCCATACGTGGCAAGGGAGGAAATTGATGCCCTGCCACCTGAGATTCGCTGTTATGAGCCACGTGTCGCCCTAGATGGAGGCTATGACGGCATGGAATTGATTCGTCGCCTCCTCAAGCAAGTTACAGACCTTCTGGCCCGTTGCAACTGCTCTAGACATGGTTGTCACATCTTTCTAGAGATAGGCGCTTCACAAGGTTCGGCTGTGCTTCATGCTGCGCAACGAATGTTGCCCCAAGCACACATCAGCGTGACGAAAGACCTCAACGGTTTGGATCGCGTCCTATGCGTCCAGATACGCCACAACCATGAATGTCCAGCTTCTTGCGCTTGACCTAGATGGCACAACCGTAAATCATGATGCCACCATATCACCCCGAGTGCGACGCGCGGTGCGCTTAGCACAACAGCGTGCGCGCGTCACAATCGCCACAGGCCGAAATGTGCCGAGCGCACGCCCATTTGTCGAAGGTTTGGGTGTCAGCGAGCCAGTCATTTGCTGCCAGGGCGGTGTAATCTACGACTTCGCCGCGCAAAGGACGCTGCGTCGCGTGACTCTTAATCATGATTTGGCCTGTGAGGCCATTGCTGTCGTTGAACGCTTCCCCAACTGGTTGCCCGTCGTATATCGGGGAGATGACATATACGTCGCCGACTTGAAGCTGTTTGAGACGCTCCATCACCTCGTTGGCTTCGGATTGCAAGTGACTGATGATTTATGCCAGCTTGCAAGCGAAGGTGAGGTCATCAAGGTACTTTTTGCTGTTCCTCCAGATGAGGCATTGAGCACTTTAGAAGTGTTGCGCAGCTTAGTGAAGGGTGAAGCGATAGTGGTGCGCTCACATGAGCGCTTTGTGGAGGTGAACCCCATCGGTGCAGACAAAGGCAGTGCGTTGGCATGGTTGGCCAACTATCTTCAAGTGCCGCGCAAATATGTGATGGCAGTCGGTGATCAAAACAACGACGTGACCATGATTACCTGGGCAGGACTTGGCATAGCAATGGGCAATGCCTCGGAGGAGGCCAAAGCTGTGGCTGACTGGATCGCGCCAAATGTAGACGAGGATGGCGCTGCTGTTGCGATCGAGAGATTTGTGCTGCAGTCGTCAAACCTCTAAGTGAGAGCGAAGGACTATCCTGGATTTGCGGTGCTCTAAAGATTTCGAAGCTGCACACAAGTGCATTACCCGTGAGTCATCAGAACACCCACCAGCATCCGTCAGGGTTACACCTTTAGCCTGATTTCCCTATACCAACAGGGTGGCAATCTCAGCTTCGGTCACTTCGTGCAATTTTGCGCCTGCCGAGCCATGTACACCACACGCTGCTTAGAGGTAGAACTAAAATAGTCAATATCATATGGTTTACGACGAAGCAGTGATCACTGTTAAGGGTGGGCGGGGCGGCGATGGTGCGATGAGCTTCCGCCGAGAGGCTCATGTCCCACGCGGAGGGCCAGATGGTGGCAATGGTGGCAAGGGGGGTGATGTAATCTTGGTCGTCAATCCGCACCTGAACACGCTGCTGCGGTTTCAGCGACAACGCTACTTTGCCGCAGAGAATGGCCGCCCCGGCAGCGGCAAAAACATGACAGGACGCAGCGGCAGACCAAAAGTCATTGAAGTGCCACCTGGCACCGTTGTCTACGATGCCGATACCGGCCTGCTGCTGGGCGATCTCGCTTCGCCGTCACAGCAGCTTGTAGTTGCTCGCGGTGGACGTGGCGGGCGCGGGAACGCCGCTTTTGTATCACCAACCAACCAAGCCCCTCGCATTGCTGAGAATGGCGAGCCTGGCGAGATGCGCCACTTGCGGCTAGAGCTGAAGCTCATCGCTGACATTGGCATTGTGGGTCTGCCAAACGCTGGCAAGAGCACTCTTCTTGCTGCACTGACAGCCGCGCGACCCAAGATTGCGAACTACCCATTCACTACCCTGCGCCCAAATTTAGGCGTAGCCCAAGTGGATGCGAATCGCAGTGTTGTGCTCGCCGACATTCCTGGACTCATTGAGGGTGCGCATTTAGGTGCTGGCCTGGGCACTGAGTTCCTACGCCACATCGAGCGCACGCGCGTGCTCATTCACCTGATAGATGGTCTTAGCGAAGACCCCGCCCGAGACTATGAAACTGTCAACAATGAATTACGAGCTTTTGGTCATGGCCTAATTGAAAAGCCACAAATCGTTGCCATGACCAAGATGGACTTGCCTGACGCCCGCGCAGCCTACGAACTGTTTGCCAAAGCTGGGCTGCAGGTCCGAGATCCTGGCACCGGGCTCGAGACAACTGTGCCCCTAATGGCTATCTCCGCCGTGAACGGTGAACAGGTACGTGAGCTACTCCAACGTGCTGTGCGTGTGCTCGACACCTTGCCCCCACCTCAACCAATGCCAATTCCAAAGCTGCCAGCTACTAAGCAGCGAGAAACAGATTTCGCCATTTACCGTGAAGCAGAGGGCTTTCGTGTGCTGTCCCCCTACCTTGAGCGCAAGGCGCAAATGACCCGCTGGGATCTGGAGGACTCGGTACTAGCCTTCCAGCGCGCACTGAAACAGAGCGGGGTCGGTCCAGAGTTAGAGCGTTTAGGCATACAACCAGGCGACATTGTGTTCATTGGCGATTTTGAGTTAGAGTGGACAACCTGAGAAAGACATAGGCTGAAGTAAATGACAGAACTGCTTCTGTTATTTTTTGGGGCGCTGATCCTCACCATCTCCCTCACACCGTCTAGCAAGTGGCTAGCTTTTCGGCTAGGCATAATTGCGCACCCGCGTGCCAGAGATCTGCACACTCACCCTGTGCCCAAGATGGGTGGCGTTGCCATCATAGCTGGTGTGTTGCTCTTTGCAGTGCTACTCGGTGAGCGATTGCAGTTTCAGCAGCTCGCTGCTATCTTACTTGGCGCCACCTTCATGTCTTTTCTAGGACTAATTGACGATCGCTTCCAACTCAGCGCTTATTTGCGTCTGCCCCTACAGTTGGCAACCGCCTTCACCGCTTGGGTAGCGGGGGTGCGCGTAAGTTTATTTACCAATTCTTTCTTGGACGCCTTGCTTACTGTTTTGTGGATCGTCGGCATCACCAATGCCATGAACTTCCTTGACAACATGGATGGACTACTGGCCGGTATTAGCGCTGTGATCTCTGCTTTCTTTCTGATGCTGGCAGTGTTGAATGGCCAATATCTTGTAGGGCTACTCAGTGCGGCGGTACTCGGCGCATGCCTAGGCTTCCTGTTCTGGAATCTCAACCCTGCTAGTGTGTTCATGGGCGATTCGGGGAGCATGTTTCTTGGCTTCCTACTTGCATGCATTGCAATTAAGCTGCGATTTGTAGGTCAGTCTCCTCTGGTGTCTTGGCTCACGCCTGTAATTGTGATGGGGGTGCCAATCTTTGACATGACGCTTGTTGTGCTATCGCGCTTGAGGCGCGGCCAGAATCCGCTTACAACACCGGGCAAGGATCACACCTCCCACCGCATTCTCAACCAAGGCTTCACGCGCCGCGAGACAGTGATGTTGCTTTACCTTGTCTGCGTCGGGCTCGGTATTGTTGCGGTCATCGCATCAGTGTCAAACGTCATCTCCAATGCCATCATCGCCTTGAGCTTACTAATCCTAGGTATTTGGTCACTGTGGTTCATGGAGTTTGGCCCATGGAGGCTCAAAAGTTAAGCCTCACTGCAAAGCGCTACCCCTCAGATCAGCGTATCGCTGTCGTTGGGCTGGGCTACGTGGGATTGCCACTCGCAGTAGCGCTGGCGAAGGCAGGCAAAGATGTGCTAGGCATAGATTTGGACGGCCAGCGAGTTGCCCAATTGAATGCTGGAATCAGCTACATCAAAGATGTAACTTCAGAGGATGTGCGCGCTGCTGTTCACGCAGGACACTTTGAGGCAACGACAGACTATGCCCGGCTGCGTGACCGCCAAGTCATCTTCATCTGCGTGCCTACGCCATTCGACGCGATGCGCGCTCCAGACCTTTCATTCGTACGCTCCGCGGCGGAGAGCATATCTACTCACTTGCAACCAGGGCAGCTTGTCATCTTGCAAAGCACCACCTATCCTGGAACTACCGAAGAAGTGGTGTTACCCATCCTTGAGCGCAGCGGTCTGAGGGCCGGAAATGATTTTGACATCGCATTCTGTCCAGAGCGCATTGACCCTGGTCGCAAGGACTGGACCGTCTCCAACACGCCCAAAGTCGTGGGAGGCCTTACTTTGCATGCAACTGAGCGGGCTGCGCACGTGTTATCTTCACTGGGTGCTCCTGTGCACTGTGTCTCTTCACCGCGTGTTGCAGAGATGACGAAGCTACTTGAAAACATCTTCCGCTCAGTCAACATTGCGTTGGTAAACGAGATAGCGCTGCTGTGTGAGCGCATGCGTATCGACATTTGGGAGGTAATCCAAGCTGCTTCCACAAAACCTTTCGGGTTCATGCCCTTCACACCTGGCGCTGGTGTCGGTGGCCATTGCATTGGTGTTGACCCATACTACCTATCGTGGAAGGCACGCGAGTTTGACTTTTACACCAAATTCATTGAGTTGGCAGCTGAGGTCAATCAGAGCATGCCTTTCCATGTCGTGCAGTTGGTGGAGCAAGCACTGGATCGGGCGTGCGTCGTCATGCACAATGCCCGTATACTGGTGCTCGGAGTTGCTTTCAAGCGGGACGTGGATGATCCCCGCAATTCACCTGCCGAGAGAGTGATCGAGCTGCTCATTGAACGTGGCGCAACAGTGGCATATCACGATCCATACGTTCCCCACTTTCGTATCGGGGGTAACGTTTTCCACCGTCAGCAGCAGATACTGTCTTCACAACCCCTCACAGAAGCGAGCTTACGCGCATCTGACTGCGTAGTCATTGTGACAGGCCACCGCGCGATAGATTACTCGTTTGTTGTGCGTCACTCACGTGCAGTAGTGGACTGTTGTAACGCTACTGGCGCCGTGACAAATGACAAACACCATGTCATTCGGCTTGGCACAGGTGATGGGCGGTGAGGGAATCGAACCCCCGACCTACTGCGTGTAAAGCAGCCGCTCTAACCAGGCTGAGCTAACCGCCCACTATATGCCCCAATTGTAGTGCCTTGCTGGCACGTGGCATGCGGCGATCCATTGATGTCCCTCAAGTTAGTTGCACGAGCTAACGATTGGCCCACTTAATATCTCAGCGTCGCTTAATGTGTGTGCCTTACTCTCAGCGGCGTTGCACTTGTAACTTCGGATAGACACTGCGAGGTTGAATAAAAGATGACACTGCTAGAACTCATGCGCTCACCCTCTCTGGGGAAGATAGCGTCACTTGTGCTGGTAAGCTCTTTGATTGCCGCATGCACTCCTCCTGGACAATCACCCAGCAACCAGGCAGAGCGAACTGCCACACTCACGCGTGGTACGTTGACTGCCACCGTGAGCGCAACCGGCAGCGTCAAGCCAGAGGCAGAGATTCGGCTCACCTTTCAGCAAGTTGGGACAGTTGCCGAGATTCTGGTAAGCGAAGGGCAGACCGTGCAGAAGGGTGATGTCATAGCCAGGCTTGATACAAAGGATTTTGAGCTAGCTGTTTTGCAAGCCCAGTCTGCTTTGGAACAAGCAAAGACTGCAGCAGAGCAGGCCAAGATTGGGGTCGAAAACGCAAAGGTGCAACGCATTATTGCCACCGCCAACTACAGCCGAACAGTTGGCAGCGTGCGCGCTTCAGATGTCACAGCGGCGCGCGCCGCTCTGGCTGCTGCCGAGGCTAACCTTGCCAAGCTAGAAGCAGGCCCTACTCCCGAAGAGCTAGCTGCTGCAGAGGCCAATTTGCGCAACGCCGAGGCCCTGTTGCGACAAGCCCAAAGTGCATACGATCTAGCCTTCTCCCTAAATCCTGCCGGCATCGGGGCTTCTCCTCAGGCCTTGCAGCTTGAGCAAGCAACTAATAACTTCAACGCTGCAAAGGCACAGTATGACCGAATCGCAAAGGGTGCTGATGAAGCGCAACTGAAAGCGGCGCGCCAGCAAGTGGAGACAGCACGCGCGAACCTTGATAAGTTGCTGACCCCAGTACGGGACTTTGACCTTCAGCAGGCAGAGGCGCAGTTACAGCAGGCGGAAATCGCACTGAAGAATGCTGAACTGCAAGCTGCCAATGCGCAGAATCAAGTACGCATCGCAGAACTCCAACTGAGTCAGGCTCAGCGCCGCCTCGAACAAGCTTCCTTGAAGTCCCCGATCAACGGAGTGGTTTCCAGCATCAGCTTCAAAGTTGGTGAGTTGGTGGGCGCACAGTCCTCCGTGGTCGTTGTAGACACCTCACGCTACTACGTGGATGTCACAGTTGACGAGGTGGATGTAGCTCGTGTGCAGGCGGGCCAGAAAGTAGAGATAACGCTAGACTCATTGCCGGGCGTCACCTTGAGCGGCAAGATCGCCAGAATTTCGCCCACCTCTCGTATAGTGAACGGCGTGGTGTCATACGATGTGCGTGTGGATGTGGACACGACGGACGCCCCACTCCGCAGCGGCATGACAGCGAACGCCACTATTGTGCTAGAGCGGCGGGAGAATGTCGTGCTCGTGCCCAATTGGGCCGTGCGACGTGACCGAGAAACCGGCAAGACTTTTATCACCGTGCGTGAAGGCGACCAAACCCGCGAGGTGGAAGTGCAACTGGGCCTTCGCAATGACACATTCAGCGAGGCGCTTTCCGGTGCAGATGCCGGCATGATTGTGTTGCCGCCACGCAACGTTGGCTTATTCGCGCAATGAACCGAAACCGGGGAGGTCTTATATGGCTCTGACAGCAACAGTTCAACCGCCGGTGACCAACGGCAATGGCTCTAACAACACAGAGACAGTTCCCGTTATTGATATCCGCGACGTCACCAAGGTCTACAAGATGGGCGAGGTCGAGGTCCACGCCTTGCGTGGTGTGTCGCTTCAGATTCATAAGGGCGAGCTGGTCGCAATCATGGGACCCTCCGGTTCAGGCAAATCTACATTGATGAACATCTTAGGTTGTCTTGACCAGCCAACCTCCGGCATTTACCGCCTCGACGGCGTGGATGTAGGCAAGCTCAGCGACAATGAGCTAGCGGCTATCCGCAACAAGAAGATCGGCTTTGTTTTCCAATCTTTTAACTTGCTGCCCAGGACGTCAGCGATCGATAACGTAGAGCAGCCCTTGATTTACGCAGGCGTGCCGAGACGCGAGCGCAGAGAGCGAGCCAAAGCTGCCCTCGAAGCGGTAGGTTTGGGCAATCGTCTCGATCACCATCCGAGTGAACTTTCAGGTGGTCAGCAGCAACGTGTTGCGATAGCACGTGCGCTGGTTAATCGCCCTGCCCTCATTTTGGCAGATGAGCCTACAGGCAACTTGGACTCTAGGTCGGGGGCAGAGATTATGTACATTTTCCAAAAGCTGAACATGGAGCGCGGCATTACAGTGGTCTTTGTCACCCATGATCCACGCATTGCTGACCACACGCGCCGCGTGATACGCATCGCTGATGGCCAAATTGTCAGTGATCAGCCAGTGGCAGATCCCATCATTGCTTGTCCTGAAGAGCCACTGCACGGCCAACCCAAGCACAAATACTTCCTGTGAAGAACATGAACATCAGCATCCTGGATGTCTTGCGCTTGTCGTTTGTTGCGCTAGGCGCTAACAAACTGCGTACTTTCCTGACGATGCTGGGGATCAGCATTGGCATTGCTGCGGTGATCGCGCTGCTTGCCATTGGCACTGGTGTACAAGAGTATGTCAACCAGCAATTTGCCAGTGCTGGCTCGAACCTAATAGGCATCGTGCCAGGGCGCATCCAACGAGGTGGTCCGCCTTCAGGCTTTGGCCAACAATCGGTGCTGACAATGGCAGACTACGCTGCGGTGTCGAGCAACATACCCGGCGTAGTTGATCATGCTGCAGATTTCACCTCCGCTGGCAACATAGTGTTTGGCTCGCGCACATCGCGCGTGCAGATCTCCGGCGTCACACCAAGCTTTGCACAAGTGCGCAATTGGCCGGCACGCAAAGGCCGCTTTATCAACGACGCGGATATGTCTGCTCGCTCGCGCGTCATCGCATTAGGCGTCACTGTGGTCAAGGACCTCTTCGCAGATGGGGAGGACCCAGTAGGACAGATAGTGCGAGTGAACAATGTTCCCTTCCAGGTGATAGGAGTGATGGAGCAGAAGGGCTCGTCCTTCTTAGGAGATCAAGACGCGGTCGCTTATATCCCACTCAGCACAGCCCAGGAGCGACTATTTCAAGCCCTTGCTCAGTCCAAGAGTGGAGATCGCCTGATCTCCACGATCTACCTGCAAGCGGAGACAGACAGAGACCGACTGCTCATCCAATCGGCCGCCAGGAACATCTTGCGTGAGAGGCATCGGCTGCGCCCAGATGAGCCGGATGACTTTTCTGTCATCAGCCAGCAAGAGCTTCTTGATACATTCGGTGCGGTCACTAGCGTGCTCACCATCTTTCTCGGTGCTATCGCTGCGATCTCACTGTTGGTCGGCGGCATTGGCATCATGAACATCATGTTAGTTAGCGTCACCGAACGCACACGCGAGATCGGGCTGCGCAAAGCTATCGGCGCAAAGCCCAGTGCCATCCTTGGACAGTTTCTTGTCGAAGCCGTTGTGCTATCCGTGATTGGTGGTGCACTTGGAATCCTGATTGGCATCGGAAGCGCGCTAGGTATCAGCAACGCAGTAGATTTCCGTCCTATCGTTCAGCCGAGTGCAATTGCGCTGGCGGTGAGTTTCTCAGCTGCGGTGGGACTCTTCTTTGGCATTTACCCAGCACGACGTGCTAGCCAATTGAATCCCATCGAAGCACTTCGTTATGAGTGACAACACAAGAGAGCAATATGCCACTGGTTGAGAATATTAGGGTTGCATTTCGTGCTCTTGCAGCCAACAAGCTGCGTAGTGTGCTGACAACACTGGGCATCATCATTGGCGTCACCGCTGTGTTGGCGTTGGTCTCCCTCGGCAACGGCGTGCAGCAATTCATCAATAATCGCTTCGAGTCACAGGGAGCCAACCTGGTGTTTGTCATTCCCGCTCGAGTGGAACGTGGTGGAGCAAACCGATCTGGCGTGTTGTCTATTCAGCCTGGCGCTCGCACCGGAGTGGAGCTGTCGCTGACCCTTGAGGACGTGGCGCTGTCGCTGACCCTTAAGGACGTGGCAGTATTGCGCAACCCTGAGCGTGTCCCAGATGCGCGTATTGTTGCACCTCTGGTGAGCGGCACCGGCAGAGCTTCATTTGGTGACCGGCGCTATGAAACGCGTGTGCGTGGCACTGTGCCGGAGTATCGCCAACTGAACAACGCTCCTGTTCTGTATGGTCGCTACCTCAACGCTGACGAGGTGACTGGCGCATCGCGAGTGGTAGTGCTAGGCGATGTGCCATACCGAAAGCTATTCCCAGATGGAGGCGATCCAACCGGCCAGGACATACGCATCAACAACATCAACTTCCGAGTTGTCGGGGTGATGAAGCAGCGCGTGGGAGGAGCAGAAGGCAGCGATGACGATGTGATGATTGTGCCCATCACTACAGCACGTGAGCGCTTGTTCCCACAGCGCAACGCTCGAGGTGAGCCAACCGTCAGCTTTATCCTGGTTCAAGCCATAGACAAAGACCGCATTGACGCTGTCGCCGAACAGGTGGCCCGGGCACTGCGAGAGGCCAAGAATTTGGACTTTGCTGGAGGCGAGGATGACTTCACGGTGTCAACTCAGCGTGAGCTGTTGCAAATCGTCGGTTCAATCACTGGCGCAGTGACTGCATTTCTGGCTGCAGTAGCAGGCATCTCGCTGTTCGTGGGTGGGATTGGCATCATGAACATCATGCTGGTGAGCGTCACCGAACGTACGAGAGAGATAGGGCTGCGCAAGGCAATTGGAGCGCGAAAGCGCACCATACTCCAGCAATTTTTGGTGGAGTCAGTGACGCTCTCACTACTCGGTGGCCTGATCGGTATTGTGCTCGGCGCCGGTCTTGCATCGGTAGTGGCACTGTTCTCTCGAGGTCAATTTAGCGCACTGGTAACGCCAGACGCGATTCTCCTGGCTGTGGGATTTTCAGCGTTTGTAGGCGTGCTGTTCGGCGTGTATCCGGCATGGCGTGCTTCACAGCTTAGCCCAATTGAAGCACTGCGCTACGAGTGATAACGACAATTTGCTGGCTCATGCGGTCTACACGGTAGGCTCTGGCTTTGCGTGCACAGAAAACATCCCCCGCCGTTGCTCCCGGGAAAACTTAGCGGAGGGTGTCACATGTTCTCATTTCGTGTGATCGCGTTTGGCTTCCTTCATAGTGTCTGTGCACCGCTCATCGATATTGGTTTTGGGCTTGCTAGACGGTCGGCTCGACACTGGTGCAAAGTGTCTTTCGCCTTTAGTGGCTTCGTAGCAGCCGGTCGTATCTGATGCGCTCCACAACGGCTCTATCATCGCGACAGCTACGTGTGAAGAATCAGCAATGCCAATGCGGTGCTGAACTATAGTATAGGGCCCTGATCGTCTTGGTTGTTAAGTTGAATGGGGCGGCTGATTACTACGAGCAACGTATGCTTCAACAGCATCTCAATGATGAAGTGTCAAAGACTATCGCAGAAGATGCCTGCATGGCGCTGAGTAAAGAGCGCAAGTAATCCACTTCGTAAACATCTCCCCAAAGAGGAGCTTCTTCAACTGACTGTCGAGCTTGCTCATCGTAAGCATCAACAGCGCAAATACGGTGAATCTCACAAGGCCGAGATTGCCCATCCGCGAGGTAAACTAAGGGCGCTGAGCCAGCCGGCCCCTTACCCTCTTTTCGGGTTACTTAATCAAGCTACTGCGCAATTGGCTTATCGTGGCTACCTTACCACTCCACAACAATAAGCGCAAAACGTCATAGCCTTCACACATAGCGTTCTTCATAGTTGGAACTTACTTTATTCCGTCAACCACCGTGTTGGTAGGCTTGGCTTCCCAACTGACCAATGACAAAACACTGATTGGTGCGGTTTGGATGACGTGGGCGATGAGCTGGTTTTTACCCCAACTTATTGCAGCGCGTTTAGTTCGCGGCAAGGCGCCCAAAAGCCCTATCTCATAGTGCCTAGCGTAGTGAGGCGTAACGCATTTTTGCCAATCACGCTTTGGTAGCAAGTGGTGTAGTGGTGCTCCTGCTTCTGATTGGGGGCTGATTATTGACAGTTTGAGCTACCTGCAACAGCCGATACTGGGCTATGCCACTGTGTTTGGTCTGGTTTCGATCTGCACGGCAATCGGCCTCGGGCTCGGCATGAAGCTGCCAAAGCAAAAACCAGTGGCTAATGTTCGCTCAACCAATGATCAATCAGTATTGGGCCAGGGTGTAGAGGCGCCTTTAGCTCACTCTTAAGTTCGTAGCAGCGCTTGACAATAGCCTTCGCTATACTCAAGTTGCTGGCAATATGGAATTGTCTCAAGCAGCGCAAGATTACCTGAAGGCTATTTATCAATTAAGCCAACAAAGTCGACGCGCCTCCACCAGTGCTCTGGCAGCCCATCTACACGTCACTGCCGCTTCCGTCACTGGTATGTTGAGGCAACTTGCCGAGTTTGAGTTGGTAATCTATGAACCTTATCGTGGAGTGACACTAACTGCAAAAGGGCGTAGGCTCGCGCTGGAGGTGATTCGGCATCATCGTCTGCTTGAGGCTTACCTCATGCAGGTAATGGGATACAGCTGGGATCGGGTGCACGATGAGGCCGAACGACTTGAGCACGCGATCAGCGAAGAGTTTGAAGAGCGCATTTCTCACATCCTCGGCAATCCAAGTCATGATCCTCATGGTGACCCAATCCCATCAAAGGATGGAGAGATGGCGTCAGTTTCAAACCTCCAGTTGGATTGTGCGCCGATAGATCAACCCCTTCGTATTGAACGAGTGCGGGACGAGAACCCCCGTGTATTGCAATGCTTGGCAAAGATGGGTATGACCCCTCACACGGTCATCACTGTCTGCTCGACTGACTCGAAAGGAACTGAGGTGCGCAAGCAGAACGGTGAACGATGTTTGCTTACCCCAGAATTAGCTCGTAGCGTCTTCGTCGTCCTGATCAACAATGACGCTGCAGTGGACGTTTAGGAGGCATGTAACCTTAAAAATCACTATTGCCCCTTGACAGAGTAGCGATATCCAACATAATTACTGGTCAACAAAGTGAATAGCCTTCTGGCGCTCTCTTATCCAGAGAGGTGGAGGGACCGGCCCTGTGAAACCTCAGCAACCTGTTGAGTACAAGGTGCTAATTCCGGCAGAGCAATCTGGAAGATGAGAGGAGCACAAGCGAAAAGCTTACCGCCCTCTTGTCAGCCAGCGCGAGAGGGCGGTTTACTTTGGGTCTCGTGCGCGTTACTGAATGCGGCAGTCGCGCACATAGATTTGTCGTTCACCTGCCGCACAACCTTTACCCAAAAAAGGAGTATCGAAAGCGATGAATGAGCAACACAAGTTTCACTTCGACACGCTGGCTCTACACGGTGGCACTCAACCGGATCCTGCTACAGGTGCTCGTGCTGTCCCAATTTATCAGACCACGTCCTACCAGTTTCGTAACACTGAGCACGCAGCGAACCTGTTTGGGTTGAAAGAGTTTGGGAACATCTACACCAGGATCATGAATCCCACCAATGACGTAGTGGAGCAGCGCATTGCTGCACTAGAGGGCGGGGTTGGTGCACTGGTGGTTAGCTCTGGTCAAGCTGCTGAGGCATTCGCAATTCTAAACCTGGCACAAGCTGGGGATCACATCATTAGCTCCACTTCGCTTTACGGCGGAACGTATAACCTCTTCCGCCACACCTTGCCTAAGTTCGGCATTGAGACCACATTTGTTGATCCGAGCGATCCAGAGAACTTCCGCCGGGCTATTCGTCCCAACACTAAGGCAATCTACGGCGAAAGCGTTGGGAATCCCAAGCTAGACATCTTCCCATTCGAGGAAGTAGCCCGCATTGCGCATGAGAACAGCCTGCCGCTGATTATTGACAACACGACTCCCACCCCGTACCTTGTGAGGCCAATCGAGTGGGGTGCAGATATCGTGGTGCATTCCACCACAAAGTTCATTGGTGGCCATGGCCTGTCTATCGGTGGCGTGATTGTGGATAGTGGCAAGTTCGATTGGAAGCGAAGCTGGCGCCATGATGCCTACTTTAACCAACCAGACCCCAGCTACCATGGCTTAGTGTATTCCGACCTAGGACCTGCAGCCTACATCCTCAAAGCTCGTCTCACGCTACTGCGCGACATTGGCGCGTGCCAGTCCCCATTCAACTCTTTCTTAAACATCATTGGGCTTGAAACCCTGCACGTACGAATGGAGCGCCACATTCAAAATGCGAATGTTATTGCTGCGCACCTTGCCCACCATCCCCACGTGTCTTGGGTGATACACCCTAGCTTGCCGAACTATCCTCAGAAAGCGCTGCTGGCTAAGTATGCGCCAAAAGGCTTGACTGCGCTTATCGGCTTTGGAATTAAGGGCGGGCGTGAGGCAGGACGCAGGTTCATTGATAGCTTGAAGGTGTTCTCGCATGTGGCGAACATCGGGGACGCTAAGTCGTTGGCAATCCATCCCGCAACGACCACACACTCACAGTTGACGCCAGAAGAACAACTCAGCACTGGTGTTAGCGATGATTTCATTCGGCTGAGCATTGGCTTGGAAGATGTACGCGACTTGATCTGGGATTTGGACCAAGCATTAGAACAGGCCGTAGCCGTTGCGGGTAATGGCCATCGGGTTGCTGCATGAGATACCACTGCAACACGCATGATAGTCCAGACCCAATATTTCCATTACGACGGGGAGATAACCCTGCAGAGTGGTGCCAAACTGGGGCCGCTGACCATCGCCTATGAAACGTATGGCCGGCTCAATGAGGATCGCAGCAATGCGATCCTCATCTGCCATGCCTGGAGCGGTGATGCTCACGTGGCTGGGCGACACTCACCTGACGATCCCAAGCCAGGATGGTGGGACGACGCCGTTGGGCCAGGCAAAGCGTTCGACACGGATCAATACTTCATCGTCTGCTCAAATGTGATTGGCGGGTGTGGAGGTAGCACTGGGCCGTCCTCTATCAATCCACGCACTGGCAAACCGTATGGCCTGAGCTTCCCCATGATCACCATCGCAGACATGGTAGAGGCTCAGCGTCTACTCACCGATCACTTGGGTATACCAAGTTGGTTGAGCGTGGCTGGCGGCAGTATGGGAGGCATGCAAGCGCTGCAGTGGACAGTCTCTTACCCTGAACGTGTGCGCAGCGCTATTGTGCTTGCCTCGACTGCACGCCTTTCCCCACAAACTATTGCGCTGAATGAAGTACCACGCCAAGCAATCTACGCTGATCCTAATTGGAATCACGGCGACTACTATGGCAAAACACCACCTGTGGCTGGGTTAGCAGTAGCGCGCATGATTGGCCACATCACCTTCCTTAGCGACCAGTCTATGCGCGAGAAGTTTGGACGTCGCCTGCGCAACGGCAAAAATGGTTATGGCTACAGCTTCGAGCCGGAGTTCGAGGTGGAGAGCTACTTGAACTACAGAGGGCACTCGTTCACAAAGCGGTTTGACGCCAACTCCTTTCTCTACCTCAGCCGTGCAATGGACTACTTCGACCTCTCGTACGGGTTGCCATCGCTTGCACATGCTTTCCGTCATGTCACTGCAAAGTTTCTTGTGGTGAGTTACACAAGTGACTGGTTGTATCCCCCCTGGCAATCGAAAGAGCTGGTGCGCGCTCTTTTGCAGAACGATATTGACGTCACCTATGTCGAGATCGAGAGCAATTATGGTCATGATGCTTTCCTGCTGGAGGTAGATCGCCTCGCAGAGTTGACACGAGACTTCCTCAAGCGCGTGGAAAGCGCCTCTGTGTCAGGATAGTGTTCAGTGCGCATCCCCTTAGAGCAGAGTGGGTAAACTATTAGCACTGCCGTGGAGGCCATCTATCGTCCTGACCTAGAAGCGATCGTTGAACTAGTGCATGATGGAGCACGGGTGCTCGATTTGGGTTGTGGCGACGGGGAGCTGCTGCTTCGGCTGATAGCTTCGCGGCATATATACGCACGCGGCGTTGAGATCAGCGAGAGTGCTGTACGCACATGCATATCAAACGGCCTTTCCGTGCGCCAAGGCAACATTGAAGAGGGTCTATTAGATTATCCTGACCAAGCGTTTGACTTTGTCATTTTGAGTGAGACCATTGCCTTTCTTAATCGTCCAGTGCCCCTTGTGTGTGAGATGCTACGCGTGGGGCGCCGGGCGATCATCACCTTCAAGAACGCCGGCTTTTGGCGGTATCGCTGGCGCATGCTGATTGGACGGGGATTTGGCCCCACCCTTGACTCCAACGAGCCTCGAGAGCGCGCCATCACGCTCAACGACTTCTATGCGCTTTGCAAAAAGGTGAAAGCCAAGGTGACTCAATCCATCTTTCTGGTTGACCAGCGTCGAGTGCTCTACTGGCCAGAGCTACTTGCCGAAAAAGCAGTTTTCGAGATAACAAAACTTCCATGAGGTATCAAGATATGCAGAGTATTGCTACGGGCCGCCGTATAGGACGCAGCGAGTTGTTGGTCGTTCCCCTGTGTCTTGGTGGCAATGTCTTTGGTTGGACAGTTGACGAAGCACAATCTTTCGCAATTCTGGACGCGTTTGTTGCAGCGGGAGGCAATTTCATTGATACTGCTGACATGTACTCAACGTGGGTGTCTGGAAATCAAGGTGGTGAGAGCGAAACTATCATTGGGCGCTGGATGGCGTTGCGTGGCAACCGCAACAAGCTCATCATCGCCACCAAAGTGGGGCAACCAATGCCTGGTGGTGGAGGCCTTGGTGCGGCATGGATCACCCGCGCCGTGGAGGATTCTCTGCGGCGGTTGCAGACAGATTACATTGACCTCTACCAAGCCCATATTGATGACCAATCCACACCGCTAGAAGAGACTTTGCTTGCATTTGACCGACTTATCCAGCAGGGCAAAGTCCGATACATCGGCGCATCAAATTACAGCGGTGCACGGCTGAGAGAGGCTCTGCAACTGTCTGCCCGAATGGGTATCGCACGCTATGAATGTTTGCAACCTCTCTATAACGCCGTTGAACGTGATTTTGAACGAGATCAGCGCCCGGTGTGTTTGGAATACGAGATTGGCGTTATCCCGTACTTTGCACTTGCGGCTGGCTTCCTTACAGGCAAGTATAGACGTGGCGAAGCACTTCCAAACACACCACGTGCTAGCGGAGTGCAGAAGCGCTACTTTAACGACCATGCTTTTGCAGTCTTAGATAAGGTCGAGCAACTTGCGCGCGAGTGTAACGCTACACCTGCCCAAGTAGCGCTAGCTTGGTTGATGCACCAGCCCACAGTCACAGCGCCAATCGCAAGTGCCACTAGCGTGGCCCAAGTTGAGGAGATTATGGGAGCGCTCCAGCTCAAGCTGCCAGATGGAGCAGAACTATAGCAACACGAGAGGATTTTTAAGCGACACCGACCTCAGCGAGAACCTTATCACGCGCGCCCGTCGCAAGCGAGCTGGTAAGTACATTGACTTAACATCCAGCAATCCTACCCATCATCAACTACTTTTCCCGGCGGATGTGCTGCGCACAGCAGCGGAGGTATATTGGCAAGAGCGGCGCTACGAGCCAGACCCAAAGGGGATATTTGCAGCGCGAGAAGCGATTGCAGCTTACTACATGCGACGTGAGCCGGCGTTTAGTGTTTCACCAGACGATGTTGTTGTGACGGCCAGCACAAGTGAAGCATACAGTCTGCTTTTTGCGCTGCTCACCGAACCGGGCGATAACGTACTTGCTCCAGATATCACCTATCCTCTATTTGAGCATCTGGCTTTGCTGCATCATGTTGAGCTGCGTTCATACCGGCTAATAGAAGAGGCCGGTTGGCAAATTGACGAGACATCCCTGCTACGCGCCGCTGATGCCAGAACACGCGCCATATTGCTTGTATCACCCCACAATCCCACAGGGGCTGCCATCTCTAAGCCTATTGCTGCCCTAGAGCAGCTTGACTTGCCCGTTATTTGTGACGAGGTGTTTGCAGACTTTCCTTACCGCTTGCCATATATTCCTCCACTTGGGTCGCTTCACCCGCACTTATGTATCTTCCACCTCAACGGCATTTCAAAAATGTTGGCGCTGCCCGACCTCAAGCTTTCCTGGATCGCAATGACTGCACGAGCAGCCAGCCACTTCAGAGCAAGGCTGGAAATCTTGAACGACATCTTTCTCAGTGCCAGCTCACTGATTCAGAGCATGTTGCCCGTGCTCCTCGAGAATGGGCGTGAATTTCAAGCTGCCATGCGCCGGCGCATTCGCTCATCACTGGACTTGGGATTGAAGATAATAGCCACTTGTCCGCGGCTACACGCCCATTCACCTGATGGAGGATACTATCTTTTTGTTCGTGTCTCAGATTGTGATGATGAGGAAGAGTTAGTGCTGCACTTACTAGATAGAGGTGTATTTGTTCATCCTGGTTACTTCTTTAACTGTGAGCATGGCGCACACATTGCGATATCAACTCTAATCGAACCCGAGACACTCGAAACAGGCTTATGTCGTGTGGTGGATGCGTTGGCGGTATGATTATGTCTTGGCAAGGCATCAACCATGAAGTTCAATTTGATTCCCACATCGCTGAAAGATGTATTCATCATCGAGGTGGTTTGCTTTTACGATGAGCGTGGCTTTTTCTTTGAGAGTTGGAATCAACGCGATTTTGCTTCTGCAGGCCTGGATTTGAAATTTGTGCAGGACAATCACTCACGCTCGAAGCAGGGTGTCTTGCGCGGGTTACATTATCAAAACAGCCACGCTCCGCTTGGTAAACTGGTGCGCTGCACTGTCGGTGCGGTATTCGATGTGGCAGTTGATTTGCGCGTTAACTCTCCCACCTTCGGAAAGTGGCTTGGTGTTGAACTAACCGCAGAGAACAAGCGCCAGCTCTATGTGCCACCCGGCTTTGCGCATGGTTTTGCTGTCCTAAGCGAAGTAGCGGAAGTGCAATACAAGCAAACAGGATACTACGTTCCTGAGACAGAGCGCGTGTTAGCTTGGAACGACCCTGATGTAGGCGTGCAGTGGCCAATTCAGCATCCTATCCTCTCACCACGTGATCAGAAGGGCATTAGCCTGCAAGATTACCTGCGTGCTCCTGATTTCATCTACGAGGAGCAATGACAACAGTATTTATCACCGGAGGAGCTGGGTTCATTGGGTGTAACCTTGCCGCGCATCACTTGCGGAAGGGCGATCGCGTTGTTATCTTCGATAACTTAAGTCGGCCTCGCACACTTCACAACTTGGATTGGCTTCGGGAGCGATTTGGGGAGAGTCAGTTGTGCTTCATTCAAGCTGATGTCCGCGATTTTGACGTGCTACGTGAAGCTGTGCACGCCACAAAACCCGACTTAATCGTTCATCTGGCAAGCCAGGTAGCTGTCACAACTTCCATAAAAAATCCACGTGAAGACTTCGAGATCAACGCGCTCGGCACGTTGAACGTCTTAGAAGCTGCCAGAAATCAGCCAAACCCGCCAGCTGTCTTTTATGCATCCACTAACAAAGTCTATGGCGGTATGGAACAAATCTCGGTGGTAGAAGAAGCGACACGATACCGTTATCGAGATTACCCTGATGGTATCAGTGAGGAATGGCCGCTGGACTTTCACTCACCTTACGGTTGTTCCAAAGGAGCTGGCGATCAATACGTGCGCGATTACGCTCGCATCTACCAGTTGCCGACCGTTGTGTTTCGACAAAGCTGTATATATGGCGAACGGCAGTTCGGTGTTGAGGATCAAGGGTGGGTGGCTCATTTTGTGATTGCGACGATCACCGGGAAGCCCATTACGATCTACGGCGATGGTAAGCAAGTGCGCGATCTGCTGCATGTCGAAGATCTCATCGCTGCCTATGACGCTGCGTGGAAACACATTGAGGTAGCAAGGGGTCAGATCTTTAACATTGGCGGCGGAGTGTCCAACAGCTTATCCATTTGGCACGAGTTTCGCCCTATCCTAGAGTTGCTTGCAGACCGCCCCATCGAGGCGCAATATGCACAGTGGAGGCCAGGGGATCAACTTGTGTTCATCAGCGACAATCGCAAGGCGCATCGCTTGCTAGGTTGGTCGCCAAAAGTAGATGTGCGCACTGGCATTCAACGGCTCTGGAACTGGGTCACAGAGAACCGACATTTGTTTATCTGAGTCGTGCGCATTGTTAAAGCTGTGGCTACAATGAGCCTTGCATGAATCCCTACTGGCAAGGCTTCAGATGCAGCCTTTGTGGCAGGCAGTTTCCTCCACACGCGACAGAGTATGTGTGCCCGGTGGATGGGGGCAATTTAGTGGCAGTGTATGACTACGAGCAAATGGCGCGTGAAGTCGATCCACGTTGGATCGTCCATTGTGCCGATCGCTCAATTTGGCGTTACGCTGCGTTGCTTCCCTATGACGGCTCGGCATATAGCCGTCCGAACACACCACTCTCAAACTTAGGTTGGTCGCCACTCTATCGCGCTTATCAGCTCGAGGAGCGAACTGGCGCATACCGAGTGTGGCTAAAGGACGATACCCGCTTGCCCAGCTCCTCGTTCAAAGATCGGGCCAGTGCCGTGGTCATTGCCAAAGCATTGGCAAGCAATAAACAGGTGATCTGCGTGGCCTCAACTGGCAACGCTGCTTCAGCATTGGCAACGCTTTGTGCTGGCACTCATTTGCAAGCTGTTATCTTTGTGCCCCAAAACACACCAGAAGCCAAGCTTGCCAGTATTGCTATTCATGGCGCGCGTGTTTTCATTGTCGACGGTAGCTACAATGACGCTGTCGCGCTTGCCAGGGCCTGCTGTGACGAGTTCGGCTGGTATAACCGCAACACAGGCTTTAATCCCCTTACCCGTGAGGGTAAGAAGACCGCTTCGTTTGAGATCGCAGAACAATTGGCGCGTTACGAAGAGAAGGCTAATTCGGTCAGCACCGTCCTCTTTCGTGCACCGGATGTGATGATCGTGCCTGTGGGCGATGGCAACATCATCAGTGGCCTCTATAAAGGCTTCCAAGAACTGCATGCCCTTGGCTGGGTGATGCACGTCCCGCGCTTTGTTGCTGCCACCGCTTCAAGAGCCCCGTCACTGTACCGTGCTTGGCAAAGGGGGAGTGAGGTTTTTGAAACAATTCCATCTACCACTATAGCTAGCGGGATTAGCGTAGATCGGCCGTGTGATGGTGTCATGGCTTTACGTGCTGTGCAGGAGAGCAACGGGGCAGTGGTTGAAGTGGAGGACGAGGAGATGCTCGACGCAATGCGTGTGCTTGCCGAATGCACTGGTGTGTTTGTTGAGCCAGCTTGCGCTGCTACAGTGGTCGCTCTCGAGAAGGGGATCTCCAGCGGTCTCATCCGAAGTGACGACGAGGTAGTACTTCAGTTGACTGGAAGTGGGTTGAAAGATGTTCGCTCAGCCATGCAAGCCGCTCCGAGGCCCCAGGTGGTGAGCACAGTTGCAGAAGTAGCGTCTGCCATGAAACTGAGATAGCTTTGGGGCCAAGGCTCACTATGGTTGCAGCAATTAGCTGGTACCTCTGTCTTCAAGCATTCGGCTTAGCAGGCTCTGTGCTCACTTCTCGGTGGTTGCGTGAGCTTGCCGATCGTGGATACGGCATGGGTAAAGCGATCGGCTTCGCCCTCGGTGGTTTTATCTATTGGTATGCCGTGCTAGCCGGATTTGCGCAAAACGGCACTGGTGCGGCATTACTGGCGTTGGTGAGCATCTGGATTGTGGCGCTGTGTCTGCCACTTCAGCACTCTCCGCGCCTTCCTGGCGCTCGTTTGGTTGTTGCTACGGAATTAGTGTTCTTACTTTTTTACATCGCTGGGGTGCTTCTGCGTGCCTATCAGCCAGATATCATGCCTGCAGGGGGCGAAAAGTTCATGGAGTCTATGATGATCCATGCAGTGCTTCGCAGTCACCAATTTCCCCCAAATGATGCTTGGCTAGCGGGCCAAAGCTTAAGTTATTACTACTTTGGCTATGTTCTCATTTCCATGCTGACTCACCTTAGCAGCGCTCAGCCTTCGATGGCATTCAACCTAAGTAGCGCCAGTTTTATCGGATTGACCGCTTGCGGAGCGTGGAGTTTAGGTTATGCGTTGGGGAGCAAAGTTTCTTCACCCGCCATTTCCCGCGGTGGCGCGATTGCGGGGACGGTCTCGCTAGCAGCCTTAATGTTGGCGGGGAATTTCGGGGCCATATTTGGTGTACTTTACTGTCTGAAGGCGCTGCCAAGCTGGTTCTGGGAATGGCTGAATATCGGAGACTTGGCTTCTCGACAGTTTAGTTGTGACGCTGTAGTCCCCACTTGGTTCTATGGCTGGTGGTGGAATTGGTCAAGGGTTGTGCAGGATTTCGCGCCAGATGGGCGTCGCTTGGAAGTAATTACGGAATCCCCTGTCTTTAGCTTCATCCTAGGGGACATTCATCCTCACGTACTTAATTTGCCGTTTGCCCTAGCGGTTGTTGGTATCGCGTTATCACTTGCGAGCGGTGCACCTTGGGGCTGGCGGTTGCTTTTTGGGGTGGATGGATGGATGCAGCTTTGGCTGACCAGCATGTTGATCGCGACTTCGCTTTTCACAAATGCGTGGGATGTCCCAACATTGTTGTTGGTGCTGGTCCTTTCATTGTTGCTGCGCTCTCGGTCGTTGCGTTCGGCGAACGGGTTGTGGGAGCTAAGCTTATTGGCCCTTACTGTGTGTGTGGGCTTAATCGTTGACTTTCCGTGGCAGGTGACTTTTGCGTCGCAGGTTCGCGGCGTTGTCCCTAATTTACTGAATGGCACTCGCTTGCTTCACTTCGCTTTGATGTTTGGCACTCTCTTTGTTTGTCTTTTTCTTTTTTTATCTTTTATGCTGCACAAAAACATGCCTATACGAAAAATTGTTTCGCACGCGATTGTCGGCATTGCACTGCTCCCCCTCATGTTTGCGATGCTGTTCATCGCCAGCCTAGCCAACCTAGATACGCGCGAATTGATACTGTCTCTTGCTAGAGGCGAGTCTGTGTTGGGTTTTAGTGCAGAGCAAATTCAAAGGGCGTTTACTCAGAGATTGCTCCACCCTTGGACAACGCTTCTGCTGCTAGTGCTCGCAACGCAGCTTGCCGGCCTTGTGACACTCGAGTCACTCTCCACCGCTACTCGATTTACTTCCATTTTGTTCGGTGTTGGCGCTCTGACTGCTTTAGGAGTAGAGTTCCTTTTCGTGCGAGATTTATTTGGCACACGTATGAACACAGTGTTCAAGCTCTACTACCAAACTTGGTGGCTGTGGTCAATTGCCCTTGGCAGCGCTGTGGTGTGGTTATGGAGTCAAAAGGGCATGGCAAGGATAGCCAGTGTGGTTGGGGTGCTCATGTTAGCCATTGGCATGTTGTGGGCGCCAATGGCAGCTTATGCGCGCGCAGAGGGTTTTCGCAGACAACCAACACTCGACGGTGCAGCATACCTTGAACAAATACACAGCGAAGATGCTGCGCTTATCAGGTGGCTAAATCAAAACGTAAGCGGCGCCCCTTTCATTGTTGAGGCCTCAACGCTTGGAGCATATGAACATACCGGCCGCATATCGGCTTTTACAGGGCTACCCACCCTGCTGGGCTGGGGAGGGCATCAACATCAATGGCGAGGTGATTTAGCGCTTGCACGGGAACGCCATGCGTTAGTCGCGCAGGTATACCAGACCGACGATCCTCAATTGCTACGCCAATTGCTCAAAGCCGCTAGAGTCGAGTACGTCATCGTTGGTCAATTGGAACTGGCACGCTTTGGAGAGGCAACACACGACCGCATTGCTGCTGTTTGTGACTTGGTCTTCCGTATTGGCAGTAGCGCCATTTATCGGTGCAATCATCCGCTATGATCGTCGCATGGCCTTCTTCGATCTCCCCCTTGAGGAATTGAGGCACTACTACCCCAATCGAGAAGAACCTGAGGATTTTGACAGATTCTGGGAAGCGACGCTCACAGAAGCGCGCTCGTCTCCTCTTCACGTTCGCTTCGAGCCAGTGGACTTTGGACTGCAAACAGTAGAGACTTTTGATGTTACCTTCAATGGCTACGGCGGTCAACCTGTGAAAGGATGGCTGCTATTGCCTCGGCATCGGAATGGAAAATTGCCATGTATTGTGGAGTTCATCGGTTATGGCGGCGGTCGCGGATTTCCACCACAGTGGCTACTTTGGAGCAGCGCCGGTTACGCGCATCTCATAATGGACACCCGTGGTCAAGGCAGCGGTTGGTCTCATGGCGACACCCCAGACCCTGAGCCGGAGGGCAGTAACCCTCATTCTCCAGGTTTCATGACGCGCGGCATTCTTAGCCGCAACACTTATTACTACCGCCGAGTTTTTGTTGATGCATGCCGTGCTGTTGAAGCTGCACAATTACATGACGCCGTTGATCCAGATCGAATTGCATGCACCGGCAATAGCCAAGGTGGAGGAATCACTATCGCTGTTAGTGGCCTGCTACCCAAGACGGTAAAGCTAGCTATGCCTGATGTACCTTTCCTGTGTCACTTCCGTCGAGCGGTGACACTGGTTGACAGCAGCCCCTACGTAGAGATTCAGAAATTCTTGCAGGTGCATCGCAATCGCGTCAACGATGTCTTTCAAGTGCTAGGCTATTACGACGGATTGAACTTTGCTGCGCGAGCTGAAGCAAGCGCTCTATTCTCCGTCGGGCTGATGGATGAAATCTGCCCGCCGTCCACAGTATTCGCAGCTTTTAATTACTGGCGCGGACCAAAAGAAATTCGAGTTTACGAATTCAACCGCCATGAAGGAGGAGGCGAGTTTCACACTATCGAAAAGCTGCGCTTTGTTCGCTTAGTCTGGTGAGTCAAAAGTGGTGAGCAGAACAAGTTCTCAATCTCAAAACGATAGGTGTGCGGAGCAATTGCATCAAGCGCACACAGAGCTGCATCGCATGCGCATAGTTATGCAGACGTAACATACTGGGTGCTCGCTCTGCCATTAGGAGCTGGGGAGGTCGCTGGAGACTCAATCAAGTGACCGTCTCGCAGCCGCAGCACACGGTCGGCAATGCCAATCACGTCTTCGCTGTGAGTAACCATCACGAGATTTTTACCGGCGCGGCGGGTTAGCGTGTCTAACAACTCCAGCACTGTCTGACCGGTCTCATAATCAAGATTGCCGGTTGGCTCATCGGCCAAAACCACAAGTGGATCGCTGATTAGTGCGCGCGCGATGGCAACGCGCTGCTGCTCGCCACCACTTAACTGGTCTGGGAACGCTGACATGCGATGTGCTAGCCCAACCTGCTCCAGCAGCGATTGTGCGCGCGCGCGCACCTCTCCACCACGAGCGCCGGACAACTCAAGTGGCAGCATCACGTTCTCTAGCACATTGAGGACTGGAATGAGATTGAAGGCTTGGAAGACAAAGCCGATGTACTTACGGCGAAGCAACGTACGCTCATGATCGCTCAAAGCCGTGATGCAATGTTCCCCAAGCCAAATATCACCTTCAGTTGGCACATCAATGCCGCCGATCAAGTTCAGCAGTGTGCTTTTCCCGCTGCCGCTCTTGCCTAGCAGAACCACGAACTCACCCTTGCAGATCGTCAGGGAGACATGATGCAACACTATGCGGCGCGCATCACCCTCGTCATATGCTTTCGACACCCGATCAAGTCGAATGACCGGCTGACAGTTGCTCATGATGCGCGCATATTATCGTGCAGCATTAAGCTGATGCTGAGAACGACGCTGACGCAAGGCCTCGTATAGCAGCAATGCAGCTGCAGTCGCCACGTTCAGCGAGTTGATCCGCCCAAACATCGGCACCTGAGCTGCAAGATCACAACGGCTTAGCCAAAACTTGGAGAGACCGTATTTCTCCTCACCTACCACAATTGCACAGGGGCCGGTCATGTCAATATTGGTATACTCATGCAGAGGCACACCTGATATCAGATTAGGGGTCGTTGCAATGATGCGAATGCGGTGTGCGCGCAACCACTCAAACGCTTGCTCATTAGAGCAACAAGCAACACCTAGGCTAAACAAAGTGCCCTGAGAAGCTCGCACAACATTCGGATTGGTTATATCTGCTTTGGGGTCACAAAATAGAAACGCATCCGCACCCACCGCGTCGCACGTTCTCAACATTGCGCCAATATTGCCCGGCTTTTCCACTGCCTCCGCGACAAGTATCAGCGGTGGCCGGCTTGTCGCGTCTGGTAGGACTATGCCGGACAGGCTGAAATGGGGCCGGTCCACTACAGCCAACCAACCATCCGGGCCATCTCGATAGGCCATTTTCTCGAAGACAGGCCGCGAAGTGGTGGCAACGAAGTTAGACAACACCTTCACCCGATCGAGCAGTTTGGCATGAGCATCAGGAGCATGCGCAGGTTTGAATAGCTCAGGACAAACATACACCTCCCGAGGTCGCACACCACAATCCAGGGCAAGGGTGAGCGGATCGAATCCCTCAACCAGCATCAATCCCTCTGAGTCTCGCTGTTTCTTTTCTCGTAGTGCTACTACGTGCTTGACACGTGGATTTGTTCGGCTAGTGATATGCATGTGCTGTGATGTTATCCTATGGGGCGAGCCAATTCGCTGTCTCTGTAAAGGGCAGACGATGACACTTGCTTATGACAATCTCAGAACTATCGGCGGAGATACAGGCTGTGCGCACGAAGATTGCAGTGCTCGGCCAGTTGCTCTATGAGAAACGCCTGACCGACGCCGCCGGCGGCAATATCAGTGCACGAGTCAGCAGCCATATCTGCATCACACCCCGATACAGTGGCCAGCGCCGACGCTGGCGGCTCTCTGCTGAGGAGGTGCTGGTCACAGACCTGCAGGGCAATGTCATGCACGGAGAGGGCGCGATTTCTCGCGAGAGCAAGGTACACTTGCGAGTGTACGCTGACTTTCCTGAAGCGAGAGCGATCATTCACGCCCATCCCTTACATGTGCTAGCCTTCTGCGTCATGCGTCAACCCATTCCACCAGTGCTTGAGGCAACGCTAAAGTTTGGTGTGATAGGCGTGACGCAGTTTGCGCCAGCTCACAGCAGTGAATTAGCCAGTCTGGTCTCGGAGGCACTGCGCGGGCAGGAAACACGCATGAAGCAACAAGCTGCTGCGGTGCTTGCTCCATGGCATGGCATTTTCTGTGTGGGCTGTGATCTCGACAGCGTCTTCGACGCTGTCGAACGTATCGAGACGAACGCCAAGCTGATCCTTATGCTGCGTTCAGCATTTGGTGAAGCAGCGCTGCAAGAGTCCCAACAAGCACTGGCAAGATCCGTTGAGCACTGGCGTAAAAGTTAAAAGCCCACTCCGATGAAGTGGTTACACTTCTCCGCATATGGCAACTGTATGGATTCCGGCTCTGCTTCGCACACTCACAAACGGTGCCGCCTTTGTGCAAGCCAACGGCAGCAATGTAGGCGAGTTAATAGATGATCTCGAGCGACGTTATCCTGGCATAAGAGCTAGGTTGGTTGCTAGTGGTCAGCTTAGACCCACCATTTCTCTAGTGGTGGATGGTGTGACAAGCAAACAAGGCCTGCGACAGCCCGTACGGGATTCCAGCGAAGTGCACTTGATACCTGCAATGAGTGGTGGTTGACATCGCAACCTATGGCCCAATTGGATTCATCTCGGCAAGCTACCATTCGCGCTGCTTCACTCAAAAAGCCGATTGATAGGCGAGCACTAATATCACTGGTGCTGGCGCTCTTGATCAGCGTCGCTGTAATTGTGATCACCTCCCAATTCCGTGAGGTGCTCACAACGTTACGAGGCTTAGGCTTATTTGGCGTTTTTGCGCTGAGCTTCTTGGGCAACGCTACTGTGTTGGTGCCAGCGCCGGCGTTTGTAATTGCGTGTGCAAGCGGGCCGATGTATGGCATTCTTTCCACTGGGCTAGTTGCTGGATTTGGGTCTTCTTTAGGCGAAGTCACGGGTTATCTAGCTGGCTACGGCGGAGGGGCCTTTCTACCGCACGGCAAAACATATGAGCAGTTGCACCAACTCATGAGGAGGTTTGGTGGCTGGGTCATATTTGTGCTGTCTTTGTTGCCCAATCCATTTTTTGACATCGGTGGCACGATCGCTGGCGCGCTCAAAATGCCAGTTGGGGTGTTTTTCCTGTCAACGCTAGGAGGCAAACTGGTTCGCATGGTCATTATCGCTTGGGCTTGCGCCAGCGGTCTGCAATGGATAGAGGGCATCATGCGGTAAACATGTCTGTGAGGGTTTCTTATGCTCCAACGTCTATGCTTTGACAACATCCATCTCACTGCAACACTTCAAGAGGATCATCCCTACGTGCTCTCTGGGAAGCGAATGTACGCCATCGGCATGATGAGCGGCGCACCACCGAAGGTGGGTGAAGCACACCTGGTGGGAGAAATGGGTGGCCTCTGGGCACAACCTTTCAAAGCGCTCGATAGCTGGGGGTTGTCCATCAACGGAGAAACCGCAGAGCTGGTTGAGTTCAAAGGCATGTTTTGGGGTGTAGAACGTGTGCGGAAAAGAGGAACTCTCATGATCCACGAGTTGGAATGGGTGGATGAGGAAGAGCCGGCTTTATTTATCCAGATTGCTATCAACAATCTCGATGAGACAGAGCAAGAAGTGTGCTTGGCTTATCACGTTGTTCCTAACCTGCGGCCATGCTGGATGAGCACAATGCTAAGCGGCAAAACTATTACGCGAGAAAGTCCCTCCATGTTAATCGCTTTTGACTCAGCCTACCCAGAGCGCGCTGTCGCCGTAGTCGCAGAGGGCGGGTTGAGGCAATCCTGCACCCTCAAGCCTGGCGAGCAGCTCACCACTCGCGTTGTCGTATATGCCACGCACGTTGGCGGAGAACATGGCGCACAAATGCAAGCGAGGAAACTGCTTCAGGCGATACAGCCACGCCAAGCCCACAAACGAGAGGTCTATTACCTAGCCTCCAGGCCAGATCGGCTACGAGGGGATTCACTAGAAGCTGCTTACCGCTGTGCGCTGCTAAACATCAAGTTACTTGAGGCTGATCTTCAAATTGGACACTACCCAATCAGCGGTCTACCAGAATATCCCAATCTATTTGGATGCGACGTGGCATACAGTGTTGGGGGCTTATGCTTGGCCGGTCGCAGCGACCTAGCTATTGATGCCCTGCATGCGTTGCGCAATGTTGCGCTGCGCCAGTGCGGGCGCGTGCCACACGAAGTGCTTCCCGATGGAAACGTCTTCCATCCCGGCAACACACAAGAGATACCGCAATTCGTGAGCGCAGTGCGACGTGTGGTTGAGCTAACTGAAGATACAGGAAAGTTTGCCAAGGAGATGTATCTGGCTTGTCGCACCAGCTTGTTGAACTACCTACGCGGCGCTTTCACTCTCCCGCAATCCAAGTTTCCTGATTACCCGTTTGGCAATGCAATGGTCGAGAAGGAGGGCATGGCGCCAATTAAACTTGATACGGTCTGTTACACTTGGCGTGCACTGCACGATTTTGCATCCCTTGCCCGACACCTGCAAGCCGTGGACAGCGACTTTGACTACGCGGCGGACGCTGCCGATGCACTCGCCTGGGCTGAGCGCATCGCCGCGAGGTTTGAAGATGATTGGTGGATCGACGAGGCCGGCTTATATGCAGACTCGCTTGACTGGGATGGGCGAAGGCAGCTCGACAAGCACTGGACACAGATCGTGCCGCTCGAGGTAGGGCTTGCAAGCCCCGAACGTGCACGTCGCGTTTTGGACACCATCATCCAAGGCTGGGTGAATGAATATGGGATGCCTCACACCCTCGGAGCAGATGAACGGGTCTGGACACTGCCAACCGCACTATTGGCCAAAACTGCTATCACCATGGGTGATCACGAGGTTGGAGTGCGGCTGTTGCAAAACATCGCATCCACTCTGACAGCGCCCGGGCAGCTCGGCACGTTCAAAGAGCTCATACCCAGCGGTCTCTGTTTTATCCAGTTGTGGTCAGCTGCGATGTTTGTAGAACTGTATGAGATGCTTCATAGTGGCAAGACAGCACACTCAACGCGAGTGGTGTCATCATGAGCACCTTTCAAGACCTGATCTTGACGCTGCAACAGTTCTGGGCAGATCACGGCTGCTTAATCTGGCAGCCTCACAACCAAGTGGTCGGCGCCGGAACGATGAACCCTGCCACATTCCTACGAGTTCTCGGTCCAGAGCCATGGAAAGTCGCTTATGTTGAACCGTCGGTTCGACCTGATGACGGCCGCTTTGGCCAAAACCCCAATCGCCTCTACACTCACACGCAGTTTCAAGTCATTCTGAAGCCATCACCAGAACGCTCGCAGGAGCTGTACTTGGAAAGCTTACGCGCTATCGGTATTGACCTAAGCGCACACGATATTCGATTTGTTGAAGACAACTGGACACAACCGACTATTGGGGCATGGGGACTTGGTTGGGAAGTGTGGCTCGATGGTCTCGAAATCACTCAGTACACCTACTTCCAGCAGGTAGGGGGTGTCACTTTAAATCCAACCTGCTTGGAGATCACCTATGGTTTAGAGCGCATCGCCATGGCACTACAAGGCGTGCAGCGTGTATTTGACTTAAGGTGGGACTCGCAGCGTTCTTACGGTGACGTGCGACTGAGCGATGAACAAGAGCGCAGCGCCTACGCTTTCCAATGGGCTGACGTTCCCACCTTACAAACGCTATTCGAATGCTACGAGCGCGAATGCCTACGCGCTTTAGAGCACAAGCTAGTACTGCCAGCACACGACTACGTGCTCCAATGTTCTCACACCTTCAATCTCTTGGACACACGTGGCGCGATTGGAGTCACTGAGCGTCAACGATTTATCGCGCGCATGCGCGACCTCGCCCGCCAGGTGGCGCTCACCTACATTGCCCAGCGAGAAGAGATCGGATTCCCCTGGCTCACAGCCAGTTCTTCAGCACAGCACGATCAGCCCGCCAGCCTAGAGACAGCACCTGATGATGTAGCACTGGAAGAACCAGAGACGCTACTTGTGGAACTCGGCGTTGAGGAGCTGCCCGCCGGCGACGTACCTATCTGTGAGGCCCAGCTCCGCGATCGCTTAGTCAGCGCCCTAGAAGCAGCGCGCATTCCGCATGGTGACCTCATCACTTTTGCGACCCCGCGGCGTGTAGCTGTTCTCATCAGCGATGTCGCCCCGCGTCAACAAGACTTAGACGTTTGGGTCAAAGGACCACCCGCTCGCACTGCATTTGACAGCGAAGGTAATCCAACCCAGGCCGCGGTCGGTTTTGCGCGGCGACTAGGAGTTGCTGTCGAGCAGTTGATAGTGAAGGAAGAAGGTAGCGGCGCGTATGTCTACGCACGACAAACACAGCGCGGACAGACTGCATTTGAGCTATTGCAGAAGCTCATTCCCAGTACGCTTAGCCAGATCACGTTTGAGAAAACCATGCGCTGGAACGCCAGCAACGTTGCCTTCGCAAGGCCCATCAACTGGATTGTGGCGTTGCTTGGCAAGGCGGTAGTGCCATTTCAGTTTGCGGGCGTGCGAAGTGGTCGAAGCAGTTGGGGATCTCGCGGCGAGGGCTCGCCCCGCTTTGAGATCAGACACGCCCGGGACTATCCAGAATTACTGAAAGCACATCGCATTATCGGCGATGCCAGAGCACGCAAGGCCGAGATTCTTCGACAGGCGCAGGCGCTGGCCGATCAGGTAAACGCCAAGCTCAGCCTTGACGAGGATTTACTGGAGGAAGTCACACACCTTGTGGAGCAACCGACTGCCATCCTATGCGGTTTCCCAGAAGAATATCTTAGCCTGCCCGCTCCGGTGCTGACCAGCGTGATGCGCAAGAAGCAACGCTATATGACGCTGCTACGGCCGGACAATCCTGACGAACTGATGCCCTACTTTATCACTATCCGCAACGGCCCTCAAGCGCATAACGACTTGGTGCGCAAAGGCAACGAGGACGTGGTGAACGCTCGCTTCGCCGATGCAGCATACTTCTACCGCGAAGACATAAAAAAGCCACTTGAAGCATATCTACCACGGCTGGATACGATCGTCTTCCAAGCGAAGCTCGGCAGCATCGGCGACAAGGCTCGACGCATTACTAAGCTTGTCGAGCGCTTGGCGGACATGATGCAGGTAACCGATGAGTCCACACGACGTATAGCGTGCAAAGCCGCCAGGCTTTGCAAAGCAGACCTTGCGACCCAAATGGTGATAGAGATCACGGCGCTGCACGGCGTGATGGGACGTGAGTATCATCTCAAAACCTCTCAAGACGCTGACCGCGAAGCGGTGGCAGAGGCCATCTTTGAGCATCTATTGCCGCGCTTCTCAGGAGATGCGTTGCCACAGACAACTCCCGGCTTCTTAGTTGGCTTGGCTGATCGTCTGGACAGTCTAGCCGGCTTATTCGCTGCTGGTGTTGCGCCCAAGGGCAATGCAGATCCCTTTGCACTACGCCGTACTGCTATTGGCTTGATACAGTGTTTACTCGCGCGCAAGCAGGAGTTCTCTGTGTTGGAGGGTTTGCGCATCGCTGCTGAACTTCTCCCCATCCCGGCAGAGGCAGAGATGCTGCACGCTGCCCATACTTTTGTGCTGGATCGCGAACGGCAAATCTTCCTAGAGAGAGGCTTTCGGCACGATGTTGTGGAGGCTATTCTAAGCGTGATAGGCGACAACCCCTCTCGAGCAGAACACAATCTGGTACAGCTTGATCGCGTCATGCAAAGGGCCGATTGGACCATGATCCTCGCTGCATATGCCCGCTGTGCGCGCATCGCCCGTGGCCACCACGTGACCGCCACTGACATAGCAGACGACGCACCAGCATCTCAAGCGCTTCACGCTGCTATTCGCGCGCAACCTAAACCGCATGACGTGGATTCACTGGTTAAGGTGCTCCATCAACTCATCCCATTCATCAACACGTTCTTCAATAGCGTCATGGTGATGGTAGAGGATGAGAGAGTACGCCACAGCCGCCTTGCCCTCGTGATGCAAGTCGTGGAGCTGGCCGACGGTATCGCCGACCTAAGCAAACTGGAAGGTTTCTAAACATGAGTGACACAGAATTCGACTCCGAGTTATCAAGACTTCATCGCTGGCTTGAAGAGCGCTATCATCAATCGCTGCGCGAGAGCCTTCAGCAAGGCAGCCGCCTTCTGTTAGAGGGCAAGCCGTTAGAAGCGTTGCCACTGCTACAGCGGGCGCATCGCTTGAAGCCAGATGACCCAGACATTGTGCTCAACCTCAGCGGCGCTTACATTCTAGCCGGCAAGCATCATCATGCTGTTGCGATTCTAGAAGCAGCGCTGCGGCAGTTTCCAGATAATGCCCGGCTTTGGGCTAATCTTGGGGCGGCATACCTAGGCAATCTGCTGACCGCTACTGAAGAACAACAAATGCGCGCCTTGAAAGCTTTTGAACGTGCGCTCGAGATCGATCCTCTTGCTCATAGCGTAGCTTACAACATCGGTTTGATCTACCAAGGCCGTGGGGAGACCCGCATGGCTATCGCAGCATTCCGACGCGCAATCCTGGCAAACCCACTCGATCACGACGCCCGCACATTGCTTAGCCAACTCGAACAATCTATCTCTTGACGAGGCTACGACTGTGCTATCGAAGTGGGTTTGGTGTAACATGCCCCCATGAAGTTGACAGGGAAAGTCGCACTAGTGACCGGCGCTGCGCATCGTGTTGGCAAAGCGATTGCGCTTGCTCTAGCACGAGAGGGTGCTGATATCGTTCTGCACTATGGTCGAAGCGTGGCGGCTGCTCAACAAACAGCTAAGGAGATCGAACAGTTAGGGCGGCGGGTGATGTTGTATCAAGCCAACCTAGAAAAGTGGGACGCCGCCACTAAGCTGGGAGAGGCAGCACTGGAGCACTTCGGGCACGTGGATGTGCTGGTCAATAGCGCATCAAGTTTCGTGCCAAACGACTACTTTTCAACCAGCGAAGCTGAGTTCGACGCCGCATTTAACGTGAACCTCAAAGCTCCCTTTGCGTTGAGCCAGGTGATTGCGCGCGCGATGATCGCCGGCGATGGCGGTGTAATTGTTAACCTTGTGGACGAGGGGGCGTTTTACCCTTGGCGCAATTACGTGGCGCACGGAATATCCAAAGCCGCACTCCTTGCACTGACTCGCTCGCAGGCGTTGAACTTAGGCCCTAAAGTGCGCGTCAATGCTGTGTGCCCTGGTCCTGTGCTTAAGCCGCCTGACTACTCCGATGCGGAATGGGAAGCGTTGCGCGAAACCAATCCGCTGCGCGCGCTAGGCAGCGCTGAACAGGTGGCAGAAACAGTGCTCTTCTTGGTAGCCGGTCCACCATTCATCAACGGCGATTGCATCATGCTTGATGGTGGACGTATGTGGCAACACCAGTGATCTATTTGTGAGTTGAACGGTCATAGATTCCATGGAACTCGATAGGCTGACCGGCTTAGTGCAGTATCTTGACGAGGAGCGACGCAAGGATCGCTTTTTGCTCGCCCAACTCCAAGAACGTGTGGACAGCTTAGCCCGCGAGGTAGAAGTGCGCAATCGCATCATCCAATCTACCGAAACAGCTTTGAATGAGCTACGTGTTCAACTCACGCGCGCAGCAGGCTGGACTTCTGCAATCGAACAACTACGCACTGAGCTATTGCAGGTGCTCGAACGCAAAGAGGAGCAGCGCGCCAAATCAGAGGGCGAGATGAATCGCAATCGCCAGATTGAGTTTGAGTCCCTGACGCGCCAGATTGCAGAGTTGAAAAGGGAGGTAAAAACATATGCACGCTATGCCGATGAGTTGGATGCACGCCGCAGCGAAGACGCGCGTCTCAACGAGAACCTATCTCGCCTTCAAGCTCAAGTGTTAGAAATTGAACGCAGACAGGACATACCTGTTACACAAATCTCCTACCTAGAGGAGCAGCGCCGTCAAGACGCCAAACGCATTGCAGCGCTGGAACAGGAGTTCCTCTCTCTCAAGCGACAGATCGAAGCTCTCCCTCCACGTCTTCTGCTGCTTGATGAGGCAGTGCGTCGCAAACACACAGAAATCGAAGAAGCAGTCCGCGCACTAGAGGCGCAAAACGAATTGCTGGAAAAGCAGCGACTGTCTGCCGTCCAGCAAGAGCGACAAATTATTGAATACAGGGAGATACTTGAAAAGCTTAAGGAACGCGCTGATGAGATTGCACAGCAGGTGACCGGTTACTTTCAGATGCGCGAGGAAGTCAAGCGGGAGATCAGTCAGTTAAAGGACTTTGAGGAGCGGATCGAGGCACGCATCAAAGAGCTTTTCGAGCTACAACGCGATGCTGAAACACGCGCCTGGCGCAGCTATGAGGCTTTTCAAGCAAAGGTAGAGAAAAGTTTTGGGGACTTCACTATCCAGCAGAACGAAATGTGGCACGAGCGCGACAAGCGCATCAGCCGATATGAGCAAAATCTGCTCAGTCTAGAAGAAGAGATGCCCAGGTTTCAACCTCAGCTTTCGGCCATCTACGATGTCCTTGAGTCTTTCAGCAAACTGCTATTTTCCTTTTCGCGTGAATGGCTAGGAGAGGCAGAAGAGAAGCTCGAACAAGCCAAGCGCTACATTGGCACAGAAGTCAAACTCTCGCGCCGCCAGCGCCGAAAGATGCAGGCCAAAAGCGAATCAAAGGGCGAGCAGAACGCCGCCAATTCCGATGTCTCAGACAGTTCAGATAGCGTAGACCTGGTGAGTTGAGTTCTTAAGCAAATCGTTCGTTGCATGTGCAGATGATTTAGCAAGGCATCTCAGACACCATCACGATCACATGGTCTCCCTCCAAGCGCACATGCCACCAAACCTCTCGCCCTGGTCCTGCTACTGCACGAGACTCAAACGGCAGTTGGTTTTCAAGGTATCTGGCAGGCAAAGCAGGGACAACGGTTGAAACAGCGTACAAAGTGGGGACAACCGGTTTGCCAGCCACTACCTCAGCGACAGTGACAGCTACTCGCAGCGGCACTGCCCGGAAGCTACCCTGCCCCTGCGTTTCACTGATTGTTGTGTGCGCCGGAAGTTCCGAGCGCGCTACGTCATCGAACAGCGACAAAGGCTGATGCCAACCCAGTGCTGCTAGGCTATCTGATGTAGCTGGAAGACCGCGCAGATTTAGCAACCACTCTAGCAATGCCCCAGGCTGATACAAGCCCTGAGTTGCTCGATTCAGGAGAGGTGCGCTGGGGTCACGCCGTAGCTTCTCCCACTCAGCATCAAGCGCAGCGGGGTTGAAATAGGGGACACTGCCCAGAGCATGCAACTCGCCGGTGCGCCAATCGAGAGCAACCACCGCGCCAATACCAAGCTCATGAGAGCTGCAGTTGGCACGGGTGCGCAGCTCTTTCAGCAAACGTCGCTGCAGTTGCAAATCAAGAGTCAGCGTAATTGGCTCGCCAACTTGCAGCTCATGCAGCCATTCTTGCCACCAGGCGCGTGAGCCGCGCAAAGTCACATCTCCGAATGCTTCAGCGCCAGCTAACCCATGACGAAAAGAGTAGTAGCCAATTGCATGGGATGCTTCCGGCGCTGGATACACTCGTTCGTAGCGATGGTCTGGCAGAGGGCGTGCGCAAGGGACCATCGGCTGCTCACTGCCCACACAAGTGCTGTAGGCTAGCCAACGGCCATAGCGGTCCAGAATTGGGCCACGCATGGTAGCGCGCTCCGCTATGATGAGACGGGGGTTGTCATCACGCAGACGAAGTGACGGCGACAATATGCCCCACCGCACCAGTGCAGCAACCAACAAAACCGTCCCAAGCAACGTCAAGCGAGCCAGTTGTTGGGCTGAGCGACGCGTGCCAACACATGAACTTTCGACAACGGTTGGTTGTGTGTTTTCTGCCGAGAGCGCGACCGCAAAAGCCACGCAAAGCCAATTCACCAGCAGCGACGTGCCTCCGTAGCTGACAAATGGCACCGTCACGCCTGTGAGTGGGAGCAGAGCCATATTGCCCCCCAGGATCACAAACGCTTGCAAAGCCATTGAAAGCGCTGTGCCACCACTTAGAAGGACAGCGTAGCAGGAAGAAGCATGCACGCTCACCCGCCATATGCGCATCACCAATACATACAAAGCCGTAAGTACGACAGCGCCACCGAGCACCCCCATCTCTTCTGCAATCATCACAAAGGGGAAATCGGTGTGAACTGCTGGTACGTAATCTGGCATGCCTTGTCCAAGCCCACGGCCTAGCAGCCCACCTTCAGCTATTGCGATCAGCGATTGGCTAATCTGAAAAGAGGCCCCGCGCGGATCAAGCCAAGGGTTGAGCCAGGTCGCGATCCGCTGCATTAGACGCGGCGAAATTAATACTGCAGCAACCGTCGCAATCACAAAGCATGCCATCGAGGCTGCAATCCAGCGCGAGGGGCCACGCGCCAAAAACGTCATTCCCAATGCAGTGAGCGCCAGCATTGAAGCAGAGCCAAAATCCTGCTGAATTATCAGCAGTGCAGCAGATGCCAGCACGACCAGACCTGCCGCCCCCCAAGTCACCTTATCGGCAGACCGAAAGGCTCCCCCGGAGGCCGCACGCTCTGCGGTGGCAAAGTGTGAGGCCAAAAACGCCATCACGCAAAGCCGCAGCAGCTCAGAGGGCTGGACAAACAACGCACCACCCAGGTTCAACCACAAGCGCGGCCCACTGCCAGATGGGTTCACACCTAGCAACAGTGTGGCCATCAGCAGAAGCAACGCTGCTGCAAGTACCGTGTATTTGAAACGACGTAGCCAGTAAAACATCGATCGCCGCGCAGCAACAACAATGTAGAACGCGGCGTTTGCAAACAACAACCAGAGCATCTGCCTAGGTAAGAAATTCGGAGCAGTCCGCCCTAGCGAAAGCAAACCAAACGAGCTCAGCAGCATTGCAAGTGGAAACAGAAAGCGATCGCCGGCAGGCAAATAGCGATTCAAGGACCACTGTCCAACTACTGCAAGGCTGCTTGTCAGCAACGCTTGTGCCAGAAACAATGCACTTGCACGTTGTATGCTCAGCGAAAGCGCACCAGTCCAAGTGATGGCTAGCGCACATCCGATCAGCAGCCAGTCAGGTCTTTTCAGGTGAGCGAATCTTCCTCGTCTGAACTTCACAGCAGGGAGAGAAGACTTTTAATGCAATGACGTCGGAGCCAGTGCCTCCTCCAAGCGTTTACGACGCGCCTCCAGTGGGAGCATCTCGCCAAGAGCCATTCGTTCAAGTAGCTCACTGAGCACAGCATTGACTGGTGTAGACACGCCAATTTGGCGACCAGCTACCACAACCGCACCATTGAGAAATTTGATCTCAGAACGTCCACGCTTATGCCACACATCGTAATGTAGAGAGGGCTGCTTGGCACCGCGTGCGCGAGTGAAAAAGCGACGCAACAGATAGCGCGCTGCCACATCTGGCGCCCAACGCAGAGCAAACGCGAACCAGGCGGCTGGTGCGCCCGGCAAATTCACAGCACGAATGCCCAAGGCACGCATCACTTGCTCTGCCTCACGCAGCGCGCGAATCTCCACAGCTAAACCCAGTGGATCGCGCAGTAGGGTCGGCACATCGCATTCCAACACGGCACCAGCGGCGTTCCCGACCAAGTTCAGCAACAGCTTTGACCATTTCATGGCCTGCCAGTTAGCGTATAGCCGCGTATGCCACATCGCAATGGTGCAGAACTCATCCAACAGTGCTGCGCTGCGCGCATCGCGATGGCCCAGCAAAGCCAATCCAACACCACCACCCGCTCGCTGTACCCGAACATCAGCTACGCCTTCTGCGGTGAGTGGAACAGTTAAAGTGGCGGGAATCACGCGCTGTTCTCCGAGAATGGCAGCAGCAAGCTCCTCACTGCCAATCCCATTCTGGAAAGTGAGGACGCGCATGTGTTCGGTCAAAAAGCCGGAGCACCGCAATTCGAGACAGGCAGCTTCTACGTCGTATGCTTTGACACAGAGCAAAACAGCATCTTGACCTGGTGGAACCTCTTCTACGCGCGTTGCTGCAAGTGCAGGAGGTAATGTCCAAACTTCGCCATTTGGGAAAAGAACCTTTCCGTTGCCCTGACGCAACGCTTCAACAACAGGCTGGCGACCGACCCAGGTTACAGTGTGGCCCGCCTGTTGGGCTGCAACGCCAAGCCATCGCCCGATTGCCCCCGCACCAAAAACAACTATTCGCACAGCGAACTGTCAAGCGCGTCGAGTGCGCATCTGCTGTTGACGCTCTACAAAGGTGAGCACGGCAAAAGCTTCTTGAATGTCTTCAACACTTACCAAGCCAAGATACTCGTTGCCATCGAACACTGCCACAACTCGCGTGCCATGTTCCGTCATAAATGCGCGCACTTCATCCAGCGACTGACTGGCCTGAACACGATGGATATTGCGGTCCATAATCTCAGTGACGTAGCAGTCATCCGGGCTGGTAGCAAGTGCGCGCATCACGTCTTCACGAGTGACAATGCCGATGATTCTGTTACCTTGCATCACTGCAAAGTCAGGTTGGTAGCTAGTGAGCAAGTAATCCACCACTCGGCTCACGCGATCACCAAGTTGTAAGCTCAATGCGTGGCGGTTGTAGGCATCGCCAACCCGTTTCGTGCGCAGCACAGTCTTGGATATGGCCTGCGCATTTTCCTGACCTGCGCCGAAGAAGATGAACAGCGCGATCAGCAGTAGGATGAAATTGCCAGAGGTAAAGCCAAGCAGTCCCAAACCAAACGCTGCGACTTGACCGATGGTGGCTGCAATGCGCGTGGCTCGTGGGAAGCCCATGATCGCGGCTAGGATGGCGCGCAACACTCGGCCACCGTCCAGCGGGAAGGCCGGGATCATGTTGAACACTACAAGGGTGACATTCGCCGCCATAAGCCACAGCAAAAGCGCTTCCAAAGATGGACGCATTAGCACATCGCTCAACATGCCGCGGCCGTCGAGCATCATGCCGCGCAACACTGCTCCATTCACGAAGAACAACACGCCGGCTATCACTACATTGACTGCAGGGCCGGCCAGCGCTATCACCAGCTCGTGCAAGGGCTTTTCAGGGTTCTTGCTGATCAGGGCAACGCCACCCAGCGGCAGTAGGACGATCTCGCGCACGGGAATGCCAAAAAGTTGCGCGGCAATGCTGTGACCCAATTCGTGCAGTGTGACACAAGTGAAAAGCAAGATCATCAACACCACACCGAAAATAGCCCCCTCCATGGGGCTATCTGGCGTATTGCTGGACCATTGGAATGCACCCAGCAACAGGATCAAGAAAAACGTGACATGAACCTTGATGTCAATACCGCGCACTCGCGCGACGCGAAAGGACCAATTCAAAGCTAGACCTCCTGCTTAAACAAGATTGTTAACCGCTGTGCTGAACGAGACCACTCCCTACCGCCCAACCTGGTATGGCTGGAGCAACTCAAGCAGACGTCCTGGGACACGACCAGTGATCAGTATGCTGCGCTCCTCTGGCAGCTCACTTTCCACTGCACCTTCGCGCCGTAGCAATGCCATGACGTCACCAGCACCGTATGGTAGCCGAACAGTGATAGGGACAAAGCGTTCAAACAACACAGCTTCCACTTCAGCGAGGAGCACATCTAGATTTTCGCGCTGCAGCGCTGAGATGAAAATGCCCTCACTCAGCAAGCCAGCAACTACTTGTCGCCTTGCAGGCCCATCCAGGCGATCCGCCTTGTTCAAGGCGATAACCATGGGCTTGCCGTCAGCGCCGAGCTCTTTCAATGTCTCCATCACTGTCTGGGCCTGCTCAGCAGCTTGAGGGTGAGAAATGTCCACCACGTGCAACACTGCATCAGCTTCGGTGATCTCCTCCAGGGTAGCGCGAAAAGCAGCGATGAGTTGAGCGGGCAACTTTTGAATGAACCCGACTGTGTCTGTAAATAGGACTTGATGGCCATGCGGCAAGCGGACGCGCCGTGTGATGGGATCAAGGGTAGCAAAGAGCTTATCCTCGGCCAAAACATCAGCTTTGGCGATGGCATTCAGCAGAGTAGATTTGCCAGCATTTGTGTAGCCAACGATTGCAACAACCGGCACTTCGCTGCGCTTTCGGTGGGCACGGGCCGCAGCACGTTGACGTCGCACTTCCTCCAGCTCGCGCTTTAAGCGATGGATGCGCTCCTCGATGCGCCGTCGGTCTACTTCGAGCTGTGTTTCGCCAGGTCCACGCAGCCCGACGCCGCCCGTACCGCTGCGCCCAGCGCCGCCACCTGACTGTCGCGCCAGGTGAGTCCACAGTCGTGTGAGACGAGGCTTGCGGTATTCGTATTGCGCCAGCTCCACCTGCAGCGCACCTTCCCGCGTGCGGGCATGTTGTGCAAAGATGTCCAAAATCAGCGCAGCTCGATCAAGCACCATGACCTGCTCCCCCAGCGCTTCCTCGATTTCACGCTGGTGACGAGGTGACAGCTCATCGTCAAAAACCAACACATTAAACCCAAGGGCGCGCTGCCAAGCAATAATCTCCTCCAGCTTTCCAGGCCCAACGAACGTGCTGGGATTGGGAGACGACAACACTTGGTGGGTTTGACCAACCACCTCCAAGCCGGCAGTCTGACACAGCAACGCAAGCTCAGCCAGAGACGCCTCAAGCGTCAAATGGGCGTGTTTTGCGCGCCAAGTTGGATCTCGAAACTCGACACCCACAAGAAAGGCGCGCTGCTTCTCAGGAGCTGTCTCGTATCGCATGAATGCTTAGGTCACCCAAGCGCCACGTATGGCGGATCATTGTTTAGTAAATAATACGACATTCAATCACTGCTCAACGTGAGCAACTGAGGCAAGCCCTGCAGTGCTCAAGGAAGCCACCCTATAATCTCAAGTGCATGAGCAGTATCACTGTCCAGCCTGATTCGCCCAGCGTCCGTGATGCCCTTTCGCGCATTCGCAACTTTTGCATCATTGCGCACGTGGATCATGGCAAAAGCACCCTCGCCGATCGGCTGCTGGAGTTGACCGGCACAGTCAGCAAGCGCGACATGCAAGAACAACTCCTAGACTCGATGGAGCTGGAGCGCGAAAAGGGCGTCACCATTAAGGCTAGCGCGGTCCGCATGATCTACCAGGCTAAAGATGGCAACCAATACGAGTTAAACCTGATTGACACACCTGGCCATGTAGACTTTGCTTATGAAGTCAGTCGAGCGCTGAACGCCTGTGAGGGAGCATTGCTTGTGGTAGATGCCTCTCAAGGGATCGAAGCGCAAACACTGGCCAACTTGTATTTAGCGCTCGAGGCTGGACTTCACATCATTCCAGTGATCAACAAAATTGACCTTCCTCATGCGCGTCCTGATGAGGTAGCTCAGGAGATCGGCAACCTTCTGGGCGACGACCCGCAGCACATGCTGCGCATTTCTGCCAAAGAAGGAATCGGCATTGAAGCAGTGCTCGAACGCATCATCCAAGAAGTGCCATCCCCAAAAGGCGACAGCGAAGCCCCACTGCAAGCACTGATCTTTGACTCACACTACGACTCATACAAAGGGGTGATCGCTTATGTGCGCATCATGAACGGCGTAGTTGGGCTAAAGACAAAGTTGCGCATGGCTGCTACCGGCGCCATAACAGAACCAGTGGAGATCGGCGTGTTCACCCCTCGCATGACGCCCACCGGCCACCTGAGTGCTGGAGAGGTTGGCTATATCGCCACTGGACTGAAGAGCGTGCGGGAGTGCCGCGTAGGCGACACTATGCTTGACGCTGCACGACCTGCCGAGCCATTGAAGGGCTACAAGCCCGCAAAGCCGATGGTGTTCGCTAGCATCTTTCCCACCCACGCCGAGGATTACCCACTGCTGCGAGATGCCCTGGAGAAGCTCCAGCTCAACGATGCATCGCTCACCTTCGAACCGGAGAACAGCTCGGCTTTGGGATTTGGCTTCCGTGTCGGCTTCCTAGGTCTATTTCACATGGAGATCGTTCAGGAACGCCTGGAACGTGAGTACAACCTCGACGTGGTGATCACCGCCCCTAGCGTGGAGTATGAAGCTGTGCTAACCAACGGTGAGGTAATCAAGGTGGATCGCCCTGCCGACATGCCTGATCCATCGCGGCTGCGCGAGATGCGCGAGCCGTGGATGAAAATTGAAATCTTCACCCCGGCAGAGTACATTGGCCCGATTATGGAACTGGTCACCAAGCGGCGGGGCATCAGCGAGTCCATGGAATATCTCGATGCACACCGCGTTGTCCTTAAATATGCTATGCCGTTAGCAGAGTTGATTGTGGACTTCTACGATCGGCTGAAGAGCATCTCCAAAGGCTATGCGTCGCTGGACTACCAATTCGACAGTTATCGGCCTGGCGATTTAGTCAAACTAGACATCCTTATCAACGGTGATCCGCTCGACAGCATGGCGATGATCACACACCGCGATGAAGCACAACGCCGTGGCGCAGTACTATGCAAAAAGATCAAAGATGCTATTCCACGTCAATTGTTCGAGGTTCCGATCCAAGCGGCCATCGGCGGCAAGATCATCGCACGAGAGACCAAGCCGGCGCTACGCAAAGATGTGCTGGCCAAATGCTACGGGGGCGACGTCACACGCAAGCGCAAGCTGCTTGAAAAGCAGAAGGAAGGCAAGAAACGCATGAAAATGTTCGGAACAGTCGAAATCCCTCAAGAAGCATTTATGGCTATGCTGCGGCTGGAAGATTGAAAGCGCTTCATTGCCTGTTTGCACCGATGCCCCTCAGCAACATTCGCGCGAAACTAGACAGGCTGGATGAGCAGATTGTTGCGCGCCTGAAAGATCGATCATGGTTCACCTTGAATCAAGCTGTATACCAGCCTGATGCCATACCAATTGTTGGACGAACCGGCATTTCACTGATGGAGTGGGCATTGGAGGGGCTTGAGCAATATCATGCCTCACTTGGCAGATATGACATTCCCGACCAGCACCCCATACTTTACCGGCATGATCGCCCTTCCCCTGTCCAACGCCACATCACCCAAGCGCATTTACCTGTGATCGAGGCACCACCGCGCGATCAGCTCATTCAGTTCTACACCAGTTTGCTGCCAAAGCTGTGCCGCCCTGGCGACGAACCCCACTACTACGGCGAGACCGTTTACACTGATGCCGACCTGCTCTCACGCCTCAATGAACGCATCTACCTAGGTGCTTTCATCGCTTACTCCAAATTGCAAATCAAACCCTCTATCCTGGCACTTGCTATGGACCCACAGCGACTGCGCGCTGCCTTGCGCGACGCTGAACGAGAGCGCACAGTGCTTCAGCGCGTGAAGCGATCAGCACAACGATACGATGTGCCACTGAACATTACCATGCAGCTATTCCGCTGGATAATTGAGCAGACACTTGACCTCGAAGTGCGCTTTATCCAGCGCATTGCTGGCACTGGCAGCGAGCCGGTTGATTCCTCTACATCGGCAAACAATGATATACACTCCTAACTTGAGGTACTTCGGAGGACATTATGTACGAACCTAAACCAGAACATCGCTTCACCTTCGGACTGTGGACAGTGGGGAACGTAGGACGCGACCCGTTTGGCTTGCCGGTGCGCGAAGCACTCTCCCCTGTGCAGATCGTGCACCTGCTCGCTGAGGTGGGTGCATATGGCGTGAACTTCCACGACAACGATCTAGTGCCTATTGATGCAACCCCTGCTGAGCGAGATCGCATCGTGCGCGACTTCAAGCAGGCGCTCAAAGACACAGGCTTGGTAGTGCCAATGGCCACCACCAACCTCTTTAGCGATCCAATCTTCAAGGACGGTGCTTTTACCAGCAACGATCCTAAGGTCCGCGCATACGCCCTCCAAAAAACCATGCGGGCAATCGACCTGGGGGTGGAACTTGGCGCGAAAGTATACGTGTTCTGGGGCGGGCGTGAGGGCACTGAAACAGATGCCTGCCGCAACCCGGTAGATGCGATCAAGCGCATGAGGGAGGCGATCAACTTCCTCTGCGAGTACGTTATTGACCAGCGCTACGATCTCAAGTTTGCGCTGGAAGCCAAACCAAATGAGCCGCGAGCCGACATCTACAACGCTACTACTGGCCACATGCTGGCCTTCATCGCTACACTTGATCATCCAGAGATGGTCGGCGTCAATCCAGAGGTAGCTCACGAGCACATGGCCGGCTTGAACTTCCTGCATAGCGTAGCCCAGGCTTGGGAGGCAGGCAAACTGTTTCACATTGACCTCAACGATCAATACGCCGGCCGCTATGATCAAGACTTTCGCTTTGGCTCACGCGACATCAAAGCGGCTTTTTTCCTCGTGAAGTTTTTGGAGGATGTTGGCTACCCTGGCTCGCGCCACTTTGATGCCCACGCCTATCGCACAGAGGACTACGAAGGCGTTAAGGACTTCGCTCGCGGCTGCATGCGCACCTACCTAATTTTGAAAGAAAAGGCAGAGCGTTGGAACGCCGATCCAGAAATTCAAGGGCTACTGGCAGAGATTCACCAAGATGACCCTTCGCTTCAGCCTTACCTCGGCACATACACTGCCGTCAAAGCGGCTGCTTTGAAGGACATGCCCTTTGACCGAATTGCTCTCGGTAAGCGCGGCTTGCACTACGAGCGTCTTGATCAACTAACTGTGGAGATTCTGTTAGGTGTGCGATGATCTGACCACAGCGCGAACGCTGTCCCGAGCCACGGCACCCAGATACCTGCATGTATGCGCGCTCTTGTTGTTGAAGCGGGCCCACGCCTTCGCTATCGAGAAGACTACCCTAACCCCAAGCCAGCTCCTGGTGAGGCGCTGGTCCGCGTGAAACAAGCAGGCATCTGCAACACCGACGTGGAAATTCTGCGCGGCTACTTCAACTTTAGCGGCGTATTGGGGCACGAGTTTGTCGGTGTAGTAGAGGAATTCAGCGAGGCGCATTGCAACGGCACAGCACCCGAACTTCGCCCTGGAGACCGCGTGGTTGGAGAAATCAACTGCGTGCCTTGTAATTCGCCTGCTCGAAATTTCGCCGAGCGCGCTCAGTCACCTGATCGGACTACCCTGGGCATTGATCGCCGCGATGGCGTCTTTGCAGAGTACGTCTCGTTGCCGATGGTGAATCTGCATGTTGTACCGCCAGAGGTCAGCGACGATGCGGCAGTTTTCGTTGAGCCACTGGCGGCAGCCTGCCAAATATTGGAGCAGGTTCACTTTCGGCCGGTCGATCGCGTCGCTGTGCTGGGTGATGGCAAGCTCGGCCTGTTATGCGCACAAGTGATAGGCGCAGCCACAAGCTGTGAAGTCACCGTGATCGGCAAGCACGACAACAAGTTGGCACTTGCACGCAGCTGGGGCTTGTGCACTCAGCTCACCAGCACACTCGGCAGCTCATCTGCTCGCTCATTCGATGTGGTGATTGAGTGCACAGGCTCACCGGCTGGCTTTGAGTTGGCGCGAACCCTGGTTAGGCCACGTGGCACGCTCGTGCTCAAAAGCACCTACCACGGTCAGCCACAGGTCAACCTTGCGATGGTCGTGGTAGATGAGATCACCCTCATTGGCTCCCGCTGTGGGCCTTTTGCAGCAGCGCTGCGCCTACTCGCCCAGCGCCGTGTGGACGTTTCGTCTTTAATTCACGCGCGCTACCCCCTTCATGAGGGCGAACTTGCGCTTTCACATGCTCAGCAGCCTGGAGTGCTGAAGGTGCTGCTGCAGGTCGGTGACTAAGCGTGCTGCACGTGAGGGAGCGGCTCTAGCTCGATCATCGCCATTGACTCACGCTGACCGCGCAAGCGGGCAAAAAGCGCAAACAGTTGCCACAACAACCCGTATTTGCGTCTGTAATGCTCCAGAGCACGAGCGTAAAGTGGGTCTGTCTCGCTCACCAAGCGCGCCCTTGCCTCCACAAATGCAGTCAGAGGGCGTCCCCGCACGTCGCTGGCAGCGATCTGAGCTTGGCCATTGGCGCGCACCCGTTTCACCTTGCCACTGTTCATCTGAGTGAAGACATATAGCTTGTCATCCAACTCGACAAACCACACCGGTGTTGGCACAGGCCGTCCATTTCTTCGGAATGTGGTGAGATTGATGTAGGTGTGGCCAGGGAAGAGTGGCTTAGGCATTGCGCGGAGGAGTGTATCACACCACCGGTGTTGCTTCGGCAATTCTCAATCGTGGATAATCGAGTAGGAAAGCTATGCAGAAGTTCACATCCATTGTCAGCAAAGTAGTGCCACTGCTCATGGACAATGTGGACACAGACCAGATCATCCCCGCCCGATTTCTTAAAGTGACCGATAAAGCAGGCTTGGGAGAAGCGCTATTCGCAGACTGGCGTTATAACTCTGATGGCTCACCAAAGCCCGACTTTGTGCTGAACCTTCAGGAGATGAAGGGGCGTCAAATCCTGCTGGTGGGCGATAACTTCGGCTGTGGTTCGTCGCGCGAGCACGCACCATGGGCACTGGTGGGCTATGGCTTTCGCGTTGTCATCAGCACTTCGTTTGCTGACATTTTCAGAAACAACGCGCTGAAGAATGGGCTTTTGCCGGTGATCCTAGACCAGCAAGCCCATTCACAACTTGTTCAGGCATGCCAGGACAATCCTGACCTTGAACTTACAGTAGACCTGGAGGCGCAGACGATCAAATTACCTGATGGCCGCAGCGAAAGCTTTCCGATTGACGCCTTCAGCAAGACTTGCTTGCTCAACGGCGTGGACGAGATCGGCTACGTGCTTGGATTGTTACCTCAGATTGAGGCCTACGAATCAGCACATCAGAAGTGAAGCAGCTCCGAACGGAGCATCGGCGCGTGACACGTGAGCAGCCTGCTGCCAAGCTCGGCCTCATGCATGTGTGGATCGGCAGCTGCTTGTCAAGCAGGGCCGTCCAGCACGATGTAGGCTGTCTCAATCACACAAGCCCGATGCGCGATGCGCGTCGCTGGGCTGCGTTTTGCTCTACTAGCACCGCGGTGATACTTTGTTTGATGGTAGGCATCAGGTCCGTCGAAGGCTCATACAGCAACAGCAAGCGGTGCTGGCTTGTCAGGCCTTTGCCAATTTACCGACAGAGAGTGTGCCAGCACGCTGTTGGGTATGCGAAGCAAAATACGCCTATACGAAACAATTTGGCGACGAGGGCAGGCTTGCAATATGTCAGCAGCGCCAACCCCAAATCAGCAAAACCGAATATTGCAAAAACCATGTTGCCTCTATGCAAAACCAACTTTGGTCCAAAGGTCTCACCAGAACAGTTGCCGCCAGTGACAGCCATAACTGGATCAGCAGCAAACTTGTTGCCTACGGCCGCGCCTTGATCGCCAGAGTAAGCGCCATCTCCCACCACCAGCTCAAAGAGGAAGCTGTTCATGCTACCGGCTGCTTTCTAGTCTTCGATCGCGATCTCCGCCCCCTGCCGAATATCTTTTTGTGTTCCTATTTCCGCATGTTGGGCAGTTGTCATACTCGTGCAACCACCCCATGGATTTGAATGGCCTGCAGCGTACTAACTCCTAGCGCTGCTCTCTGCGCACTCGTAATTTCTGTTGAAGCTGATCTTCCTCTACCTAGGTCCACCTACCATCCACCAAGTAAAGCCACGGAAAGTGCCGTAATTAGTGAGCATCACACCCCCATTCTTGGCCAGTGCACGCACTTCGTCCAGCGTGTAGGCGCGACACACTGAGAGAGGACCATCATGGCGTGTGAGGCGGTTGCGGCTAGTAAGCCGCACCAAAATCCAAGCACCCAGCCAAGCAAGTTTGCTACGCTGCAAGTCCAAACACACCCAGCGCAAGCGTGCTACCCGTGCCATCTCCGCGAACAACTGCTCGGCGTTCTCATCGCTCAAGTGATGGAGGACATGAATACAGGTGACCACATCCACAGAGTGGTCCGCGAAGGGCAAGTGCAGGCCGCTAGCCTGAACCACTTGGCCGCCAGCGTAGCGCAACACGCAGCGTGAAATATCCACCCCTATCCACTGGAGCGATGAAGCAGCGTAACGCATCAACGCCCCATCGCCACAACCGATGTCGAGCCCAAGGCGTAGGGACGGAAGACCTTCACAGGCCAAGCGCAGCGCCAGATCAAAGATGCCCAAAACATGGGCCAGGCGGCCCATGTCGCGCAAATTCTCACACAGCTCGCTAGGATCAACGAGCTCCGCAGCGTCCAATATTTCAGGCGCCTGCGCGCGTTTCATGCGCCTTCAATTGCGCAAGGAATGTGTTGCAGGCACAGATCGCCGCCATCAGATGCGACACGAATGGCTATCACATCAATTTGCCACTGCGCATCTTGCAAGTTGTGTGCCTCGAGATATGCCTGAGCCGTGGCAATGAGCCGCGCGCGCTTGTGCTGCGTGATGCTTTCTTCCGCTGCACCAAAGCGATCGCTCCGTCGCGTGCGCACCTCGACAAAGACAATGACTGAATCACGCTCAGCGACGATATCCAGCTCACCGTGCTCGTGTCGCCAATTGCGCGCGCGCAACACGTAACCTTGTTGTTGCAGGTAAGCTGCTGCCCTCTCCTCACCGAGCGCACCCAGTGAGCAACGACGGCCAACAGCACGACGCGGCTGCATAACTCAACCGGTAAGTGCGCACCTGGCTACGCTTCCTCCTCTGCCTCAGGGGGCTGAGCCGTCTCTCTGCCGGTGAGCATTCCAGCGATGACGCTGACTACCAGCAACACCAAACCAAACACCAGCACCAATCCTGGCCGTGCTGCAGCTCCTGGCGCTTGGACACTTAGGAGCAAGGCAGCCAGAATCTGCCCAACGATGGCACCGATGCCTACCCACAAGCCGGCCATCAAGCCAGCTATTTGGCCAAGCCGAGGGTCAATGAAACCGCCTGCGACGCGGCGCGCTGCCAATATGGCAACAGTGCCTGACACAGTCAGCGCTGTGAGATAGCCCACCACTAACGCGGCACCCGCAATGGATTCTGGGTTGCGCGTCACAAGGGAGAGTATCACAGACTGCACGAGCACAGCGGACGCAGCCACTGTCACTACTGAAATAACGAGATAGCGCAGATATTGGCGATTCACTGCCAACCTCAATGCCCAAAGGTATTTGAAACGCGCCTATCTTTTGCGCGTGTCGAGGAAGCATAACAGCAAGGCTCACATACTAGCTGGCAACTTCACCGCATCCTCACGCAGAGACAGATGCGCTATCTTGAGGAGGTTATTTAGTGGCGAAAGTGGCGCGCGCCGGTGAAGACCATTGCGATACCCGCAGCATCAGCCGCGGCGATTACCTCTGCATCTCTCACCGACCCACCCGGCTGGATGATCACGCGAACGCCCAGCTCAGCAGCAACTTGCACGCCGTCTGCAAATGGGAAGAAAGCATCACTCGCAAGGACAGCACCTTTTGCACGTTCTTTGGCATGTTGACCAGCAATGCGAACACTATCCACCCGATTTGGCTGCCCACCGCCAATGCCCACTGTGGCCACGGCGTCGTCCAGTCGGTTGGCCAACACAATGGCGTTGCTGCGAACATGCTGGCAGATGGTCCACGCAAAGCGCATCACTGGCCAGTCGGCATCTAATGGTTTTGCTTGGGTGACCACGCGCCATTCTGCGCCAGCTGGATCGCCGTGATCCACGGATTGTTGCAGGAGTCCACCCAACACACTGCGGTATTCCCATTTGACCCTTCTGCAAGCTTCGGGGTCTTGCACCTCCAGCACGCGACAATTCTTGCGCTCAGCAAGCGCGTGGCGTGCTTCCGCAGCGAATCCTGGCGCGATGATGCACTCTAGGAACAACGTTCCTAGCGCCTCAACAGTTGCCAAGTCCACCGTGCGATTGAACGCGACAATGCCACCGAAGGCCGAGATTGGATCAGAAAGCAATGCAGCTCGAAAGGCATGGCTCAAGTCTTTCGCAATTGCGGCGCCGCAAGGGCTATTGTGCTTGACTATGACTGCTGCAGGTTGCTCCAGTTGAGAAACTGCGCGCCACGCGGCATCCAGGTCGAGCAAGTTGTTGTAGGAAAGCGCTTTGCCTTGCAGAACCTTAGCGCCCAGCACGCCATCGCAGGAGCCATTCAAGCTGTAGAGCGTCGCTTGCTGATGCGGGTTTTCGCCATAGCGCAACTCCTGCACTTTGTGCAATGTCAAAGTCACCACTGGTGCCGAGGCGGGAGACAAGCCCATGAGGTAGTCGCGGATGGCCGAGTCGTATTCAGCCGTGTGTGCGAACGCTTTTAGCGCCAAAACCTCGCGCGTATCAAGCGTCACGTGGCCGTGCTGACGGAGGTCCTTCAAGACTAGGTCATAGTCGCAAGGGTCACTGACCACTGCAACGCGCTCAAAATTCTTAGCGGCCGCGCGAATCAGCGCCACGCCACCAATGTCAATATGCTCAATCGCATCCTTTAAAGTGACAAAGCGTTGAGAGACTGTTTTCTTGAAGGGATACAAGTTCACCGCCACAATATCAATCATCTTGGCGCCGATACGCTCAAGGTCTTGACGGTCTGCGTCAGTATCACGGGCTAGGATTCCCGCATGAATCGCTGGGTGCAGGGTCTTCACACGGCCATCCAAGATTTCAGGCGAGCCGGTGAACTGCTCCACTGTAGTGACCGGCAAACCTGTGCTCTGCAACACGCGCGCAGTGCCGCCACTCGCTATCAGCTCTACGCCAAGCTCATACAGCGCGCGTGCAAACTCCACAAGACCAGTCTTATCAGATACGGACAACAACGCCCTCATAAGCGTGAAGATTATACGGGGCTGAGAGGCTTCGGTGATGCATCACGCAAGCTCAACGTGCTAGCCGGCGATGCCTCGTGAGGGTTGCAGAGGTGGGTGGTTCGCCGTACAATCATATACCAATTCTCAAGCAAAGCGGACACTATGGCGAGCAAGAACCTCAAGATTCGTAGCGTAGAGTTTGAAGGCATCGCGAGGGCACCTCATCGCGCGTTTATGCGCGCGATGGGCTTGGGCGACAAAGAACTTGCCCAGCCTCTTGTTGGTGTGGCACACACATGGAATGAGGCAACACCGTGCAACCTGTCGTCCAACTTCCTAGCCCAGGAAGCTAAGCGAGGGATCGCTGAAGCCGGCGGCACGCCGCGCGAATTTGTCACGATTGCCGTGAGCGACGGCATCGGCATGGGACACGAGGGCATGAAAGCATCACTGGTCAGCCGTGAGGTTATCGCGGACTCGGTGGAGCTGATGATGCGTGCACACTGCTACGATGCTTTGTTTGCCATGGCAGGCTGTGACAAGAGCCTGCCCGGCATGTTGATGGCCATTGGGCGGCTCAACCTACCCAGCATCTTCCTTTATGGCGGCACAATCAAGCCGGGCCGTTTCCGCGGCCAAGACGTGACCATTCAGCATGTCTATGAAGCAGTCGGCAAAGTGGAAGCAGGCCAAATGACTGAGCAGGAACTCTACGAGCTAGAGTGCGCAGCTTGCCCTGGGATTGGATCATGCGGCGGGCTATTTACAGCCAACACGATGGCCAGCGTGAGCGAAGCATTGGGCATGGCCCTGCCCGGCAGCGCTTCGCCACCCGCAGTAGATGAGCAGCGTAAGCAATTCGCTTACGCTAGTGGCAAGGCGCTGATGCAACTCCTCAAGCGCGGCATTCGCCCCAGCGACATTCTGACCAAAGAAGCGTTTGAAAACGCGCTCACGGTAGCATTGGCAATGGGTGGCTCGACCAACGTCGCATTACATCTGCCGGCCATCGCTCATGAGCTAGGCATTCGCCTCACGTTCGACGACTTCACCCGCATCACTTGCCGCACGCCTCACATCGCTGACATGACACCAGGGGGCAAATACGTGATGGAGGACCTGCATCGCGTCGGCGGTGTGCCAGTCGTGATGAAGACGCTGCTCGATGCTGGCTTGTTGCACGGTGATTGTTTGACCGTGACCGGCAAGACTGTGGCCGAGAACCTGAAAAGGGTCAAGAACGCAGAGCAGCTTCGTGGCCAGGATGTCGTGCATCCGGTCAGTAGACCGCTGCGCGAAAGCGGCGGAATTGTCATCTTGAAGGGCAACTTAGCACCAGAAGGAGCTGTGATTAAAGTGGCGGGGGTGAACAAGCTGAAGCACACTGGGCCGGCGCGTGTGTTCGACGACGAGCAGAGCTGCGCAGCAGCCATCGCCCGCCGCGAGATCAAACCCGGCGACGTGGTAGTGATACGCTACGTCGGGCCAAAAGGCGCGCCTGGCATGCCGGAGATGCTCTCCGTCACAGCCGCATTGCGCGGCCAAGGCCTAGGCTACGATGTAGCGCTGGTCACTGACGGGCGCTTCTCCGGGGCCACCACCGGCTTGATGGTCGGTCACGTCGGGCCGGAGGCATTCGTCGGTGGCCCGATCGCTGCCATTCGAGACGGCGACATGATCGAGATTGACGCCACCAACCCCGCAAAAGGGAGGATCAACGTCCAGCTCAGCAAGGAAGAGCTCAAGAAGCGACTTCAAAAGTGGAAGCAGCCCAAGCCGCATTATGAGCATGGCGCTCTAGCAAAATACGCCAGGATCGTCGGCCGTGCATGTGATGGCGCAGTGACCCATTGACGCCCACACTCATGCACGAGCTAGCCACTCATGGGCAAGACTGAACTCAGCAGCACAAGCGTTATAATCGAAATGTCGCTCTGAATAGCGAAAGACAAAGACCAAGAGGAGTAAGCACTACCGGCTGACAGAGATTGCGCGCCGTGGCTGAGAGCGTGCATCAGCGAAGGAGTGCTGAAGGTCGCTTGCGAGTCGGCGAGGTGAATAATCTTGAGTAGCCTTGCCCGGGAACGCCCGTTACAGCGCACAAGTGCGGCCGTTGCTCTTTCCTGCTCGGCCGAAGTTCGGTGGTACCGCGGGGTATGTTGGTAGCGCCTCTCTCGTCCGAACGAGATGAGGCGCTACGCTTTGTAAAGCCAATATGGAACTGAGCAAGACGTTTGACCCGAAGGCAGTCGAGTCCACACTTTACGAGTGGTGGCATCGCAGCGGCCTTTTCAAGCCGGAGAATCAAATCTTCCTCGACCCCAACGAGCCGCCATTTGTCATCACGATTCCACCACCAAACGTAACCGGCGTGCTGCACATGGGTCACGCCCTCACGAGCGCTATCGAAGACCTCATGACGCGTTACCACCGCATGAAAGGCGCACGCACGCTGTGGGTGCCGGGCACTGACCATGCCGGCATCGCCACTCAGGCTGTGGTCGAACGCGAGCTGGCCAAAAAAGGCAGGCAGCTGCGCGACATGACCCGCGAAGAGTTCCTCGCGGAAGCGTGGGCGTGGAAGGAATATTCCCACTCCATCATCACCGCTCAACAGAAAGCGCTGGGCATCAGCGTGGATTGGGACCGCGAGGCCTTCACCATGGATGAGCAGCGCTCGCGCGCTGTCCGTGTCGCCTTCAAGACGCTCTATGACCGAGGCCTGATCTACCGAGCTAAGCGCATGATCAACTGGGATCCCGTCCAGCTCACCAGCGTGAGCGACTTGGAAGTGGAAACAAAAGAGGAGGGCGAGCCGGGTTATCTCTGGTACGTGCGCTATCCGTTGCGTACTAATCGCTGGGATGGTCCACAGCATGCTTGGGGCAGCGGCCGCTGGGCCGAGGGTGCTACCGAGTGGATCACTGTCGCCACCACACGACCTGAGACTATCCTCGGTGACACAGCGGTGATGGTGAACCCGCTCGACGAGCGATACGCCCATTTGGTGGCCTGCACTGCGATACTGCCAGCCATCAATCGTCCCATTCCCATCATTGCCGACAAAGCAGTGGACATGTCATTCGGCAGCGGTGCGGTGAAGGTGACGCCCGCCCACGACTTCACCGACTACGAGGTGGGGCTGCGCCACCACCTCGACGTTGTCGAAGTGATGGACGAGCATGGGCGGATGAACGAGCAGGCGGGCCCTTATGCTGGCCTTGACCGCTTCAAGTGTCGCGAGCGCTTAGTGGAGGACCTCGAACGTGAGGGGCTGCTGGTGAAGGTGGAGCCCTACATGGTGCGAGTTGGGCGCGGACAACGCAGCGGCGCCATCATCGAGCCACGCATCTCGCTGCAATGGTTCTGCGACGTGAAACGCATGGCACAGAAGGCCGCGGAGGCCGTGCGCAGCGGACAGCTGCGCATTGTCCCGCGCCGATTCGAGAAGACGTGGTTCGACTGGTTGGATAACATCCGCGACTGGTGCATCAGCCGGCAGCTGTGGTGGGGACATCAAATTCCCATTTGGTATGTCCAAGAAGCGGAGGAAAACCACGACGGACGTCCAACCCAGTATTGTGCGCTCAGCGAGGAGGAAGCGTATGCCAGCGCTCGGCGCGACTGGGGAGACAACGTCAAGCTCGTCCAAGACCCCGACGTGCTCGACACGTGGTTCTCATCAGGTCTGTGGCCGTTCAGCGTGTTGGGGTGGCCTGATGACACAGAGGACATGCGCCGCTACTACCCCACCACCATGTTGGAAACCGGCCACGATATCCTGTTCTTCTGGGTGGCGCGCATGGTGATGCTGGGGCTGGAACTGACCGGCCGCTTGCCGTTCACAACTGTTTACCTGCACGGCCTTATCCGCAGCGCCGACGGCAAAAAGATGTCCAAGTCACACCCAGACAAAATCATTGACCCGCTCGAGCTAATTGACACGTACGGGACCGATGCCGTGCGCTTCTTCCTCGTCACCGCAGGCACGCCCGGCAACGATGTCAAGATGGACGCCAAGCGCGGCCCAGACGGCAAGTGGCGCAGCGAGCGCATCGAAGGCGCACGCAACTTTGCCAACAAGCTGTGGAACGCCAGCCGCTATGTGCTCGGCAGACTGAAGCAGCTCCCGCAGGTTGAAGGCGAAGCAACTGATGCCGAGCAGTGGATTCGCATGCGCTATCAGCGCACAGTCAACACCGTGCGCCGCTTGATGGATGAGTTTCAATACGGTGAGGCTGGGCGCCTGATTTATGACTTTATCTGGAGCGACTTTTGCGATTGGTATCTCGAGCTCAGCAAGCAGCACTTCACACTGCAAACCATCGAGACGCTCATCTTCGTGCTGGAAGGGTCTTTGCGATTGCTGCACCCCTTCATGCCCTTTGTCACAGAAGCGATCTGGCAGAAGTTACAGGAGGCTGTGAAGCACAGCGCGACACTGCTCGAGCGTGGCAACTTACCTGAGACGTTGCTGAACTACCCCGCCCTGATGCTTTCACCATACCCGCGCCCACAAGCGATGGACGATTCGCTAAGTCCTGCGGAACAGCGAATCGTGCTGATGCAGCAGGTGGTTCACGCCATTCGCAACGCCCGCGCCGAGCACCAAGTGCCTCCGCAGCGCCGACTGCCTGCCATCCTCGTGAGCGAGCATTCCGATACGCTGCAACGCGCCATGGCGAACATCGCCGCACTAGCGTCGCTCGACCCAGGCCAAGTGCAGATCGCGCGCAACGTATCCGAGCTGCCTGGCTTCAACCCACACCACAACGTGGCGCTGCCTCTCGCAGATACCGTCGTCTATTTGCCGCTCCGCGAATTGGTAGACGTAGACGCAGAGCGCAGAAGGCTTCAAGCAGAGCTTGAATCGTTGGAGAATCAAATCCAACGCAGCCAAGCGTTGCTTGCCGGCGACTTTCGCACGCGCGCGCCGGCGCAGGTGGTCGAGAAGGAGCAGAACAAGCTGGCCTCATTGCTGGCTACCCGGGACAAGGTGCGTCAGCAGCTATCAGCCCTAGAATCCACTGCTCCTACCCAAGACTAGGAAAACAGGGATAACTCTCACCATGTTTATACATCCTAGCGCGAATCTTAACTCGGCCTTAATAGGCATACCATACAAGACTCGGTGTGCACGCACCCATGGCCAACGACACCAGCACACGACCTGCACTTGATCAGGGTCTGCTTGAGTTGCGAGAAAATTTACTGCGCCTGTTTAGCCTCACAGAGCTGCAAATTCAGCGCGCTGTTGAGGCGTTGAAGTCGCGTAGCGAGACGCTTGCGCGCGAGGTGGTCGAGAAAGATGCTCGCGCCAATGAGCTCCGCTACGCTGTGGAGCATGGTGCGTTGCGTCTTATCGCTACGCAGCAACCCGCTGCGCGTGATTTGCGCTACATCCTAGCCTGTATACACATAGCGGTCGAGCTGGAGCGCATGGCCGATCATGCTAGCGGCATCGCTGAAATTTCGCTGCGCATCGGCCAACAACCACTGGTTAAGCCACTCATAGACATTCCGCGCATGCAGGGAATAGCTTGTGCGATGCTGCGCAATGCGACAAGCGCTTTCATCAATCTCGATGGCAACTCAGTAGTGAGCATCGCAAAGGACGATGACGAGCTCGATCAACTCTACACCCAAGTGTTGCGAGAGCTACTGACTTATATGATGCAAGACCGTAGCACCACCCACCAGGCCACCATGCTGCTGTGGGTAGCACACAATCTGGAGCGCATCGGCGACCGCATTGTGAACATCTGCGAGCGCATCCAATTTGCTGCCCAAGGTGAGCTAGGAGACTATCGGCCTGAGTCAGCGTAATCACCGACCAGGGTTAACTCTTTAGCGGCACGGCTTCATGACCAAGCCAGAAAGTGCCAGGATTCTTATCGTAGAAGACGAGCAGATTTTGCTCGACCTGCTCGCTCAACACTTGCAGAAAGAGGGTTACGCTGTCATCACCGCTCAATCAGGGGAAGAAGGCCTCGAACTCGCACGCAGCCAACATCCCGATTTATGCGTGCTCGACGTTATGCTGCCGGGGCTTGATGGTTTATCGCTGTGTCGCATCCTGCGCCGTGAGTCCAACGTTCCCATCATCTTGCTGACCGCGCGCGCCAGCGAGATAGACCGCGTGATCGGCCTGGACACCGGCGCCGACGACTACGTGGTCAAGCCGTTCAGCTTGCCTGAGCTAACCGCGCGCATTCGCGCTGCGTTGCGTCGCTCACTGCAGCGCAACAGCGGACTGTTGCGCGTGGGCGATGTCATGCTCGATCTAATGGCGCATCGGGTGTTTGTCGGCGAGCGCGAGGTGAAGCTCACTCCGAAAGAGTTCGAGCTGCTGGCCACACTGATGCGCAATCGGGGCGTTGTGCTTAGCCGCGAAGCGCTGATCTCGCAAGTTTGGGGATATGATTTCAACGGCGACATTCGGACCGTTGATGTGCATATCCGCTGGTTGCGTGAAAAGCTTGAGGAGGACCCAGCTAACCCCAAGCACCTCCACACAGTGCGTGGCGTCGGTTATCGAATGGACTAGACGGGGGAGAGCTGCTCAAGTTCCGAGGTGGATGCGCTGGCCGCTGAGATGTGCTGCAGAGGGTGAGCACAAGTAGAGCATGGTGCGCGCAATTGCCTCTGCATCGATCAAGCTCTGCGTTTCAGGTGGCGATTCCGGTGGTTTCGGCTGAAACGGCGCGATCCCTGGCACAGAGATGATGTTGGCTGTTGCGCCTGTCCCACGCAACTGGTCGGCCAGCGCGAGCGTCAGCGCCTCGGCAGCAGCCTTGCCGGCTGCGTAGGCAGCGTTGGTGTAGGAGGGCAACTGTGCCTGGGGTGAGGATACCAACACGAAGCGGCCGCCAAACGCCTGTAGCAACGGCGCAAAGGCGCGGATCATGTGCCAAGTGGTTTGCACCAGCACTTGCTGCAACCATTCCCAGTCTTGCGTTGGGAAATCCTCAATGCGCGAGCCACCGCGCCATCCTCCGACAAGGTGAAAGACGGCATCTACACGCCCAAATTGGCGTTGCACGTCTGATGCCCACTGCCGTGTTTGCAGCTCGCTGTGCAAGTCCACAGCCGATAGCATGACGCGCGATTCAGGCACGCCAAGCTGAGCAGCCAGTTCTTCTAGCAGGCTTTGGCGACGGCTACAAAGCGCAAGTGAGGCGCCCGCTTCTGCAAACACCCGCGCCACTGCAGGGCCTAGCGTGCCAGTCGCGCCAGAAATGACCACCACTTTGCCCTCCATTTGGCCGCTCATGACAAGTAGATTATCACCAACTTTGTCCTGTGCGGTTTCAGCGCTCACGATGCGGTAAACGTCCGCGCAGTGAGTTGAGCAACTGAAAGTGAGCAGGCCTCAAACGTTGCCTTGCGCTGCGCATCAACGTAGGACAGATCGGCTCTACAATTCGCGCCATGGCCATCCAAACACCAGCGCGCCTCAGCACGCTGGACGATTTCCTCGCCGACTTGCTACCTCGCGTCGAGGCGGAGATGTCTGCCGTCCTCGATAGCTTCTCCGCCCCTCCTCTCTTCAGCACTATGCTGAAATACCATCTCGGCTTCGCGGACGCTGCTGGCAACGCCACGCGCGCGCCCAGTGGCAAGCGACTGCGACCGGCGCTGCTGATGCTCGCATGTGAGGTCTGCAACGGCGACCCCGCCGCAGCGCTGCCAGCTGCTGCGGCAGTGGAGCTGTTGCACAACTTCTCGCTCATCCACGACGACATTGAAGACCGCGATGGGCTGCGCCGCGGTCGCCCCACTGTTTGGCGGCTGTGGGGTGAGGCGCAGGCCATCAATGCTGGCGACGCCATGTTTGCTATGGCGCATCTGGCGCTGCTGCGCTGCGCTGAGCGCGGACTAAACCCCGCGCATGTGCTTGCTGCCATGCGCACTTTCGACGAGATGTGCGTGAAGCTCACCATCGGGCAACACCTTGACCTGAGCTTCGAGTCACGCAGCGACCTCACAGTCGCCGAGTACTTGCAGATGATCACCGGCAAGACCGCCGCTCTCATAGCAGCTAGCTGTGCAATCGGTGCGCAGCTAGCCGGCGCCACCCCAGATCAAACCGATGCGCTGATCGAGTTCGGACAGCAAATCGGGACCGCCTTTCAAATGCAAGATGACTTGCTCGGCATTTGGGGGGACCCAGAACAAACCGGCAAGCACAGCACTGACCTCGCCCACCGCAAAAAGACGCTGCCTGTGCTTTACGCCGCTGAGCGCAACCCTGACCTACGCCGACGCTACTTTCAAGACCGCACCCCCCTCAGTCAAGCTGACTTGGCATGGGTGAAGGCAGCAGTGGAAGAAGCCGGAGGGCGCAAGTACGCAGAGAGCCTTGCGAGTGAAGCGCATCAGCTTGCCCTCGATGCGCTCCGGCGCATCCCAGAGCATCCTGCTCGCCACCTACTCTTCGAGCTGTCCCAACGGCTCATCGGGAGGAATAGATGAAAGAGACACTGCTCTTCTTGCACGGTTTCCCACTCAACCACACCATGTGGCGATACCAGCTCGATGCCCTGGCGAAAGACTTTCACTGCCTAGCACCCGACCTGCGCGGCTTTGGTGCAAACAAGCCCTTGCCGGAGGACGCCCCACTCAGCATGGACGACTTTGCCGACGATGCCGCAGCGCTGCTTGCGCAGCATAATGTGACACAAGCCACTGTGTGTGGCCTATCTATGGGCGGCTATATCGCCTTTGCGCTGTGGCGCAAGTACCCACAGTTGGTGAAGCGACTGGTGCTGTGCCACACAAAGGCTAGTGCTGATACTGCTGAGGCACGAGCCAACCGTGAACGCCAAGCCGGCCGCGTGCGCACCGAGGGCACTCACGTGCTCGCCGACGAAATGCTGCCCCGTTTGCTGGCGCCGAACAACCTGCTGCGCCTGGAAGCAGAAGTGCGCACGATGATCGCATCCAATGCCTCCAGCACCATCATCGCGGCTTTGCGCGCGTTAGCCAATAGGCGGGACATGCGCGATCAACTTCACAACATCCAAGTCCCCACCCTTGTGATCGCCGGCGATGCAGATACGATTGCGCCGTTGGCTGACGCACACGTGATGGCCGAAGGCATACCCAATGCGAAACTAGTCGTGATCGCCAGCGCAGCCCATCTCAGCCCATTAGAGCAGCCAGAACAGTTCAACGCTGCGCTTCAAAAGTTCCTGAGTGACGGATAGCACGTCGTTCGCGCTACACTAGACTCAACTTGTGATGAGTGCACCGGCTGGTTTTCTCAATGACCTTCGGCAGGTTATCCCTCCTGAGCGTCTACTCATGCAGCCAGCAGCCTTGGTGCCGTATGAATGTGACGCGCTGCTGGCTTTTCGGGAGCGTCCACTGTGCGTAGTGCTCCCAGAATCGCAGGAGGAAGTTGTCCAAGTGGTGCGACTATGCCACCACTTTGGAGTGCCATTCGTAGCGCGCGGCAGCGGCACTGGCCTCAGCGGTGGCTCCACCCCTGTGCCTGGCGGGATCGTCATTGCGATGAATCGCCTGAACCGCATTCTGAAAGTTGACGTGGAGCAACGCTTCGCCGTAGTGGAAGCGGGTGTGGTCAACTTGGACATCACCCGCACAGTGGCCTCGCGCAACTTGCTTTTCGCGCCGGACCCATCCAGCCAGCCGGTCTGCACTATCGGCGGTAATGTAGCCTTCAACAGCGGCGGCGCACATTGCCTTAAATACGGCATGACCAGCAATCACGTGCTGGCGCTGAAAGTGGTGTTACCTGATGGTGAGCTAGCATTCCTCGGCAGCGAAAGCCTAGAAAGTGTTGACGCCGACTACGTGGGTATGTTCGTGGGCAGCGAGGGATTATTCGGCATCGCGCTGGAGGTCACAGTGCGCCTGCTGCCTAGACCTGAGACCTATCGCACCGTGCTAGCTGCTTACCGCAGCCTGCAGGCTGCCGGCGATGCAGTCTCCCAGGTGATCGCGGCAGGTATTTTGCCAGGAGCGCTGGAGATCATGGACCACCTTTCTATTCAGGCAGTTGAAGCAGCGGTGCACCCTGGCTATCCCACCGACGCTGCTGCGTTGCTGATCGTGGAGCTGGAGGGCGAACAGCATCAAGTGGAAGCGGAATGGCGACGGTTAGAAAGTGTGCTGAAAGCTTCGCAGCCCTATCTGCTTAAAGCAGCACAGAACGAGGAGGAGCGCCTCAAAATCTGGAAGGGCCGCAAGAGCGCGTTCAGCGCAGCCGGGCGCCTCTACCCAGATTACATCGTACAGGACGGGGTCGTGCCACGCAGCCGGCTCGGTGAAGCTTTAGCAGAGATCGAGCGGCTAAGCCAAAAGTGGGGGATCAAAGTTGCCAACGTCTTCCACGCCGGCGATGGCAACCTACATCCGTTGATCATGTTCGATGGCAATCAGCCGGGCAGCTACGAGCGTGCCGAGGAGCTGGCTAGCGAGATCATTGATGTGTGCATCCGCCTAGGAGGCTCAATCACGGGTGAGCATGGTGTGGGCATGGAGAAACGCCGCTTCATGCCGCGCCAGTTTGGGCCGGCTGAAATTGCCTGCATGAACGCAACACGCGACGCGGTGGACCCCAAGCGGCTTGCTAACCGAGGCAAGCGACTCTCGGAGGAATTCACATCGGCACACACACTCGTCGGCGCACATCCACTAGAGCGGGCCGGCGTCATCGCGCGGGAGTGAGTTCCTGTGGACGCAATCGCCACAACAGCTATCGCAGAGCTCCAAGGCCTTGTGCGAGAGCACCGGCGGGTGCACGTGTGTGGCAATGGCAGCAAGCACGTCTCACCGCTGAGCGGCTACGTCGCGCTCAGCACGGCTGCGCTGCGGGGCGTTATTGAATACCAGCCCAGTGAGTTCGTTATCACTGTCGCTGCAGGCACACCGGTGGCAGAAGTGAACGCGCTGCTCGCTTCACATGGCCAATATCTGCCATTCGACCCATTATTTGTTGAGAGCGGCGCTACCATCGGCGGCACTATCGCCATGAACGCATGTGGTTCAGAGCGCTATCGCTTCGGCGGCGCGCGCGACTTCGTGATCGGCGTGCGCTTCATCGAGGGCAATGGCGAGCTGGTGCGCGGCGGCGGCAAAGTGGTGAAGAACGCGGCTGGTTTCGATTACCCCAAGCTATTCGTCGGCAGTTGTGGGCGGCTCGGTCTGATCGTGGAACTTAGTTTTAAGGTTTTCCCCAAGCCAGAGGCCTACGCCTCATTGCGTGTTTCGCTGCCCTCCCTGGAAGACGCGCTTGCACTATTGCCCAAACTGACCAACTGCCCTTATGACTTGAATGCGGTGGACTTGGTAATGGAGAACCACACACGCACGACACTGTGGGTACGCGTAGGTGGCATTGCTGAAGCTCTGCCGCGACGTATGGACCGCGTGCGCGCCCTGGTCGGCAGCGGCGAGGTGCTTTCTGGACCAGAGGAGGAGCACTTCTGGAACGATATGCGTGAGATGCGCTGGATGGAGAGTGGTGATGTGCTAGTCAAAGTGCCGCTCACGCCACGCTGGATCCCAGCATTGGATGCGCGTATTGCGCGTTGGAAGCGGCGCTACAGCGTCGGCGGCAACGTCGCCTGGATCGCCACGCCGTCGCTTGCCGAGACCGATGCTGCATTGACCTCGCTGCGGCTCAGCGGCCTCGTACTACGCAGCCAAGCACCTGATCCCCACATCGGATATCGGCCCTTCAATCCTTTTGCAGAGCGCATCAAGCGGGCACTTGACCCACTCAACAAGTTCGGATAAATTGCTGCACCCATGCAACATCAAATCTCTGCTCAGCGACTTGGACCACTTGGGGAAACCGCTGCAGCTGCAGTCTCCGCCTGCGTGCATTGTGGTTTCTGTTTACCCGCCTGCCCTACCTATCAAGTGCTAGGCGATGAGATGAACTCTCCGCGAGGGCGCATCCTCTTGATGAAAGGGGTGTTGGAAGGCAGCATGAGCCTGCAACAAGCCGCACCCTACATCTCCCAGTGCCTGGGTTGCTTGGCGTGCGCCACTGCATGCCCAGCCGGTGTGCAGTACGGAGCATTGCTCACAGCATACCGCGCCTACACCGAGCCAAAGCGTAGTCGCTCACTCAGCGAAACAGTCACTCGGTGGTTGCTTCGGCTGACATTGCCTTACCCAAGCCGATTTCGCGCTGCGGCAACCATCGGACAGTTATTTAGCTGGGCAGGTCATCTACTGCCGCGCGAACTCAACGCGATGTTGCACTTGTTGCCTGGACACTTTCCAAAGCCTGTAAAGCTGAAGCCGCGGTATGCTGCGGTAGGTGAGCGACGGGCGCGTGTGGCTCTGCTCGCCGGCTGTGTCCAGCAAGTGTTAGCGCCACACATTAATCAAGCCACCATTGAGGTGCTGACTGCTAACGGTGTGGAAGTGATCGTGCCGCCACAGCAAGTTTGTTGTGGTGCCTTGGCGCTTCACACTGGCGAGATGCGCACCGCGCTCAAGTTGGCACGGCACAACCTGCGCGCCTTTACCCTTGAAGAGATAGATGCAGTGATCGCGAACGCGGCTGGCTGCGGCTCGGCGCTGAAGGAGTATGGGCTGCTGTTGAAGGGCACGCCAGAGTCGAGTCGTGCGCACATGTTCAGCGAGAAGACGCGCGACGTGAACGAGTTTCTCGACGCGCTAGGCTTGCGCCCCCCGCATCCACTACCACGTCCGATGACGGTAGCCTACCATGATGCCTGCCATCTGGCACATGCCCAGGGGGTGTGGGGTGCGCCTCGCCGGCTGTTGCGCAGCATCCCGAACGTAGCGGTGGTCGAAGTGCCCGAAGGTGAGATTTGCTGCGGCTCTGCCGGCACTTATAACATCGAGCACCCCCACATCGCCCAGCAGCTTGGCGAACGCAAGGCGCGCAACTTGCTGCGCACCAACGCCGATGCTGTTGCCACCTCTAACATCGGCTGCATCGTGCAAATTCAAACCCACTTGGCCCAGCAAGGCTCTAGCGTTCCCGTGCTGCACACTATGGAGTTGCTGGCGATGGCCTATCGTCAGCCTACTATCTAGCCGAGCATGTGAGCGCAAAGCAAGCTAGCCTGCTTCGTCCATCTTGAGCGGAAACGCAACGTTGAAGCCTGCGTCAACATAGTGGATCTCACCTGTCACACCCGCAGCTAGATCCGAGCACAAGTATACAGCTGCGTTGCCGACATCTTCGATGGTGATGTTGCGACGCAGCAAGCTGACTTTGCTGAACTCGCTGATCAGCGCACGCGAGCCAGCGATGCCGGCCACTGCCAGGGTGCGGATCGGGCCGGCGGAGATAGCATTCACACGGACGCGGCGCTCATGGGCGCCAAGATCCGCGGCTAAATAGCGCACACTCGCTTCCAGCGCAGCTTTTGCTACTCCCATCACGTTGTAATGCGGCACCGCCCGCACCGCACCGATGTAAGTCAGCGTGAGCATGGCACCACCAGGTCGCATCAGTGGCAAAGCCTCACGTGCCAGCGCCGTGAAGGAATAGACGCTGATGTCCATCGCTACACGGAAGCCCTCACGCGACACAGTGTAGTAAGGCCCTGAAAGGTCGTCGCGATTTGCAAACGCCACTGAGTGAACCAGAATGTCTAGCTCACCTAATCTCTCGCTCGCTTTGCGCATCACAGCGGCAATGTCTTCATCCTTGCTGACATCACACGGTTCAACAAATGTGCTTCCCAGGGATTCCGCCAATGGACGAACGCGCCGTTCCAGCTTCTCATTGGCATAGCTAAACCCAAGCAAAGCGCCCTCACGGTGAAAAGCCTGAGCGATGCCCCAAGCAATGCTATGGTCGTTGGCCACACCGAAGATCAACGCTTTCTTGCCTTGAAGGATGCTCATGTCTTGATGCCTCTTTGGAGATTGTGGGATTGCAGAAGTATAGCCACAACCTAGTATTTGCGCACGATGCTGCGATAACTGAGCGGTTGGCGTGTTTGGAAGATTTGCGTCTCCTCACGCACACGACGCACCTCATCCAGGTCAAGCTTAGCGACGATGTAGCCTTCAGTGGTCTCGTCCAAGTCCACAATCACTTGACCGCGGGGGCCGACGATCATGCTCTCGCCGCCGAACGTGCTAGCCGGCTCTTCACCGACGCGGTTTGCAGCGCAAACGAAGCAGGCGTTCTCTGCTGCGCGCGAGGCGACAAACGTGCGCCACTCTTCAGCACGGTCGTTTGTCCATGCGGCTGAGACAATGACTACCTCTGCGCCGTCTAAGCATAAACTGCGAGCACCTTCTGGAAAGTAGAGGTCCCAACCGGCTTGAAGGCCGACTAACCCAAATGGCGTCTCAGCCGTTTCTAGACGGAAGCCCGGCCGGAAGAGCATTTGTTCCTCGCCGCGCAGATGCAGCTTGCGATAGTGTGCCATAACATCCCCTTCCGGTCCCACCATCACTACAGAGTTGAAGAGAATGCTCTCGACACGCTCTTTAGTGGGAAGTCCAAAGACAACATGAACTGACTGCTCGTTAGCACGCTGGGCGATGTAATTAACTGACGGCCCCGGAACACGCTGCGCCAGTTGCACGAACCGAACACCACACTCGTAACCGGTGACAGCCAATTCTGGGAAAACCACTAAGTCGGTCTTTTGTGCGGTGGCGATCTGACGAATGTAGTCAGACATCTTCGCCAGATTAGCTTCCGGCTCACCCAGCGTTGTGCTCATTTGCACTACGGCGATGGTGATCTCGCGCATAGGCGTGATCATAGCCTTAGGCTAAGTCAGTACAATGCCGGTACCTACGCAAAAAAACAATGAGTTGGTTTCACACTGCGTGTTGCTTGGCGCTATCTGCCGCGATTGAGTTGCTGCTATGCGATGGAGGCTTAGCTCATGCCCAACAAATGGCACAGCTATCTCCAGACCTCGAAGCGGCGCGGGAGGTTACTGTCACAATCCCCACACCCTCCTCGGCGCAGCCTACATCAGAGCCCAGCCCATCCTTTCAAGTTAGCTTTGGTGACACGCTGATGAGCCTCTCGGCCCACTTTGATGTTCCTGTCGAAGAGCTTGCTCAGCGCAATCGGCTGACCCTGTCGCAGGTGTTGCTTGTGGGTCAAGCGCTAGCTATACCTAATCAGCTAGATGGGCTGCCGCGCTTTCAGCTTTACACCGTGGCACCAGGAGACACGCTGCTCAGCATTGCTGCGCGCTACAGCGTATCCCCTCACGCGCTGCGGCGCTTGAACTCGCTGGCTTGTCACGATTGCCTTACAGCTGGTCAATTGCTGCGTTTGCCGCTGAGAGGTGGTTCTCGACTCCCTGAAGCGTTGCAAGCTGTAGAAGTGGCACCATCGGCGCCGAAGCAGGGGGAAGTCTTCCAAGTGCGCCTGCGTGCGAATGCTCCTCTGCGGCAAATTGATGGGTCATTTGATGCGCGCCGTCTCAATTTCACTCAAGCGAGCGGCAAAGCCGATGAGTATGTGGCACTAATGGGCGTCAGCGCGCTGCATAAACCAGGCATCTACGCTTTGACCATCCGCACCATTGACGACAACGGATTTCCAACAGTGATACAGGGCTACGTAGAGGTGGGGCGCAACAACTTTGGCGTTGAAAACTTGACTCTGAAAGGGCCTTTGGCCAGCTTGCTTGATCCTGAAATCAACGAGCAAGAAAGCAAAGCGATCAGTGCAATTTTTAACCAGTTTTCCGGCACCCAATATTGGGACGCGCCTCTCCAGACCCCAGTCAAGGGGAAGGTGGTATCGCCGTTCGGTGCTCAACGCACATTCAATGGCGGAGTGCTCTACACGTTCCACAGCGGTGTGGATTTCAGCTCGACAACGGGCAGACCCGTGCGCGCGCCGGCAGCAGGTCGTGTCGTGGCGGTCGAGCAGTTCCAGGTGCGCGGGCTCACTGTTATCCTCGACCACGGCCGCGGCGTGTTCACATTGTATGCACATCTGTCTAAGTCAGAGGTGACGCCAGGCCAGTTCGTGCAAGCAGGTGACGTGATCGCTCGCACCGGCAACACCGGCCGCACGCTCGGCCCGCACCTACATTGGGAATTAGCCGTGGGCGGTGTGCATGTAGACCCGCTGCCGTGGCTCGAGAAGCAATTGCCTTAGGGCGTGTCTGACAACTTGACTATGAGCCACGAGCGGAAGGAGGCGCGGAGCGCCTCGTAGATGCGCGCCCAAGTGCTATTTTGTCGCCACAGGCGGAGGTAGAAGGCAGGTCGCTGTGGTATACTGCAAGCCACATAGCATTGGAGGCGTGGTGTAGAGGCCTAACACGCTGCCCTGTCAAGGCAGAGAACGCGGGTTCGAATCCCGTCGCTTCCGCTGAGGGAGCGTGCCGACCGGTCGCGGTCGGCACGTCTCATTTTTTGCGTAGACCATTTGTTGCAGCGACCGACTCCTCTTAAACGAAACGTGAATCTCTCGACGGCAACAAATTTGGCCGCCCTAGAATGCTTCGCAGAGAATCCAACTTCTGAGAGGAGGGCAGAAAACATGTTCAAGTGTTGGTCACAACGAAGCGTTACGCTGTGTGGCCTTGTGTTGCTTAGTGTTGCGTTGACAGCTTGTGCCCAAATGCCCAGCGCACGCCCCGCTGCGCTCGCTCCCACCGAGGTGCGCATCCAAGCTCCAACGGTCAACGAAGCAGGTCGCTACTTCATTTTGCTCGGCGGCTGCAACGACTGCCACACACCAGGATGGGAACAATCCGGCGGGCAAATGCCGGAGAGCGAGTGGCTCACCGGCGGCCGAATAGGCTACCGCGGCCCATGGGGCACAACATACGCCAGCAACTTGCGCTTGTTTGTGCAGCGCGTGACCGAGGATCAGTGGGTCGAGATGTTCCGCACTCGCGAAGGGCGCCCACCCATGCCGTGGATGAACTATCGCACGATCAACGAGTCTGACCTGCGCGCAGCATACCGCTTCATCCGCGATTTAGGGCCAAAGGGTGAGGAGGCGCCAGCATTTGTGCCGCCGGACCAAAAACCAGTCACACCCTATCTGTTCTTCGTGCCGCGCATGCCGAACGAGTGACGCTCCGCCAAGCCACCGCCGACCCTTCAGGCCACACCCCCCACACCTCCGACACCGCCGTCGGAGGTGTTCTATTTTGCCGAGCTTGCCCCTGTCCTGCGGCTCAGGAAGCGTGGCAGAACTGTTGCCGGCTCCGGCATAGGGATGCGGCTGCCCAGCGGCGCAAACGGCTTGAGCGGCTCGGGCACGCGCTCCGGCAAAGCTACCACGAACAGCGTGTTGCCCTCTCGCGCCTCGTCCACACCCACCACCGCCAAGCCGATCAACATCCCTGCCCCATCCATGGCGCAGGACGTGACCGTGCCGATCACGCGCCCGCGGCGGTCGAGCACAGGGTCGCCCAATTTGGCCACCCGCACGCCACGCTCGTTCATGCGGAAGCGCACGCTGCGCAACATGTTCGCCTCGCGGCGCGCTAGATAAGCCGACTTGCCGATAAAGTCGGCCGACTTGTTTACTTTGACAAAGTGATCAAAGTCAATGTGGAAGGGAAGCAAATTCAACGGCCCAGCCAGCTCGTGGCCGTAGAGCGGCAAGCCAGCTTCGATGCGCAGACTATCACGCGCAGCCAAGCCACAGGGCCTCACGCCAAACTCGCTGCCGCGCTGCAACAGCGCCTCCCACAAGGCGACGCTGTGCTGGGGATGGACGAACAGCTCATAAGCCACCCGCTCGCCGGTGTAGCCGGTTCGGGCGATGTAGACATCACATCCCAGCAAGTTGGTATGCATTACCCCAGTGAAAGGAAGCGCTTTTAAGGTTTCCGCCTCAGCGGGGTCAAGTAGGCTGCACAGCACATCCAACGAGCGCGGCCCTTGCAGCGCAATGTCGGCGCGTCTCTCTTGATCGGCCTCTGTGCCGCGCAGGTCGCGCCATACGCAGCCCTCGCTACTGTGTTGGGTGAACCACGCCCAGTCCTTGTCGGCGTTTGCGGCATTGACCACCACCAAGTAGCGCGTATCCGCAACGCGATAGAGCATGATGTCGTCTATCACATCGCCGTTGGAATCCAGCATATAGGTGTATTGAGCGCGTCCGATTGGCAACGCGCTCACGTCGTTCGTCGTGAGGTGATCGAGTGTGGCGGCAGCAGCACGGCCGGAGACTTCAAAGACGCCCATGTGGGAGACGTCGAACAAGCCGGCTGCTCGACGCACAGCGAGATGCTCCTCACGCGCCGAGCTGTACCATAGCGGCATCTCCCAGCCGGCAAATGGCGCCATGCGCGCGCCCAGGCGACGATGCACATCGAACAGGGCGGTGCGCTTTAGCGCAGTCACGCCCACACCTCCACTGGGCCAGGTGCACCATCTTCGAGCTGGGCATCGTCCACTACGACGTAGCCTTCGCTGAGCAGCCGCAACCACTCCACAGCGCGAGCGCGCACCGACCCAGAGACGTTCAACACAAAACCGCCTTCCACACGGCGCACGCTGACCTCAGCCATGGGCTGGCGGCCCGGCCCGAGCAAGCGGGCCACGCCCCCATCGCTCAGCTCCGCAAGCGGACGATCCAACACGCTGGCCAGCAGGTCCTCGGCGTGCTCGCCGCGCACCTCAACTGGCTGATCGCCGGCGCCGTTGGTGGCGCGCCAGGTGTGAGGATACGTCTGCGGCGACAGCACCACATCACAGCCAGCCTTCTCCACCAGCGCCTGCACGCGGTCAGCGGCTTGACGCAGCACATCCAAGTCAGCGCGCGCGCTGTAAAGTGCGCCGCGCTTGCCTTGTGTGGCGAAGGGGATGGTGGCACGCAACACTGCTGTGACGATGTCAGCGATCTCACGCATATCGCGCTCGTCCAAACCGCGTTGCGTGACCCATGGCGTGCCGAAGCGCAATGCGCTAGGCTGGCTGGCGTCCTTGTCGCCTGGGATAGTGTTGCGGTTGCACACAATGCCGACCAGGTCCAAAATGCGCGAAGCGATGTTGCCCATCAGCGGCACGCCACCGCGCTGAGCTGCGCTCTTGCAATCCAGCAGCACCATGTGCGTGTTTGTCCCGCCGTGCACCACGCGCAGGCCGTTTGCTTTGAAGCCATCGCTTAAGGCGACAGCATTGCGCGCGATTTGGTGTTGCAGCGCTTTGAACTGCGGCGTCTGGGCGATCTTGAACATGGTGGCCATGGCAGCGACCTTGTTCATGTGTGGGCCACCTTGCAAGCCAGGGAAGACGGAGCGGTCAATCTTCTGGGCGATCTCAGGGTCTGTGGTGATGATGACTGCGCCGCGCGGACCCATCAGCGTCTTGTGGGTGGTGAAAGCGGTGACATGCGCAATGCCCACCGGGTTAGGATACGCGCCTGCGATAGCCATGCCGGCGGTGTGTGCAATGTCCGCCATCAGATAGGCGTTCACTGAGTCGGCGATCTCGCGGAACTTCCGAAAATCTGGCGCCCAGGGATACGAGGTGAAGCCGGCGATGATCATGCGAGGGCGCTCGCGCTGGGCCAATTCGTAAAGCTCCTCGTAGTCCAGCAACTCAGTCTCTGGGTTCACGCGATAGTGCACAACACGCTGGCGGCGTCCGGTTACGCTGGCCGAGCTGCCGTGGGAGAGATGCCCGCCATGCAGCAAGTCCAGTGTCATCACCACATCGCCGGGCTGCAACAGCGCCTCATAGATGGCGAGGTTGGCGACCGCGCCGCTGAGCGGCTGCACATTCACGAAGAGCTGCTCCGGCGACATACCCGGCGGGCAAAATGCTTCTGCCGCGCGCCGTTGTGCCAGGGCCTCGACGATGTTGCAATACTCCACACCTTTGTAGTAGCGCCGGTCGGCGTGGCGGCGGTAGAAAGGCATCTGATAGCCGTAGTCGAGGATGCGATCCTCGCTTAGGCCATGCATGCTGACATGAGGATAGCCCTCGGCGTAAATGTTTTGGAAGACTGAGCCTTCTGCTTCACGAACGGCTTGTGGCACGTAGGACTCGCTGGCGATCATGATCAGCTTATGCATCTGGCGCGCGTGCTCAAGCCGGATCAGCTCAGCCACTGCAGGGTCCACATCGGCTAGCGTGCCGCGGATCAAAAAATCACCGGCCATGATTTCTGCTCCATCAGGTTCAACCAGTCGAGGCGGTGCCCGGCGACTTGTCGCCGGCGCGCACCACTCACCGGCGCACGCGATTCTAGCATTACGTAAAGATGCAGCCAGCGACAGCAGCGCCGCTGTGTTATACGACACCTAAGCGCTGCAGCGCGTCGCGCAGCAACAAAACGGCAAAGACCGCCAGCGCAACACCCAGCGCCCGCATCAGCCAGCGATAGGCCGCCCCGCGCAGCAAACTGCGCGAGCGCTCAGTCGCCCACGCTATGAGCATCTTGCTGCCGATTAACAGCGTGTAGAAGCCAAGCATGAACGCTGCGGCAGCAGCCGCGCCGATCTCGGCATAGCTGCGCAGGACCAATGGTGCGCCTACGCTGATCCAGAACAGCCATGGATGTGGACTGAGCAAGTTCACTAGCACACCGCGCAGCAACGACCGAGGCGCCACATTGCCTGGCTGGTCGGGCAGCGCATTCACCCGAAAGGTCTCCCACGCCAGATAGGCGACAAACCCCGCGCCAACCAACCCGAGCACGCCAAACCACACCGCATTACTGGCAGCTTGACGCACCAACAACAGGGCGAGCAACACTATCGGCGCGTCGGTCACCAGCGGAGCCAAAGCTACGCGCGCGCCCTCACGCGCCCCAAAGCGCAGCGACTGGGAGATCACCAACAAGCTGAGCGGCCCAGGCGAAAAGCCTGCGGAAAGTCCCAGCGTGACACCCGCAATCAGTGCGCCCCACATCGCTTCACCATCCCATCACCTCAGCGGTCGCTCCAAGCCAACCTTGTGCTGTGCTCAGACACAACACACATAGCTACGGAGGAGGTGGAAGGAGTGAAGCAAATTCTATAATGTTGGTCTGCAGAGGACAGTTCCATCATGAAGAAGAGCGACAAACTTCAACAACTCCGCGAAGCTGCCAAGCGCAAAGTGCGCGTCGCTATCATCGGTGTTGGCAACTGCGCCAGTTCACTGGTGCAAGGTGTGTATTTCTACCGCAACGCCAAACCTGAGGAGTTTGTGCCGGGCCTGATGCATGTGCAGCTCGGCGACTACCACGTGGGCGACATCGAATTCACCGCCGCGTTCGACATAGACGCCAACAAGGTGGGCAAGGACTTGAGCGAGGCGATCTTCACGCCCCCGAACAACACCTACAAGTTTGCCGATGTGCCCCACACAGGTTGCTGCGTGTACCGCGGCATGACGCACGACGGCTTAGGCAAATACCTTTCCAGCGTGATCCGCAAGGCGCCTGGCGAGACCAGCGACATCGTGAAGATTCTGCGCGACACCCAAACAGACGTCGTGGTGAGCTATCTACCAGTGGGCAGTGAGCAAGCCACCAAGTGGTATGTGGAACAGGTGTTGCAAGCCGGCTGCGCGTTCGTCAACTGCGTGCCGGTGTTCATCGCCCGCGAGCCTTATTGGCAGCGTCGCTTCGCCGAACGCGGCCTGCCGATCATCGGCGATGACATCAAGAGCCAGGTGGGCGCCACCATCGTTCACCGCGTGTTAACACGCCTTTTCGTCGAGCGCGGCGTGCGCGTGGATCGCACGTATCAGCTCAACTTCGGCGGCAACACCGACTTCCTGAACATGCTCGAACGCGAGCGATTGGAGTCCAAGAAGACCAGCAAAACCAACGCCGTCACTTCCCAAATCCCCTACCCCATCCCCCCTGAGAACGTGCACGTTGGGCCTAGCGACTATGTGCCTTGGTTGACTGATCGCAAATGGGCCTACATCCGCCTTGAAGGAACCACCTTCGGCAACGTGCCGCTTAACGTGGAAGTGAAGCTGGAGGTGTGGGATAGCCCCAACAGCGCCGGCGTAGTGATTGACGCGATCCGCTGCGCTAAGATCGCGCTTGACCGCGGCATCAGCGGCGCGCTGACCGGACCATCTGCCTACTTCATGAAATCCCCGCCACAGCAGTTCACTGACGACGAGGCGCGCGAGCGCGTCGAGGCGTTCATCCGTGGGGAAGCGGAGCGCTGATGGAGCAATGGGCGCGCCGCCGATTGGCACCCCTGCTGGAGCCACTGGTGGCGCTGGTGGCGCGCAGTGGACTCTCACCAAACGCGCTGACCACACTCGGCTGCGCCCTCAACATGGCCGCCGGCGGCTTGATCGCCCTCGGCTTCCCCTTCTTCGGTGGGTTGCTGATGGCGCTGGTGGCCATGCCGTTGGATGCGCTGGATGGCGGGGTGGCGCGCAAGCTGGGCAAGCAAAGCACCTTCGGCGCATTTCTTGACAGCACGCTGGATCGGCTGGCTGAGGCTGCGCTGCTGGCCGGCACAGGCATATACTTCGCCCTGCGCCAACAAGTGCCCTTCGTGGCGTTAACATTTGCCGCGCTCACCGGCTCGTTCCTTGTCAGCTATACCCGCGCGCGCGCCGAAGGCTTGGGACTCACATGCCAAGTAGGTTTGTTCAGCCGATTTGGGCGCTTTATGGTGTTGGCGCTGGGCCTGTTGGCTTACCCGATCTGGACCCACAGCCTGGGCGCGATGGTTGCTGCGCTCGCGATGCTGGGCTTCTTCACCACATTGGAGCGGGTGTGGCATGTCAAGCGCACAGCAAAAGGCCGTTGAGCACCCGCCCGGCGCAAACGCTAGTGGTTCACTACAGGCGACAGCTCAATCGTGAGCGCATCGTCAACAGGCTGACCCACAGCGTCAAGCACCGGCAGGTTTTGCACCTGCGGATAACGATAGGCGCCTACGCGCAGCCGATACGCCACATCGCGCTGCAAAGGGAGATCGAACCACAGCAGGAGCACATCCCCAGCCCGCCAGGAGCGTGGATGTATCCCGCTGGTGTCATGCTGGGCTACGAACCGGTCGCCCTGGTAGGCGTGGGCAAACCAATGCAGATCCTCCTGTGGTGGGTTAAACACGCGCACGTAGAGCAACAGCAACGCACCCTCCTCACGCCAACGTACGGCGTAGCCAAGCAGACCGAAGCCGGGCCACTGCGCTGAATGTGGCACGACATCCCCTGGCAATCGGGCAGGCGGCGCCAATGCAACCGTGATGGTTTGTTCGCCGCTTAGGCGCAGCGCACTGGTGCGCGAGATCAGCTTCTCCGATGAGACATGCTCTCGCCATAGCGACAGGGCGAGCGCCGCGCTTGGCGTGAAGCTATAGGCCACCGGCTCTTCACGTAGGATCAAGCCGAAGCGCGCATCGGCAAAGCGGTGTGGCAGGTCGGCCAGCACCACATCCAGCACTGTCGCCAGCTCATCTTTGGATGGCTCAACTACTGGATCGACTGCTACAACAATGACCTCCTGCGCCTGCCCATTCCGCACCACCTCCTGCGCCAGTGAAACCGCGGACAATATGCGGCGCAGCGGCGGGCCGTAGCCGCCAGGAGCTGTGTCGTGGCGTTGGATAAAGTCGTAGAAGTGCAGCGTGGTGAACACCTGCCAGCCCAGCAGCGCCACGATTGCCGCACCCAGGGCGAGGCGCAACCAGACACCACCCCGACGCCAAAGCCAATCGGCGCCGAGCGCCATCAGCAAAAACGACGCGGGATACGTGACCAGGACATATTGCAATTGCACGGGCGGGCCGAGGAGAAGCTGCAAAATGACTGGCACGGCAAAGCAGGCCAGCACCAACCCTAGCGCTGCGGACGAATAGGCAGCCCGTCGGCGCAGCGCCAACAACGCTACGCCAGCCGCACTGGCGCACAGGCCAAACACCTGCACATCATCCAGGCCGGGCAACAGCGGCGGCAAGCTGCGCTGCCAAGCTGCGAAGGCCGGGCCGGTGAGGTCGCTCAGGTGTGCGCCGCCGCTGATCCACAGCGCCAGCTGCAGCGCATTGGTGGAGGATTCCACCTTCTCTCGCTCTTGCAGGGCACTCGCCAGCGCCCGCAAGTTGGGGAAGTCGTGGCGCGCGTCATAGGCGAGATACGCGCCGACAATCAACAGCAATGGCCCAATCCCCAGCAGTACGGGGCGCAGGGTGTGGCGGCGCGTGAGAGCTACGCCAACCACCAGTGGCAGCAGGTAGACTCCGGCCCAATGTGCGCCAACCGTGAGCGCCAAGCCAGCACCCACAGCGGCCCATCCACGCGCACGTCGGCATGTGGCCAGCTCTAGCAGCCCCAGCAGCATAAGCGCCGAGCCAAGCGGCAGCACCGTCGCCCACGTCTTGCGAGCAAAATGCACTGCCCACGGCGCCACAGCAAACAACAGCGCCGCCAACAGCCCCACGCGCCCACCAAAGTACCGCCGGCCTATCACCCACGTGAGCGCGACGGCTGCCACGTCCAGCAGCGCTCGCCAGCCGATCGCCACGCGCACGTCACGGCTGAACCAATATGGCGGCGCCAACGCATAGGCAAATGCAGGCGGGTGATTGACCACGCTGCCACTGAACGGCAACACCGCCAGCAAGTGACCCTCTGCGATGCCACGCGCGTGCTGGAGCGCTGAGGCCTCGTCAAAGCGCACATCAGCAAGGTCGAGCCACATGAAGCGCAGCCAAGCAGCAGCGAGCAAGATAAGCAGCAACATCAATCCCTCAGCAGGCGCTGCTATCGTCCTTTGTGCGATTGCTGCGCCGGGTTGCGCACAGCGTGGTCCACCGCCCATGCCACCTAGATGATAGGCGATCTGCGCGCCTGCTGACGGCGGCGCAGCGCGTAGAATCGGTTGTTGTGTTAGTCGAGCTGCACTGCCACACCACTGCATCCGACGGGGCTTATGCGCCTGCCGAGTTGGTGGCGCTGGCGAAACAGCATGGCATCTCCCTGCTGGCAATCACCGACCACGACACGATTGAGGGCTGCGCCGAAGCCATTGAGGCAGGTCAGCAGCACCGGATCACGGTCATCAGCGGCATCGAGATCAGCGCCCTCTCCGCTCACGGCGAGGTGCACATCCTCGGCTACGGCATCCACCCGCAAGACAGCGCCACACGCGAGCGAATCGCCAGCCTGCGTCATGTGCGCGTGGAGCGGGCCAAGCGCATGTTGACACGGCTGGAGGCGCTGGGCATCCATCTGGACTTCGAGCGCGTGCGCGCCATCGCCGGCGACGGCGTGATCGGCCGGCCACACATTGCCCGCGCGATGGTGGAAGCGGGTTTTGTGCCATCCATCCAGGCTGCGTTTGACCTGTATCTGGCCGAGGGTAAGCCAGCATTTGCGCCACATGTCGGTTTGACGCCCGTCCAAGCTGTTGAGCTGATCCACGCCGCGGGCGGGGTCGCCGTGCTGGCGCATCCCGGCCTGTATCAGAGCAAAGCCGAAGCGCTGATGGAAGAGCTGTTGGCTGTCAGATTGGACGGCATTGAGGCACACTACCCTCTGCACACGCCGGAGCAGATAGCGCACTTTAGCGCGTTTGCACACGAGCGTGGCTTGCTCATCACCGGCGGCAGCGACTACCATGGCCCCTTAGCGGAGGGCGCGGCGCTCGGCAGCGTCCAACTGCCACCTGCAGAGCTGCAAGCCTTTCAGCAACGCCTTAGGGTTAGCACGAACCAACCCTGAGCTGCAATGTTCCGCAGCAAGCGCTTCTGGGCCGGCATCGTCATCAGCATCGTCGCGCTGTACCTCACGCTGCGCAACGTAGATTTTGGCGCCTTCGCCGCTGCGCTACAAGAGGCCCAATCGCGCTGGTGGCTGTTCGTGCTGGCATTCGCCGTGTTTGTGGTTGGGCTAGGGTTTCGCGCTTGGCGATGGGCAATCCTGATGGGCGGCGCACCATTCGCGCTGACCTTCCAGGCAATGTGCATTGGCTACATGTTGAACATGACGCTGCCTTTCCGACTCGGCGAGATCGGACGGGCGTGGGTGATGGGCCAACAAGCGCGCATCGGGACCCCCACCGCCCTCTCGTCTATCCTCGTTGAGCGCTTGCTAGACTTGGTTGTAGTAGTGCTGGGCTTTTTGTTCTTCGCCCGACTGGCGCCAGCGGAGGCCGGCATCTCGCAGGCAGCGACGGTGGGCGGCGCGCTAGCCACAGCGGTGGCGCTCGGCATTGGTATGAGCGTGCGATATGCGGATGCAGGGGAGCGCGTCTTGAGAGCGCTGTTGCGGCGGCTGCCCGGCATCAGCGCAGCTACCTGGCTGCGACGGTACCGCGAGTTTGTCGCTGGCCTGCAATGCGCGCGCACACCGGTTCAAGTTGCGCTGATTGCGCTCACCACGCTAGCGACATGGGGGTTTTCGTTGCTGCTGGCGTTGGTGATGATGACGGCATTCTTTGAGCCGCGCATCGAGCAGGCCGGCCTGATGCTCATGGCAAGCAACCTCGGCGGCGCGGCGCCCTCCGCGCCGGGTGGCCTAGGGCCGGTGCAGTTGTTCGCTAAGACCGCGTTGGCGCTGCCCTTCGGCCTGGACGAATCACGCACCACAGCGTTGGTGTTCGTCTGGTCGCTATCCCAGCAGCTTGCGCTGATTGTGTTTGGCCTGATCAGCATGATGCGCATCGGTTTGTCATTTGAGCAATTGCGCACGCACCACAACAAGCATTGACCACGTGAAACGTAGCAGCTCCCTCTGAACCATGCGCATCTTGCAAGCACTCACCTATTACCGCCCACACATCAGCGGCCTGACGATTTACGTGGAACGCCTCTCGCGCGCACTGGCTGCGATGGGCCATCAGGTCACTGTGCTCACCTCGCAGTATGACCGCTGCCTACCCTTGCGAGAGCAACGCGACGGCGTGGTGGTGGTGCGCGCGCCGGTGTTGACGCGCATCAGCAAAGGTGTGATCATGCCCACTTTCGGCGTGTTACTGCGCCGACTTCTACCCACGCACGATGTGCTGCACATCCACCTGCCCCAGTTTGATGGCGCCGGGCTGGCGCTCAACGCGCGCCTGTACCACAAGCCAGCCATTCTCACCTATCACTGCGATGTGCAACTGCCGGCAGGCCTGATCAACCGCGTTGCACAGCCTGTGATCGGCGCAGCCAATTACCTCGCCGGCCGGTGGGTCCAGCGCGTGGTCGCGTACACCGAAGACTACGCACGACACTCCCCCTTCCTGTCACGCTATTTGCACAAGTTGGAGGTGATCCCACCGCCAGTCGAGATCGCCCAGCCCAGCGCAGAGGACATCGCGACCTTCCGACGCAAGTGGGGCATCGGCGACGAGCTGGTGATCGGCATGGCAGCGCGGCTGGCCACCGAGAAGGGCGTGGAAGTGCTGGTGCATGCACTGGAGATCATCCACCGCCACACCCCAACGGCGCGCGTGCTCTTCGCCGGGCCTTACCAACACGTGCTGGGCGAAGAAGCCTACGCCGCACGATTGCAACCCTACTTCACAGCGCTGGGCAGCCGCTGGACATTCACCGGCCCATTGGAGGGGCGCGAGCTGGCGGCGTTCTTCGCCGTCTGTGCCGTGACAGTGCTGCCCAGCTTAAACTCCACCGAGTCGTTCGGTTTGGTGCAAGTGGAATCTATGCTGTGTGGCACGCCGGTGGTATGCAGCGACCTGCCCGGCGTGCGCGTGCCGGTGCACCAAACTGGCATGGGCAAAGTGGTGCCCGTGGGCGACTCGCTAGCCTTGGCAGAGGCCATCCAAGAGGTGGCGAGCAACCGCGCCCACTTCATCCGCCCCCGTGAGCAGATCGCCGCTCAGTTCAGCACAACGCGAAGCGCCGATGCTTACAATTCCCTCTACAAGCGGTTGTTAAGGAAATAGCCGCGCTGAGGTTTGACCAAATGGCATTCCATAAGCTGGAAGACGCACAAAAGAGCGACCGGCGCGCACTGGGCTGGTTCGCGCTCGGAGCGGTGCTTGGTGTGACTGTCACCCTTGCAGTGTCCGCGATCAACGCATCACCAACAGCAAGACGAGACGCTTCACAGCAGCCAAGCATTGACTATCAGCAAGTGCGGGAGGCCGCGCGCGAAGGTGCGGCTCAAGCGCTGCGCGAGGCAAACTCAACCAATCCCACCATCGCCCAATCCGCAACGGCGACACCGCAGGCCGTGGCTGTCGTTCAGCCGCGACCGCGCAGCTCGCTCGGCAGCGACCAAGCGCAGGTGGTGATTGTTGAGTTCAGTGACTTTGAGTGCGGCTACTGCCGTTTGTTCTACGAGCGCACCTTGCCCCAACTGCGCGAGGAGTACATCAACAGCGGCAAGGTGCGCTTCAGCTACCGCCACTTCCCCATCCTGGCGGATTCATCCCTCACTAAAGCTGAGGCTGCCGAGTGCGCCGGCGAGCAAGAGCGCTTCTGGGAATACCACAACGCCCTTTTCTCCGGCAAGGTGAGCGGCCAGGGCAACCAGGCCGACCTAAAGCAAGCGCTCGTGCGCTTGGCCGGCGAGATGAACATGGACACCGTGCGCTTCGAGGCTTGCCTCAACGAGGGACGCTACCGCAACCAGGTCATGGAAGATTACCAAGTCGCGCGCTCTGCCGGCGTGCAAGGCACGCCGACCTTCTTCGTCAACGGTAAATTGCTAGTTGGCGCACAGCCGATGTTGGCATTCCGCAACGAGATCGAGGCAGCGTTGCGCGGCCAGTCCCGATGAGTCCGCTAGCATGTGATCACTGCTGAAGCGAGCGCGCCCCGCCGATGCAGCACGTGGCAGCGCTGACCACCCGCTTGGCGCAACAGCGCCACACCGCATTGCACCACCACCCTATCGGGGTGCATAGAGCGGTCTTGGCGTCCACCGAACAACTGCTGCCACGGGGCTTGGCGAGGTTGGGCCAGTCGGTCACCGCGCAGCTCCTGGGCAGCACGCAACAGCGATGCATCCGCCAGGTTAGCGATCACCACGATCAGCGAGCGCTCCGGCAATTGCAAGGCGGTGAGCTGCGCCTCCGCGCCAGGACCGACGCGCAAAGGCAAGATAGGCACTGTTCCCAGCGCGTAGCTCAGGAAGGGCAGCGCCATCTCAATCTGAGGGTCCTCGTCAACTTGGCGGTTGACGCCCACCAGCGCGGCCCAGCCATCCAGCAGTGGCATCACTTGGCCGTCCGGTAGCTGGTAGCCATCGCGCGGGTCACAGCAGATCGGCGCACAGTCACGCGCCTGCGCGATCAGCACGGCGACATCCCAGCTTTGTGAAGCGAGCATCAACGCTTTGAAGGCAAAGCCGGCCACTGGCCCTGCCTCATATAGCGTGGCGTGCGGCACGATCAGCCCAACCAGCGGCCGCGCAGTTGCGGCGACCGGCGCGTCCTCCACGTATGCGGCAATCATGGTTTGAAGCTGCGCAGCGGCAGGAGGATAATAGCGGCCGGCGAACAGCGGCCGGCGCAATTCCGACATGCGGCACAGTGTACGCCTATACTGTGGAAGCCTATGTCCATGCTGCAAACGCTCTTCCGCTTGCAAACGTTGGACTCCTCAACCGACGCGATCCGCGTGCGGCTCTACGAAATTGACCGCGCGCTAGCTGAATCCCCCGCCGTCAACCACGCCCGCGCGGAGCTGCAACAGGCTGAGTCTGCGTTGCGTTCGCTCGCCTCCGAGCTTAAACTGCTGGAGCTGGACTTGCAAGGCATTGAGCAGAAGATCAAAGATGAGGAAGAGCGGCTTTACAGCGGCAAGATTCGCTCGCCCAAAGAAATGCTGGAAGTGCAACGCGAGGTGGAGCTGCTCAAGCAGCGGCGCGAGCAAATGGATGAGCGGATCATCCAGCAAATGGAGGAGCTGGAGCAATTGCGGGCCGTGCGAGCGCGCTGCGAGTCCGCGCTGGCTGAAGCAGAGCGCACCTTCGCCGATGACAGCCGGCAACTGCGGGAGGAGCGAACCAAGTTGCTGGCGCAGGCCAAGTCGCTGTTGGAACAACGCGAGGCACTCTGCGCCGTCCTTTCGCCGACTGTGCTGCAAACCTATACAGAGTTGCGCAAGCGCAAAGCGAACGGCGTGGCTGTCTCTGTAGTGAAGGGAGTCACCTGCAGCCAGTGTGGTGAGGCGCTGGCCTCGTCAGTTATCCAAATGGCGCGCCACGGCGAGCAACTGGTCTTTTGCGACAACTGTGGGCGCATCGTGTATGCTAGCTAGCCAACGCCACGCGCGAAGCGCCCTCTGTGTGAGCATCCCCCACGCCCTTCACTTGCGCGCGCTATGCGAACCATCTACCTGATGATCAGCGGCGCGATCACCGCCCATCGAGCCAGCGAGATCGCTGCCGCACTGTCAGCGCACGATGAGCGGCTGATCGCCGTGCAGACACCCAACGCGATCAAGCTGATCAGCCCTACCACACTGGCCCGCATTGAACGTTTGGAGCTGGTGGAGAGCTACTTCGACCCTCGCATACGGCCGCGGCCACCGCGTGGCAGCGTGCTCTTCGCCCCTTGCAGCTTCAACTCACTGAATAAGCTCGCCGCCGGCATCGCAGACAACCTCGCCCTCTCGATCACCGCAGAGATGCTAGGGTTTGGTGAGCGTGTGGTGGTGGGCATCTCGATGAACGAGCCGCTGTTCAACCACCCAGCCACACAACGTGCGATTGCCACGCTGCAGAGCTGGGGTGTGCGAGTCGTCCCTCCGCGCGACACGGGCAGCGGTTTGATGCTGGCGCCTACAGAAGAGCTGATCGCTGCGCTGATGCGCCGAGAGTAGACCAACAGCCCAGCAGCGCTCAAGAGGAGGCGCGCCCGATGCTCATCATCGCGATGCCAGTCAACACCAATGCCGCACCGATCACCATCGGCAAGCTGATCGTCTCGCCCAGGAAGATCACAGCCAGCACGCTCGAACCGACCGGCTCACCGAGCACCGGCACAGTGGCATACACCGCTGGCAAGCGGCGCAGCGACCAATTGAACGATGTGTGGCCAATCAACTGCGGGACCAACGCCAACAACACCACCCACGTCAAGCCGCGCAGCGCCTCGTTCGGCATTGGCACGCCGCTGAACATCCACACAATCAGCAAAGCCAACGCAGCAGCACCGTACACCAGCGTGACGTACGCCAGCAAGGAAAGGCGCTCCCGCAAGGCGCGGCCGATGATGAAATATGGCGCCACGCATATCGCGCCAGTCAACGCCAGCACGTTACCCAGCAGCGGATTACGGCCTGCCTCCGTTTGACCACCATCGGCGAGGCCGATTGCTACGCCGCCACCAACAGCCAGCGCCATGCCGATCAGCACCGGCGCGGTCAGGCGCTCGCGCAGCACCAGCGCTGAGCCAACAGCGACAAACAGCGGCGAAAGCGTGACCAGCACTACCGAGCTGACCACACTGGTATAGGCAAGCGAGAGAATCCACGTGGCAAAATGCGCGCCCAAAAAAGCACCGCTCACCAGCGCGATGCCCAAATCTCGCGCCGTCAGCGCGCGATACTCACTGCGACAACGGGATAGCGCAAACGGCAGCAACACGGCAGAGGCAAAGGTCAAGCGCAGTGCGGCGATCACCAACGAGTGCAGGCCAGCTTGTTGGGCGAAGCGGATAAAAATGGAAGCAGTGGAGACCGCCACCACGCCGAGGGCAATGCCAAAGACGGGGGAGATACCAAAGGTGTTCGTTTGGGTAGGTGCAGACACATGCTGGATTATCACTGCTGCAAAACCATTTACACTCATCGCGTGATGGCCAAGCCTCATGTGTTTATCTCGCGCCGCATCCCTCAGCCGGCGCTCGATCTCATCGCATCCACATGCACCTACAGCATGTGGGATCACCTCTCCCCGCCAGCACCACGCGAAGTGTTTCTGAGTGAGGCCGCGCGAGCTGATGGCGTGCTGGTTATGCCCAGCGAGCGCATTGATGCAGAATTCCTCGACGCCGCGCCGCGCTGCCGGATCGTCGCCAACATGGCCGTCGGCTACGACAACATTGATGTGGCTGCTCTCACCCAGCGCGGCGTGATCGCCACCAACACGCCCGACGTGCTCACCGAGACCACAGCCGACATCGCCTGGGCGTTGCTCATGGCGGCCGCCCGCCGTGTGGTGGAAGGCCATAAAGCAGTGCAGGCAGGACGCTGGGAACCGTGGCACCCCTTCTACATGCTGGGCCAGGATGTGTTTGGCGCAACCATCGGCATTGTCGGCGCCGGACGGATCGGCACGGCTGTCGCCCGCCGCGCGCGGGCCTTTCACATGCGCGTGCTCTATCACAACCGTCGGCGCTCACCTCAGCTGGAGGTCGCCTTGGACGCCACCTACCGCGAGCTGGACGACCTGCTGCGCGAGAGCGATTTCGTGGTGATGACAGCGCCACTCACTGCAGAGACACGCGGCTTGTTCGGCGCGCGCGAGTTTGCACTGATGAAGGACACCGCCGTGTTTGTCAACGTGTCGCGCGGCGGGGTGGTCAACGAAAAGGCACTCTACGAGGCGCTGAAAGCAGGACGCCCATGGGCTGCCGCGCTGGACGTGTTTGAAGTGGAGCCTACACCTCCTGATAACCCATTGCTCCAACTGCCCAACCTCGTCGCCACTCCCCACATTGGCAGCGCCACGTTGCGCACTCGCACCGCCATGGCGATGCTCGCAGCGCGCAACCTGGTGAGCGTCCTCCACGGCGAGCCGCCACTGACGCCGATCAACCCAGAGGCGCTGCGCCACACGACTTGGACCGCGCCTCTTTCCTCAAAGGAAGATTAGAATAGCCGTAGTGGTGACATTGAAATCATACAGACCCACAACAGCGTTGTTGGTTGGTCTCATCCTAGGTTTGGGGATATTGATCGGCCTGCTCCTAGCCGCCTACATCACCTACGCTTTCGTGCCGGCAGGCTGGATTTTGCACGACGCACCGCCCCACCTGCTCAAGTTTGATCCATCCTCGGAGAGCGTGCAATACCGCGATCTCTATGTATCGCGGGTGGCCAATCGCTTCAAGCGACAGGAGAACAACACCCTGGAAGGGCTGCGCGAAGCACTGATCGCCCTCGGCATCGCCAGTGGCGACACGAGGCTGGAGGAGGCGATTGAGATGGTGCGCTCCGCCGAGCTAGCCGCTCGAAAAGAAAACTCCCGGCCCATTGAGATGGGCCAGCCCGAGGCCGGCTTCTTCACCACTGCTGACGAGTTGAACCTCAGCGCACTCCTGCAAAACCTGGAACAACTGCGCAGCAATGAATCCCTGCTGCAGGAGCTGATGAGCGGCCTGCCGGCCCCCGCGTCGCAGACCATCCGCGAGCGGCTGCGCCAACCGTTGTTTGTTGCGCTCTTCGTGGCTGCAGCAGCGTGTGTGCTGTTGAGCGCTATCCTGCTCTCCCAGAGCGTGCTCGAGCGCACCGTGCAACAGCTAGAAGCACCAGGCGCTGCTTATGCTACTGGCCAGTTCAGCGCTGCTTCTCCCGCCGTTGCACCAACCGACATCCCGACCACCGCCTACGCGCCAACGCCTGCTACTGACTTCTACCCCACAGCTGGGCAGCCACCCACCCCATCGCAAGCGCCGCAGCCGGTGATCACCTCCGCTCCGTTTGGTGAGGCACCCTTTCAAACGTTCTCGGCTAAATACAGCGAGGGGATAGATGACTTCGACGAGAGCAAAGACCTTTACACGGCTGAAGGCGAGTTGCTAGGCGAATGTGGCGTCAGCATCGCAGAACGTTACGGCCTGGGCAACAGTAGCTGCCCCGTTGCTTTTGTGGTCTGGGTTTTCGACAAGGCAGACATGAGCAGTGAGACGCGCATTCTGCTAACTCCCTTCGCAGCCAGCCATCAGGCTATCCGCCACAAGCTGGAGGCACGGGGCACGCTGATCGAGCTGAAATCCGATCGTCTGCAGTTCGAGATCGTCACTAGCACCATGCATGTGGAGGTACGCGTCTCGGGGGTGGAGTTCAAGCGGCTCGACGCCACACCACTGGACGGCGTTCGCAAGGCAGAGTTTCACTTCAGCGCTTTCCTCAGGCCAAAGAGCGGCTGAGCTCGCGACAATTGCGCCGGCTTTTGCTAGGCCTCCAGCTCGAAGGAGGCAACTGTCTCAACGTGGTGCGTCTGTGGAAATAGGTCAAGCGGCTGTGCGTAGTTCAGGCGATAGCCATGCGATGTGAGGACATGTGCATCCCGCGCGAGGGTGGAAGGCTCGCAGGAGACATACACCACGCGGCGGGCGCGCAGCTGCAGCAGCGCAGCGATAGCCGTGCGCTCGAGCCCGGCGCGCGGCGGATCCACCAGCACGGCATCCCAGCGTGCGCACTCAGTGCGCAGCACGTCGGCAGCGTCCGCAGCGATCACGCACGATGCAGAGAAGCCATAGGCAGCCAGGTTGTGCTGCGCATCAGCGACAGCACGCGGGTTGACCTCAACCGCCAGGACCCGCGCGCCGGCAGAGGCAATGGGCAGCGTGAACAAGCCAACCCCACAGTACAGCTCCAGCACACGGTCGCCGGGCTGAACGGCGAGCGCGCGCATCACCTCCTGCACCAGTTGCCACGCCATCGCTGTGTTCACCTGAAAGAAGACATCGCCGCTGACGCGGTAACGCCAAGGGCCAACAGTGATCCAGCCCACCGGCTCACTTTCGGCCACGAGGCGAGCGCCATCATCGAAGGCGCGCAAGTCGGCGCGGGCCACCGACTGCTGCGGCAAGCGCTCCTCTAACAAGCGGTTGATCGTCGCATCGGCGATAGGGCACGCCGTAATGGGCACTATCTGATGGGTGCCACGCGCCCGATAGCCGAACCGGCCATCCACATCGGCCACCAACTGAATGCGGTTGCGATAGCCGTAGGGCAGCGGACACGGGATGCACTGGCGCACCAGGGGTTGCCTCAGCTTGCCAATGCGTTCAAGCTGCTCGCGCACGATCGCTGTCTTGTAGCGCACCTGCGCAGCGTAGGCGATGTGTTGCCACTCGCAGCCACCGCACACGCCGAAGTGAGGGCACTGCGGCTGCACCCGCTCTGGCGATGGCGTGAGGAGCGCGATGATGCGGCCGCGCGCGAACGAGCGACGCCGATGCACAACCTCCACAGCAATCTGCTCGCCGGGCAAAGCGAACGGCACAAATATCACCATCCCCTCTGGCGTGCGTCCGACTGCCTCGCCGGATGGTGCGATCCGCTCCAGCCGTACTTGCACAAGGCGACACTATAATCCGGTTCATGCCGCACGTGTGTCGGGCGAACGCAACGCCACTTCGTGCCCAACAGCCCGCCCTGGCAACTGGTCGGGCTGTTTCTGCTTGTGACCTGTGAAAGCCCTTCACAAGCTGGCCGCTCAGCGCCGCGTGTATGACCGTCTCGACTTTTGGGGCCTGGAGGAGTGGCAGGCCCACGTGGTTTGGACGCCTCATAGCGCTGTGCTCGCTATCTCAAACGTGCACGGCCCTGAGCAGCTGGAAGCTGACCCGCACGTGCCGATCGCCTGGCTGCGCTGGTTCAGCATCATGGACGGTGCTTCGGCCAGCGCCACCGCACGGGCAACCACAGCACACCTGGCAGAGACACTGGCCGAGCGCGGCTTTCGGGAGCTGTGGTGCATCACGCGACGCACCGACTGGTTTCACGACTTGTTGCCGGAGTGTCAGTTCACGTTGGTTGACCGCTTGATCACCCTGCAGCACAGCGGCCAATCCCCCCCTCACGCTACCGCGCTGACCCAGCACGCCCTACTCCGCGAGATGCGAGACGATGACTTCACCCAAGTGGCAGCAGTGGACTGCGCGGCGTTTATGTCGAGCCTGCATTATGGCGAGGCGTGGCTGCGGCGAATGCACCGATGGAGCGATTCGTTTGTGGTGGCAGAGATCGAAGGGGTAGTGGTAGGCTATCAGCTCACCATGCGCTATCCACTTCACCGCCACATGGTGCGCTTGGCGGTGCATCCTCACGCACAAGGGAGGGGCATCGGTCGTGCGCTGCTGCTCCGAGAGCTTACCGGCGCGCGGGAACAGCGCATCTCAGCGCTCTCCCTCAATGTGGTCTCTTCCAATACTCGCGCGATGCAGCTTTACCGGCAGCTAGGCTTCCAGGTGGTAGATACAGCGACGTTCATCTGGCGGAAGGAGATAAGCTGAGCATGGCCTCCAAACGCAACCAGCGCCGATGGCGTACCGGTCCAACATCTGCCGTCTCACGACGCCGGCGCGCGGTCACTGCCCACAGGGCGCGCCGGGTGCTTGCATTGCTGCTCATCGGCATCGCAGCAGGCATCGTGCTTCTCTCGCTGCTCCAGCGCTCCGACTCCCTCTCCGCCTCCTGGCTTGGCGTCGCACCAGACAGCACCGCCCGGCCGTTCGCCAAACACATCGGCATTATCAGCGGCCACAAAGGGAACGACAGCGGAGCTGTTTGCCCAGACGGATTGACTGAGGCGGCAGTCAACTTGCAGCATGCGCTGCGCATCGCCGACTTGCTGCGCGCCCAAGGTTACACTGTAGACGTGCTGGATGAGTTCGACGCGCGCTTGAACGGCTATCGCGCTGCGGCGCTGATCAGCATTCACGCCGACTCATGCGACAACATCAACGCGCAAGCCAGCGGCTTTAAGCTCTCCAGCAATGCAGCGCCACAATCGGAGCGGCTGGTAGCCTGCCTCACGCAGGCTTACCAACAGCGCACCGGCCTGCGATTCCACGCCAACACCATCACGCGCGACATGCTGAATTACCACGCCTTCCGCAAGATAGACCCCACAACGCCAGCCGTGATCATCGAGACTGGCTTTTTGTATCTGGACCGTGATTTGCTCACCCACCAAGCCGAACGCGTCGCTCAGGGCATTGTCACAGGTGTGCGTTGCTTCGTGAACGAGACGCCTTGAGCAACGATAGAGCAAATGCCGGGCCCTGATCAGGCTGAAGCCAGTCGGTAGTAGACTCCGCGCCGATGCAGCTTTTGAACAGAGTTCTGCACTGGAGCGATGTGCTCATCCGCTCGCGGTCGTTGGCATGGGCGGCTTTTGCAGCATGCATGGGTGCGTTCGCGTTCGGCACGTGGGGATGGTATGGGACGTTCCTGCTGGCTGTGCGTGCGCCGTGGTGGAGCATCCCGTTCATCCCCGATTGCCCGCTTGCGGCCGGGCTGTTCGGCGTAGCTGTGTTATGGATGCACTATCGTCGGCGCAGCAACCTACTGAACCACGTAGCAGCTATTGCCTGCGTGAAATATGGCACGTGGACGATGCTGTTTTGGGCGCTGTACTGGTCCGCTGGTGGGACGTTTGAGCTATCCAGCTTGTTCAGCGGGCCGGTGATGTTCGCCACGCACTTTGGCCTAACGGTGATGGGGGTGTGGCTGATGCGGCACACGACGCCACACCTTCCCGACGCGCTGCTGGCCACGTTGTGGTTTGTGCTCAGCGACGTGGTGGACTACGCGCCCATCGCCCCACAAAGGCCAGGGGGCTACGGCTACTACCCGCCGCTGCCCCCGATCAACGGCGACCCCACTGCGCTCGTGCAGCCGATGTTGGTCCACGCTGTGCTGATGACGCTCCTGCTCGGCGGGCTTGCAATCTCCCGCGCGCTGCGCGCTGGCGGGCAGCTTTCTCGCTTCGGCCACACTGCAGAGGAGCGCGCTCTCCCTTAAGCATCAACGCAGCGCTCGACGCGCGCGCCGAGCGCGCGCAGTTTGGCGTCGAAGGCCTCATAGCCGCGGTCAATTTGGCCGATGTTGCCAATGGTGCTGACGCCCTCCGCACACAGCGCCGCAATCACCAATGCCACGCCGGCGCGGATGTCAGGGCTGGACACCTCGCTGCCACGCAGCTTAGACGGCCCTTGCACCACGCAACGATGGGGGTCGCATAAGACGATGCGCGCTCCCATGCCGATCAGCTTGTCCACAAAATAAAGGCGGCTCTCGAACATCTTCTCATGGATCAGCACACTGCCCTCAGCCTGGGTCGCGGCGACAATAGCCAAGCTCATCGCGTCGGCGGGGAAGCCCGGCCATGGCATGTCGTCAATCTTGGGGATCGCGCCGTCAAACTCCGGCGTCACCACCAGGCGTTGATGGCCTGGCACGAAGATATCCTCGCCATGCACTTCAAAACGGATACCTAAGCGCCCAAGCATGATGCGCGTCATGCCGAGGTGCTGCGGAGCTGCGTTGCGAATCCAGATGCCGCTCGGGCCACCGCACAGCGCGCCAACAACGATAAAGCTGGTCACCTCGATGTTGTCTGCGCCGATGGTGAACTCGGCCCCATGCAGGCTCTCGCGGCCGTGAATCACCAGCGTGTTCGAGCCGATGTTTTCGATGTGCGCGCCCATGCGATTCAAGCAATGGCATAGGTCCTGCACGTGCGGCTCGCTTGCGGCGTTGCGCAGGATCGTCTTGCCACGCGCCAACACCGCAGCCATGATCGCGTTCTCGGTGGCGGTGACGCTCGCCTCATCCAGCATCACGTCTTGGCCGATCAGTTGCGGGGTGTGCAGGTGGAACTCGCCGTTCACAGAGATGTGTGCACCGAGCGCGCTCAGCGCCAGGAAGTGCGTGTCCAGGCGGCGGCGGCCAATCACATCACCGCCGGGCGGGGGCAGACGAATTTCGCCTCGACGCGCCAGCATTGGGCCGGCGAGCAAGATGCTGGCGCGGATTTCGCGGCAGAGTTTTGGATCAAGGCGAGTGGAGCGCACCTGTGCAGCGTGTAGCCGCACGGTGTTCTCCCCCAGCCAGCTCACAGAGACGCCAAGCTCCTCCAGCAGCGCGATCAGCGTGAACACATCGCGGATGCGCGGCACGTTGTGCAGAGTCAAGGGCTGGTCAGTGAGCAGGCAGCTCGCCAGCAGCGGCAAAGCAGCATTCTTGTTGCCAGAGGCGATCACTTCGCCGTTCAAGCGCGCGCCGCCCTCGATGACAAACTTTCCCATGCCTCACTCTTCCATCATCAAGTGCCGCATGAGGTCGCCCATTGAGAGCACACCGAGCGGCCGGCATGGATCACTCTCGTGCACGACGACCAAGCGGTGGATGCGATGCTCAATCATGAGGGCAGCCGCGCGTTGGATTGCATCGTCTGGGGAGACGGTGACCACCTGGCGAGTCATCACTGCATCCACCGTCAGGCTGCGCCAGGGGAGCTCGCTGCTGCTCCGCAGGCTTGCGTTCACCAAGTCGCTTTGCGAGACAATGCCCACCATACCGCACTGCTCATCCATCACCACCAGCGCGCGCACACCTCTAGACTGCATCAGTCTAGCGGCTTCGAGAAGGGTGGCTGATCGCGGGCAGGTGAAGACGCCCGGGTGCATGACATCGCCCACTTTCTTTTCGGACTGCATTGTGAATCTCTTGCGAACGAGCGCGTGGCACGCACAAACAGCGTCGTCTGCAACAGTAAACGGCGCTGTTGATTGTAACCTCGCGGGCGTGCTTTACAGCACTAACCCCCAGGGGTTCTCGAGCAGGCGCTTCACCTCGTTGATGAACTGCGCACCCTCTGCGCCATCGGTGACGCGGTGGTCGCCGGAGAGCGTCATGTTCATCATGTTGCGAATGACAACTTGCCCATCGCGCACCACCGGCTTCGGCACGGCGGTTGCTACAGCTAGGATGCCGGCGTCGGGCTGATTGACAATGGCGATGAAACTATCCACCTGATACATGCCCAGGTTGCTCACAGTGAACGTTTGACCACCGTAGTCGGTGGGCTGCATTTTGCCCTCTCTCGCGCGCGCGGCCATCGCCGCGATCTCTGCGCTGATCTGCCGCAGCGACTTGGTGTCGGCGTCGCGCACCGTCACGGTGACCAACCCATCCGGCACGGAAACTGCCACGCCGACGTTCACCTGGGAGTGCAGCTCGATACCATCTGGCGAAAACGAGGCGTTCATGTTGGGGAAACGGCGCAGCGCCAACGCCACCGCGCGCACCACCATGTCGTTCACCGACACTTTCACACCCTCTGCGGCGAGCGCAGCGTTGATTTGCTCGCGCAGCGCCAGCGCGGCGTCCATCTCCACCTCCACAGTGATGTAGAAGTGGGGTACTTGCTGTTTGCTGGCCACCATGCGATTGGCGATGGTTTGCCGCATTCGGCTGAGCGGATGCTTCTGCGCCACCGCAACGCTCGGCGCAGGCGCTACGGGGGCAGGTGGCTCAATCGCCGGGGGCACTTGTGGCGCCGGCTGTGGTGACACAGCGACAGGCTGGGCGGGCCGCTCAACGACGCTGGGTGCAGGCTTCGCGCCCATGGCGGCTATGAACGCCTCCACGTCCGCCTTGGTGATACGGCCTTCGGGGCCACTGCCGCGCACTTGGCGCAAATCCACGCCATGTTCCTCCGCGATGCGGCGGGCGACCGGCGTGGCGATCACGCGGCCACTGCCAACAGAGGGGCCCACCACAACACCTGTCGCTTTCACAGTTGTCGAGGGCGGCGGCGCAGAGGATGCCGGCTCCACGCTTCGCTGGGCCGCGCCAGAAGTCACTGTTGGCTCAGCAGGCGCTTGGGCCACCTCGCCCGGCTCAGCGATGATCGCGATCACCTCTCCAACTGGCACTTTTTGCCCAACCGGCGCCACGATCTTGCTCAGGATGCCGCTGGCGAAAGCTTCGATCTGGATGGTGGTTTTGTCGGTCTCTATCTCGGCGATAGGCTCGCCACGCACCACTGCATCGCCCTCCTTTTTTAACCAGGCAGCAATGGTGCCTTCAGTCATGTCAAAGCCCATTTGGGGCATGGTGACATTGGTAGCCATAGGTGTGAGGTCTGGTCAGTACTCGTTATGCATCATGGCGCGCGCTGCCGCAACCACATCCTCAGCAAAGGGCAGCGTGGCGCGCTCTAGGTTCTTGGCGTACGGCATCGGCACTTCCAGGCCGGCCACGCGCGCGATCGGGGCATCCAGCTCGTTGAAGGCGATCTCCTGCAAGGTGGCGGCGATCTCTGCGCCGAGCCCGCCGGTGCGCCAGCCCTCCTCCACCACGATCACACGATGGGTCTTACGCACTGACTCCAGCGCCAGCGCGTAGTCCAACGGACGCAGTGTGCGCAAATCCACAATCTCCACCTCGATGCCCTCCTGCGCGAGAACTTGCGCGGCTTTCAGGGACTCGATAGTCATGCGCCCCCACGTGACGATAGTGAGATGCGCGCCGCGCCGCTTGTAATCGGCCTCGCCGATAGGCACCAAGTATTCCTCATCGGGCACTTCGCCGCGCGTGCTGTAAAGCTGCAGGTGTTCGAGGAACACCACTGGGTCATCATCACGGATCGCGCTTTTGAGCAGCCCCTTCGCGTCGTAGGGTGTGGCCGGCGCAACCACCTTGAGCGAAGGGATCGAGGCAAACCACGCATCGAAGTTTTGCGAGTGGGTGGCGGCTGTGCGACCATGGCCGTTGGGTGTGCGAATGACCATTGGCACTTTGATTTGGCCGTTGAACATGTGGCTTTGCTTGGCGGCGTGATTGACGATTTGATCCCACGCCACCAGCGCGAAGTTCACCGTCATGATCTCGCAGACCGGCCTCATGCCACCCATCGCTGCGCCGATCCCGACGCCGACGATCGCTTCCTCTGCGATAGGGGTATCACGAACGCGGCCGGGGAATTCTTTCGCCAACCCGGCAGTGACGCCATAAGCGCCACCGCCCGCATAAGCCACCACATCCTCGCCCCAGATGACAACCGTTGGATCGCGCTGCATCTCCTCGCGCAGTGCGCGCCTGAGCGCCTCTCGATAAGTGATCTCTGCCATAGTGTCGTCGTGCCTTTCCTTCAGCCTCGGCCGTTTGATGTGGCGCTCAAGCGCCCTATGGTCTTCGGCGGCCGCATCAACGAGCCGCCAATTTGCATGTTGCTGACCGGCTGCATGTAGATGTAATCGTAGAGCGTGTCCAGAGATGGCTCAGGGCTCTTGTCGGCGAAAGCGATCGCGTCCTCCACTTCCTCTTCAACTGACTTGCGGATAGCCTGCAAGTCCGCTTCGGTGAGCAAGTTTTGCTTGAGCAGCACTTCGTCAGCGAATCGCGGGATCGGGTCGCGCTGTCGCCAAGCGGCGATCTCCTGTTTGTCTCGCTGCACGTCAGGGTCTGCCATGGAATGGCCGCGGAAGCGATACGTCACCGCATTCAAGAAGGAGGGGCCTTCGCCACGGCGTGCGCGCTCAGCAGCGCGGCACACGGCTTCGCGCACAGCCATCACGTCCATGCCGTCCACTTCTTCGGCGTACATGTTGTAGCCGGCAGCTTTTTGAAGCATCGGCACAGCGCTATGCACGTCGTAGCTGGTGCCCATGGCATATTGATTGTTCTCGACCAGGAAGATAATCGGCGCATTCCATAGCTTCGCCCAATTCAGCGCGGCATGGAACGTGCCAATATTCGTCGAGCCATCGCCCATCGAGCAGAGCGTCACGCGCCCTGTCTTGAGATATTGCGCGGCGACTGCTAAGCCAACGGCTAGCGGCAAGTGACCGCCGACGATGGCGTAGCCTCCCCAGAAATGTCGCTTCACATCTACCAGGTGCATTGAGCCACCGCGCCCGCCTGTTGTGCCGTCGGCACGACCGAACAGCTCAGCCATCACAGCGCGCGCTGAACAGCCACGCGCTAACGCCCAGCCATGATCACGGTAGTTCACCACAATCTCGTCGTCGGGGTTGAGCGCCGACACAGCACCGACCGCGATCGCCTCTTGGCCGTTGTACAGGTGCAGGAAGCCGGCAATTTTGGCTTTCGCATACATTTCGGCAGAGCGCTCCTCAAACACACGAATCAGCAGCATCTGCCGGTACATGTAAATCAGTTCATCCTTGTCCATGACCCTTCTCCCTGTCACGCTCAGTCCAGCGCACCGGCCACTTCAAGCTACCGGTGGCGAAGATATGACGCGCCTATGCAGTAGCCGGGCATGCATCCGTCCCACATGCGGCGTCAACAGAAACAACACTGCGCTGGCGTGCAAGATGCGTTCGTGAAAAACTTATTTGATTTGCCGCAATCATTCACGAGGAGCTATTGTAGCGCGGCCTTCAGCAGGCGTGATGAGTGGTCGTTTTGACACGTTACAGAAAGCCGCCTTATCATGCTAAGTAATACACCTGCGCGCTCGGCCCAATATAATCATGTTCACGTATGGGAAAGGTCAAGATTAAAACCCTCGTTTTTGCTGCCTTAATCGGCGCGCTTTCGACGTGTTCGCCCCCTCCTACCGTCGCTGCACAATCCAACAAAGCTGGAGGGGAAGTCATCGTTTTAGGTAACAGCAAGGAGGCTACTTTATATGACAAGATCAAGGACAAGGCGTCTATCATCACCCCAAAGGTGATCGGGGAGAGGATGTGGGACTATCCCAAAGAAGGGGAGTTCATCCCCGTGCTCGTACGTCCGCTCGACCTCGGCGACGGGTGGAAGTTCGACCCGGCGATGTTCTCTGACGTCCCCTATGACATGGGATTGATCGGCCACAACCACGTCACATCGCCGCCCCTCCCTCCGGAGAAAGTGGCCTACGCGCGCTATGACACGCGGAAGCTGCCCACCGACCTCGCTGGCAACGTCGCCGGTGGTCGCATCCCCGTCATCAATTACCGCGTCGCCCGGCTGATCAACGGTTCTCGCTGCCTGTCGACGGAAAACTTCGTGCCGCGGAACTGGAACAAAGTCCCTTGGGCCTTGCGGAACCAAGTTGTAGACCCGATCCTGAACGTGCTGGGGTACCAGTTGCCAGAGAGCTTTACCTTCTGGTGCCCGATGCAGGGCGCGCTTGACGCCGCCGTCGCCCTCGTGCGATTCGCCCCGTCCTTGTACAGCCCGAAGGAGTATCATGAGAGCAAGGCGCTGTACCAAGAGGCGGAGACTTATGCCAACTACGGGTTGGCTTCGTCAGCCGACGCGATCCTGCAGTATCGGAAGAAAAAAATCGTCCCGGTGCGCCATTTCTACAATCGGAAGGACTCGCCGCTCTACTTCATCGTCTCGGCTTACCCTCACATGACCCGCGTGGTGCCGAGCCAGACCTATTCGCCTGATGCGCCGGGCAACTTCTGGGTTCCCAAAATGACGTTTTACTTCTTCCCGGTCTCCCCGTCAGGCGAGGTCTGCTATTTCCAGAACGCTACTAACCACGAAGAGTTTAAGTTTTACAACTACCAGGCTTTTCAATACGCCTATCTTTATCACGGGCGAGGCGGAGACGAGACAGCGTTTGAGACGCTCGGGCTGACCGGCGTGCACTGCGTGTCGATGGCCTATAGCTGGATAGACGACTACATCACCGTCCGCGTCGCGTTCAAGGACGGGGAGTGGAAGCTCGACGAAGACTCCGCATACCCGATCCGCCACCGCGTGCTGCACGCGCCGGAGGTGTATAGGATCCCCCAAGAGCCGTTCGCCTGGATCGGGAAACTCCGCGAGTACAAAGCTTGGCCTGTCGCACCGTCCGTCCACCCGTTAGACGGGCTGATCCGGTTCTACCCGCCGCTCGTCCGCTGGTTGGAGAAGATCGAGCGGGGGGAACGGCACGTGGTGAGCGACGCCGAGCTGTCCTTGACGCTCTTCCCATACAGCTTCGCGCCTGGCTATGCACTCTCCCCGGCGGACCCGAAGCGCCTCGCGCAGGACTTCACGCGCCCGATCAGCCTGACCCTGGCCGAGGCTGCCCTCGCCTGCCAGGGGATCAGTTGTAAGCTGCAGAAGGACGAGGCGCAATCAAAAGCAAAATTGCTGACTAAATCCTCGCGAGCCGTGCCCTGGTATGTGCCGCGCTACGAGGTGAACACGAAGATCGAGTATACGCGCACCGATTCCGGCGGCGGCGCGATCTACGTTGGCGAGGACTATGTGATCTCGCTCAAACAAGACATCAAAGGGAGATGGACGGGAGGGACGCTGTCCGATTATGGTAAAGGCCGCATGTACACCCTTAGCGTCAACCCGAAGAGCGGTAAGGTGGCCTCTTGCAAACTGGAGCGCGTCTCTGTGGAAGACCATGCGCCGTTTGTGATGCTGCCAATCCACAACACTTTCCTCGTCTTGTCAGAGCAGGAGCAGAAGATGACAAGCTCCCCGGAGGATATACATGTAGGATGGGGGTGGAAAGATATCTATGGGTTCGAGGGGTATAGCCGCATCTCCATCAGCCGCGGTGTGCAAGCGGTGGAAGTGAAGGAGATGTGCGACGCAGAAGGCGATAAGCGTGTCGCAGCGCTCTTGTCGGCGAACGCCGAGGCATTCCCAGACCTGGTCGGCAAGCAAGGGCAGCTGGTGGAATGGAATCCTAAGACGAGGCGAGCGGTGGTCTTCGTGCCCGGCGCAAAGGCTGAGCAAGTCGTCAAGGCTTACGAGGAGTCGGCGAAGGCGATCAATCCAAAGGTGGCGCAGCCATTCTCACCGACCGATTACACTGAAGAGGTTCAGTGGTCTGGTGTGGCGGTGCGAAAGGACGGCAAGCGAAATTTCGTGAACGTGCGCGAATATGCGCGCATTCACCGAGACGGGAAGGTCGAAAACGGCGCGTTTGTCTTCGTTCAACTCTGAATGCCTGAAGAGGTTGAGCTGCTGCGCAGCGGCCGGGCACACTTTTGGCTCCGGCCGCTGCGCGACTTTGACGCCGGGATGCTCAATAGACGATTAGCGTGGAATGCTAAAATGCACTGGCATTCGTAAGCTATGTCAAGGCGAAATCGTCGTCAGCGCAGGCCCAATCTGCCGCCGGAGGCTTTCAACGTACCTGCCGATGAGCAGCGCGTGGTGAGAAATGAGGCTGCGCCGGCCTCCTCTGCATCAAACCAACGGACAGCACCTACTGTAGCTGATTTGCGCGCTGAGTATCACACAGTTATCACCGACTTGCGACTCACGCTCTCCATCTTTGCGGGCTTGATAGCGGTGATGGTAGCGCTCTCGTTGGCGCTGCGCTGAGTCGCCTGCCTGTCTCGGCATGGCCGCTGTGATCCTGAAGAGCGGGCGCGACAAGCCCGTCCGGCAACGTCACCTGCGACTGTTCGCGGCGGCTATCAAGGAGGTGCGCGATCGGCCGCGCGATGGCGACGTGGTGGATGTACTCACCAACCAAGGGGAATGGCTGGCGCGAGGCATCATCAACCGACAGGCGCAGATTGCTGTTCGCTTGCTCACTTGGTGTCAGGAAGAGCACATTGATGACGCCTTCTGGCACCGCCGCGTGGCGCAAGCCGTGCAGCGAAGGCAGGCTGACCCCAGTTTGGCACACACTAACGCACGTCGTTGGATTTTCAGCGAGAGCGACAACCTGCCAGGCGTGATAGCCGACGACTACAATGGCTATGTGACCGTGGAGCTATCCACGCTGCTGGCACTGCGCGCCAAGGATGCCATCATCGCAGCGCTGGAGGCGTGTGTGCAACCTGCGCGCATCTTCGTGCGCGGTGATGAGGAGCGATTGCGCAACGAGTTCGGCGGCTCAATCCCCCGTTGGGTAGCAGAGGCACTCACCAACCCCGTTGCTCAGCCTGAGCGGGTAGCTATTGAGGAGCATGGGATGCGCTTTTGGGTGGACCTCCGCAGCGGCCAGAAAACCGGCTTTTACCTGGACCAGCGCGACAACCGCCGGCGGGTAGCGGCTTATTGCGCCGATGCGCGCGTGCTCAACGCATTCAGCTACAGCGGCGCGTTTGGTGTATACGCTCTAGCGGGTGGCGCGCGTGTGGTGGTCAATGTGGACACGTCAGCAGAGGCGCTTCAACTGGCTGAGGCAAACTTCGCACTCAACGCTCACCTCAACCCCAGCGCTGTGTGGCTCACCGTCCGCAGCGATGTGTTCGAGGACTTACGCCGGCGACTGGCAGCAGGAGAGCAGTACGACGTGGTGATACTGGACCCGCCAAAGTTTGCCCACTCACCCGCTCAGATCGAGCGAGCAGCGCGCGCCTACAAGGATTTGAACCGCTTAGGGCTGCTGCTGCTGCGGCCAGGCGGCATCCTCGCCACTTTCTCCTGCAGCGGGGTGGTGGACGCAGCGCTGTTTCAAAAGATCGTCTTCAGCGCGTCGCTGGAGGCCGGCCGTGAGGTGCGACTGGTGGAACGCCTTACCCAGGCCAGTGACCATCCCGTGTTGCTCACCTTTCCTGAAGGGGAGTATCTGAAAGGCTTCATTTGCCGAGTGGAGTGAAGGACTGTGGGGAAGCTGCTCCGCGCCTTTCGATTTGCGTTTGAAGGCATCGGCTACGCTCTGCGCACCCAGCGCAACATGCGCATTCACTTGGCAGTGACCTTGATGGTGGTCGTGGTTGGAGCAGCACTGCGCTTGAGCGCGACAGAGTGGGCAATTCTCGCCCTCACCATCGGCTTGGTGATGCAGGCTGAGCTGCTCAACACGGCGCTAGAAGCACTGGTGGATCACGTCGCGCCCACTTTCCAGCCGTTGGCCAAGGTCGCCAAGGATTGCAGCGCCGGCGCAGTGTTGATCGTGGCACTGGCTGCAGCCGCAGCGGGCGTGTGCATCTTCGTCCCGCGCTTGTGGGCGCTATGGCAGGCGGGAACGCGCATTTACCATTCTGCTCCGTAACAGGAGGCCGTTTGAATCATGCTCCAACTCAAGAACTTTTCCCGCAACGTGTACGTTACCTCAGTGGCGTCGTTGCTGACCGACATTTCGACTGAGATGGTCGTTCACGTGCTGCCACTCTTCCTTTCCGGGGTGTTGCGCACGCCCATCGCCGCGATTGGCCTAATCGAGGGTGTGGCTGAGATGACAGCCAGCCTCACGCGCCTGCTGTCTGGGCAGCTCGCTGACCGCTTCAACCGCAAGTGGCTAGCCGTCAGTGGCTACGCGCTATCTGCCATCGCCAAGGCATGGCTGCCGTTTGTCAACACCTGGCCGGCTGCGTTCGCGGCGCGCTTCGCCGATCGGCTCGGCAAAGGCATCCGCACCGCCCCCCGGGACGCGCTGATCGCGGCCAGCGTGAATGAGCAGCGCCGCGGCGCTGCATTTGGCTTTCATCGCGCTGCGGACACGCTGGGGGCTTTTATTGGCGTTGGTCTCTCGGCCCTTATCATCACCCAACTGCAGGGCGCAAACACCGCCTTGACCGGCGCAACTTTCACCGCCATCGCGCTGCTGAGCGTGGTGCCGGCGGCACTCGGGGTCACGGTGTTAGCGGTGGGGCTGGTGGAGCCGGCGCGCGCAGCGCCAACCCATGCCGGCCGCTCCAACGCGCTGAGCTGGGAGAGCTTGCCACGGCGGTTGAAGGTGTTTCTGCTGGTGATGGCTTTGTTCACGCTGGGCAACAGCGCGGATGCCTTCATCGTGCTGCGCGCCGAGAGCTTGGGCGCTAGCCCGGTGATGGTGCTGCTGTTCGTGTTGGCTTTTAACTTCACCTACACCGTGGCTGCAGCACCCCTGGGCGCACTTTCGGATCGCATCGGGCGGCGTAAGCCGATCTTGATGGGCTGGGTGTTATACGCTGCCATTTACCTCGGCTTCGCGCTGAGCAACTCGCTGGCGATGTTGGGTGTGTTGTGGTGCGCCTACGGCGCTTACTACGCGCTCACCGAGGGCACATACAAGGCGCTAATTGCAGACATCGCGCCGGCCAACCAACAGGGCTTGGCGTACGGCGCCTTTCACGCGACTGTTGCGCTCATGGTGCTGCCTGCTTCGCTGCTAGCCGGCCTACTTTGGCAAGCGTTGGGAGCTGCGGCGCCGTTTGTCGTGGGCGCCACGTTAGCGCTAACGGCCGCGGCGCTCTTCACAGCGCTGCTGCGCGATCCAGAGGCGCAGCCGGCGCCGGAGCACGTCTAGCGCAGCAGCAAGGAAAGAGGGCAGATGCACACTGCTCATCACTTGCAGCTCCTCCAACAGCGATGAGTCCTCGTCGAGAAAGCGCAGCAGGCGCACAACAGGGCTGCGGGCGAACAGCTCGCAAAACACGCGCTCACCACCCCGCCGGCCAAGTTGCAGCACGTTCAATAGCACGCTGTCATAGAAGCTGTGACGGGTGGCGCGGCAAGTGCGCAGCGGTGATGGTGACTCGCCGCAGCGCAGGGCGTGCGCGATGCGCTGCGCGCGCCGCTGGATGCGCTGAAAGGTGTATCCGGTGCTTGGCTTGGCATCACCGCCGGCGATGCCGATGGATATCACCCGCCCCTCGCTGCGCGGAAACAGCGCGTCTGTCATCGGGATCACACCGAACTCTTCGTGCTCGACTTCAAACGTGCTCAACGCAAGTTGCTGGCTGAGATACGCGCGAAGAGCTTGCTCATACGCTTCGCGCGGCAGCAGCGACGCCGAGAAGACGGTGTACTCTACCAGCGCAGTACGAGGATCGAGCGGCAGCACGTAAACGAAGCGCACGCCGTTCGGCGCTTGTGCAACGCGAAAATCCATCAACGTCGCCACTTGAGGGTCAAAGCACGGCTGAGGCGCGCGGATGAACCAGCCGAGAAAATGTTGGAGCAAGTAATGATGCGACGGCTCGACCACCGGGCTGGCAAAGGGGATGCTGTTGAACACCCATTCCGCACCGTAACTGCCCGCTGTCGTATGCACCCAGGCCCAATCGTCTTGGGTGGCGAGAGATGTCACCTCCTCGTAGCAGCGGACGATATTTGGATGTTGGGCAAGCCAGTGGTCCATGAAGGAGTAGAAGTCAGCGGCGCGCAGCATGTAGTAGCGGTAAGGGTGCAAGCTCAGACGCAGCGCGCACCGCTCGCCATAGATGCCAATCTGCTCCCAACGATGACGAACCAGTGCCTCGAACGGGCCAGCGCTCAAGCCCCAGAAGCACCACGTGCGGTCACTGCCTTGCTTGGGGGAGCGGTCGAGCAGCAAGATGCGCTTGTCTGTCAAGCCCGCTTGCACGAGGTAATAGGCCAAACTCAAGCCGGCTGCGCCGGCGCCGCAGATGATGTAGTCGAACTCACGCATGAGAAGCTTGCTGCCCCCGGAGGGGACGGTGCTGACAAGCTCACGGCAGCACGTCGCGCAGCACGCGCAGCCAGTTGTCGCGCATGATCTTGTCCACGTCGGCCTTGCTGAAGCCGCGCTCCAGCAAGGCATCGCCGATTTTGTAGTGGTCACACACAGAATCCAGCTCACGCGGGATATCCTCCCAGCCGAGGCCGCCATCGTAATCGCTGCCGATGCCGACGTGGTCTGCGCTGCCGGTGACCTGACAAATATGGTCTATCATGCGCACCACGTGGTCGAGCGTCACATCTTGCTTGCGGCCACTCCAGTCGCGGCGGAGGAACTGGTTGTAGAGCACCACACCGATCACGCCGCCGCGCTCAGCGATGCGAGCGATGGCTTTATCGGGCAAGTGGCGCGAGGTGGGTATGTAGCGATGAGCATTGCTATGGCTAGCGATCACCCCGCGGCCCTCGAACACATCCAGCGCCTCGAAGAGCGACTCGTGCGACAAGTGGCTGACGTCCAGTGCCATATTGAACTCAGCCATCACCGCTAGCAGCTCGCGGCCCAGCTTAGTGAAACGGCCACCGCCCCAAGTACCGCCGGCGTAGCGGGTGGTGTCCCATGCTGGCCCAACAATGCGCAGGCCTCGCTCATACCACCACTCCAGCTCTTTTGGCTCACGGATCGGCTCAGCACCTTCCATCGCAAGCACTAACCCTACGCTATGCTGCTGCGGAGAGCACGAGCGCTTCGAGACAGTCATCCACGCGCTGACGTGCTGCTCAAGCTCACTGCGAGTGGTGATCAGCCGAAGGTGCGCAGGATTGTGCTCAACCCAGCGGCGATAGAAATCGAGCTGTCGCACAGCTAGCGCGTGGGCCTCGGCAGGGTCGGCGTAGGTCATGTTGCCTGCCCCAAGCTGCAAGGTGCTCTTGCGCGGCTCAACAAAGATGCTGGCGAAGACCAAACCGACGCGGCCATAGATCAGGTCAGGCAAACCAACGGTGCAGGCGTGGCTGCGTCTACCTTCGTGCCGCCGTGTAGTTGCTGCGCTGGTTTGATATGTGCGGCCTTCGCTCAGGACGTTGTATGCCAGGTCCAGGTGAGCATCCACAACGAGGGGATGGCGCTCCCGTCGCAACATCATAGCTGCTGCAATGGTACTCCCTAGCAGCAGCCTGCTGAGCAGGCCTGGACGGCTCAAAACGAAAGGCTAAGCTTAAAGCCGCGCAACGTGCCGCTGCCAACTTGCCTGCGTCGCCCGCGGTCCTCCACCACCAACGTCCAGCGGCCTTTGGGAGATTTGCCAACCACTTGCTTGAGCGCAGGGGATGACGCAATATCGAAAGTCTGCTTCAGATCGGGCGCATCGCCGCCTGCCCGATTGTGCAACACGATGGGCGACACTTTCAAGGCGGACGGAGGCTGCAGCACAACAATGAGATCGCTGCGGCGGGGATGTTCGATGACCACGGAGACACAAATGTCGCGCAAGGTTTGCATCTCCGCAACGTTCACCGTCTGCCTAGCGGGACGCGCGGCGAGATGGTGGTGTCCTGCTGGCTTCAACCTCAACCGTCTGCGTTTTAGGCGGAGAGGTTGGCTGGAGTGGTAGTGCAAGCTCCACCGCCCGCCGAGCATTGACGCGGCCGTAGCCATAGTAGATGCTGTGGCCTTCTTGATCGTAGTTGCCATTTTGGCGGTCGATCTTGTCGCAGCTTTGGCGGATGATCTCGCGCACCTCGTCCCATCGCAAGTTGGGATTGCGAGAGAGGATCAGCGCCGCCACCCCCGCCACGCCAGGGCAGGCACTGGATGTGCCGCTGAAGTTGTTGACGAAATCTCCCTCTGCATCACCCAATTGGGTGGTGCCGTGGTTGTAGCCATCTGGGCCGCTGCGATCGGTTGTCCAGATGCCTGGCGTGAGAGAGGCTTTTCCACCGCCACTGGGAAAGGCGCACCAAATCCTTTTGCCGTAGTCGCTATACACCGCCCGCACACTCTGGTCGGTGCAGGCAGCAACAGCCATCACCTTCTCATAGCTGGCATAGCCATCATTGTCCACGCTCTCGTTGCCGTTGCCGGCGGCAAAGACGATCACGCAGCCTTTGCCATTCCTGCCCGTGCGAACGGCATAGTCTATCGCCAATCGTGTGGAATCGGGCAGCGGCACCACCTGTTTGTGCCGAGGATCGCTGGGATCCCACCAATCACCATCCACCGGCCCCCAACTACAGGAGATCACATCGGCGCCATTTTGGGCAGCCCACACGAACGCATCGGCCTCTTGTTGTGAACCGAGGCCGGAGCGCAGACGGATGGGCATGAGCTTCGCTCTTGGCGCCACGCCGGCAGCGCCGTATTCTCCGTTGGCCACGGCAACGCCGGCGCAGGCCGTGCCGTGATTCTCGCAATCGCGAGGGCGCGGGTTGTTAGTGCGGCTAGTTACATCCCATGGCGCGACGATCTTGCCTTCGCCGCGAAACTCCTTGTGATCAATGTCTATGCCGTCATCAATCACAGCTACCACAATGCCATCGCCCTGAGCAAGCTCCCATGCCTCCTCAACATGGGCGCTGGCATTGACTGTTTTGCCGTTGATCACCGTGCGCCTCAAGTGCCACTGCTGTGGGAAAGCGCGACGCGAGCGCGTTGGCCGGATCAGCTCTGGGTGACACAGTTCCACAATGTCCTCTTCCAACAAACGCTGGGCGGCGTCAAAAATCTCTAATCCCATGCCTGCTGGGGCAGAGACAAAGTAGCTGTGCTTGCCCGCGTAGGGCAGCGCACGACGCACGCGCAGCTTATACCGCTGAAGAGTCTCTCGGCAATGCTGTGCTTTGGCGTCGTTGACGAATTTCACAAAGAAGTTCTCGGTGTAGAGCACGGGCACTTGTGATGCCGGATCTACCAGCACGCGCCCTGCAAACTCCACTACTTCTTCTTGCTTGAGCTGCTCCTTGATAGTGTCGCGCAGGGCTTTAGCGCCAGACGCCACTGTTGCTTTCAGCACCTCCACCCCTGCCTGCATAAACTGTTCAAGCACATCAAAGTGCTTCAACAACTCAAGCACCTCGTGGGAGAGCGGCGACCGGGGAGAATGTAGGAAATTGGATACCAGCTCACGCGTTCGCGTGCGGACGACGATTAAGTCTTTGCTTTGTGCAAGCTTTAGTTTACGGCCGTCTTTACCACCATAGGTGACGGTGAACATAGAATTGCGGTCGTTGCTCCTTTTTGTAAAGATGAAGTTTGCTACATTTTAGCACATCTCGTAGCACCTATCAAGCCTTGGTGCTGTGCAACACGGCGCGACGTTCACCAAGTCAAGCGCGACATTTCATTGCCCTGCTCATCGAACAGCGAGGCGCGGGCACCGGTGATGGGCAAGATGCCGCTGCTCGCGCCGAAGCCGCGCAGACCACAGTTTTCCAGACCAAACGGCAGGTTGGTGTACAGACGACACGCTTGCCCGCTCACCATCACAAAATCGCCGTCAAAGACAAATTCGTGGCTAGCGCGCGTCGCGTCGGCAGGTTGATAAATGCCCATCACCCATCCTCCCAACAGCACCGGCCTGTTGCCAGTGTTGCGAATTTCAATGTATTCGTCGGCCTCGTTGAGCGAGGGATCGCCTTGCGTCTTGACAGCATATACCTGGATGCTCCCACGAAAGATCACCGAGCCAAACAGCAACTGCGTAGGCGTCGCCCCTGCTGCTAGCGAGGCAGAGGTGGGAGTCGGCGCAGGGGGCAGTGGCGTTGGGGAGCCTACGATTGCAGTCGGACTAGGGGGGATTGGCGTAAACGTGGGCGGCAGCGGCGTGAAGGTCGCGCTGGGTGTTGGTGTAGTGAGTGGAGAAAGCCCCGGTGGCTGAATGGGAACGGGGAGGACGTCCAGTGGAGGCGTGGGCGACGGTGCAAGCAGCAACTGCTCCGGCGGAAACTGTTCAGGCAGCGTGGGCAATGACAGGTCGCTAGTTGGTAACAGCCGTTGCGGCGACTGTTCCACCGTGGTCGCAACCGGCTGGGTCGGGGTAGGTGTCATACGGGCAGCAACCGCAAGCGCAGACGGTGTGACAGTCGGCTGATAGGCTGCCACAATCAATCGGCGGGTGCGCGAGACGTTGGGGCTGATCAACAACACGGCTGCCACGGCAGTTAGCAAGATCAGAACTGTCAACAGCACGGCCGCAACTATCAGGAGGACCGCTAGGGTTCGGCCGGTTGCGGTTGGTGGAGCAGCTAGCGGTGCAGCATCGGCCCGGCGGAACATCTCGCGGCGGCTGAGCCAATCTGAGCCCACAGCTTCGCCGACCGCTGCGTATGCAGGCGGCACATACGTGAGCCGCGCGCGCCGACTGATGGGATCAAACTCGAGTTCGCAACCGCAAAATTCACACTTCCAGAGCGTGCCGCGTTGATCCAAAGCCAACTGCCGGCAGAGCGGACAGGTGTTGAGCGGAAAGCCGCCCGATGCCATACCTTCAACCTAGAACGTCTTCGGCAGAACCAGATCAGCGGGACGCGGGCGCCGGTCAATCTCCCATGGGTAAACAATGTAGGCGTCCGTAATCGCAGCGTAGTAAGTGGGCTTGTGATTGGGGAAGAGCGAAGCAGAGGGCTTGTAGTGCAAGACAGCCGTATCTACTGCGGCAGCGCCGCTGGCCTCAATTCGCCCACGTACACTCATGATATGCCGTCCATGTGTCCATACGTCGTCAATCACTAGGACGCGCCGCCCTCGCGTGAGCGATTCGTCCGGGAACTGCAAGAAAGTTGGCCAAGCCAACAGGGTGGGCGCTGCCACCGATGGGAACTCTACCGCAGCGGTGAGGATGTGTTTGATGTTGAGCGCCTCCGCGATCATGCCGCCAGGGACAATACCTCCGCGCGTGATCATCACCAGCAGGTCAATTGTGCCGGTGATCTGGGGCAGCAACGTGTCAATCAATGCCTCCACGTCTGTCCACGTGAGCACTTCCTGGCGGGGTGATTCTGCTCTTCGCATACTGTCAGTTCCCGAGCGATTGCAATTTTTGTTCTGGTAGTGTACCTTATAGGAAGCATGACCCGAATCGGTAGAGACGCCTTCATCAGCCTGGGCGTCGTGGCAGTCGTTGTCGGCGTAGGCTCAGTGCTGATGGCGTTGCTGGCATCCAACGTGCGTCTGTCGGCGAGTGCCGGCATGCCCACTTCGACGGAGAGAGTGCTTGTGCAGGCACCGCCACCAACACAGACCCCAGAGCCGGTACTTGCTGAGATGCCCATCCCGTCACCCACAGCAGAGGCAGCACCACCAATCGTCGCGTTGCCGGAGGTCGAGCCGCAGCCGCGAGAGCCTCTCGTGTCCACTACCCCTCCAGCCAGCATTGAATTGCCACCAGCAGGAGTAGAACCCCAGCCGGTAGCGCAGCCGGGTCGCAGTTCAACAGGCAGCAGCGCGATTGCATGTGGCAGGCGCGTCACGCACGTTGTCCAGCCGGGCGAGAATCTGTTTCGCATTGCGCTGCGCTACCGCGCCAGCATTCAATCCATTGCTCGGCTGAACGGCATCGAGGATATACGCTTGATCCGCGCTGGTCAACGGCTGAGGGTGATCACGTGCCGTTGATTGGTGTGCCAGCATGAGGACCAAACGCTGGACGGCCTGGAGTACGCGCCCTTGCCCTGCGTCATCACTGCTGGCTCTTTCACCAACAGCGGGTTACATGAGAAATACGTTTTGGCTATTGGCGGAGGTCAGCCTCGGCGCTCAAAAGCCTTGATAGATCCACTGTGGTGTGGAATCAGCAGTGGTGATCATCAGCGCCAACGCGAGCAGCGCCAACAGCAGCGCGATCAGGTTCTCACGGGAGAAGATACGCTGCACGTCTCAGCGTTGATGTTGCTGTGGGTCGGCCGGCAACGTGTGGAAAACCTGGTCCCAGAAGCTGGTGCTGACGCCAAAGCGCGCGTCCGGTGTCTTGAAGTGATGCTCCATATGATGCCGCTTGAGGAACTTCATCAGCGGCCCTTTGACCGGCAAGTGGTGCGTGGCGTAGTGAATCATGTCATAAGCGATGTAGCCGGAGACGGTGCCGGCGAACATCGGCGCGATCAAGTGGGGCGCGCCAAGCAGCATGTCTAGCACAATCCAGAAGAGCAAGTAAAACAGCAGCGCTATCGGCACGCTCACAGCCGGGGGCATCACGAGGCGAGTCTTCACATGCGGCTGGTAGTGATGCACGCCGTGAAACAAGAAGATGATCTGCCACTCGGTGCGGTTGCGGGGGGTGTAGTGAAAGAGAAAGCGGTGCAAGACATACTCCAAGAAGGTCCACAACAGCGCTGCGCCAAACACAAACGCCGCGCCAAACCACACCGGCGACACCGTAGCCGGCCACTGCAACACTCCGATCGCGAGAAACACCACCACCACCGGCAGCCAAACCGCTAACACGGCCTGCGGCGTGACATGCGTGAAGAACTCCAGCACGTCCGACTTGAACAAACGCACTGGCTGCGGGTCATAGCTGATCTTATCGTGCGGGATTGCATCCACGTCCACCGCCATCAGCTTATCCAGCAGGTTCATCGGTTTTGTCTCCTTATCCACGTGCACAACTCGCCATCCTGGTGGACACTGTTCTCTCGCGCAGGATAGCACCTTTCGATTATTGTAGTCGCGAGCGAGGATCCTCCACACTCACACAGCCCTCACCTATCTATCGTTGGGGCTAGGGGCGGCGCGTGGATTCACAGCAGCCAATCCAGACTGGCCCACCGCCCAGCCTTCTGGTAGAATGCGACTTGACCAGTCGGTGTTGGGGCGTAGCCAAGTGGTAAGGCAGCGGACTTTGGATCCGCCATTCGTAGGTTCGAATCCTGCCGCCCCAGTGACGAGCGCAGAGTGAGCGATGTCTCAGCATAGCTCACTCTGTTTTTACAGTTGGCCTCATTTCGAGGGACGCACAATAGGCTTTCTGCCGTTGTGGCTGCGCACTTTGACGCGGCCAAGTGGCAACAGTGCCTCATCCAGCACCTGCTCCACCCGATCCACCAGCACAAAGTGCAATGACTTTCGCACCTCCTCCGGTAGCTCGTCCAGATCTGGTTCGTTGCGGCGGGGGATGATGATAGTGCGCAAGCCGGCGCGATGAGCTGCCAGCACCTTCTCCTTGATCCCACCCACCGGCAACACCAGCCCGCGCAAGGTGATCTCGCCGGTCATGGCCACATCCGGCCGCACCTTGCGGCCAGTCAACAGCGATGCGAGCGCTGTCACCATGGTGATCCCCGCAGACGGCCCATCCTTGGGCTGCGCGCCAGCAGGGACGTGCAAATGGATATCGCTTTTCTCAAACACGCGCGCGGGGATGCGTAGCGCCTCAGCGTGGCTGCGCACGTAGGAAAGCGCGGCTTGGGCGCTCTCGCGCATGACTTCGCCCAGTTGGCCGGTGAGCAAAAAGCCTTTCGAGCCTGGCATGCGCGTCGCCTCCACAAACATCAGCTCGCCGCCGAAGGGCGTCCAGGCCATGCCAGTGGCGACGCCGGGCGTCTCTGTGCGCTCGACCACCTCGTTGTAGTATCGCGGTTTGCCGCGCAGCTCCTGTAGGTGTTCGGGCAGGACGTGGAACGGCAACTGTTCTTTGCCCTCCTGGGCACGCGCCACCAACTTGCGGCAAATGCTGCCGATCTCGCGCTCCAGGTTGCGCACGCCAGCCTCGCGGGTGTATTGCCGCATCAGCGCGATTAGCGCCTCGTCCGAGAACGTGACTTCGCCCGGTTGCAAGCCGCTTTCGCGCAATTGTCGGGGCACGAGATAACCTTGAGCGATGGCCAGCTTCTCTTGCTCAGTGTAACCGCTTAGTCGAAGAATCTCCATGCGGTCACGCAGTGGCAAGGGGATGTCTTCCAGCGTGTTGGCTGTGCAGATGAAAATGGTTTGCGAGAGGTCGAACGGCACATCCAGGTAATGATCGCGGAACTCGCGGTTTTGCTCAGGGTCGAGCACTTCCAGCAGCGCGCTGGCCGGATCGCCCCGATAATCTGCACCGAGCTTATCCACCTCATCCAGCATGAAGACGGGGTTGCGGCTTTCGGCGCGGCGGATGCTCTGGATGATGCGGCCCGGCATTGCGCCAATGTATGTGCGACGGAAGCCACGAATCTCCGCCTCGTCGCGCACGCCACCAACGCTCATGCGGATGAACTTGCGGCCCATAGCACGGGCGATGCTGGCGCCGAGCGAAGTTTTGCCCACCCCAGGCGGACCGACAAAGCACAAGATCACGCCCTCACGCTCACGGCGGATGTGGTCAGCGGATGGTTGGGCCTGTGATGCATTCGCTTTGGCCTCTGCCGCGGCTGATGCTTCGGCCAGCTCTTGCTTGCGCTTGCGCACGGCGAGAAACTCCAAGATGCGCTCCTTAACGTCTGAGAGGCCGTGATGGTCCTCATCGAGCACGCGACGGGCATGAGCAATGTCGAGGTTATCCTGAGTGGTCTTTTGCCAAGGCAGCGACACCATCCAATCCAAGTAGGTGCGGATAACACCGTACTCGGCCGCCTGAGTAGGCAAGCGGGCCAGGCGGTCAAGCTCGCGCTCGGCCTCTCTGCGCGCCTCTTCGTTCATGCCGCTGGCTGCGATCTTCTCGCGGAAAGCATTGATCTCGATCTGATGCTCGTCTGCCTCGCCCAGCTCGCGCTGGATCGCTTTGAGCTGCTCACGCAGGAAATACTCCCGCTGTGCTTTCTCCAGTGCGCTCTGCGCCTCAGTTTGAATCTTTTTACCGAGCTGCAACACCTCCAACTCATGGCTAAGCAGCCGCAGCAGCAACCGCATTTTGGCGGCCAGCCCTTCCAGCTCCAGCAATTGCTGGGCCTGCTCCATGTCGGTGCGCAGGTAGGTGGCAAGCGTGTAAGTGAGCTGGCGCGGCTCCTGGATGCTCTGGATCATCTGGGCCAGCTCCTCAGGCATATCGGTGCGCAGCTCGGCTATCTCGGCAAACGCCTTGCTCACGTTGCGCTGTAGCGCCTCGATCTCTGAGTTAGGCTCCCAGCTTTCGGGCAGCACCTCGATGCGCGCAGTGATGTAGGGATCGTCGCTGACCACTTCAACGATGCGGAATCGCTCAAGGCCTTGCACGAGCAGGTTGAGCACACCATCCGACGATTTGAACTGCCGCACAATGGTGGCCAGCGTGCCCACTTTGTAGATATCTTCGATGCTTGGGTCTTCAATATCCCCACGCTTGCTTGCCACTGCGCCGATGACTGACTTGCGCACCAGCGCATCTTCGATCAAGCGCACGGCGCGCGGCTGCGAGACCCGCAGTGGCAACGCTGCCAAGGGGTAGATCATCACGTTGCGCAGCGGAAGGATGGCCACTACCTCTGGGTAGCGGTTGGCATGAGTGTCCTCCGCTTCGGTGTTGTCCACTGCGTTGGGTGCAGGGGCTACGGGCTGCTCCAGCACCTGGGCTTCCTGATTTGAGTCACCACCTGTTTGCATCCAGTCCAGGCTACCACAAAGCGGACGGGCTGGAGATCAGAGTGCGGCGTGATAGGCTTTGATGGGCCGCCCTAGCAGGAATGACGCCGTTCGAGAGAGCGCAACAGGATCGCCGGTGGTCCAGAATTGCCGCAATCGCTCCGAGACAGCAGGTGGCGCGTGAACCCGCACCACCTGGCGCGCCACGGCGAGCGCCGGGTCAATCACCGCGCAGTCTCGCCCTGGTGCCAGGGCCGTCAGCGCCTCATGGATCCAAGATGCGAGAAAGGAGAAGTGCGTGCAAGCAATCACGAACGTGTCTGCGTTGCGCTCCACTAACGGCATCAAGCAGCGCTGCACATGATCGCCCAAGCGGGGATCGCGCAAACCTTCTTCCACGAGCTGCACCCATGTAGGACAGGGCTGGGTGAGCACTTGTGCCCCTTTCGACCATTGCGCCACCAACCGCTGAAAGCGCGCGCTACGCAAGGTGGCGGTGGTGGCCAACACACCCACTACGCCGCTGCGTGTGCGTTGGGCGGCCGGCTTGATGGCTGGCTCAACGCCAACAAACGGCGTGTTCGGAAAGGTTTGGCGCAGCAGCTCCAGCGCGTTAGCGGAGGCCGTGTTGCATGCAACAACGACTGTGGTACATCCGCGCTCAATCAACCATCGCGTGCAGCGGAGGGCGAGTTGCTGCACCTCTTCCACAGGGCGCTCGCCGTAGGGGAGATGTGCTTGATCGGCCAAATACACTATCGGGGCGTTGGGGAGCAGCACTTCCAGCTCGCGCCAAATGGACAAACCACCAAGCCCAGAATCGAAGACGCCAATCATGACTGGCGCAATTGGACAATGGTGACGCCATCGCCACCCTCTCCCTCGCTGCCGGTCTCGAACGAAACGACGCTGGGGTGATTGCGGATGGCTTCGCGGATCGCGCGGCGCAGCGCGCCGGTGCCCTTGCCGTGGATCAAGCGCGCGAAGGGCAAGCCCGCCCGCGCTGCACGGTCGAGATAAGCCTCCACCCGCGCCACACCTTCGTCTGTGGTCAACCCACGCAGGTCCAGCTCCATGCTAGGCACGCGGTGATCGATCCGCAAGGTGATCGCACGTTCATCGTTTGCGAGGGAGTGGGCCAGACCTGGGACGTGCTCCAGGTCATCCAGGCGCACGCGCACGCGCATTTGCCCCACCCTCACATCAGCCTCTTGGCCGCTGATGCTCACCACTTCGGCGCTAGCGGCCAGCGACTTCACGCGCACCACATCGCCAACGCGCAACACGCGAGAGCGGCTGGGTACGACCGGCGCAGCAGCAACAGCACGGCTTGGCGAGGCAAGCTGGTGCTCCAGCGCGTCCAGCGCCTGCTCAAGCTGCCGCGCCTCGTCCAGCGAGGCGCCGAGCGCAGTGAGCCGATTACGAAGCTGTCGTAAAGCTGCGCGCAGCTCGGATAACTCACGTTGCGCTGCTTCACGGGCTTGGGCGTGAATGGCGCGCCGCTCCTCCTCGATCTGGTTCAGGCGCTGGCGCAGTTGGTCAGCGTGCTGCTCAGCTTGAGCTTGGGCATGTTGGGCTGCGGCGAGTGCTTGCGCGCTTTGGGCGCGCAGTTGGGTGATCTCTGCGAGCAGGTCCTCCACACGCAGCACGCTGTCGCCCAAGTAGCTGCGGGCGCGCGCCACGACATCCTCCGGCACACCGAGCCGGCTGGCGACCAGCAGCGCGTTGGACTTGCCGGGCAGGCCGATGCTGAGCTGATACAGTGGCTGAAGCGTGTTGTAGTCGAACGCGACGCTGGCGTTGGCTGCGCCGGGTGTGAGCGCGGCCCAGGTCTTCAGCTCAGGGAAGTGGGTGGCCACCACACAGAAAGCGCCGCGCGCCAGCAGATGCTCCAACAGCGCCCGCGCGAGGGCCGAGCCTTCAAGCGGGTCGGTGCCGGCAGCGAGCTCGTCTAACAACACTAGCGTATGCGCGTCCACTGCCGGCAAGAAGGACACGATGTTGGTTAAGTGCGCGCTGAAAGTGGAGAGGCTCTGCTCGATGGATTGCTCGTCGCCGATGTCGGCGAAGATGGCGTGGAAAAGGGGCAACGTCGCCTCCTGTGCCGGCACATGCAGGCCACACTGCGCCATCGCTGCAAACAAGCCGATCGTCTTCAACGCCACCGTCTTGCCGCCAGTGTTGGGGCCGGTGATCACCAACACGCGCTGGTCGGGCTGGGGATGCACGTCAATTGGCACAACGCGCTGCGGGTCAATCAGTGGATGGCGCGCCTGAGTGAGGCGCACGTTGCCGCTCTCCACCACGCGCGGCTCAGCGGCGCGCAGCTCATCGGCGTAGCGGGCACACGCCAGCGCCAGATCAAGCCGCGCCAGCGCCTCCACGGTGCGGATGATCGCCTCGCCGTGCACGCCCACTTCGGCGGAGAGCGCGCTGAGGATGCGGTTGACCTCCTGAGATTCGGCCAGCTCCAACTCGCGCACCTGGTTGTTCAGCTCCACTGTCACCAATGGCTCAATGAAGAGGGTGAGGCCACTGGCACTTTGATCGTGAACAATGCCAGGCAGGCGTCCTTTGAAGTCAGCTTTCACGGGCAGGACGCAGCGCCCGTTTCGTTGGGTGATGATCGGCTCTTGCAACCAAGTGGGATGGGTCTGGATGATGCGCTGCAGGCGGCCGATCAGCCGCTCACGCGCTGCGCGCACTTGAGCGCGCAGCTCTTGCAGACGTGCAGAGGCTGTGTCGCGCACTTCGGCGCGGTCGTCAATTGCAGCAGTGATCGCATCTTGCAGCGATGCACAAGGGCTGATCTGTTGAGCGATCGCGGCCAACCGCTCAAATCCTGTCCCAAGCCGCAGGATATGGCGCTGGAGGGTGCGTCCGCTGGCGAGTGTGTCGCAGATATCCAACAGGACAGCAGGCTCTAGCCGTGCACCGCGCATAGCCATCCGCACTGCATCGCGCACATCTTTGGTGCCACCAACGCCGAGCTGGCTATAACGCTCCAGTGCCAGGCGTGCCTGACGGGTCTCTTCCAGTCGGGCGTTCACCTCCGCCAAGTCGGCGGAGGGTGAAAGCTGGCGGGCGAGCGCGACGCTAGCAGAAAAGGCGCAATGCTTAGCCAAGCGTTCCAGCACCTTGTGCAGCTCAATTGTTTCCAAGTGTCGCCAGACGAACACGGCGTTTGCAATTCTACGCCTGCCATCTTTTTGCTCTCGCAGCTCGCCTAAGAGTTGAGCGCTGGCGTCAGAGGCAAGCGTGGGGTCAGCGCGCTCAGTGACGCAGGAGAGGCAACCACAGGCGGTGCTCCCAGAGGCGTTCCAGTTGGAGCGCTACGTCCTGGGTGATCGGCTCAGGCAACCAAAGGGTGATCACGTTGCCGGCGCTCACCACAGTCTGCGTGAGCGTCACCGTCCCGCTGTAAGTGTTCCACCAACGCACTTGGTAGAGGCCGGGCTGCATGTCGGGGATGGTCACGGTGCTGCTGATTGGCGCAATGGCCACGTTGTCCACCACATTGCGCCAGGTGTGTTGCCGGTTGCTCAGCCACAAGTGGGCGCGCTGCGCCGAGCGGTCGGCCTGTCCCCACGCTCGCAAGTCAGGGTGAGCAGTGATAGCCCGCGCGTCCTCGTAGCGCCCATTGTTGAGGGGGATGCCGTCCATGAAGTCGCGGTACGCCTTGAAGTGGGGGTAGAGGTTATAGCGGCGGATGTTCTCTGCGTCCCAGTACAGTTCGTATAAGCCGCCGGCGTTGATTTGGCTCCAGATGAAGTTATGCAGCCAGATGCCCTGCTTGTCGCGGCTTTGATCGTGCGCAGCGTCACCGCGGTAGTCAGATGCCGTGCCGATGGCCACCTCACCGCGTGTGACCGGCCGGCGCGGGCCAGTCAAGGCACGCCCGCCGATCTGCCAGCTCAACGCAGCGGTGAGCAGCGCACTGTCCTCAAGCAGCGAGGTGCGGTCGAAACTGCCGTTGAGGTAGGCGACGCGGCCGTCTGGGGCGATCAGCTCAACTTCGTCAATCCACGCTGTGCCGCCCGTGCCGAAGCTGTTTTGGAACCACAGGCTCAGCGTGTGAAAGTTGTCGTCGGAAAGGATGAGGCGGGCTGAAATCGGCGCAGGTGTGGAACCATCGTGCAAATATCGGCTATCAAACGTGCGCCAGTCGTACGTGCCGGCCGGCGCGCTGCACAAGAAAGATTGGCCGCTCGCCGATGTCGGCACGACGTTGCTCCGCTCGTTTGGAGTAGCGTGGTCCAGAATCCACATCAAGCGAGGGCCAGCGAATGTGTTGGGAATACCGTAATCACATGTGCCGGTGAAGGCTTCTGCCTTCATACGATAGCGGATCACCCACTCGCCGGCGCCACGAATGGTGAGGTGGCGAGGCGTCGAGCCCGCATTGTAGAACTGCACATTGCCCGGAATGCGCACCGCGTGGCCCGTACCACCGTACACGTAGGCAGGTCGATCTTCAGTAGCCAGGGGGTAGTCAATGTTGTTGGCCCAGCCCGCGTAGAGCATTCCGCAACAGGCATACTCGTGGATGTCGGCGTAGTCCACGTGGCTATAGTCGGCGTTAACCCACAGCTCCGCCATGGGGAAGCTATGCCAATGCGACGTAGTGACCAGGTGGCGAGAGGGGTTGTGACGGCGCATAAACTGGCCGAAGGCGTCAGCCATAGCGTAGTGGTTGCCGTTGAACGGGTCACCCTCATTGAGCAGCTCCCAAGAGTGCACGCCGCGCGAATGGCCCCAACGCGCGATCAGGTAGCGCCAGAAGTACTCGTGGTAGCGACGCACCGCTGTGTTGGGCGCAGCATAGAAGCGGTCGTTGTCAAGGTCGTAGTAACCGCCAATCCACGAGCCATCCGCCGCCAAGTGATTGGCGATCCAGTCGTTTTTCTCCAGCACGACAGGGCGGATGAGCACACCTGCGTGTGCAGCTTTCTCGAGCGCATAGTCCCACCGCCAAGCAGGTCGATCATCGAAGTAGAGGTGATATGCGAAGCGATGTTTCCACAACACTTCGCCGCCCACCGCACGCCTACCGTCCCACTCCCGCACCGACACTTCATCCACGAACGCATCACCGCCGGTGGTGTTCTCCAGGATAAGGTAGAAGTTGCCGAGGAAGTAGTCGCTCGAACCGGTGGTGAAGGTGCGGCTGATCTCATGCCAAGGAGTGGTGCCGGTGACAAAGTCGGTCAGCCTCACAGAGTTGCTGGCTGTAGCGGCTGGGTCTGCGCAGGAGTCACCCAACCAGCCACCGCGCCGAATGGTGAAGCCATAGGGATAAGCAGTGTTGCGCGGACCGGTCACATTCCTCGTGCGCGCGCGCGCACCAAATAGGTGGTGTTCGGCTTGACTGCAATGTTGTTCGCGAAGCCTTGGAACATGCATGGGTTGCGCCGATCGCTTACGCCAGGATCCTCGTAATCCCACAATCGCAACGAGACGCCGCTGCCGCTGTATGCCACCGTGTAGGTCAGGCTAGCCGGGTTGAAGTAGCCACCCTCACCCGGCAGATGGTGCGAATACCAGGGGTTCCATGGCGCCATGTAGATGCCACTGCCGCTCATCCAGATGCGCAGAAAGTTAACACGATATTGCTCGAAGCGCTGCATGTCGGCATCCACGTCATAGGTAAAGCGCCTGCCGCTGAAGCCGGCGCCGTGTCCGGCCGCGATGAACGGCGTGCCGTCGGAATACTCAAAGTAGCCGGGATCGCGCTGACCGATGCGGATGAAACCATGGTTGTGGGGCGAGATAGGAGACGTGACCGTGAACGCACCCACGTTGCTCATGGCAACGCCGGAGGCATCCTGCACGCGAAGCTGATACTCCCACCGGCCCACCTTCTGGGGGGCGAAGCGCACCTTCCAGACCGGCTCACCACGCGGATAAAGCCACTCCTCACCGCTCTGGCAATGATTGGCCTCGGCGTCACCGATGCAACGGCGCTCGTAGTCTTGGTAGAGAAAGCCCGGCTGGGTGATCACTGTGGTCCAGTTGTCGGGGCTGAACAGCCCGTCTACGCTGATCCCCACTCCGGCCGGCACACCAGTGGGCGGGTCTGGGTCATAGGGGAAGTGCGGGTTGGTGGCGACGCTGCCGGTGATGCGAAAGGTGAGCTCGAACTTGCCGTATTGCTCAACGTTGGTGGTAGCCGGTTGAACATCAGCGATTGCCAATCCGGTCGCATACGCTTTCGTCGGCAGCGCTGGCCGAACTGCAGGCATGGCGAACCCACCACCAACAGCAAGTTGGACTGCTAACCAGAACAGCCATGCCCTGTTCATCAGTTATCCTTTTTTATGGAGCACTCAACAGAAGTATAGAGCAGGGCGTGGGTGGTGGCTGCTTGACAGTATCGCGTGAATGTCAGCTTGTCAGTTGTGCTCAGTCGCGCTATCGGGTGATGCGTTGACGCGGCTCATGGCGATCTCTAGGCCCTCGCTCAGCCAGGTCACCACACCATGCGCTGCCCGCTCGATGGCTTCGCGCAGCGTAGGCCATTCATTGGGCAGGAAGTCCTCCAGCACGTAGCTACGCGCGCTCTGACGGCCCGGCGGTCGCCCGATGCCGACCCGCAGGCGGGGGAAGTCGGTGGTGCCCAAGTGCACGATCAGCGATTTCACGCCGTTGTGGCCACCAGCACTGCCTTTGGGCCGCATCCGAAGCTGGCCAAGCGCTAGGTCGAGATCGTCGTAAATGGCCATCACGTGATGAGGCGTGGACTTGTAAAACCGCATCAGTGGGCCAACGCACTCGCCGCTGAGGTTCATGAACGTCTGTGGCTTGACCAGCGCCACCTTATGGCCTGCGATCTCACCCAGCGCCACCATGCCCATGTGCATCATACGGTCGAACTTCAGGCCGTGCTGCTCGGCGAGTCGGTCCACCACCATAAAGCCGACATTGTGGCGATTGCCGGCGTGGATGCGGCCTGGGTTTCCAAGCCCTGCAATGATGTAGCGTGCTGGCTCATTCATTGTCCGTAATCCACGTATTCGGCGCCACGCCAGCGCCGCCATGCCCACAACACCAGCTTCTTCACGGCAACGTAGAGGCCGAGCAGCGCCAACGCCGACAGACCCCAGCGCGCCCCGTTCAAGAAAGCGCCAGGTGCACGATTGAGCGTCCGCCCGATGAGGTCGAGCACATCGCGCGCGGTTTGAACCTCCGCCAGGGTAGGTAGAGCACGGGTGGCATTGGAGGGGCTGGCCGACGCCGGAGCGCCACCGCTGATTGTGGGGTTGGCCACCTTAAGGTTGCGCACGATCGCTTCATTCACGCTGCCATCGCCGGCAAAGACTTGCAGGCGCAGCGCATAAGCGCCGTCGCTCACCGCTCGCGTGTTCCACGTGCCCAGCAATCCTCTATCCACTGGCATCGTGCTGCCGCCAAGCGAAACCCACTCAGTTAACTCCGGCTCGCGGGCATAGCTTAGCTCATAGCGTGAGAAGGCAGGATGCGCAGCCGAGCCTTGGATCATCACTGTGCCCTGCAGCGGTTGCTCGCTCACCGGCGATCCAATGCGCGCGTAAGGATTGGGCGACTGCGCCCGCGCAGCCGTCGCGCACAGCAGCGCTAGGCATACGCTCGCCAACCACCGTGTCATTGCCTAAAGTGCGTGCCACAAGTCTATCAGAATCGCTGCTCACCAAGCGCGCAGCGCGCTCAACTCCTCACGCAAGCGCAAGTAGGACTCGTAGCGCGCGGGGTGGATTTTGCCCTCGCGCACGGCAGCGATGACCGCGCAGCCCGGCTCGCACGTGTGCGTGCAATCGGAGAACTCACAAAACTGCACCAGCGGCGCGATCTCGCGGTAGTAGCCGTCCAGCTCCTCAGGCTGCACATCCCAAATGGCATAGCTGCGCAGGCCGGGTGTGTCCGCGATCCAGCTTTGCGCGTCGAGCTGGATCAGCTCTGGCACAACAGTGGTGTGTTGCCCCTTCTTCAGCGCTGCGCTGATGCGGCCCACCTCCTTGCCCAGCCCTGGCTTCAGCGCGTTGAGCAGCGTGCTCTTGCCGACGCCGCTTTTGCCAGTGAGCACGCTGATTTTGCCCCGCAGACGCTCGCGCAGTGCCTCTAGGCCCAGCGTGCCGCCCTCCGGCCAGCGTGTGCTGACGTGCAGCACCTCGTAGCCGATCTGCTCGTACACCGCGAACATTTCGCGCGCTTTATCCAACCCAACCAGGTCCACCTTGCTGCTGATGATGAGGACAGGCAGCGACTGCGCCTCTGCACCAACCAGGTAGCGGTCCAACATGCGCGGGCGAAACTCTGGCTCAGCGCAAGCGAAGACAAACGCCACCAAGTCAGGATTAGCCACGATCACTTGTCGCGTGAGTTGCTTGCTACGCCTGCCGCGTGCCTGGTAGGACGGGTCGATCCGCGACAGCGTGCGCTTGCGCGGCTCCACGGCGATGATGCGGCCGTTGACCAGAGGGTCCTTCTCCACCAACTCGACCAGCACGCGGTCACCGACCGCTAGCGCATCTTCCGTGTATTCACCTTTGGTCAACCGACCTGCGGCGCGACACACCCACATGCGCTGTGCCTCGTCGCACACGGTGAAGAAGCCGCTTTGCGCTTTGACGATCAAACCACGAATCTCAGTCATTAGCGCGGATGTCTGTAGGTGTTGGCGAAATGGGCAAGCCGTAATACGCCTCGACCACTTGGCGCACCAGCGGCGCAGCGTAGTTGGAACCTTCTCCGATGTTCTCCAGCAGCACAGTGACTACAATCTCCGGCTGTTCGGCGGGCGCGTAGGCAGTGAACCAGGCGAACGGTTTGGCATCACCACCGGCCTGGGCCGTGCCGCTTTTGCCGGCCACTTTCAGCTGCTGCGCAGCGCGGCGTTGAGCCGTCGGCAGCTGGCCACAGCGCACCCAGCGGCGCACCACGTCCAAGCAGTAATCAAAGTTGGCGAAGCGGTAAGCTGCCGTGCCGTAGCGGGCATCGGTGGTCACCCTGGTCATGGCCGCTTGGATTTGTCGCAACGTCACATCGCTCAGCATCAACTGGGTGACAGGTGGGCGCGGCTGGGTCGGCTCGGCCACCAGGTAAGGACGGATGAGCTGACCGCCGCGCGCCAGCGCCAACGTCATTTGCGCCACTTGGATCGGTGTGACCAGCAAAAAGCCCTGACCGATCGCCATGTTCACCGTATCGCCACCTGTCCACACTTCGCCAAGCAGTTGGCGCTTCCATTGCGGATCCGGCACCAGGCCCTCTGCCTCTGCAATCCCGACGCCGGTAGCTTGGCCGAAGCCGAAGCGCCGCGCATACTCGCTCAGCTTCTCCGGTGACAGGCGGTCTAGGCGTCTCCCCAGCTCGTAAAACACCACGTTGCAAGAGGCGGTCAAGGCGTTTTGCAGGGTGATGCGCCCATGGCCGCCGCGCAGCCAGCAAGTTTTGCGAAACGCTGCGCCGAAGCCATCCCAGAAGCCAGGGTCGAAGAAGACCTCGTCCGCTCGCGCGATCCCTTCCGCCAAGCTGGCCGCCATGGTCACCATTTTGAAACTGGAGCCCGGCGGATAAACGCCTTGTGTGGCCCGGTTGAGCAAAGCGCCGCTGGCGATGACGCCGGTGGTGATCTGCGTCACGCTGAAGGTGGGGGAGCTAGCCAACGCCAACACCGCACCGTCGTCAGCGCGTAACACCACTACAGCGCCGCGCCGCTTGCCCAGCAGGTTTTGCACCTGTCGCTGTAGCTTTGGCAGCAGTGTGATGCGCACATCGCGCGCCGGCTGTGGTGCACGGCGCGCGATCACTTGCGGCTCACCGGCGCCGAACAACACCAGCTCCGCACCCGGTTGTCCGGCGAGCGTGTCCTCCAAGCTGGCCTCCAAGCCCATGCGGCCCACAAGCTCGCTGCCGCGATAGCCACGCGCTTGGTATTCGCTTAGCGACTCCGCCGGGATCGGGCCGACAAAGCCGATCACGTGCGGCGCTAGATCGGGTTCGGGATAGTAGCGCTCCCAGCGCGAGCGCACGATGACGGCGGGGAACTCGCTCAGCGCATCGCTGTTGGCGTCGAGCACGTCACTATCCACGTCAGCGATCGGCACAAACCAATGGGGTGGCGCTCCGCTGTAGCGTTGCCGAATAGCATCGGGTGTCAGTCCGGTGATCGAGCTGAGCAAGTTGAGCATGGCTTGCTCAGTGGCAAGGTCGGTGATCGCGCTCGGCTGCACGCCGACCACCTCGATGCGGCGCCGGGTGGCAAGCAGTTGTCCATCCGAAGCCACGATGTCGCCGCGATGGCTCTCGTCAAGGCGCAACACTAGCGTGCCATTGCTCCAGCCGGGCACGATTGCGTCGCGCGTCCAATCCACGAACCAGCCGTTGTTCTCGTTGACCAACGTGAGCGTGGTGGTGAGGGTGAATGAACCGAGCAAACGGCTGCGCCATTCGGTCACCAGTTGGGCCGTAGCGCGGTTGCCGGTTTGGAGCAGCCCGCCCACCAAGCGGGCATGGAAGTCGGCGCTGAGCGAGCGCTGTTGCATCTGCAGGTAGGCGCTGCGCAGGCCCTCACTGCTTTGCACCACGCTCTGCGCTTGCGCACCGAGCAAGTTGAAGGCGGCGACGTAGTCGCGCGCGTTGAGAGCATCCACGAACTGCTCCAGTGTGCGGGCTGCCGCGGTGAGTGTGGGGGCGGTGGTGACGGTGGGCATTGCCGGCGCAGTGGGCAGCGGCGGCATGTATGTCGCTTCCGGCGAGCTGGTGCATCCCGCCAGCACAAGCGCGCAGCCAAGCCTGAACCACCGGCAGCACAAGTGTTTCATCGAATGCCGAGTATCCATCCTTCGAGCGCTGCGGTACGGCGATCCGCTTCGCTCAACGAGGGCATGAAGTAAGCGTCGAGCTGGCAGCTTTGATCAGCCTGCTGAAGCCACGCCGCGATAGCGAAGGCATCGTGTTGATCAGGGCTACGGTCGCCGCGCGGCCACTGCTCCCGCCACAAGCTGGGATATGCCTCGGCAATCACATGCACGCCGCGCGGCGGCAGCCAGCCATCGAATGGCCAAACGTGCAGGGCACTGCCCAACGCCCGACGCAACCGGCGCAACCAGGGCAGACCACTGTGCGTGGATTTGGCCACGCTGCCTGGAATGTCGAAGTGAAAGACCGACTTGGCGCGCGCGCGAACATCGGTGATGCGACGCCAGCGGGCCTCGCCGCGACGAGGATTATCACAGCGAAGCTGCTCGACAGTCACGCCATCCTGATCGGCGGGCCAATGGCGGCAGAAATCCTCTAAGAAGGCGTCCCAAGCGAGCGGCAGCTGGTGATGGAGAAAGTAAGTGATGGGAAAGGAGAGGGCGTGATCAATACCGATCACGGTGGGGGAGGCGTCTTCGCGCAAGCGAGCTTCCAACCACTGGGCGAGGCTGGCGCGCGACCAGCGCCTGCCTTTTGCGTCGCGCTGCTCACGAGGGGGTGCATCTCCCAACGCCACGAACACGCGCAGGCCCGAAAGTCGCTCGGCGCTTGTGCCTGCGCCGGAGTAGTCAATGCCGATGTAACAGGCGAAGCGAGGCATGACTTCACACCACGCAGCCTACCAACGGCTCACCGCGCATCAGACGCACAGCGTTCTCGTAGAACCAATGGAACTCGCCTTGTAGTGTGATGTCATTGCAACTGCCAACGTGAGGGAGCAGAAACACGTTGGCATCGGGGTCCTCACGGGTTAATTGAAGCAGCGGCTCATCTTGGCGGATCGGCTCCCACTCGTAGGTGTCGAGCGAGGCGCCGGCCAAGTGCCCACTGCGCACGGCCTCGGCCAGCGCCTGCTCATCCACCACGCTGCCGCTGCCGGCCTCGACGAAGAACGCCCCCTGCTTCATGAGGGCGATCCGCTCCGCGTTGAGCCAGTGATCGGTCGCCGCACTATAGGGCAGCAAGCAAACCACCACGTCACTTTCGCGCAGGAGCTGTTCGGCTCCGCTGTAGGCAACGCCCAGCGCATGCTCGACGGCAACCGGCAAGCGTTGGCGCTTGTGATACAGCAGGCGGCAGTGCCATCCTTGCAACCGTCGCGCCAGCTCCGCGCCGATCTCGCCAAAACCCAAGATGCCGACCGTCTTGCCATGCAGCAGCGTGATGCGCGTCTGGCCGCTCCAGTTGAAGGCGAACACGTCTTCGTCTGTGCGGCGCGGTCCATCGGCCAAGAAGCGCTCTGGCGGCTGGCGCAGCACCTGCTGCAAGGGCATGGCTCGCCGGAGCAGGGCGAGCATCTGCAGGACCAGATGCTCAGCGACGGCGATGGTGCCCAAAATCGGCCTCACGCACACGGCGACGCCGCGCGCGCGGGCCGCATCGAGGTCAATGTCGTGATACAGGGATCCGACGCGCTGGATCAGCTTCAAGCGCCGGGCGCGCGAGAGCAGCGCTTGGTCCACCACACCACTACGCTCAGTGATCAGCACATCGGCCTCGGCGATCAGCCGGCCTACTTCGTCGGCGGACACTTCGCTGCTGCGCCGCATGGTCACCTGCAACTCTGGCGGCGCAGCTTGAAGCCGCCATTGCTGATGTTGGCGTCCAAGAGGGCATAAGTAAAGCACGCGCAACATTCCCACGCGCTCGGTCATACGCTGGCCATTGTGCCATCAATGCTGCTCCAGCCTTAACCGCGCAGCATGGGCGTGAGCGTGCAGACCCTCCGCCTCCGCCAGCTTGATCGCCGCCGGCGCCAGCTCGTGGGCAGTGGCGCGGTCGAGCGCGATCACATTCATGACGCGCATGAAGTCCAGCACGTTGAGGGGTGGTGTGAAGCGCGCCGTGCCACCTGTGGGCATGACGTGGCTGGGGCCGGCAAGGTAATCGCCAAGCACCTCGTAGGAGTGCTCGCCGACAAACACGCCGCCGGCGTGGCGGATGTGCTTCACCCATGCCCAGGGGTCTGCAACCGACAAGCAGAGATGCTCCGGCGCGTAGCGATTGGCCAGCGCGATCGCCTCGTTCAAGTCCTGACAGATCACCGCGCCACTGCGGTGAGCAAGCGAGTCGCACACATCGCTGCGATTCGGCTCTGGCAGCGCTGCTACCTGCTCCTGCACCGCTCGGGCGACTGCCTCAGCCAACCGCCGCGAGGGGGTGAGCAGCAGCGCGCTGCCGCCACGATGCTCGGCCTGGGCCAACAGATCGGCGGCCACCCAGATGGGGTTGGCAGCGTCATCGGCGATCACCAGCGTCTCGGTTGGGCCGGGCAGCCCGTCAATGCCGCACACGCCGAACACCTGCTTTTTAGCCAACACGACGAACAGATTGCCCGGCCCACAGATTTTGTCCACCGCGGCGATGGTCTCAGTGCCATAGGCCATCGCGCCGATAGCCTGTACACCGCCGACGGCATAGACGGCATCCACGTCGGCGATGCTGGCAGCAGCCAAGATCAGCGGTGAAGGCAGGTGCGAGCCGCGTTGCGGCGGCGAGCATACGATCACCTCCTCGACGCCGGCCGCTTTTGCGACGATCGCAGTCATCAGCAACGAGGAGGGCAGCGGCGCGCTGCCGGCAGGCACATACACGCCCACGCGCTCCAAGGGGCAGATGATCTGCCCCAACATGCCGCCGAGCTGAGTGGTCATCCAGCTTTGGGCAGGGTGTTGGCGGTGGAAAGCCTCGATGCGCTCAGCGGCGCGCTCCATCGCACCCACCACCTCAGGGTCGAGCGCGTCAAAGGCAGCAGCGATCTCACTTTCGGGCACTGTGATCTGCTCCGGCGTGAGCGAGACACCGTCCAGCTTGTGCGTCCACTCCACCAGCGCAGCGTCGCCGCGTTGGCGCACATCGCGCAGGATCACGCGCACGGCTTCTTCAGGATGCAAGTCAGCGCCGAAGACAGCGCGCGTGCGGGCGCGCATGTGCTCGGTCAGCGGCATCTCATCAACGGCAGCACGCCGTAAGAGCGTGCGCTCAGCCTCTTCCAATTCCAAGATGCGCAGCAACATGGCTCATGGGTGATCATAACCGTCGCTCACTGCGCCGCGAGAGTACGCGACGGTGAAATGGCCTCATTGCAACGTGCGAAATCCGACCGCCGTGCAGCGCTCGGAAAAGCTGCATGCCAATGACAGCAACGACGCAGGGCAGTGGTAGCGTGAGCACTCAGCGCACGCGGCGCAGGAGGAACAGCGTGTTTTGTAAGCTACTCAACGCCAGCGTCTCCAAGTCTTCACTCAAAGCCGCAGCGACGATAGCCTCTCGCGTTCGGTAGACAAAGCGCGGTGCGCCCTCGCGCAAGTCCCAAATGCCCACCACGCTGCCCTCTGCTGCGCGCAGCGCCATGTCGCCGGGTTTGAAGAGCAAGGTGACCGCCAGCATCACCGGCGTGTTACGCAGGAGGCTGATTTGGGTTGCCCCCGCCTCCGGCAAATCAAGCTCGCGTGTGCGGCCGTCGCTCACGCGGATAAGCTGCACCCGATCGCCAAACGAAGCGACGAAGTGCCTCCCATCACGGTCAAGAGCAGTCTGGAACGGCTCAGCTTCAAGCAACACGACCTCTCGCAGGCGGGCATCGCGGGCGATGTCATAAAACACCACACGCCCCTCGGCTGTGATCGCGAGCGTGCCTGCGTCGTCGCTGAGATCCCAGGACTGCACATTTCGGGCTGGGATGCCAGTGCGGGCACGCCAAACGATGTTGCCGCTCAAGTCGCTGAGCGCTGCTTCACCATCCGCAACCAAGCCGAGGTAGCCTTTGCTGTTGGTGCAGTTGCCGCGCAAAGCAAAGGGCTGGGGCACAGGGAATTGGCGCACCAGCACATTGCGCACCACGTCGTGAATGAACACCTGGTCCCCATCGGTGTACACCAGATGTGTGTTGTTCGGCGCAAAGCACAGACCAATGTAGCCCGCTGCGCCGTCGGAGAGCAAACGCGAGACCAGTTGCCCGTCGCTGACGCGCACCGCCAACACATCGCCAGTCAGCGTGGAAACCGCAAGCCAGCTCACGTCAGAGCTAAAAGCAACCCGCCGCACTATCCGGCGAAAGGTGAGCGTGCGGAAAGACGCCGGCTCACTCAGTTCACCAAGCACGACCTGGGAGGACGGAAACAGGTCGCTCCAGGCTGCCCAGAGGCGGCTGTTTGGCGCAATGACTGGGCGCGAGATCGGCGCCAGCGCTTGGCGGGCCGACAATTCGCCCCCCGGCACGCGGAAGCCAGCGATCTCGCCGGAGCCGAGCAAGAAAGCCATTTGCCCATCCTGCGCCAGCACTGCCGCACCGATGTTCGTCTGGGTGCTGAGCTGGAAGGCCGCTACGCCGCGCTTCGCCTGCAAGTCGAGCAGTATGGCGACGTTGCGCCGAGCGATCAGGGCATAGTTGCCGGCGTCCGTGAGGGACACGCGCGCCGGTTGTTCAGCGTCCTGACTGATCGCATCGCGCCACAGCACCTTGGCACTGCTCTCCCCAAGTTCCCAAACAGTGGTGGTTTGGCCATCCGATGCGGCCAAACGTGTCCCGCGCGGGCTAAAGCTCAGCTCCAGCGCACCGGCAGTGGTCAACGCGCGGCTCAGCGTGATCGGTGAGCTTGGCCGAGGCAAGGTGGAGAGAACCACCAGATCGCCACTAGCGCGGGCTGCTGCTACTCGCGAGCCATCATCAGAAAATCGCAGGGCTTGAGTGTCTTCTGGAAGCGCACGCTGCAGCGAGGCGAGCGCTCCGTCAGCCACGCTCAAGCGCATCAGCGCGCCGTTGAGCGCAATGACAACAGTGTTGTTATCAGCGCCAAAGGCCAAGTCACTGCGGCCATCTCGCCGGGGGGCTTCGGGCAGTTTGACTGAGCGGATGATCGTGCCCTCGACCAAATCGTAGATGTTCATGCTGCCGTCGGTTTGCATGGTCGCGCCGCGATGGGCGTCGAGCGAAAAGGCGAACCAGAACAGGTCAGCCTCGGCTTGAGGGGATATGCGCAGCGGTATGCGGCGCTGAAGTTGCAACGTGTTGGCGTCGCGCGTCTCAAAATGGCCGGCGGCGAGCAGCGGCAGAGTCGCTCCACTTGCTGGGCCGAGGTGCTGCAGCAGCGGCGCTTGCAGCGTAAAGGCTGGGGTGTAGCGCAAGGAAACCGGTAGAGCGGTGACAGCCACGGCGGGGGGCGTGCGAGTGGGCGCCGGCGGTGAGGTGGGGCGCGGGGCGAGGGTGCGCGTTGGCTCCAGCCGCGGCTGAGGCGAGGGCTGCGCGCAACCAACCAGCGCCCAAGCACCAACCATCAGCGCAGCCACACATCGCAACATGGGCATAGCTTTATTTTCCCCCGCGCCCTGCAGGAGGCATCGCTGCTCAACTGTTCTGCTCAGCTGATGGTCCTAGCAAAGGCGGACAATTGGCCCCCAGATAGCCTCACGCAGCGCATGCCGCGGCTGCGTAGAATAGCTACTCATCATGAGCAAGTTTGACCGCGAAGCTGCCTGGCAAGTGGTCACCGCTTGGACAACTGAGCCATCGCTGCTCCGCCACATGCTCGCCGTCGAGGCAGCGATGCGTGCGTATGCCCCACGCTTCGGCGGTGACCCCGAGCTGTGGGGTACAGTCGGGCTGCTCCACGACTTCGACTATCAACAGCACCCCAACCTCGATGGTAGCGGACATCCCAACGTGGGCATCGCCTGGCTACGGGAGCATGGATGGCCAGAGGTGATCGTGCGGGCCATCGCCGCCCACGCCCCGGAACTAACCGGCGTGCAGCCCGAAAGCGACTTGGAGAAAGCGCTGGTGGCCGTGGATGAGTTGACCGGCTTCATCGCTGCCGTCACCTACGTCCGACCCAGCCGCAACATCGCCGACGTGCAGCTCAGCTCGATCAAGAAAAAGTGGAAAGAAAAAGCCTTCGCCGCCGGCGTGCACCGCGATGAGATCGAGCGCGCAGCGCAGGCGTTGGGCGTGCCGCTGGACGAGCACATCAGCGTGGTGCTGGCTGCCATGCAGGCCAACGCCGCAGCGCTGGGGCTGGATGGAGCGCGATAGCGGCAAGCAACCCGCATGAGCAAAGCTGTATCTCCCCGCCAACCCCGCCGGCGCTGCCCGGCGTGTGGCTCCTACATCCCGCTGAATGCAGCGGTGTGCGAAATCTGCGGCCACGAGTCGGGCACCACCCAGGCCATCCCCCGCACACGAATGGCCGGCCGCTCGACCGGCTTCCCGTGGGGTGTGATCGGCGTCGCAGCGGTGATGCTGGTGTTGGTAGGTGGAGGATTAGCACTTTGGCCGTACGTCAGCGGTCGACTCGCCGAGTCTGAGCGGCCGCTACCCACCGCGGAGGTGATATTGAACCCAGCGCTCTTGCCTGTGACACCACCAGCCGAAGCGCTCCTCGCCTTCCCAGCCCAGACGCCGACGCTGGCCGAGCTGGTAGCCACACCCCAACCATCGCCCACTCCCCTCCCACCGTTGGAGCACGTGGTGGAGCAAGGCGACACTTGCAGCAGCATCGCGCTGCGCTACAGTGTCAGCCTGGCTCAGCTCATCCGCGTCAATCGCCTCGACCCGAGCTCCTGCCTGATTCGCGTCGGCGACAAGCTCATCATCCCCCGCCCCACCCCAACACCGCAGCCGACCATCACCTATCCGCCGGGCGTCACACCACCGCCGACCAACACGCCCCTGCCCACACCCACCCGCCCAGCGGAAATACTCTACACCGTGCAAAGCGGCGAGACCTGTAGCGAGATCGCGCTCAAATTCAGTGTGCCACTGAGCGAGCTGATCGCGCAAAACAACCTAGATAGCGAGTGCGTCATCCGAGTGGGCCAGCAGTTGCGCTTGGTCTTCGCCACGCCCACCCCCATCCCAACGCTCACCCCTTTTATTCTGCAAACGCCAACGCCACGCAGCAGTTACGCGGCGCCCGTGTTGATTGCACCACTAGAGGGCAGCATCATTGTGGACCAGCCCTTTGTCACCCTGCGTTGGTCTGCAGTAGGCTTTCTTCAACCAGACGAGTGGTATGTGGTGCAGGTGCAGCCCTCTGGCGCCAGCCAAGTGCCGCTTTTCCAAACCAAGGCCACCTCACTGAAATTGACAACCGACTTGCTGGAAGGCCTGCCGGAGCGCGAAATCACGTGGTGGGTGCAAGTGCGCCGTCGCAAGCAAGGCGCCGATGTGGCCGACGTATCTACTTTCACGCCGCTCAGCCCTCCTAGCACAGCACATCGTTTCACCTGGCGACAGTCGTTGACTACCCCTACCCCTTGACGTAAAGCTATGAACCGTTGCTTACCTGGCCCTGCCGAGATAGGTGACGGCGTCGCAGCAAGTAGCGCAGCCGATGTGACCTGGGACCTCAGCCCGCTGTTCCGTGCGCCAGACGACCCGCGCATCGCCGAGACGCTGAGCGAGCTGGAGGCACGCTCAGCCGACTTCGAGCGCCGCTACCGCGGCACCATCGCCGGCAATCCCACTGCTGCCACGCTGCGCGAAGGCCTGGAGGAGCTGGAGTCCATTCTGGACACAGCCTATCGCCTCAGCAGCTACGCCCAACTGGTGTACTCCGCCGACACCACATCAGAGGCCCATCGCACACTGGTCCAACGCGCGCAAGAAGCCATGACCACGCTCCACAACCGCCTGCTCTTCTTCGAGCTGGAATGGATTGGGCTGGACGACGCTGCAGCAGAGCGCCTGCTCACCGATCCGCAGTTGACCAACTACGCCCACTATCTGCGTCACCGCCGCAGCTACCGCCCACACACGTTGAGCGAGGCGGAGGAGCGCCTGATCAACGACAAGGACTTGACCGGCATCCAAGCTTGGCAGCGCCTGTTCACTGAGTTCACCGCTGCGCAGACCTTCAACGTGGAGGTGAACGGCCAAACGCGCGCGCTCACCCAGAGCGAGGTGCTCACCTTGATGCGCCATCCTGACCGCGAGCAGCGTCGCCGCGCCCACGAGGCGTTCTACAGTCGGCTGGCCGAGAACGGCCTGGTCTCCAGCTTCATCTACGACACGCGCTTTCACGACCACCTGATCACCCTGCGCCTGCGACACTACCAGGACCCAATGCAGCCACGCCACCTCGCCAACCAAATAGACAGCGAAGCGGTGGAGGCGATGATGCAGACAGTGGAACGCAACTACGCGCTGGCGCATCGTTATTTCCGCTTCAAAGCGCGGCTGCTGGGGCTGCCCCGGCTGGAGCTATTCGACCAATACGCGCCAATCGAGACGGATAAGCCGCGCATCCCGTGGAGCGAGGCCCGCCAACTGGTGGTGGAGGCGCTGAGCCACTTCTCACCTCACTTCGGCGAGATGGCCCAGCGATGCTTCACCCAACGCTGGATAGACGCTGCGCCGCGGCCCGGCAAGCGCGGCGGCGCCTTTTGTGCTGGCATTTCACCTTCCAGCAACCCCTACGTCCTCATGAGCTACACCGATGACTTGCGCGACGTGATGACGCTGGCGCACGAGCTGGGTCACGCCATCCACGACATGCACGCCGCCCGCCAAACCCTGCTGAACTACTACCCCTCCTTGCCGCTCGCAGAGACGGCTAGCGTGTTTGCCGAGATGTTGGTGTTCGACCACCTGCTGCCGCAGCTCGCGCAACCACGCCAACGGCTGAGCTTGCTGTGTGCCAAAATCGAAGACAGCTTCGCCACGCTCTTCCGCCAAACCGTGCTCACCCGCTTTGAGCAAAAGGTGTATGCTGCGCGCCGGCAAGGGCGGCTCGGTGCAGAACAGCTCGGCCAGCTCTGGCTCCAGGCCAATGCGCCCTACTATGGCGATGCCGTGAACCTCACTGCCGGCTACGAGTGGGGGTGGAGTTACATCCCACATTTCATCCACACGCCGTTTTACTGCTATGCCTACGCCTTTGGCGAGCTGCTGGTGATGGCGCTGTACGGTATGTTTCGCCAGCAAGGTGAGCGCTTCATCCCGCGCTACCAAGCCTTACTCGCTAGCGGTGGCAGCCGCACCCCAGCAGAGCAAGTGGCAGAGCTCGGCGTTGACATCACTGACCCAAACTTTTGGCAAGTGGGCTTCGATGAACTGGCGCGCTTGGTGGATGCGGCTGAGCAACTGGCAGCGTGAACCAAACCATATGTGCGCTCCGCTCGCTCAGAAAGCGGGTATGATGAGCACAGGAATTACGCAAGGAGCAGAACGATCATGGCTAAGCCGATTGTGTTGACCGACAGCACGTTTGAGCAGGTCGTGGAGAAGAGCAAAGGGCTGATACTGGTGGACTTTTGGGCGGAATGGTGCGGCCCCTGCAAGATGATCGCGCCAATTGTCGAGCAGATCGCCTCCGAGAACGAGGGCAAGCTGATGGTCGGCAAGCTTGATGTGGACAGCAACACTGCCACCGCCATGCGCTTTGGCGTGATGAGCATCCCCACGCTGATCCTGTTTAAGGATGGCAAGCCTATCGAGCGGATCGTCGGCTACCGACCCAAGGAACAACTGATGGCCAAGATCAGGCCACACATGAATTAGGTGCATTCAAAACAACGAGGAGGTCCCTGAACCTCCTCGTTTTGCGTGTCACGTGGTCTGCTCCCCTCCACTCACCTTCACTCAAGCTACGATCGGTTCACCTGCCCTATAGCATCTCGGTTTGCTATCCGGAGCGAGGAGATATGCCTGAATTCCTCCAGCTTCTTCCGCCCGACGAAGCGCGCACGCGCTGGTTGAATCAGGTGCGCGCGCCGCTATCACGCAGCGAAGCCATACCCACTGCCGACGCACTAGGCCGCGTCACCGCTGTGGACATCCACGCGCCGCACCCATTGCCTCAGTTCGACCGCAGCGCTGTAGACGGCTACGCCGTGCGCGCCCGCGACACCTTCGGCGCATCGGACGGGCTGCCCACTTACCTCACCGTGATCGGCGAGGTGCCGATGGGCCAACCCACGACACTGACGCTCGGCAACGGCGAGGCCGCATTGGTTCACACCGGCGGCATGCTACCTCGCAACGCTGATGCGGTGGTGATGCTGGAGCACACCCAGCGCATCAGCGCACATGAGATCGAAGTGCTGCGGCCAGTTGCGGCAGGGGAGAATGTGCTCCTAGCTGGCGAGGACGTGGCCGCGGGTGCCGTGGTGATCCCTGCGCACACGCTGATCCGACCAGCAGAGATCGGCGGCCTGATGGCGTTGGGGATCACCGAGGTGCAGGTCCTGCAGCGGCCGGTGGTTGGCCTGATCTCTTCTGGCGACGAGGTGATCCCAGCCGACCAAACACCGGCGCCAGGCCAGGTGCGCGACATTAACGCGCATACCTTGGCGGCATTGGCCCGGCAGTGCGGCGCCTCAGCACGCCACTACGGCATCACGCCCGACCAAGCGACGGCACTACGCGCACGATTGGCGCAAGCGCTGGAAGAGTGCGATGCCGTGGCGGTCACCGCAGGCTCATCCGCCAGCACTCGCGACATGACAGCAGAGGTGATCCACACGCTCGGCGCGCCGGGCGTGCTGGTCCACGGCATCAATACACGCCCCGGCAAGCCCACCATCCTCGCCGTGTGCAATGGCAAGGCTGTGCTCGGTCTACCAGGCAACCCGGTGAGCGCGCTGACCAACGGCTACCTATTCCTCGTGCCCTTGGTCGAGCACTTGCTCGGCTTGTCCCCAGACCGCGTGCGTCCCGTCCTCTCCGCAACCTTGAGCGTGAACTTGCCCTCCCAAGCAGGGCGAGAGGACTGGGTGCCGGCGCGCCTATGCCGCAACGCAGACGGCGGCTGGATCGCAGAGCCGATCTTCGGCAAATCGAACTTCATCTTCAACCTGGTTGCTGCGCAAGGGCTGATCAAAATCCCAGCAGACGCCACCGGCCTCGACGCCGGTGCTAGAGCGGAGGTGCATTTGCTGTGAACGAGGCGCTTTACTTGCACGACATTCCCCTGAATGAGGCGCTAGAACGCTTCGCCCAGGCCCTGGATCAGGCCGGCCTGGGCGGGCTGCTGGGCAGCGAGACCATCCCGCTGGATGAGCACGCGCTGGGGCGCACCTTGAGCGTGCCGGTGTGGGCGCGCATCTCCTCACCGCACTACCATGCCTCGGCAATGGACGGCTTCGCCGTCTGCGCAGCGGACACAGCCGGCGCACAACCCTCTCAGCCGCTTGTCCTGCAGCGCTTCCGCTATGTGGATACGGGCGACCCACTGCCAGAATGGGCAGATGCGGTGATTCCGATCGAGCACGCAGAGCCGCTCGACACCCAAGGCGACATCGCCACCCAACCGCGCCAACCCGCAGCGATCCGCATTCGAGCTGCGCTGCCGCCGTGGAGCCACGTGCGGCCGGTCGGCGAGGATATCGTCGCCGGCGAGCTGGTGCTGCCCGCCGGTCACACGCTGCGGCCGTTTGACCTGGGCGCCATCGCCGGCGCTGGCCATACATCGGTGCAAGTGGCGCGGCAGCCGCGAGTGGCGATCCTGCCCACCGGCAGCGAGCTCAAGCCGATCGGCGCGCCGCTGGCTGCCGGCGACATCATCGAATACAACTCATTGGTCATGGCGGCCCAAGTGCGCGAGAGAGGCGCCCTGCCAACGCGGTTTCCGATTACGCCGGACGACTTCGCGCTGTTGGTGGAGCGCGTCCGCGATGCCGCACGCAGTCACGACTTGGTGCTGCTCAACGCCGGCTCGTCCGCTGGCTCAGAGGACTTCTCAGCGCGCGTGGTGCAGACGCTAGGGGAGCTGCTCGTACACGGCGTGGCGGTGCGGCCAGGCCATCCCGTGATCTTAGGGATGCTGCGCGTGGATGGTCGGGCTGTGCCCATCGTTGGAGTGCCGGGCTACCCGGTCTCCGCCGCGCTAACGGTGGAGATTTTTGTGTTGCCGCTGCTGGCGCGCTGGCAAGGACGCCCAGCGCCAAGCCGCCCCACCCTGGCGGCGCAGCTCACGCGCAAAGTGACATCCCCGCCTGGCGATGACGACTACCTGCGCGTGGTAGTGGGACAAGTCGGTGGTCGCACGCTTGCCACGCCACTCTCGCGCGCAGCCGGCGCTATCACCTCTCTGGTGCGAGCCGATGGGCTGGTGGTGTTGCCGCGCGGCGTGCAAGGCGCCGACGCCGGCCAGCCGGTGACTGTGCAGTTGCTTCGGCCAGCCGAGGAGATCGCGCACACCGTGCTGTGTATTGGCTCGCACGACATGACGCTCGACCTGCTGGCGCAGTTCCTCTCGCAGCGCGGCAGGCGGCTGGCGTCGGCTAACGTCGGCTCGCTGGGTGGCATCCTCGCCCTCAAACGCGGCGAAGCCCACCTCGCCGGCGCTCATCTCCTTGACCCGGAGAGCGGCCAATACAATCGGCCCTACCTCACCCGCTATGCGCCCGATTTAGAGGCGCAGATCATCCCCTTCCTCGAGCGCGAACAGGGCTTCATGGTTGCGCCGAACAACCCCAAAGCGATCCACACACTGCAAGACCTGACGCGCGCAGACGTGCGTTTTGTCAATCGGCAGCGCGGTGCGGGCACGCGCGTGCTGCTGGATTACCACTTGCAGCAGCTAGGCATCCCGAGCGAGGCAGTGCGCGGCTACGAGCACGAGGCATACACCCACCTTGCGGCAGCAGCCGCCGTGGCATCAGGCCGCGCCGACTGTGCGCTGGGTATACCGGCCGCAGCCAGAGCGTTAGGGTTAGACTTTGTGCCGCTCTTCAGCGAGTTGTATGACCTGATCACCACTGCCACACATGCGCAGAGCGAACTGCTCAAACCGCTGTTCGACGTGTTGAGCGACCCCAAGTTCCGTGCTGCGGTGGAAGCTCTACCGGGCTACCGAGCGCGCTTTTAAGGTGATTTAAGGTGCAGTCAAAGCGCCACCGCGGTCCAAGCCCCGCGCTACGGGCGAAGCAGGCGCAGCGTGCTGCGCTGCGCCTCCCCAATCATGCTCAGAGCCAGATATGCTAGAATCGAGTTATCCAGGCGACGTGGCCAAGTGGTAAGGCGAGGGTCTGCAAAACCCTTATGCGCGGGTTCGATTCCCGCCGTCGCCTTTGGGGGTGAATGCTTCTCACGCTGAATGATCGCCTGCCCCAATGAAGCGTCGGGTAACGCGATTCCCTACCTTCACGGCGGAACGCATCATGCGCTGGTGAGAAATCCGCGGTCAGCTTCAAGCATTTTGGAGAGTGCGCAGCAGTGACCAGGCTCCTGATCCGCTTAACAATCTTCCCCTTTGGTGTGGCCGAGATCATCAACCTGCAAGACCGCCCACGACGCCGCGCGCAAACGACGCGATACGTAATCCGCTGTTGCCGTACTGGCAACAGCCCTCCGGTACTGTGGAGTCAAGGACTACCACGGACCGGAGGTCATCATGGGACGTAAGCCAGACAGCAACCGCTTGCAGGAAATTGCCCGCTATGTGGAGCGCCATCCGCACTGCAAGCCTATCGAGATCGCCCGTCAGCTCGATTTGCATCCGTCCACAGTCACCCGCTCGCTGCCGGCGCTGGAAGAGGCCGGCATCCTGCTCAGCGAGGACAGTCGCGGGCGGCTGTTCCTTTTCGGGAAACGTCGCTGAAAGGTTTTGGCCGGATTGCAAGTCGTTTTGCGGAATTCGGCGCGCTACGTGCCAGAATAGAGCTGTAAGTGGCTAATTTGCCCTAGGGGCGCTGAATATGAATCGTGCCGAAGAAAAGGCCCAACGTCTGTTGCAGATCGAGAAACTGCTGTGGGCGCACCCAGAGGGGTTGACCCGCGCCGAGATCGCGCGGCGGCTGGGCGTAAACCGCTCCACCATCACCAAGTACCTGAATGCCGATCAGTTGCCGCCGGGGATCTACGAGGACGAGCTGGATGGCAACAAGCTGAAGATGGACCGCAACGCCGACCTGACCCGGGCGTCGTTCAGCCTGCACGAGATCATGGCCATCCACCTGGCCACCCGGCTGCTGGCCACCCGCACGGATAAACAGAACCCGCACGCAGCCTCAGCGCTGCGCAAGCTGGGGATCGCCTTGCAGCGGCTGGACAAGAACGTAAGCCGCCACCTACTGCACTCGGCCGACGTGATGGATGAAGAGACAGCCTATCGCGACCCGGTCTATCTCGACGTGCTGGAGAAGCTGACAGAGGCGTGGTCGGCCGGGCGGAAGCTCAAGGTGCAGCATCAGATGGCGGACGGGCGCGTGTTCGAGTACACCTTTTCGCCCTACTTCATCGAGCCTTACGCCGTAGGCCAAACGGCGCACGTGATCGGCTTTCGCGAGCCGCCAGGCACGATTCGCACTTTCAAGATCGAGCGCCTACGTTCAGCCCAACTCCTCCCCGACCGCTACGAGATTCCAGCGACCTTCGATCCCAAAGCCCTGTTGCGGGACGCCTGGGGCATTTGGTACACCGAGGCGGAGCCGGTGGAAGTCGTGCTGCGCTTCCATCCGCGGGTAGCGATGCGGGTGCGGGAGAGTCGCTGGCATCGCGGGGAGCAGGTGGAAGCACAGCCGGATGGCTATCTCATCTGGCGGGCGCGGATCGCCGAGCCGCAGGAGATGCTGCCGTGGATTCGGGGTTGGGGTGCGGATTGCGAGGTACTGGAGCCGATGAAGCTGCGGGAAATGCTGATGGGTGAGGCTAAAGCGCTAGCCGAACTATACGGCTGGCATATCAGCTCATCCCCCACCAACAAAAGCTCCACCTTGGATGACTTCTTTGGAGGTTAGCTGTGCCGCTCTACCCTTACCAAGAGCAGGTCAAATCGCACCTGTTAAAAGGCTGCTCTGTGATCCTCCAGGCGCCCACCGGCTCCGGCAAGACGCGGGCTGCGCTGGCGCCCTTCATCGAGGCGTTCTTCGACCTGCCCGATGATGCTTTCCCCAAGCAGTGCCTCTACTCGGTGCCCATGCGCGTGTTGGCGAGCCAGTTCTACCGTGAGTATCACACGCTGGCTGAGCGCTACGAGCGGGTGCACCGCCGCAAGCTAGACGTGCGCATCCAGACCGGCGAACGACCAGAAGACCCGGAGCTGGTGGGCGACCTGGTCTTCGCCACGCTCGACCAGACGCTGAGCAGCGCCTTGGGTGTGCCCTACAGCCTTTCACCCGGCCGAGCCAACGTGAACGTCGGCGCCGTGTTGGGTTCGTACCTAGTGTTCGACGAGTTTCACCTGTTCCCGCCGGAGGCCACGCAGGCCACCCTGCAGCTCTTGCGGGTGGTAGGTCGGCTGGTGCCCTTCCTACTGATGACGGCTACCTTTTCTCAAACTATGCTGGAATCCATCGGCGAGCTGCTCAAGGCCAAGGTGGTCGTTGTTCCGCCTAACGAAGTGGCCAGCATCGAGACCCGACAGGGCCAACTATCCCGTAAACAGCGCCGGTTCGAGGTGATGGAAAGAGAGCTGACGGCCGAGCCGGTGCTGAACGCACACGACCGCCGCTCGCTGGCCGTCTGCAACACCGTGGATCGGGCAATTGCACTGTACGAGCAGCTTCGTGTGGCCGGCTGCCGTCCTGTGCCGGTGACCGATCCCGCCCTGGCGCCGATCTACCAAGCTATGGCCAACAGCCTCGGGGGCGATTGGGATCGGGCCGTCGAGCAAGGCGTGCAGATGCTGCGCGAGCGATTGGCCGAGGGGCCGCAAGACCAACCCTGGGTGATGCTGCTGCACAGCCGCTTCGAGCAGCCGCATCGCCAACTCAAGGAGGCGCTGTTGCAGGCGCTCTGGAACCCACAAGGGCCGAAGGCTGGTGATGGGCCTTCGCTGATTGTCGTCGCCACCCAGGTGGTGGAGGTTGGGCTGGACATCAGCGCCCAGACGCTGCACACCGAGATCGCGCCGGCGGCCAGCGTGTTGCAGCGCGCCGGCCGCTGCGCCCGCTATCCGGGCGAGCAGGGCCAGGTGATCATCTATCCGGCACCGACCAAGGAGAATGGCGAGCCGAACTACGCGCCTTACGGCATCAGCAAGGCCGAGATAGCCGTGTGCGACCGCTCCTGGCAGGCGTTTCGCGAGCGAAACGGCGCCATCCTGGACTTCGCCGCCGAGCAGGAGGTGATCAACCAGGCCCACAGCGAAGCCGACGCGGCCATGCTCCAGGCCATGCGCGAGGGCCAAGGTGAGCTTTGGCAGCGTATCACCGACGCGCTGGTGCGCGGGGATGCCAGCGCCCGCCCCCAGCTTATCCGCAAAGTGGACAGCCGCAACGTGATCGTCCGCGAAGTATCCTCTGACCCAAGCGAGGAAAGCCCTTATCGCTTCCAGGGCATCTCCCTCTGGCACGGCACACTGCGCGGCAAGGTAGAAGAGCTAAACCAGTTGCGCGACGCGCAGGGGCTTGGCTGGGCGCTGCGCTATCCTGTTGCGCAAGGCGATGAGGGAGAGGAGGAGATCACCTATCAATGGCGCGATGTGCAGCAACCAGAGGACATCAGCCTCTCGCTGGTCTTCGCCGTCAATCCTCGGCTCGTTGCCTACGATGCTGAGCACGGCTTGCGGCTGGGGCTTCCCTCGTGTGGCAACTACACTTCACCCCCGGCGATCCTGCGCCGGCAGCGGCCCGACTACGCCGGCTACCAGCTTGAGTCGTATACGGCGCACATCGCCAACATGCGCCGCATCTTTGAGGGGGATCTCGCCGCCCGCAACCCCGTGGCCGACGGCCGCTTGCGCCGACGATTGGCCTGGCCGGCCCGCCGCTTCGCCGAACAGCAGGGGGATTGGCATCTGCCAGCGGTTCTGTTGGAACGAGCCACGCGGTTGGGCCTGGCGCTGCACGATGTGGGCAAGCTGAGCGAGGATTGGCAGCGCTTCGCCGCCAAGTATCAGGAGGCCATCGGCGAGGGGACGCCGCCCTTTCTGGTCGCGCACACCCACTATGAGCGCGGTCACCCGGTCCATGAAGAAGCGCAGAGGAAATTGCGCCGGTATAAGCCGTCCACCCACGCCGGCGAGAGCGCGTCCGCCTCGGTCAAGGTGTTGTTTGAGGCGTTAGAAGGCCGGACCTATCCCGGCCTCTACCGCGCCGCCTTCGCCGCCATCGCCCGCCACCACAGCCCTGGCTTGGACGAGGCCAAACCGTATCGGCTGCACATCGAGGCCGGCAAGACGGTGGCCGAGGCGTTGGTCGCGGTCGGCGATCCAAGCTGGCGGGGCTGGGCGCAGTGGCTGCGCTGCGAAGAAAAGGCCCCCAACGTAGGCAAACATCTGCCCGAGTCGCCGCCCGACGGCGACTGGGCCTGTTGGTTTCAGTACTTTATCATCGTTCGAATCTTACGGCTGTGCGACGGGCTGTCGCAGGAGGAGGGCTGATGTATCAGGACTACTACGTTCCCAAGCGCACCGGCACCTACAGCGACGTGCTGATGGCCTACGGGCTGGCGACGCTGCTGGACCACATCTTCCGACAGGTGAAGGAACCGACCGACCGCTGGCGCATCGTTATCGAGGACATCGGCAGCCACTACCTGGTGCGGCTGAGCGAGCCGGTGCAAGAGGCATGGATGCAGCGCCTGAAGTCGCTGCGCAATCCGGCGCCCCTGATTGTGCGGGGAGAACAGCCGGCGGTGAACAATGAGCCAGCGCGCGATGTGGACAAGACCTGGGAGCAGGTCAGGCTGTGGGGGGAGCAGAGAAGGGTTCTGGCCGAGCAAGGCGTGCGCGGCACCGACCTAGAACAACAACTGAGCGACCTCGAACCACCACAAGACTGGGCGGTGGTGACCTTTCTGGGCGATTCCAAAATGCAAGCCATCAAAGCCTATAACCGAATTGTCGAGCAGTGGCAAAAAGCCAGGGCGCATGTCTCAGAGCACGTCTCCAGTCTATTGGCCCTTTTTGCCAAACCCGATTCCGACGCCGAAGCAGTTCTAGAGGCCTGGCGCCATCTGGCCAAGCGTGACGGCATCGAGCCGGAAGAGACGGCCTCGCAGCTTCTGAATCCGCATCAGGGCAAGGGATTGAATGAGACCAAAGCCAACGCTCTACGCATGGACAACATCAAGGATCGGCCCTGGCCGGAGGAGTTCTTGAAGGCTGTTGGCCTGTGGCATTGCCTAGTGCCGCGCCAAACGATGGGCACCAACGACTGGAAGGCCTATGTGCTTGCTCCGCTGCACCTCTCTTGGCAGGCGCACCAGGAAGCCTTTGCAAAGTTCAACCGCTACCTGTGGCGCGAGCGCGGCGGCCAGACGGCGCTGAAGACCGACATCACCAGCGTGCTGCTCTTCTCGCGAGCCTGGCTAGACTACGTGGAGGCCGCCTGGCGCGACGAGGACGAATTCGACCTGCCTAAGCCGCCGGAGAAGGTCGTGGCCGGCTTCCATGTAGCCCAGTTCAAGTTGCTCAGCCGCAACGCCTATACCATGGTCAACCTGTCTTTCCTCAGCTTACCCGCCTGGAGCGGCGACCTGCGCACCCGGGACGATGTGGCCGCGCTGCAGCAGATCATTGATGAACATCTGGAGGTGATCCGCGGCATTGATGAGACCCATAGCGACGGCTTCGACCTGCTGCGCCGCTACCGCGACTTCGTCTCCGGCGGCAGTTGGGACGCGTTCTTCGATTTCGCCGCCGGCTACAGCCACGAGATACTGCGCCGCCTCAATGATGGCAGGCGCGACGCGCCAACTTTCACCACACCTCGATTACGGAGGCTTATGATGACCAACCGAAAAGACCTCACCCAAATCATAGAGAACGAAGGCTTTCAGAACGTGGCCTACGCCATCCGCCATGCCACCATCATCCCCCAGACGCGCAAGGCCAAAAACCAAGACTACCTGTATGAAGTGCGCTACGGCCTGGGCGCAGAGCTGAAGCGCAAGGGCACGGTGCGCGATGAGTTCGTAGCCGCGCTCACCAACTTCATCCAGAGCTACAACCAGGAAAACGTGCAGAAGCTGGAGAGCAAGGGCCAGCAGATGCGCAAGGACGTGCGCACCGAGGACATCGCCGAGGTCGTGCGCTTGATTGACGAATACGGCTCCGAGGTGGTCGCCAACCTACTCATCGCTTTCGGCTATGCCAGGGAGCCGCGCGAAGACAACTCGAACAACAGCTAGACAAACCCAAAGCTCAACTCTCAGGAGCGAACAACCATGTCGAACCAACTCAAACCGATCTACAGCATCTCTATTTGTGGTCGCCTGACGCTCGAGTTGCACTCCTTGAACAACGAGGGCGGCGAGGG
>CALIMH010000008.1 GCA_938028725.1 uncultured Anaerolineae bacterium | reverse complement strand
CTGCCACCCCCGCCTTCGTTTGAGCGTCAGCGGCAGGCTTCTAAGCTCACGCAGCTTGTCTCCCCCACGCTGCGATGGCGAGGTGAGTTGCCGGATGAGCAAGCCACAGAACTGAACGCACTGGCAGAACCGATGGCTTCTTCACCCAGATTGCCTGGACGCGCCAATGGAGGCTCGGAGCAGCGTTTGGTGATGGTGCAGCGTGTGCCGACGTTGGCTGCTCGTCGCTCATCCTTTCGCTTGCGGAAACCCAGCACTGCCCAAGACTTGGTGAACGCGAACCTTCAGACTTCACACGTGGCCAAACCACGGACGCGCGCGATGCCATTGCATCCCCGCAATGCCAGCCCTCTTGCTCAGCAGGCAGCTTCGATCCTGCTTGTGCTTGCTTTGCTGGCTGTTTCTGGCTTTCTCGTTGTCAACTTGGTGCTGCCTTGGGCGGGCAAGAATTTGCTTGCCTCTAGTGGACAGGCTGGCGAGATGCCGGAAGTGCAGGTAACAGTCTTTGCCGGCGCTCAGCCCACTGAGGCGCTGATGGTTGTGACGCCTTCGGCGCCGATGGTGGTGTCTCAGCGCGGCTTGCAGATCGCGCTGGATGTGCGCGAAGCAGCTTGGTTGCGCGTTCAGGTAGATGGCAGAGTGATATATTCCGACACACCGCCACTTGGTTTGACGCCTGTGTTTGAGGCAGAGCGCAGCGTTGCACTTGAGACTAACAACGGCGGCGCCTTCGAGGTGATACTAAACGGTCAGCGTGTTGGTCCGCTTGGTGCAAAGGGTGAGCGCATCCAGAAGGTGTGGGGTGGTCGTTAGCCTTGTTGCTTCAGGGGATGTGTCCGACACAAGGTAGAGCGTTTGTTCGTCTTCCTGGGAATTTATCCGTGCAGGGGGCCGCGCGTATTCAATTCCTCCAGCCAAAGCCTACCTCACGGCTCTGGCAACGCTGAGACTGTCGGTGCTGTGGGGATGGTAGGGTGACTGGATCTGGCTACGAGGCACACCAGACGAAGCAAGGGCGGCCTAAAGCCAACCTAGGCCGCCTCTACTCACAACAGATGTGTGGTGGCCTAGGCCGGCTGTAGGAAGCCAGTCTCCTCGCCCACCTTGGCAAAAATCTGCAACACCTGCTCGATTTGCTCGTCTGTATGGGTTGCCATGTAGCTGGTGCGTAACAGGCTCTTGCTTGGTGGCACACCAGGTGGTAGCACAGGGTTGGTGTATACCCCGTTGTTGAAGAGGGCCTGCCACAAGAACACTGTGTGCATCTCGTTGCCAATGATGACTGGCACGATTGGTGTGACGCTATCTCCGGTGTTATATCCGAGCCTGCGCAATCCCTCGCGCGCTTTGTTTGCTTGCACGTGCACGCGCTGCACGTAGCTGGGGTCTTCCTCGATCACATCCAAGCAGGCCAGCACTGTAGCAACATTGGCTGGCGGCATGGAGGCGCTGAAGATCAGCGACCGCGCATGGTGCTGGATGTAGTCAATCACATCCTTATCACCGGCGACCACGCCGCCCAACGATGCGAAAGACTTGCTAAACGTGCCCATTACCAGGTCCACCTTATCTACAACGTTAAAGTGGAAGTGTGTGCCGCGGCCGCCTTCGCCCATCACGCCTAAGCCATGTGCATCGTCTACAAACAAGCGCGCGCCGTATCGTTGACAAAGCTCAGTGATCACATCCAGAGGTGCCAGATCGCCACCCATCGAATACACCCCGTCCACCAGCACCATCTTAGGTTTGTCGCCAACCTCTTTCAGCACTCGCTCCAAATCCTCCATGTCGTTATGGCGGAAGCGCTTCATCTGGCAGCCAGCCATGCGCACGGCGTCCACAATACAGGCGTGTACTTCCTTGTCGCAGATGGCCACGTCCTCCTTGTCCATCAATGCGGTGACTGCGCCAAGGTTGGTCTGGTAACCAGTGCCGAAGATCAATGCTGCCTCTTTGCCAAGGAAGCGTGCCAGTCGCTGCTCCAGCTGCTGATGCAGCTCCAGTGTGCCGTTTAGGAAGCGGCTGCCGGTGCAAGAAGTGCCGTAGCGGGCAATTGCATCCATTGCGGCCTGGCGCACGCGAGGATGTGTGGTTAGGCCGAGGTAGTTATTAGAGCCAATCATGATCAATCGGCGGCCATCTATTACCACTTCAGTCCCTTCAGTCTCCGACAAAGGACGAAAGTAGGGGTAGATGCCCATCTCGCGCCCCATCCGCGCTGCCTTCAGCACCGGGTCGGTCGCTATCTTGTCGAACAAGTCTGCCATTGGGTGTTGTCCGTATGGTGTATGTATGTCTGACGGCCACGGATTATACGGTAGGAGATATTACTTGCCGGTTACTAAAGTCTGTGCCGCTAGGTGGAGATGCAACTCGCGCTTGGAGGTGTAGCTCGTGGAAGAGGGGCGCAGAGCGCACATTGCGCCTCTCTTCTACAGACCGCTCTCATTCTGCTACGGTTGGGAGAGTCGCAGGCGGTCGTCCGTCTGGTCATACTCGAATAGCTCGGTGTAGCGTCCCCAATCTACTGCGATATCGAACTGTTGCTGCGCTTCCTCCTCAGGGAAGTGCTCCTCCAGCATGTCGAGAAAGACGCCGGCGCGGATCATGCCGTTGGGCCGTTCGGTGAGGGTGGTGTAAATCTGTCTGATCAGCGGCACGCGCTCCAGCACCTGGCGGCGGAAGATCTCTTTGCTTGTCTGTATATCTGCCGACGAGAAGACGCGACCGATGTCAGTGAGCGTGATGTCGCCCTCGTTCACAACAGCGAAGCCCAGCAGCACCGCAGCGTCCACAATTGGCAGCAGCTCGTCGGTGGGCAACTGGAGAGTGCTGGATATTTCCGGCAAGTCGCGGAGGTCCGGGCGCTCGTTCAGCACCTCCAACAAGCCGCTGATGCCGCCGGCAGTGGCGTGGGGCAGTGGTGGGTAAGGGTTCTCCCGGCGGGGCACGCCGGCCATTGCGTCACGCACGTCGCGGTCTGGGTTGGTCATGGCAATGTAGATGCCGTCCACCAGCTCCTTGAAGTGCTTGTTTGAGCGCTCACGCGCTGCATAGGATAGGTCTATGACTACTTCGCCGCGCACACGTCCTGGGTTTGCGCCGAGGATGATCACGCGGTCGGCGAGCAGCACCGCCTCTTCAATGTTGTGGGTGATCAGCAGCACGCTCTTCGCAGGGAAATCGCCCTGCTCCCATAGCTCTGCGATCTCGCCGCGCAGGTTCTCGGCAGTGAGCACATCCAGCGCACTGAAGGGCTCGTCCATGAACAGCACCTTTGGCTGTCGGACGAATGCGCGTGCGAAGCCGACGCGCTGCTTCATGCCGCCGGAAAGCTCTTTCGGGTAAGCGCTTTCGAAGCCATCTAGGCCGACCATGTCAATCGCTTTTAGCGCGCGTTCTCGTCGCTCCTTAGGTGGCACTCCCAGCGCCTCCAAGCTCAGCTCCACGTTTTGCAGCACGGTCAGCCAGGGCAACAAAGCAAAAGTCTGAAAGACCATTGCCACGTCAGGATTAGGGCCAGTGACGCGCTGGCCGGATGAAATCACTTCGCCGGATGTGGGTGGGATCAAACCGGCCAAAATGCGCAACAGGGTGCTTTTCCCGCTGCCACTGCGACCAAGCAGCGCGACAAACTCTCCCTCGTGGATTTGCAGGTTGATGTCCTTCAGGACAGTGAACGTGCCATTGCCGTCGGGCAGCTCAAACTCTTTACACACATCACGCGCGATGATGATCGGCGCGCCTTTTGGGCGCGACGGGCGATCCAGCGGTGTCGCGGTGAACGGTGCAGTCGTGAACAGTGTCATCATACAGACCTACCTCTTAAAGTGCATAGCGCTGCTCGGACAAGGCGTAGAGCCGTCGCCAGAACAATCGGTTTAACCCCACAACAAACAAGGACATCATTGCCACCCCCAGCACAATGCGCGGCCAATCGCCATTCTGCGTGGCCGTGGTGATGTATGCGCCCAGGCCGGTTGCGCGTAGCGTGACGTCGCCCCAACTGACGATCTCGGCGACGATGCTAGCGTTCCAGGCGCCGCCTGAAGCGGTGATGCCGCCGGTGACCCAGGCTGGGAAGACGCCGGGGATGATCAGGCGCTTCCAGAGCTGCCAACCACGTAGCCTCATGTTCGCAGCCATCTCGCGTAAGTCGCTAGGGATGCTTTGTGCGCCGGCAATCACGTTAAACAGCACATACCACTGCGCGCCCAGCGCCATCAACACGATGCTGCCGACGTCAAGGCTGACGCCGCTGGCAATCAGCAACATAGTGACAAAGGGAAAGAGAAAGTTTGCCGGGAAAGAGGCCAAGAACTGTGCTACTGGCTGAAGCAATCGTGACAGGCGCGGGTTGAACCCAATCGCTACGCCGATTGGCGTCCACACTAGCGTGCTGATAGCCGTGAGCACGATCACCCGCACCAGTGTGATCAAGCCGAGTCCACATACTTGCAGTATCTCCCCCAGGGGGACCTCGCTTAGCACGAAGCGCAGTAACACCGTCGCCCCGCCGATCAGCGCCGCGATCAATATGCCATCGTAGAGGCGATCCACCCACACCGGCAGCATGAGGGGAGGCTTCCCCATACGCAATGACTTGGGGCGAAGTGTGCCACTGAGCAGGCGATCAATGAACTCCCGCAACGGTTCTAGTGCAGCACCTATCAACTTGGGCAACTGGGAGGTGCGCAGCAAGTTGAGCACCCAAGAGTTGGGCGTGTCTTTTGCTTCAGTTTGTTCGTTGCGGAAGCGCTGTGCCCAGGCGATCAGCGGACGCCATACGAGTTGATCTACTGTCACGATCATAAGCCCCATTGCTACAATCGCAGCTACGATCGCAGTGACGTTTGCTTCCTCGATTGCTTTTGCAACGTAGGAGCCAATGCCAGGCAACTGATATTCCTGGTTTAGCACGCTGATCGCCTCGCTGGCAGCGACAAAGAACCATCCTCCGCCGAAACTCATCATCGTGTTCCACATCAAGCCCAGCATGGCATATGGCACCTCCACGCGCGTGAAATACTGCCAGCGCGACAACCTGAAAACACGCGCGCATTCTCGCAGCTCACGCGGCACGCTGCGCAGTGAGTGGTAGAACGAAAAGGTCATGTTCCAGACCTGGCTGGTGAAGATGGCGAAGATCGCCACTGCCTCCAACCCCAGCAAGCTGCCTCGAAACAGTGCGATGAAGAAGGACAACGTGACAGACAAAAAGCCCAGCACCGGCACGCTTTGCAAAATATCGAGCAGTGGCAGCAACACACGCTCAGCACGTGGGCTGTGTGCTGCGAGGTAGCCGTACGTGAATGTGAACAGCAGTGAGAACAGCAGCGCGATGAACATGCGCAGCAGCGATCGCCCCATGTAGTATGGCAAGTTCACCACGTTGAGCGAGATCGGCTCCGGCATCACGGTGGGCGGCTCGAACGGCACAAAGGCTGTGCGGCCTACTAGAGCGATCAGCGTGAGCAAGCCTAGCGTGCCGATGATGACGGCCACATCTGCCCAACGAAAGGGAGCGCGCTGGAGAGCTTCACGTGTGGGGAAGGTCAGGCGCACCATAGCAACCTCCCCCCACGCTTTTTATGGCGTGGCTGCGCCAGCACAGAGCATTCGAACGCTGAAACCCACATGATGCACCTCCAAATCGTGCTGAGAAAAGAGTCGGACGATGCGATGCGTCAATCCCAATATCCTGGCCTGATAACTCGAGGGATTGCTGTCTTCAGCGTTCATGGATGCTCACCTCCTCTCGTGCTGCGCGCAATGGACTCCTAGTCACGGCATTGATAGACTCAATGTGAGGACGTAGACATTGTACACGTTTGCGATGATGGCTGCTTCAGATGAGCATGACAGCAGCCAGCAGTGTCAACACGGTAATGACAACGCCGGGTTTGAGGTACTCACCAAATGTGAGCTTGATGTTGAACTTGCGTGCTTGCTCAGCCACAATGAGATTAGCTACTGAGCCGACCAGCGTGAGGTTTCCGGCTAGCGTGGAAGCTGCTGCCAATGTTAGCCAAGCTTGGGTAGGATCAGCGAACTGAGCCATCATGGGGCGCAGCAATAGCACCGCCGGCACATTCGAGATGATGTTGCTCAGCAAGGTGGTAGCCACTGCCAGTGGCAACGTGCCGTCAAGCATGAACGGCTTCACCAGCTCGAATAATCGCACCGATACACCCGTGAGCTCCAACGCACCAGTGACGACAAATAGCCCACCGAACATCACCAGCAAGGGCCAATCTACCAGTGCCAGAATACGTGCTGACTCGAAACGGCGACTGATGAGAATAACACAGGCTGCGATAAAGGCGGCCGTTGTGATGTTGACCCCCGCCCAGAAGGCAATCAGCATCAGGATAATCACAACAAGGCTCTTGCGCAAGGTGAGGATGTAGGTCATTGCTTCTGCCTGAGCGCGTGGCATCAGTGTGCCAGCAGCAGGAATTGTGCTTGTCGTTAGTGGTTGAGAACCGGCCTTGGCATCTACGCTGTGCTGGTTGCGGAACTCCTGCGGATATAACAACCAGATCACCCCAAACACTATTGCAAGACCAACCAAGGCTACTGGCCCTAGTCTGGAGAGCCATTGCACATAGCCGATCCCCGATGAGGCGCCAATCACGATGTTCTGAGGATTGCCGGTGATTGTCGCTACCGAGCCGACGTTGGCTGCACACGCAAGTGCAATCAGGTAAGGCTCTGGTTTGCGCCCAAGATGCAGCACCACGCCGCACACTAAAGGGGTGAGCATGATGCACACCGGGTCATTGAGAAAGAGCATAGACAGAGCGCCGGCGGTGAACACCACCAGCGCCAAAAGGGCGAGTGGTGCGTGCGCGCGCTCAATGACTTTCTCGCCAATCCATGTGAAGAACCCGGCCAGTTCCAGCACAGCGTTGATGACCATCATGCTGAACAGCAAGACAAGGGTGCTGAGGTCAATAGTGCGCTCGGCCTGTTCAAAGGTGAGCACGCCGGCCAGCAGCATAAGGCCGGCGCCGATCATGGCTATGCCGGCGCGATTGAGCTTTAAGCGTGGCACTTCCCCCATTGCAAGCGCGGTAAGAGTGATCAGCGCGATAGTCGCTGCCTTGAACTCTAAGGTGAAAGAAACAGGGAGCTGCATGTCGTGGGCGTCAAGTATCTTATCTTGTCCTCGCCAGCGCCTTCAGCAGCTTTTATTCACGCATTAAACAGGGCTTATAAAGCTCTTAAACATTGCGCGGCACGATAGTGGTGCTCCAGAAGCCCCCACGAAGGCAAGCTGGTTTAAAGAGAACTTAACCAGCTCACCCTACATTGGAGGGAGTAGCAACTGCTTCAAGCGATCGAAAAGCTTCTTGAAACGAAGGAGGCAGTGACATCCATGACTAACCGTAAACACTTTCAAGTGACCACAATACTGTTCGCCATTTCTTTGGTCCTAGCTGCGTGTGCACCAGCAGCGACGCCAGCTCCGTCGCAGCCGACTGCTCCAGCGGCTCCAGCTATGCCGTCTTCAGAACAAGCTGCTCCGGCTGCATCATCTCCAGCAGCGGGTTTGTTTGAGGGCACGCCGCCGGAGCCGCCCAACAAGGATGAGCTAGCTAAGCTGTCCGGTGAGATTTCGATTGACGGCTCGAGCACGGTTTATCCTGTGACTGCGGCTGCTGTTGAAGAGTTCAACAAGTATGCCCCCAACATGCGCATCGCTGTTGGTATCTCCGGCACAGGCGGTGGCTTCAAGAAGTTCTGCAACAACGAGACGGATATCTCCAATGCCTCGCGCCCCATTCTGCCTGCAGAGCGCGAAGCCTGCGCCAAGAATAACATTGAGTTTATCGAACTGCCGGTAGCATATGACGGCCTCGCTGTAGTGGTGAGCAAGGACAACACGTTCGCCACGTGCATCAAAGCCAGCAAGCTGAAGGAGATCTGGAAGCCGGAGTCGCAAGGAAAAGAGTCTAGGTGGAGTGACCTTGACCCAAGCTGGCCCAACGAGAAAATCACCTTGTTTGGTGCAGGATCCGACTCAGGCACATTTGACTATTTCACCGAGGCGATTGTTGGCAAAGGCAAGTCTAGCCGCGGTGACTATCAGGCCAGTGAAGACGATAACGTGCTGGTGCAAGGTGTGGCAGGCGACAAGTATGCCCTCGGCTACTTTGGCTACGCCTACGTCGTGGAAAACTCCGACAAAATTCGCGCTGTGGCGATTGACTACGACATCAATCCCAAGACGGGTGAGCCAACCCCCTTCGCCGGTAAGTGCACGGAGCCAAACTTTAACACCATCAAGGATGGCACCTATCAGCCACTCTCGCGCCCTATCTTCATTTATGTGAAAGCTGCCTCTGCTGATAAGCCGGGTATGAAGGAGTTCATCAACTTCTATCTCAGCCCCAGCTTCACTCCGCTGATCCAGAGCCGTGAGGTAGGCTATGTCGAGTTGGATCGGCAGATCTACGAGGCAGCTTTAAAGCGCTTCAACAATCGCGTGCTCGGCACACTTTTCCCGAACGGCGAAGAGGTGGGCGCAACCCTAGAACGCTACCTGAAGTAGAGCTCCTCGCACCATTAGAGCAAGTGAGTATGCCTTGAGAGGCAGAGGGCAGTTGTATGCTTCCTGCCTCTCAGGCCATCATTCAGTAGGATCATCGGCATGAGAATCTCGTGGAGCTCATCCGAAGTAGGTCTGAGCCTGACTCGAAGGCGCTCGCAGGCAGTGGGCGAACGAGCAATTCGCTCCATTCTGGTTGCCGCGACAGCTATCTCTGTAATCACTACGTTCGCCATCGTTTTGTCCCTGGCTAGCGATACCATTGCATTCTTTCAGGAAGTCTCGCTCATCGAGTATCTGACTGGCACGCTCTGGACGCCTCTGTTCTCCAATCCCAAATTTGGTATTTGGCCGCTGCTCACAGCGACCTTCCTCACCTCCGCTATAGCCATGGTAGTTGCTGTGCCCTTTGGGCTGGCTATCTCGATTTACCTGAGCGAGTTTGCGTCGCCCCGTGCTCGTAGTCTCATCAAACCGCTGTTGGAAGTGTTAGCAGGCATCCCCACAGTGGTGTATGGCTACTTTGCCCTTACTGCAGTTACCCCTTTTCTGCGCGGATTCATCCCGGACATTAAGTCGTTCAACTCCCTCAGCGCGGGCTTGGTGATGGGTGTGATGATTATCCCCATTGTCGCCTCGCTAACTGAAGATGCGTTCAACGCTGTGCCTCGTGGGCTGCGCGAGGCCGCTTATGGCCTGGGCGCGATGCGCTATGAGGTGGCGCTACACGTGGTGTTCCCGGCAGCGCTCTCTGGCGTAGCTGCAGCGTTGCTGCTGGCGCTTTCGCGCGCAGTGGGGGAAACAATGATAGTAGCCCTGGCTGCTGGTCAAAATCCCACTTTCACCTTGAACCCTCTCGTGCCAGTGTCCACCATGACCGCGTATATTGTGCAGGTCAGCCTGGGTGATACGCCTTATGGCTCTATCGGCTACAAGACTATCTTTGCGGTGGGCGCTACACTTTTCGTAATCACCTTTGTTATTAACTTCATTAGCACGATCGTGGTGCGCCGATTCCGCGAGCGCTACGAGTGAGGATTGAGCATGATTACGCAAGAAGCGAGCCGTGGCTTGATGCCTACGCAAGCACTAGTGCTGAGTGACGAGCTTCATTCGCGTCGCCTAAAGGGCACTTTGGTGGTTGCTTTCAGTGTCATTGCATTGGCCATTGGCGTAGGTACGCTCGTTACTCTTCTAGTTGATGTCTTCTCACGTGGCTTGCCGTGGCTTGACTGGCAGTTCCTTACCAGCTTTGACTCTCGGTTCCCCAGTCAAGCGGGGATTTTGGCTGCAATGGTCGGCACTGCGGCGACCATCGTGATCACTGTCGTTGTCAGTTTGCCAATCGGCATCATGTCTGCGATATATCTCGAGGAGTATGCTGAAGATAACTGGTTTTCGCGGCTGGTCGAGATCAACATCGCGAACCTGGCAGCGGTGCCCTCTATTATTTATGGCCTGTTGGGATTGGCTGTGTTCGTGCGATTCTTTGCGATGGGACGCAGCATCTTGGCCGGGGGCTTCACTCTAGCGCTGCTGGTGTTGCCGATGATCATCGTGGTGTCGCGTGAGGCCATCCGCAGCGTGCCAAGCAGTATTCGGCAAGCTGCCTACGGCGTTGGTGCGACCAAATGGCAAACGATATGGCATCAGGTGTTGCCTGTGGCTTTGCCGAGCATTTTGACAGGCAACATCTTAGCTGCGTCGCGCGCCATTGGCGAGACTGCTCCTCTTATCACGATTGGCGCGCTCACGTTCATCCCCTTCTTGCCAAAGAATCTGCTCGACCGCTTCACTGTGCTACCCATCGTCATTTTTAACTGGTCGTCCAAGCCTCAGCGAGAGTTTCACGATGTAGCTGCTGCAGCTATCATCGTGTTACTTTTCATCCTATTGCTTGTCAACCTGCTGGCGATTGTTTTGCGCCAACGGTTGCGCAAGCAGTTCTGATGTTAGAAGCACGTTGCTATGAAATGAGTGCCATGCCTACGTTGTTCAGCTTGAAGAAACAAGAGCAAGATAGACTGGGCGCAACCTCACACCAGGAGTCGTTGATCGGCGAACGCGCAGAAGCTGTGTTGGAAACCCAACAGCTCAGCGTATTCTATGGCAACTTCAAGGCCATTCAAAATGTGAGTCTTGCCTTTCAGCGAAACAAGATCACCGCGCTGATCGGCCCTTCTGGTTGTGGCAAGAGCACACTGCTGCGCGCACTCAACCGCATGAATGAGCTTATCCCTGGCACACGCACTGAAGGCGCAGTGCTCTATCACGGCAAGAACCTGTATGACCCAGATGTAGACCCGGTGGAAGTTCGCCGGCGGATTGGCATGGTGTTCCAAAAGCCCAACCCCTTTCCGAAGAGCATCTACGACAATATCGCGTTTGGCCTGCAAATCAACGGCTGGAAGGGGTCAAAGTCGGCAATGGATGAAATTGTCGAGCGCTCGTTGCGCCGGGCAGCGTTGTGGGATGAGGTCAAAGATAAGCTTAAGCAGCTTGGCACGTCGCTCTCTGGCGGCCAACAGCAGCGTTTGTGCATTGCACGCGCCATCGCTATCGAGCCGGAGGTGATCCTCATGGATGAGCCTTGCTCAGCGCTAGACCCCATTGCAACGTTGAAGATCGAGGAGCTCATGAATGAGCTGGTGAAGCAATACACCATCATCATTGTCACCCACAACATGCAGCAAGCTGCGCGGGTGAGCGATTACACTGCAATGATGATGCTGAATCCTGAAACGCGCGCCGGCGAGGTGATTGAGTATGACACCACCGAGGTCATCTTCACCAAGCCTAAGGACAAGCGCACCGAGGACTATGTATCTGGTCGCTTCGGGTAGTTGGCAATAGAGTGCTGGGGCAGGCTCTGCCAGAAGCACATTGACATCCTACCGCTTGGCCGGTGCGCTGGATCTCTCCGCACCAGTCTCAGCCACCACTGATTAGAATCTGTCCCCGGCTGTTGCTGCGTTGTTTAGACGGCCTTCAGCGCAGTCTACGAAGTTGACGTGCTCGATACGTATTGCCGCTGCGACCAGTCATCCTTGAGCGTTGTCACGCAGGTATGCTCTTGTCTAATGACTCGGGCTGGCCAAAAGGAATTCGGTAACAAGCTTCTCTGATAGATAACAAAGTTGGACGCCGAAAATCTACACTTTGTTACGAACTCTGATCGGCCTATCGAGGTTGCCTTTCCAAGAGCGAAAGCGCCGGATAGGTGCAGGATGTGTGTCCGTACGTGCCAAGTCGCAACGTGGTCCGGTCAATCTCAACGCTTTTGACCGGCTTCAGCGATTTGACGTTTGGGGGCTGTTGGCGGCAAAATACCGGTCTATGTAGTCTGCCAGTGCTGCTCGCCAATGGCGCATGTTGTCAATCCCCAGGGCCTGTAGTGCAGCGTTGTGCAGCACGGAGTAGGGTGGGCGACGCGCTGGTGCGCCGTACTCCGCGCTGGAGATAGGACGTACGTCAGCGTGCATGTTCGCCAAGCGAAAAATCTCCAGAGCGAACTCGAACCAGGTGCACTCGCCGTCGTTTGTGATGTGATACGTGCCGAACGCTTGCGTCTGTATCAGCTCCACAATCTGGGCGGCCAGGTCAGCTGTGGAGGTTGGTGTGCACACCTGGTCGTCCACCACTCGGATGGGCTTGCCCTCTTGGGCCAATTTCAGCATGGTGTTGACAAAATTGCCGCCTTTCCCGCTGGCGCCGCTAAGGCCATATAGGCCGCACGTGCGCACGATGTAGTGCTTATGCCAAGTGGCGCGCAGCAGATGTTCGCCGGCCAGCTTGCTTGCACCGTAAGCGCTCAGAGGCCGTGGGCAGTCGGTTTCCACGTATGGTGTGCGCTTTGCGCCGTCAAAGACGTAATCTGTGCTCACGTGCAACAACGGGATGTCGCGCTCACGGCACTCCTGTGCAAGTTGATGCACGGCAACAGCATTGACCTCGAATGCGGTGGTGCAGTCGCGCTCGATCTCGTCCACTCGGTGAAAGGCGGCACAATTGATCACGAGCTGCGGCTGAAAGCCATCCAGCACGGCGCGCACGTCTTGAGGGTTGCAAATATCCAAAGCTACCGGCGCAGAGGGCAGTAAATCTTCTGTCAACTTTTTACTGCGTGTCGTGCCAAGCACTTCGTGGCTGCTCAGCGCTAACATCAGGTCGCGTCCTAGTTGGCCATTGGCACCAGTTACGAGAATTCTCATAGAGAGCGTTGAACCCGCATGAGGGTTTGTGCGTTGGACTGGTAGCTCAGCGTGTTATAAGCACGGCTACAAATGGCGTATGCTGCAACGCCACAACAGTATACCCCTCTGCGGTATCATCCAATCGCCATGGCAACAAAAGTCCGTGTGGCCTTGCTGGGCGCCACGGGAGTGGTTGGCCAACGCTTCATCCAGTTGTTGCAACAGCATCCTTACTTCGAGATCGCTGCTTTGACAGCGTCGGATCGCAGCGAGGGGAAACGCTACGCCGAGGCTGTTCGTTGGCTGATCGAGGGCGACGTGCCGCCTGAGGTGGCCGACATGACGCTGTTGGCCACAGACCCAGCAACAGTGCTAGCAGCTGCTCCGGACGTGCGCGCTGCCTTTAGCGCACTGCCCAATGAAATCGCAGCCGTCGCGGAGCCAGCCTTTGCTCAGGCGGGCGTGCTGGTGTTCTCCAATGCCTCTTACTACCGCATGGCTGAAGACGTGCCGTTGGTGATCCCCGAGGTGAATGCCGGGCACGTGGATTTGCTCAGCCGTCAGCGCGCGTTGCGGGGGTGGACGGGCGGCATTGTCTGCAACACAAATTGCACAGTTAGCGGGCCGGCTATGACGCTGCGTCCATTGCACGATCAGTTTGGTGTGCGGCGGGTGTTCTGCGTGTCGTTGCAAGCTGCTAGTGGCGCGGGCTATCCTGGTGTACCCTCGCTCGACTTGATTGACAACGTGATCCCTTACATCAAGAATGAAGAAGAGAAGCTGGAAGCGGAAGCGCGCAAGCTATTGGGTCGCTTTGATGGGCAACAGGTCGTGCCGGCAGAATTTGCTCTCAGCGCGCACTGCAACCGTGTGCCGGTGCTGGATGGACACATGGTTGCCATGTCGGTTGAGTTGGGTGGGCCGGTTGCGCCGGAGGACGTGGCCCAAGTGTTGCGAAACTTCAGTTGCCCAGAAGTGGCCGACTTGCCGACAGCGCCCCGCTCCCCCATCGTCGTTCGAGACGAGCCAGACCGACCACAGCCGCGGCGCGATCGTATGGCGGGAGGCGGCATGAGTGTCGTGGTGGGTCGCGTGCGCCCAGAACCGCTGTTCGGCTCACATGGTGTGAAATTCATGACGCTGACGCACAACACACTGCGCGGGGCTGCAGGCGGCAGTGTGCTTAACGCCGAGCTGCTGCTGCGCAGAGGCTTGCTGAGGTAGACCACCATGAAACATATCGTCGTTGTCGGAGTCGGGTATGTTGGTTTGGTGACCGGCACCTGCTTGGCTGACTTGGGCCATCGTGTCACCTGTGTGGACATTAGCAAGGAGCGCATCGAAAGCCTCAAGCAATGCATCATGCCTATTTACGAACCTGGGCTAGAGGAAATGGTGCGCCGCAATGTAGCCGCGGGGCGACTTTTCTTCACCACGGACTATGCCGAAGCCATCAATTGCCCCGAAGCCCCTGCAGAGATGGTATTCATCGCTGTGGGCACACCGGAAGGGGTGGATGGAGAGGCCGATCTGCGCTACGTGCGCGATGCTGTTGAAAACATTGCTGCAGTGATGGATCACCCACTCATCATTGTGAATAAGAGCACTGTGCCGGTGGGAACCGGCGATTGGGTGGCGGACATTGTGCGGTCCAGACAATCACAGCCAATTCCCTTCGCCGTGGTGAGCAATCCGGAGTTTTTGCGCGAGGGGTCCGCGATTACCGACTTTATGAATCCTGATCGCATCGTGCTAGGCTCGCTGGACAAAGAGGCTGCCCAAAGGGTAGCGCAACTCTACCTCGCTTTGCGCGCGCCGATCATGATCACCGATTTGCGCACAGCCGAGATGATCAAGTATGCTAGCAATGCTTTCCTTGCCACCAAAATTTCATTCATCAACGAGATTGCCAACATTTGTGAGGCTTTGGGGGCAGATGTGAAAGAGGTTGCCGCTGGCATGGGCTACGATAAGCGCATCGGGCGCGCCTTTCTCGATGCCGGGTTGGGCTATGGCGGCTCGTGTTTCCCAAAGGATGTGAAAGCACTGGCGCACATGGCCAACGTGCAAGGTAAGCATCCTCAGTTGCTAGAGGCAGTTATGCAGATCAACGCCGATGCCCGCCGGAACATCGTGCACAAGGTGCGTGCGCTGATCGGTAACAGCAACAGCCCCCTGCATCGGTTGGAGAATCGAATAGTGGGCGTCCTGGGTTTGGCCTTCAAGGCAAACACCGACGACATTCGTGACTCACAGCCGATTGACATCATTCGCATGTTGCAAGCTGAAGGGGCGATGGTGAAAGCCTATGACCCTGTGGCCATGCCCAATGCCGCTCGGGTGCTGCGCAACGTGCAGTTGTGCGAAAACGCCTATGCCACGGCTGAGGGCTGCGATGCCTTGATCATCGCTACCGAATGGAACGAGTTCAAACACCTGGACTTGAATCGGCTCAAGCAGATTATGCGTCAGCCTGTAATTGTGGATGGCCGCAATCTGTATGAGCCGAAACAGATGAAAGAGGCCGGCTTCATCTACCGAGGGGTGGGGCGGGGATACGACCTGTGAACGTCCACCGGCCATGCTGCTCACTGGTGTGGATATCCTACACGTGCCGCGGGTGGCTCATGTGTTGGAGCATCACGGCCGGCGTTTCCTAGAGCGAGTTTTTACGCCTACCGAAATCGCCTACTGTCAACATCGGGCAGCTGCGCTTGCCGCGCGTTTTGCTGCCAAAGAAGCAGTCGCCAAAGCGCTGGGTGTTGGGATGCGCATCCTTTCTGCGCAAGGCATTGGTTGGCATGATGTAGAAATCATCAGCAGTGCATCAGGCCGGCCGACATTGCACCTGGCGGGCCGCGCCTTGGAGCTGTCGCATCAACTGCAAGTTGCGCACTGGGCGCTATCTCTTTCTCACGAGAAGGAATACGTGGTTGCCTTTGTGATCGCGCTGTGTCGTGTCACATCCTAAATGCGTAACCGTGCGACCAGCGTAGAGATAGTGAGAACCAGCCCAAGCGCAGGGATAAGCGCGAAGAGCGCAGCAGGCGAGCCGATCAGCAGCAGCAAGATGATCGGAGGGACAATGAAAGCGGCTGCACCGAGCGCTGTCCCGATCGCTGCAACTAACCAGATGTGCTGGCCGCGCGCCTTGCCCATGATGCGCAGTGCGCGTTGGATGGCCTCGGCGATCAAGCTGCCTGCCAACGGTGCGACAAAGACGGTGAGGATGATGGCAAAGAAGCCAATGTTGCCAACCAATCGCAACAAGAAGCCCGCCAATGCTCCTGCAATCACGGCGATCAGAGCAGTTGCAAGGTAGTGATGAAGCCCCGCGTTGTAGAACGTCGCGACGCGCGATTTCACGTAATAGGGGCACACGTAGCCCGTCGGTGTGTGCCGAGCGTCCCGCACGTCCAAGGGGCGGTCGCATTTTGCACAACGGAGGGTGGAAGGCCGAGCTGCAACGTAGTTGCCAGGGCAATCTTGGACTTGCGCAGTGATGGTTTCCATTGCGCAGAAGTGTAGTGCTTGAGCCTGAGCCGGTGAGAAGAAGAGCAGGAGTAAAACCTATAATTGGTCTGCGACACCTTTGCAGTGTGTCGCCGAGGAGTGCGATCTCACTATGTCCCCAAGCAAGCAACTGCTCAACTACATTAACGGTCAATGGGTGCAATCCCGCGCCACTGAACTGCTCGAGGTCAAAAACCCGGCCACCGCCCAGGTCATGACGCACGTGCCACTATCACCTGGCGCAGAGGTCAATGAGGCCGCGGAGGCAGCACAGCGCGCCTTCCGTGAGTGGCGACGTGTGCCGGCTGTGGAGCGCGTGCAGCCGTTGTACCGCTTCAAGCGCCTGCTGGAAGAGCACCGTGAGGAGCTGGCGCGCATCATCACGAATGAATGCGGCAAGACCTTTGCGGAGAGCCTAGCTGAAATGCAGCGCGCTATTGAGAACGTGGAGGTGGCTTGTGGCATCCCATCCTTGATGCAGGGCTTTAACAACGAGGATATTGCCCGCGGCATTGATGAACACTGCTTCCGCCAACCGCTCGGTGTGGTGGCTGCGATCACGCCTTTTAACTTCCCCGGCATGGTGCCGCTGTGGTTTTTGCCCTATGCTGTCGCCACCGGCAACTGTTTCATCCTCAAGCCCAGCGAAAAGGTGCCAACGACTATGCAGCGAATCTATCAGTTGCTGGAAGAGTGTGGATTCCCGCCTGGTGTGGTGCAACTGGTGAACGGCGCCAAGGAGGCAGTGGACGCCATCCTCGATCACCCGGCCATCCGCGCCATCAGCTTTGTGGGCAGCACGCCGGTTGCGCGCTACGTGTATGAGCGGGGTGCGCGGGCTGGCAAGCGTGTGCAGGCCCAGGGTGGCGCGAAGAACCCCGTTGTCATCATGCCCGACGCCGACATGGAAATGGCCACGCGCATTGTGGCCGATTCTGCCTTTGGCTGCGCCGGCCAGCGCTGTTTGGCCGCATCAGTCGGCATCACTGTAGGCGAGGCGCGCAACGTGTTCGTGGAGGCGCTGGCTGATGCCGCTGCCTCGCGCAAGGTGGGCTATGGCTTGGACGAAGGTGTGGAAATGGGACCGGTGATCACCGCAGAGAGCAAGGCGCGAATCGAGCGATTGATTGCGCTCGGCGAGCGCGAAGGTGCTCAGGTGTTGGTGGACGGGCGCAACAAGAAGGTGAAAGGTTACGAGGACGGCTACTTCGTTTTCCCCACCATCCTTGACCATGTGCCTCCAAACAGCGAGATCGCGCACACTGAGATCTTTGGTCCGGTGTTTAGCTTGATGCACGCAGAGACCATTGAGGAGGCAATTGCGCTGGTCAACGAGCGCAGCTATGGCAACATGGCCTGCATCTTCACCACCAGCGGTGCGCATGCCCGCCAATTCCGTTACGAGGTCCAAGCTGGCAATGTGGGCGTGAATGTTGGTGTTGCAGCACCAATGGCGTTCTTCCCTTTCAGCGGATGGCGCGATAGCTTCTTCGGTGTGTTGCATGCTCAAGGGATGCACGGCGTGGAGTTCTATACGGAGACCAAGGTGGTGGTAGAGCGCTGGCCGAAGGAGTGGTCGCGCAAGTTCTGAGCTGCGCAGCGATACACCACTCCGCTTTGTGGGTGGCTGGGCCGTGGTGCTCAGTCGTCCACTTCGATGAAACTCCAGGAATGTCGGCAATGGAACCAGCCGCCGAGCTTGCACCTTTCATGCGCCGCGCCTGGTTGCCTGGGCTCAAGCTGAGTGTTTGCTACTTCGATGCTGCGTTGCCACAAGCTGATCAAGCTGCCCCGCCACTGCTGCTGGTCCACGGCTTGCAAGATGAGTCGGACACATGGCGACACGTCTTCTTACCACTCGCCGAGCAGCGGCGTGTGATTGCGCTTGATCTCCCCGGCTTTGGCCGGAGCGACAAACCGCGCCATCGCTACAGTGTGCCGCTGTTGGCGGACGCGCTGGTGGAACTGTTGGATGTGCTGCATATACCAGCTGCAGCCTTGATCGGCAGCTCTGTCGGTGCTATGGTGGCGGAGTGGGTGGCGCTCCACCAAGCTGGGCGCGTGTGTGCGCTGACACTGGTTGGCGGCACGTTGCACATCACGCGTTGGCCACCGCGCCGGCCGCATCCGCTAGTTGTGCTGCTCCTGCTGCCGCTACTGAGCCGGCGCTACTTCGCCCAACTGCGCTGCGACCCCGATTTGGCTTATCGCACGCTGCGCCCTTACTACGCTCGGCTGGAGGCCTTGCCCGAAGCCGATCAACAGTTCCTGCGCCGGCGGGTGTATGCGCGGGTGTGGGATGAGCAACAGCGCCGTGCTGCGGTGCAACTCGAGCGCTCGCTTGTTTGGTTCTTGGGTGTGCAGGCAAAGCGTGTGCTGCCTCGATTGAGAACGCTGGGCATTCCCACCAACATCATCTGGGGGGAGCAAGATGCCTTTCTGCCCCTAGAGAACGCCTTGAATCGAGCAGCCCTGCAGCCCAGCGCCAAGCTGCACACTATCCCAGCGAGCGGCCACCTGCCGCACCAGGAACATCCTGCGGCCTTTCTGGGCGCCCTGCGCAAAGGTGCAATGCAGAGCGATCAGCCGGGGCTGGTGGTCTCACATCGGCAATAAGCCGGCTGTCGGCGGCGCATCATCGCGAGGAGCAGAGTCATTGCTGGTGCTGTCGCTGAACCAAGCGTCAATCTGAGCCTGTTCGCGGCCTGCATCGTAGCCGATGGCGAACATGGTTTTGGAGAGCGCGCGCAGTGCCAACTCGAACGAATCGCGGGCTTCTTCGCGGGCAAAGTTCCAGGCGTTGTGCTCTGTGCTGAGTTGGATGCGATTCATGTGCTCCAGCACTTCTGGTGACACCAGCTCCTCAAGCGGGGTGTTGCCAAGGATGCTTTCCAACCACTTAGCGAACTCAGATTGCGTCATTCCTGCCTGCCACCTCCTCACTAAGGTGTGGTGCTCAACATCCCATTGCCGATCATACTGAGCAGCAGCGCTGGCACAACGCCGAGCACAAACACTGCCGCCACGCTGATCGCTGCAGCGAGGTTGCGTGGAGCGCTTGGTGTGGGGAGAGGAGCTGCTGCGCTGCCCTCGCGTATGAAAGCGACCATCACTACCCGCAGATAGTAGTAGGCCGCCATTGCGCTGGTGAGCACACCCAGCACGGCCAACCACACCAGCCCTTTGGCCACCGCTGCTTGGAAGACGAAATACTTGCCGATGAAGCCAACCGTAGGCGGTATGCCGATTAAGGAGAACATGGCGATCGCCAACACTGCGCCCAGCAGCGGTTTCTGCCGCCCTAGGCCGCTGTATGCCTCGAGGAATTGCATCTCTTCGCCCTCGCTGCTCCCAATCGCTGTGATCACGGCGAATGCGGCCAGCGTGGTGAAGGCGTATCCCGTCAGGTAGAAGACTACGCTTGTAGTGTCATGGGCAGCTACCCCTACGAGCGCATAGCCAGCGTGCGCGATGCTGGAGTAAGCCAACATCCGCTTCAAGTTTTGCTGGGCCAATGCTGCTAGGTTGCCGACGATCATCGTGGCTGCTGCGATGATCGCGACCAGCGGCTGCCAAGTGCTCTCCATGCCGGGGAGCCCGCCGTGAAGCACCCGCAGCAGCGCAGCAAAGCCGGCCACCTTGGTCGCCGTTGCCATGAACGCCGTCACCGTAGTTGGCGCGCCTTCGTAGGTATCCGGCGCCCACAGATGGAACGGCACCGCTGCTACTTTGAAGCCAAGGCCAACCAGGATCAGGCCAATCCCGATCAACAAGAGCGGATCGCCAGATACGTTTGGAGCAGCAGGCGCGGTTTGCAGCGACAGTGTGCCGCTAGCGCCGTAGGTCAGCGCAATGCCGTAAACCAGAAAACCTGATGCGAATGCGCCGGTGAGGAAGTACTTAAGCGCCGACTCTTCGCTTTCCAAGCGTGGGCGCGCTATCCCACAGAGCACGTAGAGAGGGATCGAAAGCAGCTCAATGCCGAGCAGCAGTATCAGCAGGTTGTTGGCGTGGGTCACCAGTGTCATGCCACTGATGCTCAGCGCGAGCAGGATGTAGAACTCCCCACGCAAGATGCCGCGCACCTGGTTGTAGCGCAGCGTCAGCAGGATTGTCACTAGCCCGATTGTGCAGATCAGTGTATCGAGAAAGAAGGCTGTGGGATCGCTGATCACCATGCCGCCGAAAGCCTCGAAAGTTGGGCTGCCCAATAGCGAGAGGGCGATCACGGCCGCTGTGAGCAACAGCGCTGCTGCCAACCACGCCGTCACGTGCCGACGCTCGGCGGGGATCAACAGATCAGCGATGAGCAGACCTACACTGCCTAGAGCAACCGAGATAAAAGGGAGTACGGCGACTACGTCGGTTGAGTTGATCATCATTGGGACTTCCTCAATTCTACAAAAAGCTAGGCGTCAGCCTAGTTGCGGCGAGGTCACTGGCCTGAGCATGATATGCCCGAGCACAGGATTGCAGCCTCTTATCTTTTGCTATAGCCGCCCTCCTATAATACGCGCGTTAAGTGCACTTTTAAATTTGTGCGCTGATGCAGGATTTCTAAACGATGTTAAAAAACTTCTTGTCGAGGCTGTTTGGCAGTGAGGGCGAACGCGCCTTGGCGCAGGTGCGGCCCATTATCGAACGCTGCAACGCGCTGGAGCCAGAGCTGATGAAGCTCAGCGACGCTGAGCTTCGCGCGAAGACCGATGAGTTCAAAACGCGCTTGGCCAATGGTGAGACCCTCGACGACATCCTGCCCGAAGCGTTTGCCGTGGTGCGCGAAGCCAGTCGCCGCGTCAACAACATGCGTCACTACGATGTGCAACTGGTTGGTGGTGTGCTGTTGCATCAGGGCAAAGTGGTGGAGATGCGCACCGGCGAGGGCAAAACGTTGGTGGCGACTGCGCCGCTGTACCTTAACGCGCTTGCCGGCAAAGGCGCGCATCTTGTCACTCAGAACGACTACCTCGCTAAGCGCGATGCCCAATGGATGGGGCGGGTGTATCACTTCCTTGGCCTGCGCACCGGCGTGATCCAGAGCGCTGGTGAGGGCCGGCCGGACGATGCCACCTACGAGTTTGACCCCACATACCCCTCGCGCGATGACCGCTTCATCAACTTGCGCCCTATTCGCCGCAAGCAAGCTTATGAGTGTGACATCACCTACGGCACGAACAATGAATTTGGCTTCGACTACCTGCGCGATAACATGGTCACCGATCTGGCCGACTGCGTGCAGCGGGTTGACGAGAACGGCCAACCACTGCTCGCATACGCCGTGATTGACGAGGTGGATAACCTGTTAATTGACGAGGCGCGCACCCCGCTGATCATCAGCGGGCCGGCGGAAGAACCTTCGCCGCTTTACAAGAAGTTTGCTGAGTTGGTGCGCCGTCTGGAGCCAAGCCGAAACAACGACTTCAAGAACCCCGATGGCGACTACATCGTCGAGGCCAAGACAAAGAACGTCACGCTGACCGAGCAGGGCATCGCCAAGATCGAGCGCTGGCTAGGAATTGAGAACCTCTACGCGCCCGAACACGCTCACATGACTCCATATCTGGATAATGCCCTGCGCGCCCATGCGATTTATCAGCGCGACCGCGACTACGTCGTCAGCGACAAGGGCGAGATCATCATCGTGGACGAATTCACCGGCCGCCTGATGTATGGTCGCCGCTTCAGCGAGGGCTTGCACCAAGCTATCGAGGCCAAGGAGAACGTGCGGGTGCAGCGCGAGAGCCTCACCTACGCCACGATCACCTTCCAGAACTTCTTCAAGATGTATCACAAGCTGGCCGGCATGACCGGCACGGCAATGACGGAGAGCGAAGAGTTCTACAAGATCTATGGCTTGGAAGTGGTGCCGCTGCCCACGCACATCGAGTACATCGCCCGACAAGGTAAGCTGATTGAGAAACAAGAGCCTTTCGTGGATGGCACGCCGGTCACGGTTTACATAGACCCCAACACTGGCCGCAAGTACTACCGCCGTCTGGACTACCCTGATCTGGTCTTCAAGACCGCCGAGGCGAAGTTCAAAGCAGTAGTCGAGGAGATCGTCTCCGTTCACAAGACGGGCCGGCCGGTGCTGGTTGGCACGATTGCCATCGAGACCAGCGAGATGCTCAGCCGCATGTTAGAGCGTCGCGGCGTGCGCCACCAAGTCCTGAACGCTAAGCAGCATGAGAAAGAGGCCGCCATCATCGCGCAAGCCGGCCGTTCCGGCGCCGTCACCATCGCCACCAACATGGCCGGCCGTGGTGTGGACATTTTGCTGGGCGGCAACCCCGAAGGCCTTGCCCGTGAGAAGTTGCGCAAGCAAGGCAAAGACCTCACCGCCATCACACGCGAGGAGTGGGAAGCAGCACTCAAAGAGGCCCAGCAGGAGACGGAGGAAGATCGCAAAAAGGTCGTCGCCTTGGGCGGCTTGCACGTAATCGGTACGGAACGGCACGAGGCGCGCCGCATTGACAACCAGCTCCGCGGCCGCTGTGCTCGCCAGGGTGACCCCGGCAGCGCCCGCTTCTACGTCTCGCTGGACGACGAGTTAATGCGCCGATTCGGTGGTGAGCGCGTCAAAGCCCTCATGGAACGCTTGAAGGTGGAAGACGATGTGCCGCTCGAGTACGGTTTGCTCACCAAGACCATCGAGCAAGCTCAAGAGAAGGTTGAGGGCTACAACTTCGACATCCGCAAGCATGTTGTCCAGTACGATGACGTGATCAACCGCCAGCGCGAAGTGATTTATCGCCAGCGCCGCTCGATCTTGGAGAAAAGCGACCTGAAAGACACTGTCATGAACATCGTCGAGGAGGAGATCGAGGCGCTGGTGAAGGACCACACGCCTGGCGAGCTGCCAGAGAACTGGGACCTGCACGGCCTGCTCAACGAAGTGCGCGCCATCGTCGCGCTGCCGCGCGAGTTCGATGTGCAGCGTTGGGCGAAGGTCACCCGCGAGGAGATCATCGAGGAGCTTTGCGAGCTTGCGGAGAAGCGCTATGATGCTGGGCTGGCTGAATTCAGCAAATTGCTTGCCACCCAGGCCATGCTGGCTGGCGTCACACTGGAGCAGATGCGCGAAAGCCGCGACCCGCTGCATCGTTGCGTTTACACGTGGGCGCGCCTCCACCTGGGCGAAGCGCTTACCCCTGAGCTAGAGCGAGTGCCGCTGGTGGACTTCTCCGCTGAGCACCGCGAGGCTTTGGACAAGGCCTTCTTTGACGGCGTGCGCCTCTTCCGCGATCGCGCCGTCATGTTGCAAACGGTGGACTCGCTATGGGTGAAGCATCTGACCGATCTCGATGAGCTGCGAGAAGGCATTGGCCTGCGCGCCTACGCCCAGCGTGACCCGTTGGTTGCCTTCCGCACTGAAGCAAGTCTTGCCTACGAAGAGATGCTGGCCTCGATCCGCGAACAGATCGCGCGCCGCATTTTCAACGTGCAGTTCAACATCCAGGTGCCGGCGGCAAGCATCGCGCCACGGCGCAGTGTGCAACAACAGACTCAACCACGCCCCGGCGTGCCTGCCCTCTCCAGAACGCCGCAACCCCGTGTGGTGCGCGCGGTAGGTGGCACGGCTGCAGCAGTGAGCGCACCAGCAGCAGTCAAAACCAAAGTTGGGCGCAACGACATTTGCCCCTTCTGCAACAGTGGCCGAAAGGTGAAGTCCTGTCAATGCGAAGGCGCCCGCCGCTGGCGTGGGGAAATCTAAAACTCCTCAGCGCTTGAACTCATTGGCTAGAGTAGCCACGCTGATGTGGATCATGGTTGGCCGGCCGTGTGGGCAGGTGCGTGGGGATTCGCACTGCTCGAGGTCGCGCACTAGCGCTTGCATTTCGGCAAGGCTCAGGACGCGGCCGGCTTTGATGGCCATACGCTTACACACGCGGCGCAACACTTTGGCTTCTACATCCCGCTGCAGCACAGCATCGCCCTCCTCCAAGTCGGCGACGATCTCGCGGATGGCGGCAGCAATGTCATCTTGAAACATGATTGCCGGCACGCTGCGCACAAGGAAGGTGTTGTTGCCGAACCGCTCGATCTCAAACCCGATTGCGCGCAGCGTCTCCAGGTGCGTCTCCAGCAGATGCGCGCTGCTCACCGGCACAGTCACAGGGATCGGGTCCAGCAGCGCCTGGCTAGGCACTTGTCCGAGGTCGAGCTGTGCCATGGCTCGCTCCCAGAGGATGCGCTCATGCGCAGCGTGCTGGTCAATCAGATAAAGTCCCTCTGGCCCCTCGGCCAAAATGTAGGTTGTGGCCAGTTGGCCGAGAATGCGCAGGGCTGGCAGCGAACTGGAACTGGCCGCGGGCGAGGGGGGCGCGGGGGCAGCGGGCAGCGACCACCGGCCGGAGCTGCTTTGTCGCGCAATACCGACGCGCTCCCACCGCTCGCTGCCGGGGATCGGTGGTTGGGCTTGTGGTTGAAGGGGCGATGCAGGCTGAGCGTCCGTTGGAGCGGCGGGAGACGTCGCAGCGAGCTGCGCGCGCCAAGCTTCCGGCAGCGCAGAAGGCGCCTCCGGCGGCTGCAAATGGTCGAGCAAAGCGCGCCGCACGCTGCGCTGCACCGCGCTGAACACTGCGTCGGCATCTCGAAAGCGCACTTCCGCCTTGGCAGGGTGCACATTCACGTCCACCTCCTCTGGTGGGAGTTGGACTAGCACCACCGCCACCGGATAGCGGCCTGTGGTCAGCAGCGTGTGATAGGCCTGAATCACGGCGAAGGCAAGCCTGGTGTCTTGCACTGGCCGGCCATTCACAAAGAGCAAGATGCGGCTGCGGTTGGCATGATCTAGAGATGGTAGGCTGGCAAAGCCGCTTACCGTGATGGTGGCCAGCGGATCAGATGCGATCGGCACCATCTGCGCTGCTTCCTCGCCGCCAAACGCAGCGACCAGCACATCGCGTAGTTGGCCACTACCCGCCGACTGGAAATACACTCGGCCCTCATGGATGAGCGTGAAGCGAATGTGTGGATATGCCAGCGCGTAGCGAGTCACTAGGTTATCAATGTGGCTGCGCTCAGTTTGGTTGGACTTCAGAAATTTCAAGCGAGCCGGCACATGAGCAAAGAGATGTTCCACAGTGACGGTGGTGCCGGGAGGACGGCCAACTCGTTCCTGATGGGTGATTTTTCCGCCATCCAGCCTCAGCAGCGTGCCGCTGTTCTCCTCACGGTGGCGCGTGACGCAAGTCACCTGGCTCACGGCAGCGATGCTAGCCAGCGCTTCGCCGCGAAAACCCAAGCTGCGGATGTGGCTGAGGTCTTCTGCGTCGCGCAGTTTGCTGGTGGCATGGTGTTGAAATGCCAGCGCGGCTTCATCGGCGCGGATGCCGCTGCCGTTATCTGTCACGCGGATCAAGCGCTTGCCGCTCTCCAGACACTCTACGCGAATGTCATCAGCTCCAGCGTCAATGGCGTTCTCAACCAATTCCTTGACGACAGAGGCGGGGCGTTCCACCACTTCGCCAGCGGCGATGCGCGCCACAACTGTGTCGGGCAGAATGTGAATCCCCATGGTTGGGTATGATTATCTGACCGAATGAGAGTTGCTTCGTTAGTGCGCTTGCGCCATCGGCGACGTCTAGAGTATCGCGTTGGCCCAGCACAGCGGCTGATGCGAGTGGCGGTGCTGCTGGCAAGCATGGCGCTGCTGGTGCTTGTGGCGTTGCCGGCGGCGGCAGTTGCTGCGATCAGCGCAGCGTATAGCGCGTTGGTGCGCGACCTGCCCGACCCAAGTCAGATCATCACTGCTCGTGAGAACTTTCAGACAACCAAAATCTACGACCGCAACAGCAAGCTGCTCTACGAAGTGATAGACCCCACCGGCGGCGACCGCCAGTGGCTGCGGTTGGAGGAGATTTCACCTTTTTTGCTCTGTGCGACAGTCGCCATCGAGGACAAGACATTTTGGGACAACCAAGGGTTTGACCTGCGCGGCATCGCACGAGCATTTATAGTGAACCTGAGAGGCGGTTCTTTGCAAGGCGGCTCCGGCATCACCCAGCAACTTGTCAAGCAGGTGATTCTGCCGCCAGAAGAGCGCGCTGGCCCCAAACGCACTACTGCGGTGAAGCTGAAGGAGGTGCTGCTGGCCACTGAGGTGACGCGCCGATACCAGAAGCGCGACATCTTGGAGTGGTATCTCAATACCAACTTCTACGGCAACCTTGCTTATGGTATCGAGGCGGCAGCACGGGTGTATTTCGGCAAAAGCGCCAAAGACCTCACGCTGGCTGAAGCGGCCATGCTTGCCCCGATCCCTCAATCGCCTCGACTCAACCCCTTCAACAGCCCTAACGAAGCAAGCTTTCGCCAGGCGCTTGTGCTTGACCAGATGGTGGAGCGCAGCCGGCTCGGTGTGCCGTATTGCAACGTCTCGCCCCAGCAGGCGCGCGACGCCAAGCGCCAATCGTTGCAATATGCGAGTCGTTCTCAGCGCTTCTCTATACAAGCCCCCCACTTCTCTGTGTATGCAAAAGATAAAGCTGTCGAAATCCTTGCTGATCACCTGGGGATTGGCATCGAGGCGGCTACTGGCTTGGTGGAGCGTGGTGGCTTGAAGATTTACACCACCCTTGACCTCGACCTGGACAACGAGGTGCGCCGTATTGCCAACCGGCGGATAGCCGATTTGCAGGCCCAAAACCGCAATGTGAACAACGCAGCAGTAGTGGTGATCAGGCAAAGCACCGGCGAGGTGCTGGCCATGCTTGGCAGCCTGGATTACTTCAACGACAACATAGATGGCAAGTTCAATGTGGCGCTAGGTCTGCGACAGCCCGGCTCGGCGTTCAAGCCGCTCACTTACTTGGAGCTGCTCCGTCAGGGGGCCTCGCCGGCTACGTTGTTCTGGGATGTGCGAACGGCGTTTGATGTTGGAGATGCGCTGCCTTACATCCCAGAGAACTACGACCGCAAGTATCACGGCCCTGTGCTGATGCGCGAGGCGCTGGCACGCTCCTACAACATCCCCGCCGTGGACGCGCTCAATCGCGCCGGCATCGGCAACGTGATTCGATTGGCGCACCAGTTGGGCATTGACGATCTCGATCGCGACTTGTCATTCTATGGCCTGGCGCTCACCTTAGGCGGCGGTGAGGTCAAGCTGCTCGATCTGACGTTTGCCTACGCGACCATCGCTAACGATGCCACGATGATCGGCACGCCGCGCCCCGCAGCGCGACGCAGAGCCGGTTTCCGAGAAATTGACCCTGTCTTCATTTTGCGCGTGGAGGACAAAGATGGTCGTGTGCTTTATGAGTTCACCCCGGCTGTGCGTCCCAACCTGCTCGGCCCTGATAGCGCCAAATACACCTACATGCTCAAAAGCATGATGTCCGACCCCAAAGCGCGCGCGGCTGCCTTTGGCTTCCCTTCAGCCTTGGATTTGAGCGGCGGGCGGCCTGCTGCAGTGAAGACCGGCACAACCAACGACTATCGTGATAACTGGACGCTTGGTTTCACCACCGACTACACGGTAGGAGTGTGGGTGGGCAACACGGACAATAGCCCAATGAGCAGAGGGGTAACCGGCCTCACTGGCGCAGCTCCAATCTGGAAAGACGTGATGGAATACCTCCATCGCGAATTGCCCATCCGCCAATTTGAGCGACCGCCCGGCCTGATCGACGTGCCGGTGTGCGTCGTGGATGGGATGCTGGCGAACGGCGTTTGTCCCTCACGGTTGGAGCTTTTCATACCTGGCACGGAACCTCGTCAGGAGAGCACCACTGTCCAAAACTTCCCCATCAATAAAGAGACGGGCAAGCTCGCCCTGCCCGGCACGCCGGAGGATTTGATCGAGGTGCGGCCAATGTACGTTTTCCCACCCCAGGCGCAAGATTGGTATGCCTCGCTGAGCGAGGAGGAGAAACAGGCCATGCCCCAAGCACCCTTCGATGTAGACGCTCGCTTCGGCGGTGCGGTGGCAGTGAGCGATGTGGTGATCCGGTGGCCGGCAAATAATGACTTCGTCAGCGGTCTGGTGACTTACACATTGCCGGCTCCTCCGCCGCAGCCAGACCAGCCAGAGCCGCAGCCAGTCGTCCTGTCGCCTGGCATCGTCCCTATTCGTGGCAACGCGCGCGGGGGGGATTGGCTGCTGTATCGTGTGTATTTTGCCCCTGGCTGGGCACCTGCACCAGAGCAATGGCAGCAAATTGGCCCTGATCACACTGAGCAGGTGAGCGATGGCGTCCTGGAATACTGGAACTTGGCCGGCATCCCTCCCGGTCAATACTCTTTGAAAGTGGCACGGCTGGAGAACAATGGCCAGGTTACTGAATCAACAGTGCAAGTGACAGTGGACAATCAGCCGCCAAGCTTGCGTCTTCTCCAACCAGAAGCCGGCGCTACTTTTGTCAAGCCCGATGATGAGTGGGTGGACTTGCTTGCGGCCGTGAGCGATGATTACGCGGTTGCCCATACGGAGTTCTACGTGAACGATGTACTGTTTGCGACGAAGAATTTTGCGCCCTTCACAGTGAAGTGGCCTTTGCAGAAGGTCAGCAGTGGTGAGTACGAGGTGCACGTCGTCGTTTACGATCCAGCCGGCAACATGGCCCAAAGCCCCAAGGTCAAAATAACAGTGCGCGAGAAGAACATGAACTGACGCACTTCTTCCGCCTAATTCACTGCCCCTCTTATCAGCCTCTGTACAGCTAACAGCCGCGATGGGTCGCTGATGCGATTGAGTGTCTGCAGACGTTTGATGGATACACGGCAGCGCGCAGCAATAGCGCTCAGCGTCTCGCCTGGCTTAACCATGTCAACAATCCAGTAGAGGGTCATCTTCGGCCAGACGAGTGGTTGGAATCTCTGACCCACACGAACTTGGGTGCTCTCCAAGTTGTTCAGCAGTTGAATGGCTGCCATAGAGGTTTTGAAGTGTGCTGCAATAGAGAACAGGGAGTCACCTCTTATGACCACATACTCTATGAATCCAGTGGGGGAACTGGTTGGCTCAGCAGCGCTCGCTGTTGGAGTAGGTGTGCTGATTGTTGCAGGTGCGGGCGGACCTACCGGCGGTGATGGCAGCACGCGCGGTGTGAGTGCGCCGCTGGGGGAGCGGCAGCGAGCGTAGCAGCAATGCGAGCCTGCACCACGTTGATGTCGGGCTTGGGTGTCTCTGCCAAGCTGCAAGCTTCCAGCATGATGGTTGTGATGAACGCTACCCCTGTGATTCTGATTTGCTTGCAAAACAGCATGAGACGGGATACTACGTTGCCTCAAAGTATAGAATCGCGCGTTGCAACTCGGGATGAACAACTTGTGGCTGAGCGCAGAGCAGCCCAGGCCTCGTGTAGTCGGTCATCGCGGTGCAAGTGCCCACGCCCCAGAAAACACCCTGGCCGCTTTCCGATTGGCGATGCAGCAGGGCGCAGCAGGTGTAGAGTTGGACGTGTGGCGGTGTCGCTCTGGCGAAGTAGTGGTGATCCATGATGGAAATGTAGCGCGCACGACCAACGGGCAAGGCTGCGTGCGTAAGATGGATTGGGCAGCGCTGCACGCGCTCGACGCTGGTAGGGGCGAACGGATTCCTCTCTTGCAAGAGGTGTTAGATGCTGTTGCTGAGCGGTCTCCCACCGTTTTGGTCAACATCGAGCTGAAGCAAATGTGGCGTGGGGCGCGCGAGCTGGTGTGCGCTGTTGCTGCGCTGTTGCGCGATCACCCTTGCCGAGGGCGCGTGTTGATCTCCTCTTTCAGCCCGGTGGCGCTGATGTGGGCCGCGCGAATGATGCCCGACGTGCCCCGCGCCATCCTTTACGATGTAGCCACGCCTCGCTGGCTGCGTTGGTTGCAGCAATGGGCTGTGCCGCATCAAGCAGAGCATCCTTCTGTGCACTCCATCACGCCCATGCAAGTGCGCGCGCTGCACCAGCGTGGCATCCAGGTCAACACCTGGACAGTGAATAGCCAGGCAGAGTTGCGCTGGGCACTTACCTGTGACGTAGATGGAGTTATCGGCGACTCGCCGCTCCAACTGCTTGCCTGGTTGCAAGCAGTTGGCAGATAGTTTGCCTGCACGTAGCTAGCCTGCCGCGCGCGTATTCGCAGGGACGCGCTGATAGCTCAGCACAATAGAGTGCGGATCGCCTAGATTGGCGGGACAACGCGCACTTCGCCCAGATAGATGCGGTCGTCCGGCAGCCGTCTGCCGTCGCGGTCGAATGCGGGCAAACGCGTCAGGTCGGCGGCGTGATATAGACCGCCGAACAGGCGATACCGTCCCGGCGGCAGCTCGGCCGGCAGCAGCAAGGTGTACGAGTCATCGAACGTGACGCCGGCGCGCCAGCGCGTAGTGGGAAACTGGCCGCCCAGCGGCGGCGCATCGCCTTGCGCCCACACCGCACCGCGCTCATCCACTAGATGCACGAAGGTCGTGTGCGGGTCTGGCGTGGCGCCGAGCGTCTGCCAGGTGAGCGTGACCGTCAGCGGCTGGCCGGCCGTGGCCTGCGGCGCAAAGCGGGCGGCTTGAAGCCAGGCGACCTCGCCTAGCGCAGCGATTTGCGCGGAGCTGCGCGTTTCATTTGCGTCTGGCCTGGGAAGCAGCGTTGCGCCGTCGAACAGCGGCGGAGAAGGGTTGCCGCGTCCATCGTCGCCCGGTATGACGTCGCCGCTGCCACGGTTGTACAGCGCGAACTGAACGCGCAGCGTGGCCGGCGCTTCGGCGTCCTCCGGCACGACCAGGTCCACGTCGTCGCGCCACATCTGGCCGGCCTGCCATTGGC
>CALIMH010000007.1 GCA_938028725.1 uncultured Anaerolineae bacterium | reverse complement strand
GGACATCAGCCACCAGCGGATGGCCCGGCCGGAGGGGAGGCGGAGGACGCGGTAGCGGCCCTCGGGAGCCCGACCCCGCCGAACGTCGGCGCGGTCGTCGTCCAGGTAGAACCCCCACTCCACGGCCGGGACGGGGCCGGCGGAGGCCTGCAGGTTCAGCAGGTGGCGGGCGTACTCGTTGGCGTAGACGTAGCGTTCCGCGCTCTCCAAGACGACCCAGCCGAAGGGGGCGTGCTCCAGGACGGCATGGAGGGCGGCGTCGGCAAAGGTCTCCGCCGCGCGCCGCCCGGCGCGGCGGCGGTCCAGCCAAATTACCCAAAGCGCCACTGCAACGACGAGCAGGAGCAAACCGAAGAGCAACCAGCGGAGCGGGAAGATAAGCATTAGGTCTTTCGCGTTCTCATCGAATGCGACACAGAGCAACCATCAGCACATCAAGGGCGGCGTTCTCATCCATTTCGCCAGTTTTAACGGCCACGTCTGTCGCTAGCAGCGTTTCCAAAGCTTCAATCAGCTCCTCGGTTTGGAATCGGGTTGCCTGTTCGAGTGTTTTCTGCGCCACAAACGGATGCAAGCTAAGTCTTTGGGCAAACGCCTGTGGGGATAGGCCGCTATGCTCCTTAGCCTGGAGCAGCAAACGCAGCATGCGCGCGATGTGGCCAATGATGAGGGCAGGTGCTTCACCTTGCGCGATCAGGTTGCGCAGTTCACGCGAGGCGAGCGCCGCGTTGCGCACGCTCAGCGCATCGGTGAGTTTGAAGATGTTGGCGGCGGTCTCTGCTGGTGTCAGCAATGCCACATCGCGCTCGTCGATCTCGCCATGCTGGACGAAGGCAGCCAGCTTGTCTAGCTCCGCTTCTATTTTGAGTAGCCACAAACGGCTATCCTCTTCTGCGTAGTCGCGGCTTTTAGGGTTGGGGGGCGGCAGCCGAAGCAGCAATAAGCTGATCGCCTCGCCTCGGATAGTGCAGCCCCGCACATTGGCACGCTGCGCGATCCATTGTGCGGGGTCGGGCGGAAGAGCGAAGAGGCGTTCCCGCTTTGGTTGGGAGGCGCGCGCTAGCTTCACAATAGGGTGATCGGCCTTCAGCGTGGATGACTCGACAAAGATCAAGCGGGTGCTGAGAGGCAAGTTGGGAAGGTAGCGCAGCAAGGCTGCGGTGCTCTCTTCTGCGACTTTCTTGCTGTGCTCCTTGGCTGTGGTGATCTGGCTGAGCCATGACGCAGCGATGATCAAGCGCTGGCTCCCCAGCAGGGGGAGGGCGTCACAAGCAGCAATGAGGGCGGCTACCGATGCGTCACTCTCGAGGCGGGTGAGGTTTAGTGCAGCCAACGTCGGGTCGCCAAGCGCAGCGATCTCAGCATCAAGGGCAGACTGCATCTCTACGATGTTAGGGCCGTGAAAGATCTCCCACATCGTGCACCTTCACAAATAGCCTTCTGCGCGAAACCAATCATAGGCGCGTTGCAGCGCCACGCGCACCGGCGCTGGCTGCAACCCCAACTCCGCCCGCGCTTTGCTGTTGTCGAACCAAAACGTCTCAGCAGCGAAGCGCACCTGCTCGCCGTTTAGCGGTAGCTTCACGTTCCATCGTTGACGTAACCAATCCACGCCAGCGCCGGCTAGGCGCAACACAGGCGCTGGCACGCGCCATCTCGGCGGCTCCACCTGAAGCAGTGTGGCGATCTCGGTGAAGAGCTGCTCGTACCAAAGATTCTCGCTGGTCAGGATGTATCGCTCTCCGGTGCGGCCTTGTTCGGCAGCAGCGATATGGCCGGCGCACACATCAGCCACGTCAATGACGCTCACCCCTCCCGGCGGCAGAATCGGCAATCCCCCGCGTCGTGCTATCTCGACGATCAAGCTGCCGCTGATCAGGTTCACGTCGCGTGGGCCGATGACCACCGCTGGGTTGACGATCACCACATCCAGCCCTTTGGCGATAAACTCGTGGCAGACTTGCTCAGCGACGTGCTTGCTGTAGCCGTAAAGAAATTCGGTGGGCTTCATGTTGAATGTGGCGCGCTCGTCAAGCGTGTGCCCGAACGGTGGTTTGCCCAGCGCGGCACAACTGCTGGTGAACACCACACGCTGCACGTTGCGCTCCAGCGCTGCTTGCAAGACGCTGCGCGTGCCGTCTACGTTGACACGCATCAGGTGTGTTGCGTCGCTGCGCCAGTAATCAGCCGCTGCGGCCACGTGGAACACCACGTCCACGCCGGCCATTGCACGCCGCAGTGAGTCGAGGTCGAGCACGTCACCCAGCGCTGCCTCGAAAGTGAGGCCGGCTAACGCCTTTAACGAGGATGTGGGCCGATGCAGCGCGCGTACCCGCCAGCCGCGAGCGCTCAGCGCTTCAACCAAATTGGCTCCCACGAAGCCAGTCGCGCCGGTCACCAAAGCGCACGTCATAGCGGAGCAGTGTACTGCTCGGGCAGCCGCATCATTGCAAGATGGAAGATGCACCCCGCTGGTGATCGGCCCAAGCTCAGCAGTAAGTGCCCATGAAGATGAAACGGCTCGGCTATACTCGGCACCGAAGCCGATCTCGCTTGCTTTGCACTGTCAATCCGTGCGCCACCGAAGGTGGCCTCTTTATCCATAGCTGATGCAGCCGTGGCATGTGGAGTGTTGCATGGCCAGGGGCGGGAAGTAACGGTGCATTTGTGACCTCGACGCCCCTGAATCAGTCAAATCTGACACGGAGAATGATGAGCAATGACGTTACTCGGAATTGACCTCGGCACAACTGCGGTAAAGGCTCTCCTAGTTAACGAGCGTGGTGAGACTCTCGCGAGCGCAACAGTGGAGTATCCGCTGAGCACGCCCAAGCCGCTGTGGAGTGAGCAGGACCCTGCCGATTGGTGGCGTGGCACGGCAGAGGCGATCCGCCAAGTGCTGGCCAAAGCCGGTGTATCCGGCCGAGAGGTGAGGGGCGTCGGCCTCAGCGGGCAAATGCACGGACTCACCCTCCTCGATCGTGAGGGTCACGTGTTGCGCCCTGCTATCTTGTGGAATGATCAGCGCACTGCAGCGCAATGCGAGGAAATCGTGCAACGCGCGGGCGGGCCTGCGCGCTTGCGGGAGTTGATCGCAAACATCCCTTCTCCCAGTTACACGGCGCCGAAGATCCTCTGGGTGCGGGAGAACGAGCCGGAGATATACGCGCGCGTTGCCCATGTGCTGCTGCCAAAGGATTACATCCGCTATAAGTTGAGCGGCGAGTTTGCCACCGAAGTGGGGGATGCCACTGGCATGGCGTTGCTCGATGTGAAGCAGCGCCGCTGGTCGGATGAGATGCTGCGCTTGCTGGATATCCCGCGTGAGTGGCTGCCGCTATGCGAAGAGTCGCATGTGCCCACTGCTCAGGTGTCGCAGGTTGCCGCAAAAGAGACCGGCCTGGCTGCCGGCACGCCCATCGTGGGAGGCAGCGGCGATCAACCGGCTGCTGCGGTTGGGCTTGGCTCAGTGCGCGAGGGCATCGTGAATGTCACGCTCGGCACTTCGGGCGTGGTGTTTGCTTCAGTGGAGCACTACCCTCCGATCCGCGACACAGCGATTGAGGTGTTTTGTCACGCCGTGCCAAACACGTGGTTTTTCATGGGCGTGATGCTTTCGGCTGGTGGCAGTTTGCGTTGGCATCGCGATGTGGTGGCATTGGGAAATCCTCGCCTTGTCAACCCTCGCAATGACCAAGAGCCCTATGATGTGCTGCTGGCCGAAGCGGAGACTGTTCCTATCGGTGCGGAAGGGCTTACATTTTTACCTTATCTCACAGGTGAGCGCACCCCCCACCGCGATCCCCTTGCGCGGGGTGCTTTCGTCGGCCTCACGCTTCGCCACACCCAGGCGCATCTGGCGCGAGCAGTCGTGGAGGGCATCAGCTTCGGCCTGCGCGACTCCATCGAGCTGATGCGTGAACTGGGCCTGCAGGTGAAGGAGGTGCGCGCAGCCGGCGGAGGTGCAAAGAACGCAACCTGGCGGCAGATACTCGCTGACATCTTTCAGGCGGACATCACGCTGGTGAACTCCACTGAGGGCGGCGCTTTTGGCGTGGCTTTGCTGGCTGGGGTGGGCATTGGCATTTGGCGCGACACGCGCGAAGCCTGCGACGCTGTGATCCGCATCACCACGCGCACAGCGCCTAGTGAGCATCCGGCGACGCACCGCGCCTACGACGAGGCCTATTCCCGCTTCCGCGATCTATATCCGCGCCTGAAGCCAGCCTTTGCAGCGCTCAGCCAAGTGGCATAGCCCGGCAGATAATCGAAGCGTACACTAGCTCTGCACGCCAGTTGCGCTATGCATATCCCTTACGCTGATCGGCTTTCACCCCAAACAGTGCAGTTTTTGCGATCACAGCCTGGTCGCTTGTGGATCGGTGGGCGCTGGCGAGAGTCTTTGAATGGCCACACGCTCACCAAAGATGAACCCTCCACTGGTCAGCCGCTTTTTACCGCCTTCGCCGGCGATGCCGATGATGTGGATGCAGCAGTGCAAGCAGCACGTCACGTCTTCGACAACCCCAACCATCCTTGGCGACGCATGACGCCCTACGATCGCGAGCGTTTGCTGCATCGCCTGGCAGACTTACTGGAGACGCATCACGTCCAACTAGCCGAGCTGCTCACGCTGGAAAACGGCAAGCCGTTATCCGCTGCTGAGGCAGAGGTGAACGCCAGCGTGCGCATGTTCCGCTACTACGCCGGCTGGCCCACCAAAATCGAAGGCGACGTGAAGCCGGTGTCCATTCCGCATCGCTTGAACTACACGCTGCGCGAACCAGTGGGTGTGGTAGGTGCGATCATCCCTTGGAACTTCCCGCTCAGCATGATCGCGTGGAAACTAGCACCAGCGCTGGCAGCGGGGAACTGCGTCATCCTCAAGCCTGCCGAGCAGACGCCGGTGACAGCCATTCGTGTGGCTGAGTTGGTGCAAGAGGCCGGCTTTCCAGATGGCGTGGTGCAACTGATCAACGGTCTTGGGGAGACGGCCGGCGCTGCGTTAACTGCTCATCCTGGTGTGGACAAGATCGCCTTCACTGGCAGCACTGAGGTTGGGAAGATCATCCTGCGCGCTTCAGCGGGTAATCTCAAGCGTGTATCGCTGGAACTGGGCGGCAAAAGCCCGCAGATTGTCTTCGATGATGCTGATCTGCCGCGCGCCATCGCGGGCGTGGCGTATGGCATTTTCAGCAATGCTGGCCAAAGTTGCAACGCTGGCTCGCGTCTGTTCGTGCAACGCAGCGCGTACGAACGTGTGGTCGCTGGGGTCGCAGAACGTGCTGCCGGCTTGCGGGTGGGCGCTGGTTTTGATTCGGGCGTGGACATTGGCCCACTGATCTCGCGCGAGCAATTGGAGCGCGTCTCCCGCTACATCGTGCTTGGACAAGAGCAGGGTGGCGTCCTGAGATGCGGTGGCACGCGACCATCCCATGCATCTGCCGATGGCTACTTCCTTGCACCCACCATCTTCGAAAGTGTGCGCGACGACATGGCGATTGTGCGAGAGGAAATCTTTGGGCCGGTGCTGGTTGCTACACCTTTTGACTCGCTGGAAGAGGTGGCGGCGCGCGCGAATGACACGACCTACGGCTTGGCCGCCGGCATCTGGACCCGCGACATCGGTCGCGCCCATGCCCTCGCTGCCCTGCTGCGTGCCGGCACAGTGTGGATCAACTGCTACAGCCAATTTGACCCAGCTTCGCCGTTCGGCGGCTATAAGCAAAGCGGCTTCGGTCGCGAGATGGGCCATGAAGCACTGGAGCTATACACGCAGGTGAAAAGTGTTTGGGTGGGACTGTGACGCGCTACATCCGAGACTTCAGCGAGCTGTCTGAAGACGACGAGGATGAGTATCTCTCAACGGGCTGGCTTGCGCGTCGCCGGCGTCGGTCATCGTCGAGCTTGTTGCTCGGCGCAGTGATGCTGGCCCTGGTGGTGGCGGCGATGCTGGTTGCCGCCTCGGTTGTGCTAGCGCAGCAAGAAGACGATGCCTTCTGCGTGAGCTGCCACACTCCTCAGCACCGCACCTACCTAGACCGTGCTGAGGCCGCAAGCGCCGGCGCTTTGGCAGATGACTTATCCAGTTACCACTATCAGCACTTGCGCGGCACAGGTGGCAGCATCCGCTGCATTGACTGTCATCGCGGTGATGACACCCCTCGCGCGCACCTTGAGACGCTGATCCTGAGCGCAGAGATGGCCGCTCGCTGGCTGGTCGCTGCTGATGACCCGCGCGTCTCCAAAACCACCATCATCACCACAGTCTCGCAAGGGCTAACGCTCACTGTGCCCCAGACAACGCTGGCCCTGCGTCGTCCGCATCTCACCAACGATAGCTGCCTGTCCTGTCACCGAGAGACCTTGTTGTTGGTAGGGATGGACAACCATATGCACAACATGTTGCCCCCAGCCTTTATGCTTTGGCGCAACGGTGCCCGGCTGATCGTGCCCCCTGATGCGGCTGACCCTCAGGCAGTTCTCGCCCGTGGCCTGTCGCTGTATGCGACAACAGTGGGCTGTCACAACTGCCATCAGACCCATGCGAGGATCGAAGAGGCACGCTACTTAAACGCCGAAGTCGTGAAACATGCTTGCGAGCAGTGTCATCGCGAAGCCGGGGCAGGTCCGATACCTGTGGTGATCTCGGCGGAGGGAGAGTAGTGCGCGGCAACGTGTCGGCGATGGGCAAGCTTCATTCCACAAATTCCACACGCTCGTAGCCCGCTGCGTGCAACAACTGCTCGATAGCGAGGCGAGCGCGCGTTTGTGCCTCCTCAAGCAGGCCACTCTCCAGCGCTGTTTCGCGGATTGCCTGGATGGCTTTCTCGCGCGCCTGGCTTTCCAACTCTTTGCTCTCCTCCAAAATCAGCAGGTTGGTGCGGTCATAGACACGCGTGTGGCAGCGCTGAGAACCGTCGTCTATCAAGTATGCGTCGAGCAGCTCTGCTGGAGGCATCCGCACACGTGCGGTGCGCCCATCTTGAGAGACTTGCACATCATCCGGCCCGATTTCATTCAGTCGCACGCCTGCCTTGACCCTGCCACATGCGAGATCAGCACCAGCCGCTCGTAGAGGATGTTGCCCACGCGCGCTTTCTCCACCTCAACGACAGTGGAGAGCAGCGTTTGCACGCTGGCTAACTCATTGGCAGCGCGCACCTGCAAGATGGCTGAAGGGCGTGCGACGATAGTGGGTGTGGCGGCCGGCAGCGCCGTCGCAATAGCGCTGCTGGGGTCGAGCGCGCCGATAGCTTCGGAAGCAATGCGCGCCGTCTCGCGCATTGCAGCAGCGATCACGAGCGCTGCGATCACCACCGCTGCTGCAATGATGCCGACGCTCACCAAGCAACCCAGCGCAAGCGGTGAAGGGCTGCTCGCGCGCTGAGGCGTCGGCATCAGCGGTGGTTCAGGCATCGGCAGTGGTCGGTGTGGCTGGGATGAGGCCTAGCTTGCGCGCGTGGGTCTCTAGCTTCTGCGTGCTCGGCTCGGTCAATTGAGACCCATCAGGAAAGATGATTGTGGGGATGCTGCGCATCCCGTTGTTCACAGACTTGACAAATTCCGCAGCTTTCTCGTCTTGGTCAATGTCAATCCACTCGTAGGGCACGTTGTTCTTGTCGAACCAGGCGCGAGCGCGTCGCGTGTCGCCGCACCACATAGCTCCGTAGAACCGTGTGACAGCTGTCATAAGCTTACTTTGCTCATCGTGTGTAGCTCGGAGTGGAAATTATAAGTTGATTGTGCCTTAGTGATAAAGGTTTACTGAATCTGGCGCGGTGCGCCCGCGTATGGCGCGAGCGAAGTCATACTAGCGCTGTAGAATGCTAGCTCGTTTATATGCGCGCCGGCAAACTCTCTGCTGCCGCACTAGAAGAGGATAGTTCTTCTGTGAATGTCGCTATCGCCCGTGCCGCAACGCTGACCTCACTAGGTAATCTGAGCAGTCGTTTGATTGGCCTGGTGCGCGAGACGGTCAAGTCATTCTACTTCGGCAATGGTCAAGCAGCCAGCGCTTTTGAGTTAGCAGCGAACGTTCCCACGCAGTTCTACGATCTGCTGGCTGGCGGCATGTTGAGTTCAGCGCTGGTGCCCACTTTCAGCGCCCTGCACGATGATCGCGATCCGCAGCGGTTGCGCGCATTCGGAGAGTTGCTGGGCGCGCTGATCAGCTTGATGATGGCCGCGCTGGCTGGCGTGGTGGCATTGCTTTGGCTGTTCGCGCGCCCCATCGCAGTGTTCATCAGCGGCGGATCGAACCAGGATGTGGAGATGGTGGCCGGCCTGCTGCGGGTGACTATACCAGCGATCATCTTTTTGAACTTGAGCGGCATCCTGACAGGCGCGCTGCATGCGCAGCGGCGCTTCGGCTACACGGCTTTCACAGCGACCACTTACAACTTGGTGATGATTGCGGTGGTGGTGCTGATGGAATCGCGCCTGGGTGTGACAGCGCTAGCGGTGGGTTTGCTGATGGGCAGCGCGGCACAGGTGTTGATCCAGGTGCCGGGGCTGCGCGGTGTGCCGTTGCGACTGTCGCTCAACTGGCGATTGCCTGGCGTGGTACAGGTGGTGCGGCTGTTCTTGCCGGTGGCGGGAGGATTGGCACTGTCACAGATCGCGGTGCAAGTGAGCTTCATCTCTGCTTCTCGCATCAGCCCGGAAGGCCCAGCCACCATGCGCTACGCGGCACAGGTAATCCAGTTCCCGCTCGGCATGATCGTCACAGCAGTGGCAGCAGCCATCTTGCCGGCGCTCTCGTCATCGGAAGGTGAGGCTTTCAAGGCCACCCTGAAACAAGGGTTGCGTCTGGTCGTCGCGCTGATTGCGCCGGCGTCGGTGGGATTGTATGTGCTGGCGGTGCCGATGGTCGCTTTGTTGTTTGAGCGCGGCGCGTTCACTGCACAGAGCACTGCTTACACCGCTTCCACGCTTCGTGCTGCCGTGCCTGGCCTCTTCTTCGCGGCGCTTGATCTGCCGCTCATCTACGCTTTCTACGCGCGGCGTGATACCCGCACGCCAACGATGGTGGGCCTGGTGTCCACTGTCACTTACCTGCTGACCATCGGCGTGCTGACGGCGCTGTCCGAGCTGGGTGTTCGCACCTTCACCTTAGAGGACCTCGTGTTGACCAACTCGCTAAAGACAGGGCTGGATGCTGCGCTGATGGCGATGTTGCTCCACCGACACCTGGGAAGCTTGTTCAGTGGCGATCTGCTTGGATGGGGACTCAGAGTGGCAGGCGCGTCGCTGGTTATGGGTTTGACGGTGCACGCCACAATGATGACGCTCATGGCGCGCTTCTCACTGGGGGCGCTGCTGAACGACGCTGTGGTTGTCTTCGGCTGTGCTTGCGCGGGTGCAGCGGTGTATGCCGGCCTGGTTCGTGTGTTGGGCATCTCGGACTTGGGACAGGCGCGCCGATTGTTCGTGAGAAGGTCGTTATGAGCCAGGCCGAAGCATGGCAGCGTCTCAGGATGGTGCTGGTTGTCAAGGCAACGCTGGCGTTTGTGTTTCTGCTGATTGTCTGGTTGACCATACCGAATCCCATCAGCTTGGGTGCGGCGGCGTTGGACCTAGCACTGCTAGCGCCGATCGCATGGCTTGGCAAACGCCACCCGCAGCCGGCAACTTATCTCCTCATCGCGCAGACCGCGTTGTTTCTCACGCCGCGGCAATTTGTGCAAGGTTACGTGAATGGCGTGAACTGGGTGATTTACGTGGCCCTGCCGATGATTGCTGTCTTTGTGTTGCGCTCGCGCCGGGCAGCGTGGTCAGGGCTGGCGATCACGCTGGTGGTTGCGTTGCCGGCAATGTTGTCGGCAACGCTGGCGCTCCCACCCGCGATCACGCGCGCAGATGTGCTCACCCTGGTCGCGTTTGTGTGTGGTGTGATGGCAGCCCTGACAGTGGTGCTTGGTAGCTCACTGCGCGGTTGAGCGTCGCGTGGTGAGGGGCGGCTGCGCGGCTGCATCGCCGTAGCCTATAATGCTTGTTGTGCGCGACTCGCTAGCTGCGGTTCTCGTCAGGTGGGTTGGACTGGTGGCGTGGGCGTTGTTGGCAAGCCTGTGTTGTGGCTTACCTACGCAGCCTGCGTCAGCGCAGGGTGGGGCGAATTTGCTGAAGAACCCTGGTTTTGATTGGCCCGAGCAGATCAACAACGACGTGTGCTCCTTCGGTTGGCAGAAAGGCAACGCGATCACCCCCCACGAGTGGATTCCGTATTGGGCGTGTAAGAGCTACGAGGAGGCCAACCAAGATCGCATCAACCGCGAGCCAGAATTCACCGTTATGACGGCGGAGATGGAATCGTCACGAGTGCGCAGTTACCCAACCAGCGCTCGGTTCTTCACGTTTTGGTCGCTCAACCGCTCGATGGGCTTGTATCAGGTGGTGCGCAACATTCGGCCCGGCGCACGGCTGCGCTTCAGCATCTGGGCCAACCTCCTGACAACCGACTCGGACATTTTGCCGCTCAGCTCTTCGCGCGATCCCGGCGGCTTGCAGGTGCGCGCCTGCATCCACACCGACGGTATGTTCGCGCTGCAGCCGAACTTCGCCGACCCAAATATTGTTTGTAGCGATTGGGCGCGCCCCTACGACCGCTGGGAGGAGGTTTCGGTGGAGGCAATAGCGAAGAGCGATACGGTGACCGTGTTTGTGGACTCCACCGCTGAGTATCCGGTGAAGCACAACGACGTATACGTGGACGATGCCTCGCTTGTAGTGGTGGATGAGGCTGCAGTGCCATCCGCTCCCGCGCCGCCGCAGCCAGCGCCGACGTCAAGCGAGGCCACGCCTCAGGTGATCGTCAAAACAACCACGGCGAACGTGCGTGCTACTCCTCTGCTCACAGCAGCAATCCTGGCCACTGCGCCACAGGGCACGCGCTTCACCGTGCGCGCTTACACTGCGGATCAGTTGTGGTGGCAGATCGAGTATCCCTCCGCACCTGGAGGTGTGGCGTATATCCATCATTCTGTGGTGACCCCTAATGCTGCACTTATGGCTCTGCTAGGGCAGAGCACGACACCTGCTGCTCCATCGCTGCAAACCTCTGCAGCGCCATCGGTTGGGCCGGGACCATCTGCCCCGGCGAAGCCCTCCGTCACAGTTAACACCGGCAGCAGCCGCCTCAAAATTCGCGCGGCGCCGTCGCCAACTGCGAAAGTGTTGACTCGCGTGCGCAGCGGAACAGTGTTAGAAGTCCTCGGCATCTCACCAGACAAGCAGTGGTGGCAAGTCGCCTATCCGTCCGCGCCCAATCGCGTCGGTTGGGTGATGGCACAATTCGTTGTGCCGAACGAAGCCGCACGAGCGTTGGCGTCTCGCTAGCGTTGGTATAGCCCTACGGCGACCCCCCGAAAGTCGCACCTCAACGTGAGGCGCGCGTGCCGGTCAGCCCATTGTCGCACGAGGCCACGCGCGTCCCACATACTTGGCTCTGTTTCATACAGCCAAAATCGGCGAGCTCCTGCTAGCCGTACTTCGAGTTGCCCCCACACCTCTGCGGCGCTTAGGCCGTGGTTCGTGAATGGCGCCTCGATGATCTGCGCAGGTGCGAGGTGCTCTCCTGCTTGCCGCGCATAGTAGGCTAAGCCATGCTGGCCATAGGGAATCTGGAAGATGATGGGGTCGGTAGCGTGCAAGTGGCGCAGCACGCACGCGGCCGCTTCACGAATGTTAGGGCGGATGGGGTAGATCAGTTGTGCCCACACCCCGAACAAGCTCATCGCGCTGAGGAGGGCGAGCAAGCTCCCGCGCAATGCCCGATTGCGCCACCCCAGCACGATTGTGCTGCTGAGCAGCAAATAGAACGCTGGTGCTGTCCACAGCAGATAGCGAGGGTTGAAAAGCGGGTAGCGAGTGGATATCGCATACAGCAGGGCAAAAGGCAGCACCATCCACGCGATGAACCCGACCAGCGTTGCCCAGTGCTGGCGCATCCCGCGCGAATGCATCATGCTCGCTAGACCCAAGCTGATAATGCTAGTTGGCACAGCGATCGCGCCAAACAGCAGTGCTTGGCCCATCCAGCCTGTTGGCAGTGCGCGGATGGCGCTGAGGCCGGTTGTCCAATATGCTAGAAGCAGATAAGCCGCGCCGCTAAGCGTCACACTGGGGTGACCGCTTTCGCCACCGCGCAGCGCCAGCGGCAGTTGCCATGTTGCCAATGGCGCATAAGGTAGTGTCAGTGCTATAAGCGCGCCCAAGGCCCGACGCCACTGCACTCTCAGTGTGGCGTGCATCAGCATCAGTGCTGCCGCTACCGCCAGAAAAAGTGGCGAGAGCAGATGCGTGTAGAAGCTCAGGCTGGTGAAGGCAACAAAGGCTAACCAATCGCGGCGACGCTCAGCACGCAGCAGGGCATACACTGCCAGCAAAATCAGAGTTGGTTGCAAGGTGTACATCTTGCCCTCCACGGCGTACCAGATCAGCGCCGGTGCGATAGCCATAAGCCAAGCGGCAGCCAGGCCGGCCTCGCTGCCGAGTGTGCGCCGTCCGATAGCATAGCCGAGCGCCACCTGAAGGACAGCAAACACCACTGAGAAGTAACGCAATGCGAAAGGTGAATCACCCGCTAGGGCCATCCAGCCGCGCAAGGCAAGAAGGTAAAAGGCGCCGTTCCACTGCTGGCGGGCAAAGCCAGCCAGGAGCACCGGCAGTGGCTCGAGCGCAAAGCGCACCGAATCTATCTCATCACGCCAAAGGCTCTCGTGGTTGATCGTGAGGGCGCGCAGCGCAAAAGCGATGCCAATGATCAGCCATGCAATACTTCGAGCATCCCTGCCGGCGCTGCGCCGATCAAAAAAGCAAGCACGCTCACGCGGCTTGCTTTTTTGAGTTGGTCGAAGGCGGAGGAACACTGTGCCTTCGCTTGCGCTGCGTATCAGCGGGTCAGTGCTTCTGGGGAGGCTTGCGCGCCAAGGAGCAGCGCAAGGATGCCCAAAGCCGAGATCACAGCTGCAATGCTGACGACAGCTCCCATTAACGCCTTATACGCTGCGGGGCGATGGCCGAAGTAGTCGTAGGCCACCTGTCGCACACCGTTGATGCCGTGCCCCACAGCCAACACCAGCATCACAGCGTAGTAAGCGCGAAAGAGCAACTGCCCCACCGTCACCGGCTGCCCTTGCGCACCCCAAAAGGCTACTGTTTGCGCTGTCGTGATGGCGTGCGTACCGATCAGCAAATGCTGTAGCCAGAAATGGGATAAAGCCAGGAACACGAGCGCCAAACCGCTATAGCGCATGAATAGCCACATCGCCCGCTCGAAGCGGCTGCGCCCTTGAACTATTGGCTGCACGTAGCGCACGGTGCGCCCGCTGGTTGCAGTGGTAACCGCCATGGTGTACTCCCTCCTACTGACCGCTAACGAAGTGCGATACCGACTTCCAGGCCATCACCAGGATTGTCGGCATCGCCAGTGCGAAAGTGATGATGAGGGCCCAGCGTGTGGCGACCTGTTGCTTTTCCCAAAGTTGGGGGCGCAGCTCCAAAATGGCGATGCGCGTGCCGTTGACTGCGTGGAATATCAGTAGAGCGGCTAGTACCAATTCTCCAACGGCAAAGAGCGGCGTTTTGTAAGCCTCCAACATGCGCTCATGCAATGCTGGGTTGAACGCCGACATGCTCATCCCGAAAATGTGCAAGCCCAGAAAGACCACAATGCCCAGACCGCTCACGCGGTGCAGCAGCCACATCCAGTGGCTCTCGCGCCCACGATAGCGCAGGCTCTCTCGAACTGTGATCAAGAGCGGGTTCAACATACGAAGCTAAGTATAGGCTATTGAAGCATCCTTGCAACGGCAACGCCGCTCAATACGACTTGCCGATCAGCGCGCGCTCGCGCACCCGTTGGCCGCTCACCACACATGTCCACTCGCCTTCGGGTTGGTCGAGAGGGAAGTTGAGCGTTTTCGCAGTGAGGTTGTTGCGGATGAACTCGTCGTTGGCGGGGTTGTCCGCCAATGGGGCAAGCGCCCATCCATCTTCGACAGCCTCTTTCACTTCGTCCCACGTGTTGCACTCGCGGATGTGGGAGTGCAGGAAATGCTCGGCTTGTTGGAGCAGCGATTGGTGAATTTCTTGGAGCAGGGTGTGGATATGCTCCGCCAGCCCTTGCTGAGAGACGAACGACTTGCCCTCCTTGCCTGGCCGGTCGCGGCGTGCTAAGCCGACCATGCCGTTAGCCACATCCTTTGGGCCAACCTCCACCCGCACCGGCACCCCGCGCAGCTCCCAGTCGTTGAACTTGAAGCCAGGGGTCTCATCGCGGTCGTCCAGCTTGACGCGCATGCCGGCGGCTTTCAGCGTTTGGAACAGCCGGCCTGCTGTTTCAAACACGATGCTCTTCTCAGCGTCGGTCTTGTAAATCGGGACGATCACAACTTGGATGGGGGCGATCTTGGGCGGCAGCCGCAATCCCTGATCGTCGCCGTGCACCATGATCACCGCTCCTAGCAGTCGCCAGCTCAAGCCCCATGAGGTAGTCCAGCAATATTTCTCTGTGTTGTCGCGGTCTAGGAATTTGATCTCGAAGGCACGTGCGAAGTTTTGCCCCAGGTCGTGGCTGGTGCAGCTTTGCAGGGATCGCTTGTCGCCCATCATGCTCTCAACGGAGTAGGTGGTCAAGGCGCCGGCGAAGCGTTCGTACAGGCTTTTGCGCCCGCGGAAACCTGGCAAGGCGCAATCTGCGCGCATGTGGTCGTAGTACACGTCCAAAATGCGCATCACCTCCTCCAGCGCCTCCTCGTGGGTGGCATGAGCGGTATGACCCTCCTGCCAGTAAAACTCCATCGTGCGGATGAACGGTTTGGTTCGCTTTTCCCACCGCACCACGCTGTTCCAGCAGTTGATCAGCAGCGGCAGGTCGCGGTAGCTCCTGATCCACTGGGCGTAGGAGTAGCCAATGATGGTCTCGCTGGTTGGGCGCACCACCAGTGGCTCCTCCAGCTCCTCGCCGCCGCCGTGTGTGACCACTGCCAGCTCTGGCGAAAAGCCCTGCACGTGTTGTGCCTCGCGCTGTAGGAAGCTGAGCGGGATGAACAGAGGAAAGGCAGCGTTGACGTGTCCGGTTTCCTTAAAGCGCCGGTCCAGAAACTCGCGCATGTGCTCGTAGATCGCCCAGCCATACGGCTTCACCACAATGCAGCCCCGCACTGGCGCGTAGTCGGCCAGGTCTGCCTCTCGGATGACGTCGAGGTACCACTCGGAGTAGTCTTGAGCGCGAGGAGTGACTTTGGCCATGGGTTGTGCAGCTGCGGCGATTATACTGATCGACGTTGTGGTTGCGCCTTACTCGCCCCAGCTCGCGCAGGAAACCGTTCGCTTTTTGCGCGAGCTAATCCGCTTGGACACCTCTAACCCTCCCGGCAACGAGATCATCGCGGCTGAATACATCGCCAGCGTGTTGCACGCGGAGGGTATCGAGCCAATCGTGATCGAGACTGTCCCTCGACGTGGCAACGTGATCGCGCGCATCCGTGGCGATGGCAGCGCTGCCCCATTGTTGCTCTACTCGCACACTGACGTGGTGCCGGTGGAGCGTGAGAAGTGGAGCGTTGATCCGTTCGGCGGCGAGCTGCGCGATGGCTTTGTCTATGGCCGTGGCGCGTTGGACATGAAGGGCATCGTCGCCATGCAACTGGCTGTTTTTATCGCTGTCGCGCGAGAAGTGGCTGCTGGTCAACTTTCGCTTGCGCGCGACCTCATCTTGGCTGCGACTGCCGATGAGGAGGCTGACACCAACCAAGGCATTGGCGTGCTGATTCAGCGCAACCCAGAGCTGCTGCAGGCAGAGTATGCCCTGAGTGAGTTCGGCGGTCATGCCAGCTGGGTGGGGCGACAAGTGCTGTATCCGATTCAGACCGCTGAGAAGGGTAACATCTGGATGCGCCTGATTGCCGTCGGGCGTCCTGGCCATGCCAGCCTCCCCCACGAGGATAACCCTGTGGTTGTGTTGGCGCGGGCGCTGGATCGCCTGACTCGGTTTCATCTGCCAGCCAAGTTGTCGCCCACCACCCGCGCCTTGATCAATGTGCTGGCGGAGGCGCTAGGTGGCGCTCAGGGCGTGGCGTTGCGCGCTTGGGCAGAGATGGAGGCGCTGCGCGATATTCCGCTGCGTCGGCTGGTGAATGACCCGCTGCTAGCAGCGGAACTGCATGCTGCCACGCACACCACCATTGTGCCCACCGGCCTGCGGGCCGGCTATAAAGTGAACGTCATCCCCTCCACTGCAGAGGCTGTCCTCGATTGCCGCACCGTGCCCAACACGTCGGTGGAGGAGACGCTCGCCGCAATCCGCGCTGCCCTCAGCGACCTGCCAGGGCTACAGGTGGAGGTGGACAGCGTCGGCGAGGCGTTGGAGTTTCCTTTCAACACGCCGCTTTTTCATGCCATGTGCCAGGTGTTGCGCCGCCACGACCCGCACGCTATACCCACGCCCTACATGCTTGCCGGCGGCACGGATGCTAAGCACGTCTCTCGGCTTGGCACCATCTGCTATGGCTTTTCGCCGCTGCGCTTCGAGCAGGGCGAAAACTTCTTTGACTTGGTGCACGGACATGATGAGCGTGTGGCAGTCTCAGCGCTGAGCTGGGGCGTGCAGGTGTTGTATGAGCTGGTGCGTGAGTTTTGCGCCAAGCCTTGAGTGCTTCAGTCTGTGCTCTGGCACAGCGGCGAAGTCGCCGGAGGAAGTGGCTCACCCGCGAGCAAAAACGCCGGCCCGATGTGCTCGATCTTGCGCGCTGCGAGCACAGCCGCGTCGTGCGCCGAGACCACGGCCGATTTTCCCTGAGCGAGGCCGGCAAGGGTAGCGCCGCAAAATGTGTCGCCGGCGCCGGTAGGGTCGAGCTCACGGGCGGGTTCAGGGGGGATAGGCGTGACCCGATCACCTTCCACAACTATTGCGCCGCGTCGGTCAAACGTGATAAACAGCAGCCCTCCCTCGCGTGTGCGCGCGCTGACGCCTCCGGCCACGCGCAAACTGCCCCATAGCCCTAGCGCTTCATTCTCGTTCATAAAAAAAAGGTCGGCCTGCTCGAAAATGGCGCGCACGGTGGCCGTCTCTTGTTGCACGATGCGAAAGTACGTGCCGGCGCTGATGCGGGGCGCGCGTCGTGCGCGGCAAGCGCGCAAGAACTCCAGCATTTTCTGCGCGCTGCTCAGCGCGGCGATATGCACGAAGCTGTAGCCCGACAAATCAGCGGGCAGGCATTGGGGGGTAAGGCTTATCTCACCGCCCCATGACGCATGAAGCAAGGCTGCCTTGCCCTCGCCGTAATGCGCGATCTCCAAATGAGGCAGCTCATTCGCTTCGATGGCCGGGCCAAGCCAGTGCAGCTGTGCTTCCACAGGACGAAAGGGTGAGGGCATAACCGTCGGGCGTGGCGCAAGCAGCGTGACGTCGGCGCCGAGCCGGCGCGCTGCCAGCGCAGTGTATAGGCCGGCGCCGCCAATCGTGTCGTATGTGCAGCCGCCGATATGCAGTCGATCGCGGGAGGCGCAGCCGATGACAAGGATGCGAGGTTTCATGGCGTGCAGCGCATGATACGCCCACGCTAGCGCTCGGGCGTTTCAGCGCGCGCCGATGCGCAGCGTGGCGTGCCGCCGGGCAGCCGATGCCGATTGCGCGCCACCCATCCATACACATGGCCTGCCAGCGCATGTAGCAGCGACCAGCGGCAAATCCATGTCAGCCAGCGCCAAGGTGTGCCCAGCTCGCCCAGTGCCGCAAAGATAGCGTCAGCCCCACGATAGCGCTGTCCGCCGGCGCTGATAAACCAGGCGGCTTCTCGGCATTGCAGTTCGGTCAGGCCGCTCGCTTCGAGCACGCCCGGCTCCTGCCAAGCCCGTACCAGGACATGCCCGTGGCGATTGAGCCGCTCGAACCAACGCGCGCTGCGCTCGCAGAAGCCGCAGTCCCCATCGTAGATGAGCAGTGGTCTGCTCTGTGTCATTGTCGCTTGCCCTGATGCTCAAAGCGGGCGGACGCTTGGGGCGATCCAGCGCAGTGTGATTCGCTCACGCTGGGGGATGCGAAGCCGCAGCAGCATGCGTCCACTCTGGTGGATGTGGTCGGCGTGTAGCGGGAGCTCGGTGAGCTTGTCGGGGGAGAGTGTTAAAGGCAGTGGCGCGTCAAAATCCCCTTTGCGCCAACTGAACGCCTGAACCGTGGGTGAGGGCGCGTTGGCCCACGAAAGGGCGACTTTGGCTGTCGCAGTACGAGGTGACACGTAAACCTCAAACCATGGTTCAAGCATCAGCAGGTGATCACCTGGGCCAAGCTGGAAGCCCTCATTCTCCAGCCAGAACCCATCGCTATACAGAAGGCTCCAACTGTAAGCGCTGGGTGGCAGGCCGGCTTCGTCGGCGTCGAAAGGTAGGACCGGGACGCGCCAAAGGTGCATGCCGCGATCCACATATTCCGCCGGCTCCATGTCGCCGCTGTTCGGCAGGGTGTCGCTCCAGCAAGCGAGGAAGGCGCCTACGCCCACTCCCATGTTGCCGAAGATGCTGCGGGCCAGCCCCACGCGCGCAGCTTGTCGGGCGATGGCTGTTGTGTCGCTGAGGTTGACGTCTACCCACCCTAAGGCGGCCTCGGCGATGTCGAACGATCTTCGCCACAATGACGGCTCGGAGTCCGTTGCGGCGCTCGTGCTTGGAAGCGATGCAGAGTTTGGTGGCCGGGGACGCCATGAGGTGCTAGGCGTGAGGTTGATCCGCCCTTGCCACATGAAGAGGGAAGCAAATGTTTCAGGCCGCCAAGTGTTGATCTCGCGCAAGTCGAACCAGCTCTGGGGGTAAGTGGCGGTGAGCGTGATGGAGGCTTGGGTGCTGGCGCGCGGCGCCAGATCGCCCACTGCAGCGTAGTCATGAGCGACCAGCAAGCTGCAATCCGAGAGCACCTGGTCGCTCTCGTTGATCAGTTGGCCACGGAGGATGGCGTTGCCGCTGTTCGGGTCGTAGGCGAATTCCAGCTTGCCGCTTGCTAGGGGGTGGGGGGCTGTGCCGAGGGCGTAGGCTAGTTCCATGTGTTGGTTTGAGAGCTGCCAGCTCAACATGCGGTCCGGCTCGCCTTTGCGCAGTGTCACGGTGAACAAGGTGTTGGCGCTGAGCGCGCTTGGCTCAGCCAGCGGACGCACCGACGCGCGGCGAAGCGTGAGCGTCATGTTTTCTTGGCGCGGCGATAGCGCCGCGTATAGCGTCATGGCGCGCGCTGTGTCGGAGCCACTGCTGCCAATGTGCGTGCTGAGCCGATGCAGGATGGGACGGTTTCCGCCCGGGCGAAAGCCCGTCAGCAGAGCCAAAGCGGTAAACGCGGCAGCAAGCGCCGGCGTTGTGATCCAGGCCCACTCCAGCTTGCCGCGCGCGCGCAGCACGGCCCAGTTCACTGGCCCGATCAGCAGCGCGTAGGCGATGAACAACACCAGCACGAGCAACGGCGAGGGATACAGACCTCTGGGGAGCATCATGCCGGTCTCCGCCGCTATGTCGCCAGAGCCTTCGTCCAAGCCGATGCTAAGCGGCCAACCCGCTCGACCGCCAAACAGCAGCATGAAGAGCATCGTTCGCCCAGGCCAGCTGCGTAGTGGCTCTAGGGTGACGTCGAACGCAAGTTGATCCACTATGCCACGCCCTAGCGACTGGCGGACGATAAGCGGCGTGGTTGAGCTGCGCGCCAGAATGTGGGCGCTGGCAAGCACCGACTTCAACGGCGCAACCAGTAACGGCAGGGTGCTGCTGGTCGTGACGGGCAAGCCCACGAATGCAGCTACATCGCTTAGGCTCACCTCGAGCAGCTCGCTGCCAGCCCGAGCCGGCGCAATGTCGGTGAAACCGCTTTGGCTGAGCACAGCGTTGAGGCCGCCGCTCAGGACCAGGTGCCCACCGGCCAAGACCCACGCGCGCACAGCCTCGCGCTGTGCATCGCTCAGCGCTGTGGTGTCGGTGTTGTGGAAGATGAGCACATCGGCCGAGTCCAATGCTGCGCTGCGGTCGGGCAACTGGTCGGGGCGGAGGAAGGCGAGCGTGCTGCGCGTGCGGACCGGGCTTGGTATGCTGCCGAGGAAGTTCAACGCATCGGGCGTATCACTCACCACGAGGATCAATCGCTCCAGGCTATCGAGTCTACGGATCAGCGCTTCTGCAGTGGCGATCACCCGCTCGCCTGCACGCAGCACAATGTCGAAGCTGTCCTTCTCAGCGGGGACGTACAGCGTGACCAGACGTCGGCTGTTGACCGGCAAGAGCACAGGCTGAGCGTAACGCTCGTTGATCGCGCGGCTGGTGTTTGTCCAGGACACCTCGCCCTCTATGTCAGTATCCCCCTCGTTGCGCAACCATATGCGCAGGGGTATCCAGGCTCTGGCCTTGGCGTATGAACTGAAGCCGGCCTCCGCCTGCATTCGGACACGCGGCGCCGTAGCGTGGCGCAGCCATGTGCGCGCCAGCGCTGGCGTCGTCACGAGCAAGGACACGGCCAACGCTGCTGCAAGGCAGCGCGTAGCTCTCATCGCAAGTGAGTATAGCCGCGGCCGATCGTTGAAACCAACGCTCCTCATCCCGCAAACGGAAGTAATTAAGGTTGGCTTGTTGTGCGAGCGAAGGGCCCAAGATGTGGTTGAATGGCAACTGTGAAACAAGCCGAGGCCAGTCAAGCGCGATGGACTGTGTGGTTGCGCATTCAGCGCGACGGACGGCGCTTCAGTGAGCATCATGTCGTCGTGCCCGCAAACAGCTATGTGATAGATGCAATTGAGCGTGTCTTCGCGCTGCCGGGCGAGCGCCTGCTTTGGCGCCACGCCTGCCACCATGCATCGTGCGGTTCGTGTGGGTTGCGCATCAACGGCGTTGAAAAGTTGCCATGCATCACGCCACTGGCCGACTACGACCTGCGCAAGCCTCTCGTGCTGATGCCGCTCAGCCATTTGCCACGAGTGGGCGATTTGGTTGTGGACTTCGCGCCGTTCTTCGCACGGATGCAGGCGGTGGGCATGCCGCTCCTTCGCCAGGATGAGACCGCGCCACCCGAAGCCGGTTTGCAGCGTTTTGAAAGTTGCATCGAGTGTGGCTTGTGTGTGTCGGCCTGCCCGGCCATGCGCAACCCGCGCTTTCTGGGGCCGGCGGCCCTGGCTGCTGCCGAGCGGCTGCTGGAAGAGCCGCGCGGCGCCGATGTGGAGACAGTCCTGCGCACCGTGGATCACCCCGATGGAATCTGGGCCTGTCGCTCCGCCCACCAGTGCACCGCAGTTTGCCCAATGGGCGTGGACCCGGCCGGCGCGATCATGCGGTTGCGGCAGCGCCTGTGAGGCGCTACCAGTGCGTCGCGCATCCGATGTGGTAACCTTGTGTGCGCGCGATGGAGCTTGAGGAACTACGACGGCGCCTGCGCAGGCTGAATGTGGTGCGTGCTGCTGTGCTTGCGCGCACTACCCGCCCATGCGCTCGCCCTCCAGCTGAGCTGCAGACGCTGAGCCTGGAAGCGCGCACCACGCCAGCCGGCATAGCGTGGGTGAACCTCCAGCGCTATCCGTTGAGCCATCGGCACGGCGAGCATGTCCTGCACGAAAGCCTCTCAGCGCACGAGGGCTGGCGCGCTTTTATGCCCGAAACCCCTCACGTGCGCGAGGTGCTTTTCTTGGACCTGGAGACCACTGGCCTGGCCAACGGCTCGGGCACGCTGGCCTTTCTCATAGGGTTGGGCTACTTTGATGGCACCGCGTTTGTAGTCGAGCAGCTCTTTTTGCGCGATCCCGCCGAGGAGCAGGCGATGCTGATGCTGTTGGAGCAACGGCTGGCGTCCTGCCGTTGGCTGGTCACGTTCAACGGTCGCGCGTTCGACGTCCCCGTGTTGCAAGCGCGCTTCACGATCGCTCGGCTGCCCTCCGTGCTGGATGCGCTCCCTCACCTCGACCTTCTGCCGATCAGCCGGGCGATTTGGCGCCAAGTGCTGTCGTCGTGCCGTCTCGGCGTGCTTGAGCAGCGGCTGCTCGGTGTCAAGCGATCGCACGATGACGTCCCAAGCGCGTTGATCCCACAGCTTTACCAAGACTATCTGCGCGGCCAGGCGGACCTGGCCGGCGATATGCGGCGGGTGATGTATCACAACGCCCAAGATGTGCTCTCCATGGTGGTGCTGTGGACGCGCATCGGCAGCGTGTTCGCCACCCCTCGAACCCCCAACGAGCACATGGCCTTGGGCCATCGCTGGGAGCGCATGGGCGAGCTGATGCGCGCCGAGCATCACTACCGTGCCGCTGTGACGGCTGCGGAGCAGGTGCTGCTCGCTGCGCAACGCAAGCTGGCGCGCGCGCTCAAACGGCAAGCGCGCCACGAAGAAGCTTTCCCCTACTGGTGCCGCCTAGCCGATGCTGGCGATGTGGAGGGCATGGTCGAAGCCGCCCGTCACCTCGAGCGCTGGCGCGGCGACCCGTGTGCTGCTTTGGCGTGGCTTGAGCGCGCGTTCCACCTGCCTTTGAGCGACGCAGATCGCAGCGCCCTGGAGCAGCGGTGCGCGCGATTAAGGCACAAGTGCGCTCAGCAAACCAGCGCGCCGAGCAACAGCGCTTGAGCGCGCAGCCGGCCTGCTGAAGCCTTACAATCCTGGGCATGCCATTTGAACAGGGTCACGCATTGATCATCGGCATCGCGGACTACCCATTTGTGCCGCCATTACCTAGCGTCGTGCTCAATGATGCCAAAGCAATCGCCAACGTGCTGCAGCGCCCGGACCGGGCTGGCTATCTGCCGAGCAACATGCGCCTGTTGCTCAACGAGCAAGCCACGCGCCAGGGCATTTTGGACAGCCTGCAGTGGTTGGCTGACACCACCACCCCAGAGGACACTGCCGTGGTCTACTTCAGCGGTCACGGCCACTTTGTCACTGAGGGGCCTGATGCGGGCAACTATCTGATCACCTACGACACAAAAGTGGAGGCGCTGCGCCGAACGGCGCTGCCAAGCACCGCTTTCACAGATGCGCTCCGACGCATTCGCACGCGCAAACTCATCGTCTTGCTCGATGCTTGCCACTCCGGTGGCGCTGCCGACGTCAAGCGCCTGGACCGCTCGGCTGTGAAGAGTGCGCTGAGCCAGGATGCCTACGAGGAGCTGCGGCGCGGCGCCGGCCGCATCATCTTGGCCTCTTCGCGGCCCAACGAGTTTTCGTATGTCGCCCCAGCTGCCTCGAACAGCTTATTCACCCAATGCTTGCTGGAAGCGCTGGATGGTGAGGCTGAACAAGACGGAGATGGCTACATCCGCGTTTTTGAAGTGGTCGCCTACGTCTTTCGAGAAGTGCCACGGCGGCATCCCTTTCAACACCCGGTCTTTAAGGTGGACATGATGGATGAGAACTTCGCTCTAGCGCTTTTCCGTGGCGGCGAGAAGGGCGTGGCCAAGGCCGTTGCGCCGCTGCGGGCGGAGGATTTGTTGCGGCTGGCCTCTCTGCTGCCGTTGGCCGATACTGCCGACCAGGTCGCGATCCGCGACTTCATCGCCTCGCGCTTGAGCCTAGACGAGATGGAGCTGATGTGTGCAGATGTCCGAGCTGCGCTGGAGCAAGCTGGCTATCGCGTGCCGCTCGACCTGGAGACAGTCGGCGCGCGTGGTGTCTCCAAGCAATTGGCAGCCCAACGCTTGGTGGAATACTTAAACCGGCGTGGCCTGTTGCCCTTCCTGGTTCAGCATTTGAGCGCGCACTTCCAATTCCGCGCAGCGTGAGAAGACGTGTCGCTTGCAACCGCCGCGTCTCCTGAGTTGCCCAGCGGTGTGCGGGGCTACGCAGTGTTGCTCGCCCGTCGCCCCGCCTTCCGCCATCTTTGGCTTGGCTCCGTGGCCTCGCAGATGGGCGACTGGTTCAACACGATCGCGCTGCTGGGCTTGCTGGTGGAGCTAACTGGCAATCCAGCTAGCGCGAGCCTGATATTGGTGGCGCAGTTGTTGCCGTCCGCGGTGGCTGGGTTGTTTATCAGCGGCGTGCTTGCGGATCGCTTCAACCGCAAGCACCTGATGGTGATCTGCGACCTGGTGCGCGCGCTCATTGCGCTGAGCTATCTGTTGGTTCGTGCACCTGATAGGGTTTGGCTTGCCTATGCGGCGACCGCGGGCCTGTCGCTGGTGTCGGCGTTCTTTCTGCCCGCTTCCTCAGCCTCCACACCGAATCTCGTTGCTGCTGATGAGCTGCCCACCGCAAACGCGCTCATGCAGTCCACCTTTGCCAGCACGCTGTTCGTTGGCTCTTTTGTGGGCGGGGTGATCGCGCAGTTCCTAGGCCGTGATGCGGCCTTTGCGCTGAACGCGCTGTCATTTGCCATCTCGGCTCACTTGATCTGGCGGGCGAAGGGCGATTTCAACCGCGACGAGAGCCGTCAGTTGGTGGCTGGAGAGAAGGCGTGGCGAGTGTTGGCAGAAGGCTTTCGCTATGTGCGCGACAGCATCGTAGCTCGCACATACCTCACAGCGAAGCTGGGCTGGGCCGTGACATTTGGCGCGATCAGCTTATACAGCGCGTTCTCGCTGCAGGTGTACCGGCTGGGTGACGTAGGCACGTCGTGGTTGTACACCGCGCGCGGGTTAGGCGCATTTTTGGGCCCTTTGGTGGTTAGCACGCTTTTTCCGCTCACCCACCTGCGCGTGCTGAGGCTGGCGGTGCGCGTCGGCCTGGTGGTGAACGCGCTCGGTTACATCGCGTTTGCGCTGAGCGAGCACATCTGGCAGGGGGTGCTCGGTGTGTTTAGCGCGCACTTGGGCGCGGCGTGTGTATGGACCTTCTCGAATGTGATGCTGCAATCCAGCACCCCCGATCACGTGCGCGGGCGCGTGATGTCGCTTGACAACGTCGCCTTTTCGCTCACTTACTCGCTCGCCACGCTGGCAGCAGGCGCGCTGGCTGCGCGATGGGGCGCGCCAATTGGCGCCTTGTGCGTCTCTGTGGCTGGCTTGGCGATGAGCATCCTGTGGATAATCGGAGCATGGAAGTCGTAATGCCCAAGGTCGGCTTAACCATGACTGAGGGCACTATCGTGCAATGGCACAAGCGCGAAGGTGAATTGGTTCAGCGGGGCGAGCCTCTATTCACTTTCGAGACCGAGAAGTCCACGCTGGAACACGAGTCGCCTGAGAGCGGCGTGCTGCGCCGCATTTTGGTGCCAGCAGGTCAAACCGTGCCCTGCCTAACGCCGGTGGCTGTGTTGGACGAGAACGCCACGACAACGCCGAGGCAAGCCACAGAGCAAAAGTTGGCCTCCCCGCGCGCACGCCGACGTGCAGCCGAGTTGGGGGTGGACCTGAGTTTGGTGAAACCGACCGGCACCGGTGGGATCGTCCGTGAGCGCGATGTGCTAGTTGCTGCAACCCACGCTCGCGCGACGCCACTGGCTCAGAAACGTGCAGCCGAGTTGGGGGTGGACTTAGCTACCGTCCAGGGGAGTGGCCCAGAGGGGAAGATCACGCGCGAGGATGTGGAGCGCGCTGCGGCGCAACGTCATGGCCAGGGGGCAGCACCTGCCTTGCCCGAGGGTGAATGGGTGTCGTCTGTGCGATTGGCGATTGCGCGGCGGCTCGCCCAGGCAGCCGCAACTATCCCTAGCGTAACGCTCATGACCGAAGCAGATGCCACGGCACTGGTGGACGCGCGGGAGCAGCTCAGCGCAGAGTTGGGTGAGAAGGTCAGCTACAACGCCTTGCTGATGCTGATTTGCGCGCGGGCGCTCCGCGAGCATCCCCAACTCAACGCGAGCTGGGTGGAGATGCCAGATGGCAAAGCGCGCATTCTGCGCCACGATGCTGTGCATATTGGCCTGGCGGTGGATACGCCGCGCGGCCTGCTCGTCCCCGTGTTGCGCGATGTGCATGTGCGTTCGTTGCGCGAGGTGCACCACGCGCTGAGCGAGCTGGTCGCTCGCGCCCGAGAGGGCAAAGTGTCGCCCGATGAGCTATCCGGCAGCACGTTCACCATTACCAACCTGGGCATGTTCGATGTGGATGGCTTCACGCCACTCATCAACCCGCCCGAGGCAGCGATCCTTGGCGTGGGACGCATCGCCAAGAAAGCAGTGCCGGCTCAAGAGGACCGCATCGTGGTTCGCTCAAAGTTGACGCTGAGCTTGACCTTTGACCACCGTGTGGTGGATGGCGCGCCGGCCGCAGCGTTCTTGCAGCGCCTTTGTCGCTTGATCGAACGACCCTTCGCGCTGATGGTGTAGCTCGTGGAGTGCACATGGCCCAACGTAGACTCTTGGTAGCGGTGTTTCTCGTTGCCTTCGTCGGCTTTGTCCTGTCGGAGATGTTTCTCAACCGTAGCGCGCGTGACGCTAACCCCGCCTTGCCGCCCGGCGAAGATGCGCTGGTGACACGCGTCGTGGATGGTGACACGATCCAGGTGCAGATCAACGGAGTGAGCTATCGTGTGCGCTACATCGGTGTGGATGCGCCTGAATCCACCAAGCAGGTGGACTGCTTCGGGCTAGAAGCCAGCGCGTTTAACCAGCGCTTGGTCGGTGGTCAGACCGTGCGCTTGGAGCGGGACGTGAACGAAACCGATCGCTACGGCCGCTTGTTGCGCTATGTGTATCTGCTCGATGGCCGCATGGTGAACGAGGAGCTCGTGCGCGAGGGCTACGCGGTTGCGCGCACATTTCCGCCCGACGTCAAGCACGTCGATCGGTTGCGCCGAGCTGAGCAAGAGGCGCGTCAGGCTGGGCGCGGGCTGTGGTCAGCTTGTTCGATTCGCTGATGCTGAGCCTCTCAGCCCAGCATCGCCTTGATCCGCTCTGCGACCGGGCGCGGCACCACTGCACTCAGGGCCTCCAGACTAGCAGCGCGGATGCCATCCAGCGACCCAAACGTGGCTAGCAGCTTGCGTCGTCGCACTGGGCCGATGCCTGGCAGCGCCTCGAGCTGCGAGGCCAGGCCAATCCGATGGCGTTGCCGGCGATGTCCTTGCAGGCCGTAGCGGTGGGCCTCATCGCGGATGCGCTGCAAGAGGTAAAACGCTTGGGCGTCGCGCGGCAGCAAGATAGCCTCTTGGCGATCCGGCTTGAAGACTGCTTCCTCGCGCTTGGCGAGCGCGATGGTGGGGATCACGTGCGCCAAATCGAACTCTCGCAGCACTTCCAGCGCGGCGTTGAGCTGTCCTTTGCCGCCGTCAATGATGATGAGGTCGGGCAGTAGCGCCCATGCAGCTTCCTGTGGCTTTTGCTTTTGCGCGAAGGTCGCGCCGGACGCGGCTTTTGACGCCAGCGCTTGGCTTTCCTTCCAACGCTGAAAGCGCCGGCGCAGCATTTGGCGGATAGATTCAAAGTCGTCCGGCCCGTCTAGGCCAGTGATGTTGAAGCGCCGATAGTCGCTTTTCTTGGGCACACCGTGCACAAAAGTGATCATGCTGCCGACGATGGCAACTCCGTGCGTGTTGCTGATGTCGTAGCACTCGATGCGCACTGGCGGGCGCGGCAATTCCAGCATCTCTTGCAGCTCGCGCAGGGTGGCTTCCTGGCGCAGGGTGTCTTCGCGCCACTGTGCCTTAAGCACTTCAAGCTGTTGGCGTGCGTTCTCCCGTGCGAGCTGAATCAACGCTGCGGCGTGCTCGTCACCGTCGGGTGCGCGCAGTTGGACCAAGCTTCCTCGCTTCTGTCGCAGCCAATTCTCGAGGATGTGCACTTCTTCTAGTTGTGCTGGCAGCAGCACGTTTTGTGGGACGTAGGCGGCCTCGTTGTAGAAGCGCTTGATGAAGGCGTCCAGCACGGCTTCGTCGCTTTCCCCTTCGGTGCCGTCGAGCACAAAGTATTCTTGGCCGAGCAGCTTGCCGTTGCGGATGAACAGCACCTGCACACAGGCTTCGCCCTCGTCGCGTGCGAAGGCGATCACATCCTGGTCGCCTCCGCTGGTATTGATGATGCGCTGTTTTTCGATCACGTGCTGCAGCGCGCGCAACTGGTCGCGGTATTCTGCTGCGCGCTCAAATTGCAAGGACTCAGCAGCGCGGTTCATGCGCGCTTCCAGGTCGGTGATCACCTGCTCATTTTTGCCCTCCAAGAAGTCGCACAGGCGCTGGATGTTGGCGCGATATTCCTCGCGGCTGATTGCGCCGATGCAGGGTCCGCTGCATAGTTTGATGTCGTAGTAGATGCAGGCGCGGGTGTCGTGGCCGGTGATGATGCGATCACAGCTCAGAAATGGGAAGACGCGTCGCAGTGTGTCGCGGGTGGTGTAAACGGCGCGCGCGTCGGAGTAGGGGCCGAAGTAGCGCGCGCCGTCGCGCTCAAGCCGTCGCGTGACCACCACCGTTGGGAAGTCGTCTTGCCAGGTCACTTTGAGGTAGGGGTAGCGCTTGTCATCTTTCAGGCGGATGTTATATCTTGGGCGATGCAGCTTGATCAGCTCGGCTTCTTGAATCAGCGCCTCCAGCTCGCTGCCGCGCACCACAAACTCGATGCGTGCGATCTCGCGCACTAGCCGGCCGGTCTTGGGGCTAGCTGCCCACGTGTTTGGGTTGAAGTAGGAGCGCACGCGGCTGCGCAAATTGACCGCTTTGCCGACGTACAACACTTCGCCGCTGGCGCTGAGGAACAAATAGCACCCCGGTGCTGTGGGCAGCGCGTTGACAGTTGCCGCAAGATGTTCTGGGATGGCCATCGGCGCCAAGCAAGTATAGGGGCCGGCCGTCCGAATCGGTGTGCTTGTGGAAGTTGGCTCAGGGACAGTTCAGCCGCACGACAGCGGTTATGTTGGATTACTGCCCGGCAGGTTCATCGGCATGATGATGTGTAAGTAGTGCTCATCGCCGATCGCTCGTAACACAGCCGGACTGCGCGGCTGGATCAAGTCCATCACCACTTGTGGGCTGTCGGCTGCGCTTATCCCCTCGATCAAGTAACGCACGTTGAAGCCGATCTCCATGCTTTTGCCGGACGTGATGGCTTCCAGCTCGCTGCAATTTTCGCCGGTCTCATCGGCGCGAGCGCTCACCGTCACCTTGCCCGGCTCCAGGTCTTCGCCCACATGAATGCCCAGCCGCACCATGTCGGCGGACTCACGAGCAAAGATGCTGGCCTGGCGGCACGCTTTGAGCATCTCAGCGGCGTTGATGGTCACTCGCGTCTCGTAGCGCTGCGGCACAATCGCTTCCCAAGGTGGAAACTTCTGGTCTATGAGCTGAGCCACCACATTGGCGCGGGGAGTTTGAAACATCGCTTGCCCGTGTGAGGCGGTGAGATGGATGAACACCACGTCCTCCTCGCTCTCGATCACACGCGAGACCTCCTGCAGCGCCTTTGCTGGGATCAGCATGGTGACGGGGGCGTCACTGGTGATTGCCTCCAGCAGCTTCTCCTCGCGCTTGCTGAGCCGGAAGCCGTCTGTGGCCACCATGATGATGCGCTCACCGTCCAGCTTAGTCAGCACACCAGTCAGTGCGGGACGGCTCTCATCCGTAGCTGCTGCGAAGACCACCTGGCTGATGAGCTTCTTGAGCGCGCTGCCACTGATGCGCGCCAACGGTTGCTCGCCGGGCGAGGGGATGATGGGGAATTCTTGGGCGTCTATGCCCTTGATGGTGGTGTCAGTACGGCCGCATTGCACGCGCAATGTCTGCGTGCGCACGTTGAGCTCGAGGTCCACCTTGTCGGCCGGCAACAATGTCACCAGTTCGCTGAGAGTGCGCGCGGGCACTGTGATCGCGCCGTCGCTCTCCACCTTGGCCCCAATCCAGTAGACAACCCCCACCTCTAAGTTGGTGGCGGCGACCTTCAACCGCCCGTTGTCTGTGGCCAGCAACACGTGCGTCAACACGGGCAGCGTCGCGGTGCGCGGTGCGACTGCTCGGCTCACCAGGCTCAACGCGCGCGCCAAGTTCTCTTGTAGGCATTGCACTCTCATGAGATCCGGTCAATGACGTTTGGCAAGGGTTGTTTCCATTATACGGGAGCACTCATCGGCAACGCGCGCACGAATGCCCTTGCGTGGAATCATGGGTTCGAGCAAAATGGAGGTATGAACATCGTTGTCTTCGCTGGTGGAGTGGGTGGCTCTCGCTTGTGTGAAGGGCTACAGCGCGCAGTGGGGGCAGAGTCCTTAACCGTGATCGTCAACACGGCGGACGACCTCGAACTGTATGGTTTGCGCATCTGTCCGGACCTGGACACCATGATGTATGCGCTCGCCGGCCTCTCCAATCCCGATACTGGCTGGGGCATCGCAGGCGACACGTTTCACAACTTCGCCATGCTCGAGCGCTATGGCGTGAACCCCTGGTTCCGCCTGGGTGACAAAGACTTGGCCACCCACTTATTGCGCACACAGATGTTGAGCCAGGGCTTAACGCTCCAAGAGGTGACAGCGGAGCTGTGCCGGCGCTTGGGAGTGCGCGCGCGATTGCTGCCCATGACCAACGACAAGGTGCGCACGGTAGTGGACACGGACGAGGGGCTGTTCGACTTTCAGGAATACTTCGTCAAGCAGCGCTATCAGCCAGAGGTGCGCAACTTGATCTATGAAGGCGCCGAGGAGGCCGAGCCGCTCCCAGATGCCCTGCGCGCCATAGAGGTGGCGGATACCATCATCATCGCGCCGTCCAACCTATACCTGAGCATTGATCCCATCTTGGCGCTGCCGGCTATGCGCGACGCTGTGCTCAACGCCAGCGCGCCGATCATCGCCGTCACGCCGATCATCGGCGGTGAGGCGGTCAAGGGGCCTGCAGCAAAACTGATGCGTGAGATGGGACAGGAGTCTTCAGCGGTGACAGTGGCTTGCCACTACGCCGAGTTCCTCAATGGCTTTGTGCTTGATGTGCGCGATGCTGAGCTCCAGCAGCGCATCGCCAGCATGGGTATCGGCACACTGGTGACCGACACGCTGATGGTGGATGCAGACGCGCGAGCCCGCTTGGCTTGCGAGGTGGTGAACTTCGCCGACCGCTTGCGCCCAGAGAGGTTGGGCGGCTGCACCATGCAGTGAGCTGCTGCGCGTTGCCGCCATGCGTGTGTGTGCCCTTGTGCCGGTGAAGCCATTGCTGCAGGTGAAGACGCGCCTAAGCGCTTGCCTAGGACCACAAGCTCGAGCCTCGCTCATGGCCGATTCGCTGCAGCGCCTCGCTTATGTGCTGCGGGATGCTGCCGTGGCCGACCAGATCGCCGTGATCAGCCGTGACCCCGATGTCTTGGCATGGGCGCAGCAGAGCGGGCTGGTTGCGTTGCGCGAGCACGGCAACGATCTCAACGCAGCGCTTCGGCAAGGCCGCAGACGCCTGCGCGCGGCAGAGGCTCTGCTGGTGCTGGCTGCGGACTTGCTGGCTGTGCAACCCAATGACCTACGCACGATGGTGCAGTTGGCGCGCGAATGCGCCGGCCGCTGTGTTGTGTTAGCACCTGACCGCCGTGGCAGCGGCACAAATGCGCTCTTGCTTAAACCACCCTCGGTGATTGATTTTGCGTTTGGGGAGGATAGCGCCCGCAGACACGCTGCGCAGGCGATGGCTAAGCGTGTGCCCGTGCACTGGTATCACTCCGAGACAATTGGCCTAGACATTGACTGGCCGGAGGACTTGTACTTCTACGCTGCCCAGTGGTGAGCGCGCCGCTCCAGCAGCTGCAGCGCTTGCTGATATAGCGCCGGTGTGTCCACATCGCACACCACGCCGATGTCCCGCACCCACACGTGGCCAATGGACTGGGGATGCGCTTCCAGCAACGCGCGCATGCCGGCTTCCGTCGGTGTGTTCAGCGCCTCCTCCCACCACATCCGCCCAATTAACACGGGATTGCCACGCTCATCCCTGTAGTGTGGCACAATGATCGTGCCGCACTGTTGAATGAACGCCTGCATCAGTTTGCGCATGGTGGACGGCTGCACCAACGGCTGATCGCCCAGCACCATGAGCGCGCCCGCGATAGCACCTCCCAGCGCCAGCAAGTGGCGCAGCCCCGTCTGAACCGAGGAGGCGCGCTCCCCTTCGCGGTAAGCTGGGTTGTGGACAAACTCCACCGCCAAGCCATCCAGCGCCGTCACAATCGCCTCACGATCGTGACCGGTGACGACTACCACCGGCGCTGCGCCGGCTTCTATCACCGCTCTCACCGTGCAGCGGATCACGGTTGCGCCTCGAAACGGCAACAGCAGCTTGTTCTGGCCGAAGCGAGAGGAGATGCCTGCGGCCAGCACCACTGCAGCAATCGGTTTCATCCTGCGTCGGCCTCCTCACCGAGGATGGCGGAGAGAATGACGCGGGCGCTTGCCTCCCACGAGAAGCGTTGCACGTTGCGATAGCCCGCCTCGCGCAGTTGCCGCCGCGTTTGTGTGTCGCGCGTCACTGCGCACAGCACCTCAGCAATGTTGCCCTCATCCAGCGGATCGAAGTAGGCTGCTCCCTCGCCCGCCACCTCCGGCAGCGCTGCGTTGCGGCTGCACGCGATCGGCAGGCCGACCGACTGAGCCTCCAGCAGAGGCAGGCCAAAACCCTCAGCCAACGACGGCAGCACGTAGGCGCGGGCGTTGCGCAGCAGCGCCCATTTGGTTTGCTCATCCACGTAATTGATGATGCGCACGCTGTCCTGAATGTGATAGTTGCGGGTCACAGCCTCTAAATCCTCACCACCCCAGCCGCTCGCGCCCGCCAACACCAGCGCATACTCGCGGCCCAGGCCGCTGCGCGCCCAAGCGATGAGCAAGCGGCGCAGGTTCTTGCGAGGGTGCCGTGTGCCGACGTGCAGCACAAAACGATCGGGGACGAGCGAGAGGCGCAGTAACGCTCTCGCCGCGTCGGTCTCGCTAAGGGGAACGGCGGGAAGCAGCGCGGGATGGGCGACGTAGATGCGTCGCGCCGGCACACCGTAGTAGCGGATGAGGTCGTGCTTGGTGGCGTTTGAAATGGTGATCACTGCGTGCGCCACGCGCACCGAGAACCAAGTGCCCAGCTCCAAGTAAAACCGCTGCAGGGGTGGGTGGGCATAGGGGAAGTGGCGATAGCCTAGGTCGTGTGCGGCAGCCACGAGCCGAGTGCGCGTGCGCACTGGGGGGAGCGCGGCGGTCCAGGGCATCACATGGCCGGGCACGAAAAGCGCCTCGGGTGGGTGGAACACCAGTTCGTGCGCCAAGCCGATCTGCGTCCACAGTCGCGGGGGGCGCAGCAAGCGGTGCTCTACGTGAGGTAGGTGATCGCCGTTGAGCTGTCGGCGGTGATACAGGCGAAAGCGATGCTGTGGCGCGGCGCGCGTCAGCGCTTCGATCCACGCTTGGGAGAGGCGCTCGATGCCCGTGGGCTGCGCAGCGTCAGCGCGGCTTGCATCAATGCCGATCAGCACGACGCTCAATTATCTGCGTTCGACCTCCGTTTGGACCTGAGCGATGCACGCTATCCTCGCCGGCGTCAGCAAGCTCTCACTTTCACGAACTCATCAGCCGCATCGCTACAATCGCCATATGCCTGGCTCAACGCTGGTCGAATGGCGTGAGTGGAGCGAGGCCACCTTTGCTGAAGCAAAAGCAAAGAACAAGCCTGTGCTGCTCGGCATCAGCGCTGTGTGGTGCCACTGGTGTCACGTCATGGATCATGGCATCCCCGGTGACCCTATCCACACGGGTGTGTATAGCGACCCTCAGATCGCCAACTACATCAACGAACACTTCATCCCAATTCGGGTGGACAATGATCAGCGCCCCGACATCAACGCCCGCTACAACATGGGTGGCTGGCCGACCACTTGCTTTCTCACCCCCGATGGGGATGTGCTCTACGGTGCCACGTACCTCGCGCCAAGCCACATGCGCGCGATCTTGCCGCGCATCGTCAGCGCTTGGCATACGGAGCGCGAGGAGATTTTGCGCCAGATCGCCGAGGCCGCCGGCCAAGCTGAGGCGCGGAAGCGCACCCCCGCGCCTGCTGACGCGCCGCTACAACAACTGGCCAACGTGGCCGAGGATGTATGGCGCGCGGTGATCACCCGCATCGTCCGCAACTACGACCGCCGGCATGGTGGATTGGGCGAGGGCCAAAAGTTCCCAATGAGTGACGTGTGGGCGTTGCTGATCGCCGAGCACCTGCGGAGCAGGGAGCCGCTCATGCTCGACCTTGCAGTGCGCACCCTTGTCGCCATGGGCACAGGTGGCATGTATGACCGCGTCGCCGGCGGCTGGTTCCGCTATTCCACCACGCCCGATTGGAGCGTGCCGCATTTTGAAAAAATGCTGGAGGACCACGCGCGGCTGCTGCCGGTGTATGCCCAAGCCATTGCTTGTTGCCGCAAGCTGGGACGCCAAGAGGAGGTCCGCACGCTCAGCAGCGTCGTGGAATCCGCGCTGGACTACTTGCTCGCCACCTTGCTCCGCGACACGCCTTCGCTTGTTTACTTCGCGGGCAGCCAAGACGCTGACGAGCACTACTACATGCTCTCGCGCCTTGAGCGCGCCAAACTCACTCCACCTTTCATTGACTGGCGCTTGTATGCGGATTGGAACGCGCTGATGGTTTCCGCCTTGCTGCATGTTGCTGCCGTGCTGGAGCGCCCAGCGCTTGCAGCCCTGGCCGAGCGCATTTGGGATACGCTTGTAAGGCACACCCTGCAGTCGGATGGCAGTGTGATTCACTCGCTGATCCCTGATGGCGATTACATGCGCCCTTCCAGCTTGGTCGGTGTGCTGGCTGATCAAGCAGCGCTGCTTCAAGCCTGCCTCGATGTAGCGCAATGCCGTCCGTCTCGCGCTGCGCAAGCGATGCGTGTTGCGTCACAGGTGTGGGGCTACGTGTGCTCAGCGTTACAAGCAGAGGACGGCGGCTTCTATGATGTGCCCCCTCGCCAGGATGCGCTTGGCATGTTGCGTGTGCGCATCAAGCCGCTGGCAGATAATGCTGCTCTCGCTGCAGCACTGGCGCAGTGGTCTTCCCTAACTGATGACGTATCGCTGCGTGAGGCTGCTGCCGCCGCACTATGCGCTTTCTTGAACGAGTACCCGCGCTATGGGGAACACGCTGCGCCCTTTGCATTGGCTGTGTGGCGCGCGGTGACGCCACCAGACGAGGTGGTGATCATCGCCTCTGCTGAGCAAGCAGCGCAGTGGGTGCAGGCTGCGATGGCGCGGCCCAGCTCCTGGCAGGTTGTGCGGCTGCTTGACCCTATAGGTGACGCCCCGCATATCGCCGCGCGCGGTTACCCGGCGGATCGCACGCCGGTGGCCTTCGTGTGCCAAGGCCAAACCTGCAGCGCGCCTCTCGTCACGCCCCAGGCGCTTCAGGCAGCTTGACGCACGTCCAGATGATTGCGTCGGCTCTCCCAACAGGGTAGAGCCAGCTGGTGCAATCAAAGCCACACTCGGCAACTTGCTGCACTGCTGATAGCGGCTCATGCCCGCCGCTGGTGATGCGATGTGCCCATCGCAAGACAGGCACCAGTGGATGCCCCCCGCGCCACATCACAGCCGGCATGATCACCCACCATCCACCAGGCCGAAGCACGCGACGCGCTTCTCGAATGGCGCGCGGGTCGCGCACGAACGGAGTTGGAAAGGTGGTCACGATGCTATCGAACGTCGCATCCGCAAACGGGAGATGACGCGCGTCGGCCTGGGCTTGTAACGCCGTGCCGTTGCTGCGGTGTTGTAGCAAGCGAGCCATGGCTGCTGAGCGGTCAATGGCGATGGCGCGGTAGCCGGCATCGCGCAGCGCACGGTAGAGGTGACCACTGCCATGGGCGATCTCCAGCACGCGCTCGCCTTGCACGAACGAGATCACCGCGCGCACCCATTGTTGCCACTCTCCTAACGAAGCAAGCGCGGCGACGCTGTCATAGGCCCAAGCGAAGCGCGTGTAGAGCTGGTCAAAGCCCCACAGCAGCAGCTTGCGTAAAATCGAGTTGACCATGCGATGGCACTGGCGAGTGATAGCGGTGTCTTTGCTTGTGGCGGTGCTGAGCTGCCAGGATGTTTCTGCCGGCAGCGCCTTGACAGCGCGAGGCGGCAAGTGGATCGAGATCAGCTTGGCAAATCAGCGCCTCACAGCGTGGGAGGGTGGCCGCATGGTGATGTCGGTGCCTGTCTCCACTGGTGTTCGGGACACGCCCACACCGCGTGGGAGGTTCCGCATCTTCTCCAAGCACAGGCAAATGCGCATGCGCGGCCCTGGCTACGATCTGCCGAACGTGCCTTACGTGATGTTCTTTCGGCGAGGTGGCTACGCCATCCACGGCACGTATTGGCACAACGACTTTGGCAGGCCGAGAAGTCATGGCTGTGTGAATATGCGGATCGGCGATGCGGGGCTGCTGTATCGCTGGGCGCCGGTTGGCACGCCAGTGATTGTGCGGTGAACTCGGCATGGCACCTCGCTGCTCCTGCTAGGGGTTGTCCACTCGGTAGAGTGGCACTTCTGCGTTCTCCGAGCCGCCGCCAATGGCATGGTATCGTGGCAGCGGCAATCGTACCTCCTCATGCAGCTTGTAGCGCTTGCGCAAACTGTCGAGCACGGGCCTCATGCTTTCCCCGTCGTCCAGGATGTATATCACGTGCCCACGCCTTTGCACGGCATCCGTAAACCGCACCAGCTCATCCTCGGTCCACTCGGATGGGCGAAAGGCCAACCGCCGCGCGTGTAGCTCAATGGCGCCGCTGTTGAGTGTGCTGCCGATCAGCGCGTTCTCCGGTGTATAAGCGCGTAAGAGGTCGAGGCTTTCGCGCTGTTCCCGCCATAGATGGCCGAACGCATTGAAGCCGCGCGTGAGCGGCAACGCCCATGTCTCCATGGTTCGCAGGGTGATAGCGTAGGCCACGAGGAGAATCATAAGAGGGGATAGAGCGTTCCACCAGCCCCGCTTCAGCGCTGACCACATTGTCGCCAGGCCATTGGCTGCCCAAAACAAGAGCAAGGGAAGCAGGAACAGCACATCGCGCAGCCGCAGATAGTGATACAAGGCGTGAAACCCAAGCAGCAGGCCGAATGTCACGAGCAGCACAGTTGCAGCTTTGGGGGCATGGCGCAGATGCGCGAGGATGCCCCAGACGACCCAGGGCATGAGCAGACCGAGCTCGCGGTAGCTCATGAACGCGGAGAGAGTGCGCCCGAGCGTTGTCGGTAGATTGGCGAGCGAGAAGTGCACCAGCTCATCCGAGCCGCTGGTGAAGGGATGGCCAAAAACAGCAGCGTGATATGCCAGCACCGGCGCAGCAGCCAGCCACGCGCACGCGGCGCAGACCGCGATGCTCACCACCCGTCGGCGATGGCTGTTGGATGGGGCGCCGCGCCACCATAGGGCGAGGGCAATGGCCGGCGCAAGCAGCACCTGGGTGTAACGCACACCGAACGCCGCGCCGAGCAGAAGGCCGCTCAACGCTGCCCATCCCCATCGGTCGCGCGCTGCCCATGCTGTCGCCAGCGCAAGCAGCGAGAGGATCTGAGTTGTAATGTCGGCCATCGGCAGCATCTGCCAGTGCACTTGCTCAAATGAGGTCAGGGTGAAAAGCGCGGTAAGGGCAGCCACCGGCCAGACAGACGAGGAGCGGGGGGCAAAAACTCTGGTGAACCATGCCACTGCCAGGCTGGCTAGAACGCCCATGGCGGGGTTGAGCCAATAAATGCCGGCCTCGCCGCCGATGCGATACGCCAAAGCGCTCAGCAGTGCAAAGCCTGGCGGCCAAACACTAGCCGACATCAAGCTCTCGTCTGCAGGGATGCGGTAGCCCACGTGAATCACGGGGTATACAGCGATCCCCAACTCTCGAGCAAGTGCCGCCAGCGGGAAGCGATGCAGCACAGTGCCGCCTTCAGCGAGATCGATCCCCATCTGGGCGTAGGCGAAAGGGTCGCTGCCGGTCACGCCGTGCGTCCGCAGTGTGCTAGAAGTCCACACTGACCAAGTGGCAGCGCCGGCTAGCAACAACCATGCGCCGTAACGATTGAAGGCTGCGTCGGTGTGGCCAAGCGCGTGGAAGGCCACGCGAGCGCTGGCCGCTAGCGCCCACGCTGAGCTGATGAGGAGCGCAAGGGTGGGGTGAGTGACGCCATTGAAGATCCCCGGTAATCGCACGTTGAAGGCGCTGAGCAGCACCACCAGCCAGCTCCAAACTAGGGGTGACCATCCGATGGTGGCACGCCACGCGGCGTTACGGTGGCTACGGATCCAGGTGGCCAGCGCCGGCGTTATCAACGCGCACGCGATCGCTGGCGCTATCCAGATTGGCCAGTGGGCATTGACAACTGCGCCCAGCAAGCCAACCGCATGGAGTGCGACCCAACCGGCGACGAAGCGCGCTGAATAGGATGGGGTGGCGTCGGGGAAGGCGGCAAAACTGAGCGCGCGCCAACCGTCCCGCCAAGCGCCGGCCCGCTGCCCTGATTGCACCCATCGCCAAAGCGCGGGCGAAGCTGCTGTGATGAAAGCTGCTAGCCAAGGTAGGCGATTGCTGAGCAATGGCAAGTTGAGTGCGCGCCCTGAGCTTGCGAGGAACACGAGCAAGGCCGCGCCGCTCAAGCTGATTCGCCATGTGCGGTCGAGCCAAGGCACTTGTTGTGCCAGCGCAAAGCTCGCCAGCGCGAAGATCGCCACAACCCACGCGCCGGGCGCGCCCAAGGGGGTTGGCGTGTTGAAGTCCAGCCAGTAATCCACGCGCAGCACGTTCAACAGCTGCATGGCACGTTCATATGTGGCCATGCTACCCTTCACTTGGCGTGATTGCGTTCGCGCGTAAGCTTTCTATACTCAACGCATGGTTGATTTGCTGATCGCGCGATGCGATGTGCTGCGGCGAGACAAGGCCGGCGCGTATCGTGTGGAACGAAACTGCGACATTGCAATTGAAGGAAATCGCATCGCAGCCATCTTGCCGGCTGGCCAAATTGATGTGCAGCAATCGCGGGAGCTGTTGAACGCGAGCAACATGCTCGCTATCCCAGGCCTGATCAACACCCACACCCACGCGGCGATGGTGCTCTTTCGCGGGTTGGCCGAGGATGTGAGCATCGAGTCTTGGTTCAACGACTACATCTGGCCGCTTGAAAGCAATGAAGAGCCAGAAGACATCTACTGGGGCACGCTGTTGGCTATCGCTGAGATGATCCAAAGCGGCGTCACCACGTTTGCCGATCACTACTTCTTTGCTGACCAGATCGCCCAGGCAGTGGCGGATAGCGGTGTGCGAGCGCACCTTGGCTGGGCCGTCTTCGGTCACGAGGGTATTGCCAAGCTGGATGAGACGGTCGCCTTCGCCCAACGGTGGCAGGGTGGGGCAGGCGGCCGCATCAACACGTGGCTAGCCCCACACTCGCCCTACTTGTGCGATCCTGCTTTCCTCAAGGCAACCGCACAGCGAGCACAGGCGCATAGCATCGGCATCCATATTCACTGCAGTGAGACGCCTGAGCAGGTTCAGCTCAGCTTGCAGCGTTATGGGGTCACACCGCCGGCGATGTTGCACCAAGCTGGTGTGTTAAGCGTGCCGGTGTTGCTGGCGCACGGCATTGCTGTCACAGATGATGATATTGCAATATTAAAAGATCACGATGTTGCAGTTGCGCAATGCCCCAAGACATACATGAAGCTGGCAATGGGCACTGCGCCCGTGCGCGCTTTCCGAGAGGCTGGGATACCGGTCTCGATCGGCACCGACGGCGCGGTGAGCAGCAACACGTTGGACGTGCTAGAGCAAATGCGCCTGTTAGCACTCGACCAGAAGCAAGCCGCAAAGCTATCCACCATCCTGACAGTGCAGGAGGTGCTTGAGATCGCGTTTGATGGCGGGGCGCGAGCTTTGCGAGCGCCTGAGCTGGGCATTCTGGAGGTGGGCAAGCTGGCGGACGTGGTGTTGCTGCGCCAAGATGGCGCGCATGTCTTCCCGCCCTACGATTCGCTGGCGCACCTAGTCTATGCGTTTCGCTCTGGCGATGTGGACACAGTGATTTGTGACGGGCGATTGCTGATGCGCAACCGATGCTTGCTCACTGTGGACTTGGAGCGCGTGAAAGCAGAGATCACCTCGCGGCTGCAGCGGCTCAGCCAGCGCGTCGTCGAGCGCCGCATCGCTTCATACCCCACCGGGTGAAACTAAGGGGTGAGCTGCATATAGTTTTGCACACCCCAGCCGATTGCGCCGTCGCTTGGGTCACGGAGTTGCCACCAAGTGAAGCCGTCAGCTTGCTCCGGACCGCCCACGATTTCATAGACGCTGCCCTCTGGCAAGCTGCGGATGCGTTCGGCGTAGATGGAGGGGGCGCGGCGGAAGTTCAAGCCGCTGCCTCCTGTCCCCACGATGGTGACACGCGCGCCAATGCCAAATGTGTTGCTGGCTGGCCCCGCAGCGGGCGCCGATGGAGGCGCGGGAGGCGTGCTCGTCGGAGGGACGTAGGGCGTGGCAGTGGGTGGCACGAAGGGAGTATTCGTTGGCACAATGACCACCGGCGTTGAGGTGGGGATGACCACGTTCAGCGCCGGGCGATTTTGATTGATAAAGGCAACTGCCAAGGCGCAGGCAAGTGCCACTAGCACAAAGCTGATCAACGCCGGGATCGCGCCGTGGACTGTCTGCTGTGGGCGCTGCCGCGGTTGGCGCGGCAAGCGCTGGAACGGTCTGAGGTCCTGCTCCCACTGTATCTGTGCGCTGTCAAAACGCTGGTCCGAATCGTTGGTTTTCTGAACGGACATGGCCCTAGCCCGATTGGTTGTGCAGCGAATCAGCGGGGGCGCTCGCGCCGGATCAGCTCCAGCAAGCGGTCCAACTTGTTGAGATGCACGGCCTGCTGCACCAGCGCGCGTGCGCGGGCCGGGCGCGTGTCGCCACCCAGATCATCCGGCGCAATCCCCATCTCGAAACACAAGCCATTGATCTCGTCGAGGCTGAAGCGCTTGCACAGCATCTCATACGCTTGTTGGGCGCGCGAGTTGTCGGTGAGCGAGGTTGTGGCGCGGGCGGGCCACCGGCCAACGTTGAGATCGCCGCTCACCGCGGTGATCTTTGCGCCTGTGGCGTCGCCGCCGATGCGGATGGAGATGCGCCCGCCATGCTTTCGGCCCATTGACGCTGATTCTACCCTTGATGTCGCTCGATGCTAGAATGCTAGCGCGATGGACCTCTCAAGCCAAGCCCATCGTCGCCCAAGTGAACGACGCTCCAGCATAGTATTTCGGTGGGCAGATGGCTTGGTTCGCCTCGTATTGCTTGCGGCGGTGTTGGTCACTTTGCGGCCGTCGGCAGATGCACCATCAGACGCGCATGGCAAAACAGCCTATGGGCTGCTTGTGGCTGCGGGCACACTGCTTGGCTACTTCCTTCTTACCAAGCAGGAAGTGAGGCAACTGGTGAAGCGAGCAGCCGCGCGGCAGCCCTTGCTCATGGGACTTCTGCCGGCTGCATTGCTGGCGCCAGCTTTGGCTTTGATGCCCCTCGAGCCAACGGTGGATTTTGCGGAGGTGGCTTTCTACCTCACCTTGTTCGTGTTGCCTCCTTCTGCGGTGTTGCTGGACCAGCAGGAGCGACGCCGCGTGGACGCCAGCCTCGGTGTTACCGTAGTGGCGTTGCCAACGCTCGCGCTGCTGGTGCAGAGCGACCAGAGTGCTGAACTGTTCGCGCTCTCTGGCTGGGACTGGGCGCTGCGGGCGGTGATGCTGTTGATGCCGGCAGCGTTGCTGCTGGCGATGAGAGTGAGGCAGCCTCGAGACCAACACTTCCTGCGCATTTGCGGCCTGCTCAGCGCATGGCTCATCGTCGAGTTCAAAGCGTTCCCGGCAGTTCCGCTTGTGGGTAATGGGCAGCGTGGCTACTTTGACTTTGCTGTGCTGCTGCTCTTGGCCTATACCGTTGCCGTCGGCAGCCAGGAACAAGTGGCGATCTCCTTCGTGCCCACGCCACGCGGTTTGAGCGCGTGGGCGGCCAACTTGGGATTTGCCGTAGCCTTGATCCTTCCGTTAGGCTTGGCGACCCAACCGCTCGCGTTTCAAGTTGACACCTGGTCAGCTTGGGATGTCCTAGGCCGTTGGTTGGAGCTGTTCCTGTTCACTGCTCTACCGCGCGAGATGTTCCTGCGTGGTGTGTTGCTGGCGCATTTGGTGGATAATCTGCGGTTGTCTCGCCTCACTGCGGTAGTGGCGACGTCTGCGCTAACCGCGCTACTGCTAGCTGCGCAGACGCCTCAGGCATGGTGGGGTGCGGCCGTGGGTGTTGTGGTCGGGGCTTTTGGGGGGCGGGCGTTCTTGTCCACACGCAATCTGACTGTGCCTGCGCTGCTCCATGCTGCGCTGCATTGGGTAGTGTGGCTGCTGTTCGGCAACTAATTTCAGCAGGGGGGCTATGGCTGAGCTGCAAGCGATTGGCCGCTATCAGATCAAGCAGGAGATCGCGCGGGGCGGCATGGCTATCGTGTACTTGGCGCATGACCCGCGCGTCGGCCGAGATGTCGCCATCAAACTACTTCCCCGCAGCATGCAGCATCAGCCTCACGCGCGAGAGCGCTTTGAGCGCGAGGTGCGCGTGATCGCCACCCTAGAGCATCCGGCCATTGTGCCGATCTACGACTTCGGTGAGGAGGACGGCCAGCCCTACTTGGTGATGCGCTACATGCCTGGCGGCTCGCTTGCCGATGCCCTGATGTATGGGCGGCTGAACTTGCTGGACGCCTCCCATGTGTTGCTGCGGGTGGCGAGCGCCTTGGACGAGGCTCACGCTCGGCACATTATCCACCGCGACCTAAAGCCGGGCAACATCCTTCTCGACAACCACGGCGAAGTGTTCTTGAGCGATTTTGGCGTCTTCAAGGCTTTGGCCGGCGAGGAGGCATCGCACGATCTCACCCAATCGCTGGTGATGGGCACGCCCGCTTACATGAGCCCGGAGCAAGCTATGGGCAAGCCGCTCACCCCTCGCAGCGACATTTACTCGCTCGGCGTGGTGCTATACGAGATGCTGAGCGGCGTGCCGCCCTTCCGAGGTCCAAGTGGCGTGAGCGTGGCGATGAAGCATGTCTCAGAACCGCTGCCAGACCTGCGCCGGCTGCGCCCGGACCTTTCTGAGGCGTGTGTGCAGGTGGTGGAGCGTGCCCTGGCCAAGCGCCCTGAAGATCGCTTTGAGTCAGCCGGCGAAATGGCCCGCCAATTCGCCCGCGCGGCTGCGGCGAATGTATCCAGCGAGACACAGACGTTGCCGCTGCTCTCTCGCTACTACACTCCCCCAGCCCGCAGCACTGCCAGCGCCGAGCGAAGGAATGCTGTCGAAACAGAAGCACAAGCTGCACTCGCGCAACCGCGCGCGCCGTCGCGCAAGCCGATGCTGGTGGCATCACTGATAGTCAGCGCTGTTGGCCTGATCGGAGTCTCAGTGTTGATCATGATGCGCGCGATCCGCCTCGGCAACGCACCGTCGCTGTCTGCCGCGCCATTTGCCAGCCGCCCGCCGGTGACGCTGTTCGCGGTTGTTGCGCCCTCCAGAACTCCTACGTCGTCACCGCTGCCTGCCGCTCCTCCATCGCCGACGACGGGTATGCCGGCTACTGGCGCAACGACGCCAGTTGCTCTTTTGCGGGTGGCAGTAGATGGCGCGCGCGTGCGCATAGGCCCCGGCGTCTCCTTCGACGTCATCACCACGCTGCCGGCGGGGTTGAGCGTGCCGGCTCAAGCGTTTGTCCGCATCCAAGGCGACATCTGGTTTTTGGTTGAGCTGCCAGACCAGCGTCAGGGGTGGGTTTCTGAGCTGGTGCTCGACTTCGACTTTGCCGCGCTCGCAGCGCTGCCCACGGCTGCAAGCGTCCCATCTTCGCCGACGCCCACGCCGACCGCCTCCGCTACGCCCACGGCCACAGCTACGCCCACGCCAACCGCCTCGGCTACACCTACGCCCACGGCCACAGCCACAGCCACGCCCACGCCGACCGCTTCGGCTACACCCACGCCCACAGCCACAGCCACGCCCACGCCGACCGCCTCGGCTACACCAACGCCCACAGCCACAGCCACGCCGACACCCCCACCCACCGCTACAGAGACGCCAACCGCCACAGAGACGCCGACATCCACGCCCCCCTCGAGCACGTAAAGGAGTTGCTGACCGCTACGCTGAGCTTCGTCCCCTACCGTAAAATGTGCAGTATTACGGCATGGATGAGCTGCTCCAGAAGTTGAACCCCCAGCAACTTCAGGCGGTGACAGCCGAGGATGGGCCGGTGTTGGTGTTGGCCGGGCCAGGGAGCGGCAAGACGCGCGTGCTGGTGCACCGCGTAGCATGGTTGTTGCGAACGCGGCCGCCTCACCTGCAGGCCGTCATGGCAGTCACTTTCACCAACAAGGCGGCGCGCGAGATGCGCGATCGTCTCAGCCACCTGCTCGGCCACAGCGCGCTGGACAGGCTAGCGGTGGGAACTTTTCACAGCTTGTGTGCGCGGCTGCTGCGACGTGAAGCCGACTCAGCAGGACTGGACCGCAACTTTGTCATCTTCGACTCCGACGACCAGCTCGCCTTGATGAAGTCGGTGCTCAAGTCGCTCAACCTGGACGAGAAAAAGTTCCGCCCTGCCGCAATCCACGCTGCAATTAGCAGAGCCAAGAACGAGCTTATCGCTCCCGCTGCTTACCCTCTCCAGAGCTATTTCGACGAAATTGTCCAGCGCGCCTATGTGCAATACAACGCGCTGCTGCGCGCAAATAACGCCCTGGACTTCGACGACTTGATCATGGAGAGCGTCCTGCTGTTGCAGCGAGACGAACACGTGTTGCGACGGTCGCGTGAACGCTATGCTCACATCTTGGTGGACGAGTTTCAAGACACCAACGTCGCGCAGTACGCGCTGGTGAAGCTGCTGGCGATGGAGCACCGGCGTCTCTTCTGCGTGGGCGATCCAGACCAATCCATCTATGCCTGGCGTGGTGCGGACTATCGCAACGTCTACCGCTTGCGACAAGACTTCCCTGACCTGCGCGTGATCCCGCTCGAGCAGAACTATCGCAGCACGCAGACCATCCTCGACGCGGCCATGGCTGTGATCCGCAAAAATGCACAGCGTCAACACATCCAGTTGTTCACTGATCGAGGGCGTGGCCCACGCATCGTGGTGCGAGAGCTGTTTGACGAGCGAGAGGAAGCGGAGTATGTGGTTGAGACAATCCGCGAGATCGCGCGGCGTGGTGCAGCTCAGCGCGGCGAGATCGCGGTGATGTATCGCACCAACGCCCAGTCGCGCGCACTGGAGGAAGCGTTCATACGTGCGGGTGAGCCTTATCGCCTAGTTGGCGCCACCCGCTTCTACGCTCGCCGCGAGATCAAGGACACGCTTGCCTACTTGCGCATTGTGCATAACCCGGCAGATACGGTCAGCCTTCAGCGCGTGATCAACGTGCCGCCCCGCGGCATCGGCGAGAAAACGTTTGCCCAGCTCGAGTTGGTCGCGCGTGCGCGAGGCCTCACACCGCTGCAGGCCATCCAACAGGGAGCAGTTGACGGCCGCGCAGCAAAAGCGCTTCAAGCCTTCGCAGAACGGTGGCAATCCTGGATCGCGCTGAGTGCACAGGCGAGCTTGCTGCAGCTCTTTGACCACATCTTGAACACGAGTGGTTACGCGGATTACCTGCGCGATGGCACACAAGAAGGCGAGGAGCGCTGGGAGAACGTCCAAGAGCTGCGCAACGTGATCGCTGAGGCAGGCGGCTTGTCGCTAGCCGACTTCCTGGCCGAGGTGTCGCTGGTGAGCGACGTGGACGACTTCGATGAGCGTGTGGACGCGCCCGTGTTGCTCACCTTGCACGCAGCTAAGGGGCTGGAGTTTCGCGTGGTGTTTATCGTCGGCTTGTCGGAGGGCACACTGCCTCACAGCCGCACATTGGATGACCCCGAACAGATCGCAGAAGAGCGTCGCCTGCTGTATGTGGGCATCACGCGCGCGCAGGAACGGCTTTACTTGCTCTACCCGTTTCGCCGTTCCTTCTGGAGCGAGGACGATGTGACGGAACCCTCACGCTTCTTGCGCGATTTGCCGCCGGAGCTGCTGGAGGGCAATGTGGGGGGACGCGCCGGCGCCAAGCGCAAAGCATCGCAATGGCAATCTGAGCCTGTCAAGCCTAAGGCCAGCCTGCGCTTTCGGCCTGGCGACCGGGTGAGCCATCCTCACTTCGGTAGTGGGGTCGTGCTGAGCAGCGCGCCGATTGGCGATGATGAAGAGCTGGAGGTGTTCTTCCCCAGCGTAGGGGGAAAGCGCCTCTCGGCAAATTTCAGTGGCTTGAAGCAACTTTGAGCGCACATGGCATGATCGGAGAACGATGAAAGGTTTCAGGCTTGATGGATCGTGGCCGGCGGTGATGGTGGTGGCGCTGTTTCTGCTGATCCCGCTGACCACACTGCCAGGGCTATTCGACTTCTTCTTTGTGGTGTTGATGGTGGCCACGGCAGTGTTGGCTGTGCTAATTGTGGTGTCCATCGCCACCAGCCGCGGCCGCCGGGAGGAGCACAGTTCCGGCGGCATGTGAACGCGAGCGCAGCACGCTCACGCGCGTGCCATATTGCGGGTTGCGACGCTCCTTGGGCGGCAGCGTGATGTAGCGCTCGCTGTAGTCAGGCGCCGGCAAGGTCCAACGCCACAGCCAACGCGCGGCCTCGGTGGGGGCATTGACGCAGCCGTGGCTGCGAGGGATGCCAAAGTCGTTGTGCCAATACACGCCGTGGATGGCGATGCCGGTAGGCGTGAAGTAACTGACCCAGGGCACGCCAGGTAGGTCAAAGGCGCCGTCGTTGCCCACAGCGCCGCCGTACATGTGCTGGCTCGGCGTCTTGCGATACACCACCCACTCGCCAGGGGTGGTGGTGAAGTTGGCGCTTGCCCCGCTCGACTTGAGCCTGAGCACCGCGCCGGTGGCAACGCGACAAGAGAACACCTCCGCGCTGCGCTCGTAGGCGTGCAGGCGCTGTTCGCGCAAGTCAATCACAATGCGCTTGTCGAGAGGGTCAACGTCTGGTGCAATCGGCGCAAACTCCTCCGGCGGAATCGGGCGCAGATATTCGGCGGGAACGTAGTAAGCGCCGGGGAAGATTTCATCCTCCACTTGATACCACCAGCGGGCTTGGCCGCCAAAAGGCAGCGCGCCTTGGGGGATGGCCTCGCCGGCAGAATCCTGAGACGGCCATACGTGAACCACCTTAAACACAGCGCCGCCGTAGTAACGGTAGGGCGAGCGTCTGGCCTTCAGCGATGGACCTCGATGCACCACCACAAAGGGCACGCTCACCTCGGCCCAGAAGCCCGCCTCGCCCGCATCGGTGCGGGGCGGCTGAAGCTGCCACGGCGTGGGGCACAGCCCGGCAGAGTGCACAAAGCCGCCCTCCACCTCGTACCATGTGGCGTTGTGACGACTGACAGCCTCGCCCTTCACTTCGCCGCGGATGGCGATCACCTCGTGCTGCGCCAAGCTGCGCACTTTCTGCGCGGCGCGGTTTGGCTCGGCGTAAATGGGCACGTTGGCGAAGAGCGCGCGCCCATACGCAAAGCGAAGAGGGGACTCAGCCGGCAACGCCGAGGGCGCCATGCTGGGCTCACCTCGTGCAGGGTCAGGCAGGGGCGGCAACACCACCCTCGCCGCCCCCACTGCGCCCAACTTGAGCAAGTCGCGGCGCGACACGCGTGCTTGAGCCTTCTGCATCTTCCTTGCGTCCCGCGGTGTCTGCTGGGGGTGACGCCTACTGTTTGAGCGCCATGCGCCCAGCGTACTGGGCGCTCTCACCCAGTTGTTCCTCGATCCGCAACAGCTGGTTGTACTTTGCTGTGCGCTCGCCGCGCGCCGGCGCGCCAGTTTTGATCAGCCCGGTGTTGAGCGCGACCACCAGGTCGCTGATAGTGGTGTCCTCCGTCTCGCCGCTGCGATGGGATACAGCCACGGCCCAGCCTGCCCGCAAGCTCAAATTCACCGCCTCGATAGTTTCGGTGAGCGTGCCAATTTGGTTGACCTTGCACAGCAAGCCATTGCAGGCGCGCTCAGCGATCGCCTGCCGTACGAACTTGGGGTTGGTGACGAGCAGATCGTCGCCGATCAGGCGCACGCGCTCACCCAGCGCCTGGTGCAAGCGCTGCCAGCCTTGCCAGTCGTGCTCGGCCAGGCCGTCCTCGATGGAGACGATAGGGTACTGGCGCACCCAGTTCTCCCAGTAGGCGATCATCTCGTCGCTGGTGAGTAACTTGCGCTCTTTGGTGAGGTGGTACTTGCCGTTCTCGTAAATCTCGCTTGTGGCTGGGTCGAGGCCGATGGCGATATCATCGCCGGGCTTGTAGCCGGCTTTCACGATCGCCTCCAGGATCACCTCTACTGCTTCGACGTTGCTTTTGAGAGAGGGCGCAAAGCCGCCCTCATCACCTGTGTTGGTGCTGTAGCCCTTAGCTTTCAACACGCTGTGCAGGGCGTGGTAGCACTCCGCGCCCATGCGCAGCGCTTCTGTGAACGACGCAGCGCCGACCGGCAAGATCATGAACTCTTGAAAGTCGGTGCTGTTGTCGGCGTGCTTGCCGCCGTTCAGGATGTTCATCATTGGAGTGGGCAGGACGCGCGCGTTGACTCCGCCGAGGTAGCGGAACAGCGGCATGCCCAGGCTGGCCGCTGCTGCGCGCGCGACAGCCAAGCTCACCGCCAAGATCGCGTTGGCGCCCAGGCGGCTTTTGTTCTCGGTGCCGTCAAGTTGAAGCAGTAAGTGGTCAATGCCGACCTGATCGACCACCGGCCAGCCTTCCAGCGCCGCAGCGATCTCGGTGTTGATGTGGTTGATGGCCTTCTTCACGCCCTTGCCGCGGTAACGAGCGGGGTCGCCGTCCCGCAACTCAACGGCTTCGTTGTCGCCGGTGCTGGCGCCGCTGGGAACGCTGGCGCGGCCCATGGTCTCGTCCTCGAGCAAAACGTCCACTTCTACAGTGGGATTGCCACGCGAGTCAAGGATTTCGCGGGCGACGATGGACTCAATGTACATGTTCGCTCCTGTTTGATAGCCGTGTAGTCAGTGCAGCGCGTGCGCAGCTTGCACCTGGCCCATTCTACTGGTCGCCCAACTAAAGGCATGAGTCAGTCGTTCGCCCAGCGTTACGCACCCCTCATGAGATGAGCGGCGCGTGAGTGGCATAATACATCATCACGTTGTGCGCAGCACCAACCAGATCAGGCCGGAGTCGCTCCCCTTCGCAATCTGGGGTGAGCCGCTGGTGGACGAAGCCTCCAAGCAGCAGATGCACAACGCCATGCGCCTGCCAATCACAGTGGCAGGTGTGTTGATGCCGGATGCGCACGTCGGCTACGGCGTACCCATTGGCGGTGTGATCGCCACGGAGGGTGCGGTGATCCCCTACGCCGTGGGGGTGGATATCGCCTGCCGGATGCGCTTGAGCGTGTTCGACGCGCCGCCGGCGCTGCTGCAACAGCAGCGCGATCGCCTGGCGCGCATCCTGCGTGAGCACACCCGCTTCGGCGCCGGCGCGGAGTGGAAGCCCGTTCAATCTGACGCTGTGATGGACGATCCCGACTGGGAGGCGCTGCCCCTCTTGCGCGCGCTGAAGGACAAGGCCGCCCGACAGCTCGGCACGTCTGGCAGCGGCAACCACTTTGTCGAGTTTGGGGAGCTGGAAGTGGTGCAGCCGGGCGATGGCTTCCCACCAGGTCGCCACCTGGCGCTGCTCTCGCATAGCGGCAGCCGTGGGGTAGGCTACCAAATCGCAGAGCACTACAGCCGCGTGGCGCGCGCTCAGCATCCGGAGTTAACGGGGGAGCTGGCTCATCTGGCCTGGCTGGACATAGACAGCGCAGCAGGGCAAGAGTACTGGCTGGCGATGAACCTGGCCGGCAAGTATGCTGCTGCCAACCATCGGGTGATCCATCGCCGCATCGCCCGCGCTTGCGGCCTGGAGGTGATCACCACGGTGGAGAACCATCACAACTTTGCATGGCTGGAGACACTGCCTGACGGCCGGCAGGTGTATGTGCATCGCAAAGGCGCCACACCTGCCCATCGTGGCGCCCTTGGCGTCATCCCAGGCAGCATGGGCGACCCAGGGTTCGTGGTGCGCGGTAAAGGTAATCCGCACGCGCTCAACAGCGCCTCGCACGGCGCTGGGCGGCGTCTCAGCCGCAATCAGTCCTTTCGGCAGCTCAGCGCGCGCGAGCGCGACGCTTATTTGCGCGAGCGTGGCGTTGTCCTGCTCGGGGGTGGGCTGGACGAGTCGCCCCAGGCCTACAAAGACATTCACGCAGTGATGGAGGCGCAGGCCGACCTTGTCGAGATCGTGGCGCGCTTTTACCCGCGCTTAGTGATGATGACGGATGACCCGCGCGACATTTAGACGCCTCCTGCCCGCACCACTAGCCTGCGCACCTACACCCTGACGTTCACCTATCGCGCCCTGCGGTTCGGCAGCCCATCGCATCTCGGACGACCAGCTGGCCTGTTCGCAGCCGCGCTGAAGAGTGGTAACGATGCAGCGGGCGCGCGAGCACAGCGTGGACGATCGTGGTCTGGGCGGAGGAGGGTAGCCGGCCCGCGCTGGCCGCTTGAGCAGAGCGGTTGGCAGCGCCGGTAGAGCGCAGCTTCGTGTCCTGTGCTAATCTCAAGCCAAGCTGTTGGAGGAACGTTCCATGTTAGATGTCGAAGCTGTGCTTGCCCAGATGACCCTAGAGGAGAAAGCCGCGCTGTGCATCGGCGCCACAGCGTGGGACACCTCGGCGGTGGAGCGCCTCGGCGTGCCCGCGATCACCATGGCCGACGGCCCGCACGGGCTGCGCCGCACCACGGACGCCAACCTGTTGCTCACCCAAAGCCTACCCGCCACCTGCTTCCCCACTGCCTCCTGCTTGGCTGCCACGTGGAATCCGGCCCTGCTTCAGCAGATGGGCGAGGCGCTGGCGGAAGAGGCCATCGCCTTGCGGGTGGACGTGCTGCTGGGGCCAGGCGTCAACATGAAGCGCTCGCCGCTATGCGGGCGCAACTTTGAGTACTTCTCGGAGGACCCGTTCTTGGCGGGCGAAATGGCGGTCGCGCTGATCAACGGCCTGCAAAGCCGAGGCGTCGGCGCGTGCGTGAAGCACTTCGCCGCCAACAACCAGGAGTTCCAGCGCATGGTCATCAGCGCCGAGGTGGACGAGCGCACCTTGCGCGAGATTTATCTGCCCGCCTTCGAGGCGGCCGTCAAGCGCGCCAAGCCGTGGATGGTGATGTGCGCCTACAACAAGGTGAACGGCGTGCTCGCCTCGGAGCACCGCCAACTCCTCACCGACATCCTCAAGCAGGAGTGGGGATTTGAGGGCGTGGTGGTGTCGGACTGGGGCGCGGTGCGCGACCGCGTCAAATCGCTGGCCGCCGGCCTAGATTTGGAGATGCCCGGCCCGAAGCCCTCGCACGCGCGCGCCGTGGTGGAGGCGGCCCGCGCCGGCCTTGTCGCCGAGGCGGCGCTCGACGACGCTGTGCGGCGCGTGCTGCGGCTGGTGGACAAAGCCCGGCGCACGCCCAAGGGCGGCGACTTCGACGCCGAGGCGCATCACGCCCTGGCGCGACAAATCGCCGCCGAGGGCATGGTGCTGCTGAAGAACAACGGCGTGCTGCCGCTCACAGGCGTTGCAAGCATAGCGGTGATCGGCCGCTCCGCGCGCGAGCCGTATTTCCAAGGCGGCGGCAGCTCCAACGTCAACCCCACGCGCGTGGACGCGCCCTGGGATGCGCTGCGCCAGCACGGCGCGGCCATCCGCTGGGCCTACGCCGAAGGCTACCCTGCCGACGGCTCGCCGCGCCAAGAGTTCATTGACGAGGCCGTCCGCGTCGCAGCCGAAGCGGATGTCGCCCTGGTCTTTGCTGCACTGCCGCCGCTCAGCGAGTCGGAGGGCTACGACCGCGCAAGCCTTGACCTCCCGCCCGCGCAAGTATCCTTGATTCGAGCGGTGGCTGCAGCCCAGCCGAATACCGTGGTGATCCTCAACAACGGCGCGCCTATGGTGATGAGCGCGTGGATTGACAGCGTCGCCGCCGTGCTAGAGGCGTGGATGATGGGCCAGGCCGGCGCCGGCGCGATCGCCGACATCCTGTTCGGCAAGGTGAACCCCTCCGGCAAGCTGGCCGAGACCTTCCCACTGCGCCTGGAGGACACGCCGGCGCACCTCAATTGGCCCGGCGAGGCAGGCAAAGTGCGCTATGGCGAAGGGCCATACATCGGCTACCGCTACTACGACGCCAAAGCGCTGCCGGTGCTCTTCCCCTTCGGCTTTGGGCTTTCGTACACCACGTTTGCATACACCAACCCGCGCGTCTCTGCGACCACGTTCCGCGACGTGGACGGCGTGACCGTGTATGTGGACGTGACCAACACCGGCGCCGTGGCCGGCAAGGAGGTGGTGCAGGTGTACGTCCGCGACCGACAAGCATCGCTGCCCAGGCCACCGAAGGAGTTGAAAGGGTTTGCCAAAGTGGAACTCCAACCTGGCGAGACCCGGACAGTGGCCATCTCACTGGACTTCCGCGCCTTCGCCTTTTATCACCCCAAATACCAGCGGTGGGTCACGGAGAGCGGCGAGTTTGACCTGCTGATCGGCGCCTCGTCGGCGGACGTTCGCCACACCGTCACCGTCGCGCTGGAATCCACCGTAGCGCTGCCCTGCGCGCTGGACGCAGAGTCCACCGTCCGCGAGTGGTTAGCCGATCCGCGTGGGAGGGCGGTGTTTGGCCCGCTGTTCGAGCAGATGCGCCGCGAGATGGCGCGCGTGATGGGCGCGGAAGCCGGTGGCGAGCCGATCGGCATGGACGCGCTGAACTTCATGCTGGACATGCCGCTGGTCGCCGTGCTGGGCTTCCAGGAAGCCGCCCTGCCCGCGCCGGCCGAGGCGGTGGTGGCCGGCCTGCTCGCGAAGGTGCACGGCGGAGCATAGATGCTGGCGCTTGTGCGGGGGCCGAACCGTGCTATGGTTTAGCCCGAGTGGGAGATTTGAGAATCACTCTCACAACTCATACACAAGCCATACACAAGGAGGCACAAGTATGTGGGACGCTTTGCTCGGTAAACTCACTCGTTTGAAGCTGATAGTTGGTGCGGTTATGGCATTGGGTGGGGCGTTGCTCGCAGCCAATGCCGCCAGCGCGGCGACGATCACGGTCACCACAAGTGTGGATGAGTTTGACGTTTCGAATCCGAACGCAGAATGTTCGCTGCGCGAGGCGATTGAATCAGCCAACAGAAACGCCGCCTTCGGCGGTTGCGTCGGCGACGGAGCGTTCGGCAGCGATGTGATCGTGTTCGCGCCCGGCGTGACCACGGTGACGCTGACGAATACGACCGCCACGCTGACCGGCAACGACGACAACGCGTATCTCGACCTGGACATCGTCGCCGATGATGCCTCGGCCTCCGGCGGGGTGACGCTGACGATTGACGGCGGCACTACAGGTGTGATAGTCCAAGGCGACCCATCGGGCTGGGCTGACCGCATCTTCGACGTTGTGTCGTCGAGCGCGACGACGGCCTCAGTCGTATTGCGCAATCTGACCATCCAGGGCGGCCTTGTGCCCGCTAGCTCTCCCAATGAAACCGGCACCAGCACTGAGCCTTGCTTTGGCGGCGGCGGCGGTGTGCGGAATCGCGGCGGCGGCAGCCTGGTGTTGCACAATGTGACCGTGCAAACCAGCGCAGCAGCGACCCGCGGCGGTGGTGTCTGCCACCAGTCGAGCGAGGCGCTTGTCGTCGAGAGCAGTCGGATCCTCACCAACACGGCGAATGTGGCCGGCGGTGGGCTATGGGAGCAAGCTGCAAGCTTGGTGGTGCAGAACAGCGAGCTGCGCGGCAACACAGCCATCAGCGGCGTCGGCGGTGGCTTGGCCACGGTGGGCGGTGCGGCCTATAAGGTGATCTCGAACAGCCTGATCGCCTTCAACCAAGCGGAGGGAGACGGCGGCGGCATCCATAGCCAGGCAGTGGTCGAGCTGCGCCTGGAGGACAGCGTCGTATTGAGCAACACGGCAGGGGCGTTCGTGAGCCAGCCTGCGAGCGGCGGCGGGATTTGGAGCAGCGGCAATCTGGTGCTGAGCAACACCGACGTGCTGAGCAATCGAGCGCTGGTGAGCGGGACAGCGACGCCGCCGCCTCCACCTGGCGGCGGCGGCATCTATCAACAGGCGGACTCGTTGCACGTCGAGGGTGGAGAGATCAGCGGCAACGAAGCGAGGTCGCTCAACATCAATGTCGCCGGCGGCGGCGTGTGGATCAGCGGCACCGGCTACTTCACCGACACGGTGGTGGAGGGCAACCGCGTGGTGAGGGACAGCGCGAGTGTGTCGGCGCAAGCAAGGGGCGGAGGCATCTACGGCGTGAACAGCGCGCTCACGCTGACCCAGGTGTTGGTGGAGGCAAACACTGCTGACGGCTTCCGCGCCAACGGCGGCGGCATTGCCAGCACAGAGCTGTTGGGAGGCAGCTCGCGGCTTGTCGTGCGCGAGAGCCGTGTGGTGAGCAACACCGCGCGAGGCGACTCCAGCGTCTTTGGCAGTGCGAGCGGTGGCGGCATCGAAGCGAAGGTTGTAGTGCTGGAGGACGCCGAGGTCAGCTACAACCTTGCGCAAGGTGGGTCTGCGATTGGAGGCGGGGTGGCCAGCTACGGCGCGTTGACGATGACAAACGCGCTGGTGGTGAGCAACACGGCAACCGCCTCCACTTTCGGCGCTGGTGGCGGCATAAATACCGTTGGACAGAGCGCTTTTATCAGCGGGACGCAAGTGCTGAGCAACACCGCCGGCCGCGGCGGAGGATGGGACAACGAAGCGACTAGCGCACACATGTATAACAGCGTTGTGCGCCTCAACCGCGCCTTTTACACCGGCCCGAACTCCAAAGACGGCGGAGGTATCTACAACAACAGCGGCGACGCGCTCGTCCGCTCAAGCTTGATCGGCGATAACCAGGCTGGCGATCGAGGCGGCGGCGCATACAACAGCGCCGCAGGTCGCCTTGCCTTCCTGGACACGGTGATCGAGGGCAATAGCGCGACCAACGGCGGCGGTGTGTTCAACGAGGGGCGCTTGCAGGTAGAACGCAGCGCCGTTGTGGGCAACGTTGTGCCTGGCGCCGGCGGCGGCGCACACAACGGCACTGGCGGGATGCTCGAAAGCATCAGCAGCACGCTGCGCAGCAATAGTGCGGCCCTGGGCGGCGGCCTCTACAACGGTGGCCAGGCAAAACTCGCCTATAGCGCGCTGGTCAGCAACACAGCCTCCAGCTTCGGCGGTGGAACTTACAACGTTGCCGGTCTAGAGAGCATCAACAGCACGTTCAGCGGCAACAGCGCGCCAAATGGCAGTGGTCTGAGCAGCGTGGGGGTAACGGCGTATCTCACCCACACCACGGTCGCCAGCAACACCGGCGGCGTGGGCGTGAGCGTGTCCAGTGGGTCGCAGGTGCAGGTCGCGGCGACGCTGCTGGCTTACAACGGCGGCGGCAACTGCGACACATTGCTCGCCAGCGTGGGGAATTCGCTGTCGAGCGACGGCACATGCGGCGTTGCCATCTTGAACACCGACCCGCTCCTGCAGCCGTTGGCGCTCAACGGCGGACCGACGCTCAACCACGCTCTTTCGCTCGGCAGCCCGGCGATCAACGCGGCCAGCGCGTGCGGCGCAAGCGACGACCAGCGTGGCATCCCCCGCCCGCAGGGGCTGGCCTGCGACCTCGGCGCGTTCGAGCGTGAGCTGCCCGATCTGGCCGTGAGCAAGTCGGCGCAGCCGGTTCCGGCTCTGGCCGGCCAACCCGTCACCTACACCGTGGTTGTGACCAATCTCAGCCCCTTCGCGCCGGCCAGCGGGATTGTTCTGACCGACGCTCTAGACGGCGACGCGATCTTCGGCGGCGTAGTCAACAGCGGCGGCTTTGTGCTGAGCAGTAGCACCTTCACCCAGGCTGTGTTTAGTTTGAGCGGCTTGCCGGCCGGCGCGTCCACCACGCTGGTGTTCACGGCCACCGCGCCGGTAAGCGGGATATTCACGAACACCGTGCAGGTGGCGTCCGGGGATGTGGACGCCAACCCCGCCGACAATGTGTTCACCATCACTACCCCGGTGACGGCAGCCATCAACTTGCGAGTGACAAAGTTCGCCACGCCCTCGCCGGCGTTGCCGGGCCAGGATGTGTTCTACGTAGTCACGGTCAAGAACCTAGGCGCCAACGTTGCCACCAGTGTGGTGATCACGGACGTCTTCCAGGGCAGCGGGGCGGCGTTTGTAGGCGTGTCTGGGCTATCCGCCGGAGTGTCGTTGCAGAGCAGCAGCGCGAACGGCGTGACGTTCACCTTGGCCTCGCTCAACCCGCTCGGCACGGCAGTGATGATCTACAAGGTCAGCACCTCTTCGGTTGGCGTGATCACCAACACAGCCACGGCCAGCGCCGACCAAGCTGAAGTGGACCCGGCCGACAACAGCGCTACCGTGTTCACGCCGGTGTCACACTTGGTGATAAACAAGGGAGTGAACACGGCTAGCCCGATCTCCGGCGCAGTAGCCCCTGGCGGCGTGTTCACCTACACCTTGGCAGTGACTAACCTCGGCCCGAACACCGCCAGCGACATCACTGTCACCGACGCCCTGCCGGCGGGGGTGGGCTTTGTGAGCGCGCTAGGATTCGGCTGGACGTGCAGCGAATCGGCACTGACCGTGACCTGCACGAGGCCGACGCTTGGCGTCGGCGCTGCGCCGCCCATCCAGATCGTGGTCACCGCGCCGGTCACTGCCGGCTTGGTGTTAACCAACGCGGCCACCGTGACCTCATCCACCTATCCGGCGGTTGTGGCTTCCAACAGCGTGGCAGTGCAGGTGGAATATCGCATCTTCGTGCCGGTTGCGCGCAAAGACCCGTAGTGCAAAGCTGGGGAGAGCCGAGGGGTGGGCGAGGGGAAGTCCGGCTGCCTACCCCTGGTGCTCCGGCGGCATCACGAATCCCCGCTCCGGCGCGAAGTCCCAGCGGATCGCATCGCCTTCGGCGAGCATCCCGCCCCAGATGGTGCTGGTGTCGCTCACGCTGATGGCTTGGCCATGGGTTTCGATCTCGTATTCCATGCTGTTGCCCAGGATGGTGGCGGAGCGCACACGGCCTGTGAAGCAGCCGCAGCACTCCCCGCCATCGCGGCTGGCCCGGATCGCCTCCGGCCGCAGCATGAGCGTCGCCGGGCCTGGGCGCACGGCCTCGTGCGCCGGCACCGCCATCTCGTGACCCCAGAGGTGGATCAGCGCGTGGCCATCGCGCACTGCGGAGACCTGCACGTTGATGAAGTTGGCCCGGCCGATGAAGTCCGCCACAAAGCGGGTGGCAGGGCGAGTATATAGCGCTGCTGGCGTGCTCACCTGCTCCACGCGGCCGTTGTTCATCACTACGATACGGTCCGACAAGCTCATCGCCTCGGCTTGGTCGTGGGTGACGTAGACGCTGGTGATACCCAGCCGCTTTTGCAACTGGCGAATCTCCGAGCGCAGCGCCACCCGCAGCTTAGCGTCGAGGTTGGAGAGCGGCTCGTCGAACAGCAGCACCTTCGGTTGCACGGCCATCGCGCGCGCTAGCGCCACGCGTTGTTGTTGGCCGCCGGATAGTGCGGTGGGGCGGCGGTGTTCCAAGCCGGTCAGGTTCACCAATTCCATCATCTCATGCACGATGCGTGTGATCTCCGCTTTGCTCTTGCGCCGCAGTTGCAAGCCGTAGGCGATGTTCTCAAACACAGTCAGGTGCGGAAAGAGCGCGTATGACTGGAAGACCATAGCCATTTCCCGCTTGTTCGGCGGTGTGTGGGCAATGTCCTTGCCGTCCAGCAGAATGCGCCCAGAGTTGGGAAACTCGAAGCCGGCGATCAATCGCAACGTAGTGGTTTTGCCGCAGCCCGAAGGGCCAAGCAGCGTGACGAATTCGCCCTGGCCAATCGTCAGCGACACGTGGTCCACCGCTGTGACCAGGCGGCCTTCGGGCGTCTCGAACACTTTGGTGACCGCTTCGAGCACGAGGGAGTGAGCTTCTGTCATAGCTGAGAGGCGGAGGGTGGCTGTGCGAGCACTGTGTCGCGCTCAGCGCCGCTGCGATTGCCGATCAGCGCAAACAGCGCGCCGATGACAAGCAGCACGATCGCGATCAGCACCGTGACGTAGGCGAAGGCGTTGCCAAAACGGCCGGCTTCCGTCTCGTTCAAGATTTGCTGAGTCATGATGCGCGTCTGCGGTGTGGTGAGGAACAGGATTGCGCTCACCGTGGTCATGGAGCGGGCGAAGGCGTAGATCATCGCCGTGAGCAGCGCTGGGCGGATCAGAGGCAGCGTGATGCGCCGAAAGGTGACTGCTTGGTCTGCGCCAATGGAGATAGACGCCTCCTCAATAGCGGGGTCAATTTGCTGCAGCGCCGACACGCCGGCGCGCAGGCCGGCCGGCGCCGAGCGGATGACATACACCATCACGATGGCCAGCGCGCCGCCGAGGATGGCCGCCCCGCCGGTCAGCTTGGGCAGCAACGTCACCCCGAGGAGGGTGGTGGGCTTGTTGAACGCCAGCAGGTAGCCGATGCCGAAGATCGTGCCGGGCACGGCGATGCCCAGCATGGTGCCCAGGTCAAGCGCCGAGCGGCCTGGGAACTTGCCGCGCACCACCAAAAACGCGATCACCATGCTCAGCAGCCCAGCAACCAGCGTAGCGATCATGGACATGGTGGTGGTGTCGCTCATCGCCTTTGAGCCGTAGCCCAGCAGCACGAACTCGAAGTTGCGCCAGGTGAAGGCGTTGTTGGCGCCAAGCGAGACGGTGAAAGCCCCGGCTAGGATGGTGAGGTAGATCAACGCCACCAGCGCCGTGATCAGCAGCGCTGCGCTGATGAGCGGGATAACCACACGGCGGTCGGCGATCAATTGCAGCCGGCCGCTAGGCTTGCCGGTGACGGTCACCACCGAAGCGCGCGACGCTAGCCACAACTGCACAAAATACAGCACCACCGAGGGCACCAGCAGCACGAGCGAGAGCGCAGCGCCGGTGGTGATGTCGTATTCGCCGACAATGGCGAGATATAGCCGCGCGGCCAGCACTGTGTAGTTGCCGCCTAATACCAGCGGGTTGCTCAGGTCAGCGATGGCCTCGACGAACAGCAGCAGGAACGAGCCGGCGATGCCGGGCACAAGCAACGGCAGCGTGACCGTGCGGAAGACGTGCCACTTGCTGGCACCCAGGTTGGTCGCCGCTTCATCCAGCGCCGGGTCCAAACCCCGCATCAGCCCTGCCAAATTCAAATAGGCTACCGTGAAGAACGACAGCGTCATCGCGAGCGTCAAGCCGGGCAGGCCGTAGATATCGGGGCGCAGCCCCAACAGCTGGCTGGTGATGAAGCCACTGCGCCCAAACAGCACGATGATGGCGATCGCGACGGCAAACGGCGGGCTCACCACTGGCACAAGCGCCACCAGGTGAATCAAGCGTTTGAGCCAAGCCGGCGCCGCTAGCCTCACCTGCACGTAGGCGAAAAGAAAGCCCACCGCCGTGCCGATCGCCGCCACCACCAGCCCCATGACCAACGTGTTGAGGATGATGCGATGGTAGACCGGTCGGCCGAGCACATCCCCCAGCACGCGAGCACCTTCAGGCGAGACGGCCTGCACGAGCGTCGCTGCAAGCGGATACACTACAGCGATGAGGACGAACAACGTTGCAATGAGCAGGGCGATCAGCAGCGCCGGATCACGTGTCATAGCGCGATACTCGCGCCAGGCGCGCTGCCAAGGGAAGGGCCGAGCAGGGGATGCGAGCGTTTGGGACACGGATAAAGTCAGGCGCTCAAGACGCTGCGCAGCGGTCAGCCTATGCCGAACGCTGCGCAGCGCACCTGATCTGCGCTCACTTGGGCGCAACTGTGATCTCGTCCTCGAAGCGTTTGGTGATCTCCTTGCGGCTCTTCCCAGCCTCGGTGAAGTTGTAGTCCACCAGCTTCACCTCAGACAGCTTGACCGAGCGCTCAGAGACTTTGGCGTTGGGGTTAGTAGGCAGTTGGTAGGACTTGACCGTTGGGCCGATCTCCTGCGCTTCGGCAGTGAGCACCCAGTCAATCCACATCTTCGCGGCCTCAGGCTCTGGCGCGCCCTTGATCAGCGCCACGCCACCGATCTCGTAGCCGGTGCCCTCCTCTGGGAACGACACCTCGAGCATGTCCATGCCCTCATCGGCGAACTTCACGCAGTCGTGCGAGAAGATGACCGAGACTGCCACCTCACCGCGCCCGGCCATTTGGCCTGGTGCTGAGCCGCTCTTGGTGTATTGCAAGATGTTTTGGTGCAGTTTATTGAGATACTCAAACGCAGCATCCACGCTGCCCAAGCGGGCAACTTGTGTCCACACAGCAGTGTAGGCGGTGCCGGAGCTGGCCGGATGCGCCATGGCTACCTGGCCCTTCAGCTTGGGATTGAGCAGGTCTTCCCAAGACTTCGGCTTCTCGACACCGAGCTGGCTGAGCACGTTCTTGTTGGAGCAGAAGCCCAGCGCGCCGACGTATACGCCGGTCCACAGGCCGTTCGGGTCTTTCTGCGCGTCGGGGATTTGGGCAGCGTTGGGCGAGATGTAAGGCTCAAGCAATCCCTCCGTGGCAGCGGCGATGTAGGTGTCCGCCGGCCCACCCCACCACACGCTGAACTCGGGGTTGTCCTTTGTCGCGCGCAGCTTGGCGAGCGCCTCACCAGAGGACAAGCGCACGTAGCTGGTCTGAATGCCGAACTTGTCTTGGAAAGCTTTGGTCATTGCTTGGCACCAATCCTCTTGGGGTGTGCACAAGACGGTGAGCTTCTCTGGCTTGGGTGCCGGCACCTCAGTGGGCGGCGGCGTAGTCGGCTCGGCCGCCGGAGGCTTGGTTGGCTCTGCGACGGACGCTGCCGGCGCTTGAGTGGGCGACGCGGTCGGTTGAGAGGCGGATGGAGCTGGCGTAGTCGGCGCAGCACAAGCTGCGAGGGCAACTGCGGTGCTGGCGATCAGTGCGGATAAACGCTTCATAGTTGATTTCTCCTCAGTAGTTGGTCGCAGTGTGTGGTGTGCTTCAGAACACCAGGCTGAATCTTGCTGAGGCGTCGTTAATTCTACTTTATGGGCGGGTTAAGGCACATCCTGATAGCAGTGAGCCAGGGGATGAGCGACAGCGCTTGTCTGGTCAGGCTGAGGCCGATATACTTAAATTGACACCGGCAATGCCAAACGCAGCGCCAGGTGTTGAGAGGAGGGTCTATCTCATGTCCGTGAGTGTGCCCAAGGGGATCACGCCAGAGATTATCGAAGTCCGCAAGAATGGCGACAGCGAGGCCATGCGCGCCCAAACCGGCCATAGCGTGTCGCCCGATCACAACTTGACACCGCAGACCATGTGCCCCGCTTTCGGCAGTTTGCGCGTGCTCACCCGCATTGATGGCGTGCAAATTGCCATGGTCACTGACACCGGCTGCCTGTATGGCCTCACCTTCGTGACGCACTTTTACGCCGCGCGTAAGAGCATCGCCGCGCCAGCATTTGGCACGAGGGAGCTGGTAGCCGGCAACGTCGCCGAAGCTGCCATTGCCTCATGTGTCGAGGCGAGCAAGACGCCCGGCACCAAGCTGGTGGCTGCGATCTCTCTATGCGTGGCCGAGACCGCCGGCCTGACTGAGGAGATGCTGCCGCCCACCATCAATGGTGTGGACGTTGTGTTGGTGCGCGTGCCGGCCTATGCCATCCACTCCCATCCCGAGGCCAAGGACGTGGCGATCAATGCCTTGTTGAAGCGCTATGCGCCACCGCGCACCGAGGTCACCGAGGCTGGCGTTGAGAAGCCGCTCACCTACGACGGCAGCAACGCCGATGAGGAGGAGATGCGCCGCAAGGTGATCATGCTGGGCGAAGTCTTCCCTGCCGACCCGATCTCGGTGGATGCAGTGCTCAAGCGCATCGGCAGCGGCCTGTTGGCCAATCTTCCATCGCGCAACCTGGAGGATTACAAGGTGGCGCGGCGGGTGGGCGCGATCGCAGCAGTGCATCCCTTCTACACGGGCAGCGTCGCTACGCTGCGCGCTGCGGGCGTGCCGATCATCAGCGGCGCGCCGGTCGGCCCAGAGGCCAGCTACAACTGGATCAAATCCATTGGCGCAGCGCTCAAGCTGGACGCAGCTGTAGTGGAGCAGGTGGCGCGTGAGGAACGCGAGAAGTGCGAGGCGATCATCCGCCAGTTCCCCCTGCGCGGGCGCATCCACGTGTGTGGCTACGAAGGCAACGAGCTGCTTTACGCCCGCTTGCTGGTGGAAGCCGGCGCAGAAGTGCCCTACATCAGCACCAGCATCCAGAAGACGGTGCACACCGCCGCCGATGAGGCATGGTTGCGCGCCCGCGGCACGCGCGAAGTGGTTTATCAAAAGACCCTGGAGCAAGACATTCGCGCGCTGGACACCTATCGGCCCGACTTGGTGCTGGGGACCACGCCGTTGAGCGCTGAAGCTAAGCAGCGCGGCATCCCCGCCATGTATTACACCAACATGCTCAGTGTGCGGCCGCTTTTCCTCAGCGCGGGATTGGCCGGCACGATCCAGCTCATCCGTGAGGCGCTGGAGCGCGCGCCACGCTATGAGTGGATGCGCGCGTTCTTCGAGGGCGAGCGCCCCGCGCCGCCGCCTGTGCCAGTGGACACTGCCAACTGAGGAGGCCACACCATGACGCTGCCGGAGACGCTTCAAGCTGTCCCTGCGGGCGGCAAGCAGCACGCCCCGATCGAGCTGATCCGCGATCTGGAGAGCACCAGCGGCTATTGGGCTGCCGTGTGGACGATGTGCACCATGCCCGATGTGCACCTCATCTGTGATGCGCCTATCGGTTGCTTCAACTTGGTCGCTACCGCCGTGCCAGACTACACCGACGCCATCCCGCACATCCACAACATCACTCCCAGCGTGATGCGCGAGCAGGAAGTGACCATGCTGGGCACGGCTGGCGCTGTCCGCCGCGCTGTCGAGGCGCTGCGCCGACAGCATCCGGACAAGGAGATCATCGTGGTCAGCACAGCCGAAAGCGAGATGATCTCCTCCGATCACAGCGATTGGCTGAGCCGGCTCGACCCACCAGTGCCGTTCTTCTGGAGCCGCTCGCTAGAGGGCGATGAGTGGGAGGGGCGCGACCGCGTGCTGCTGTGGCTATGGGAGCGCTTCGGCCGTGATCGCGCTGCACCACCGCCGGCAGAGGTTGCGCGCATGGTCAACATCATCGGCCCCACCTACGGCTGCTTCAACTCCCCCGCGGATTTGCACGAGCTGAAGCGCTTGATCGAAGGCGCCGGCGGCAAGGTGAACCTGGTCTATCCCTTCGAGGCGACCTTGAAGGACACCCCGCGCCTGGCGCACAGCGCCGTGAACGTGGTGATGTACCGCGAGTTCGGTGAACCGCTGGCGCAGGCGCTCGGCAAGCCCTATCTGTTTGCGCCAATGGGCATCCGCGAGACCACGGAGTTCATCCAGAAGCTAGGCGATCTGCTCGGCACGCGCGAACAAGCTGAGGCCTTCATCGCTCGCGAGAAGCGCACCACGCTCGCGCCATTATGGGACCTTTGGCGCGGGCCGCAAGGCGACTGGTTCGCCACAACCGATTTCGCTGTGGTGGCTGGGCGCACCTACACCGAAGGGCTGGTGCGTTTGCTGGCAGACGAGCTGGGCATGAAGCTGCATTTCGCTAGTGGACGCCCCCGACGACCCGGCGAGATGGACAATATCCAAATCCGCGAGACACTCCATCGCAAACAGCCCGCTTTCCTGTTCGGCAGCTTGAACGAGAAAATCTACCTAACCGAGGCGCAGGCTAAGGCCACGCACTTCATTCACGCTGCCTTCCCTGGCGCAGTGGTGCGCCGAGCGTTGGGCACGCCGTTCATGGGCTACAGCGGTGTGGTGTACGTGGTCCAAAAGATCGTCAATCGCTACTACGAGCTGGTGTTCAACTTCTTGCCATTCGATAACGTGGCAGCGAGTGGCCAATTGAGAGACGCACCCAATCCGCTGGCGGCGGCAAACAAGCTGACTTGGAGCGAAGCAGCTCGTGCGCAATTGGAGCAGCATCTGGAGGGTGTGCCGTGGATCAGCCGCATCAGCGCCATGCGCGAGCTGCGCGCGCAGGTGGAAGTGTACGCTGTGCGACATGGCATCGCTGTAGTGACCCCTGACGTGGTGGAGCAGGCGCTGGCCGTAACCAAGTAAGCGATGAGCTACGACTACTTCATTGGGCCGCAGGGCGTTTTTCCCTCGGAGCTGATCGCGGCCTTGTTCACAGCCTTCCAGTTCGGCTTCATGGCCACTGAGTCGCGGCGGCCGCGGACTGCCCCGGCCGATGCACAGCGGCTGGGTCGCGTCTTCCCCTCAATGGGTTTGGCCATTGGGGTGGGCTTGGTCGCGCGGCTGGTGTGCGGCTTCTTGAAGGTCGGCACTGTTGCGGGCGCTGAGCGCGCATGGTTGGTATGGCTAGGCGTTGGGATGGTGTTGCTAGGGTGGGGGCTGCGCATCTGGGCACAGCAGACGCTGGGCCGCTTCTTCACCGGCGAGGTGGCGGTGCAGCGCAATCACCAAGTTGTCCAGAGCGGCCCCTATCGCTGGGTGCGCCACCCGTCATACACTGGCGGCGTGTTGAGCGCGGTGGGTTTTGGGTTGATGTTGAACACGTGGCTTGGTGCGCTTATCAGCGCTGCGATGTTGGCCTGGGCTTATGCAGTGCGCGTGCCGCGCGAGGAAGCGCTGCTGACGCAGGCGCTGGGTGCAGCATACGCCAACTATATGGCGCGGACTAAGCGCTTCGTCCCATTTGTGTTTTAGCCGGGATGCAAGCTCCATTGCTTTCCCGGCTCAGCGCTCTGATTGTGGTTGCCCCCGATCTGGCTGAAGGAGGTGAGCGATGAATGTGCAAGCGTGGCGCGCGCTTTCCACCAATCAGCCGTTGGACCGCGCGCGCTTGTACGAGGTGTTGATGCAGCAGGTGCGGCTCAAGCGTGAGCCGGTTGCGGTGACATACTGCGACGCTGAGCCGCCGCCCGGCTACCAGCCAGCACGTGTGCCGGTTTGCAGCATCCTGCATCACGCTGAGCAAGGGAAGAAGATTTACGTGGACGCGCAGCACCACGATTGCTACGTTGGGCAATACCACCTCGGCTTCTTGTCGCACCAGGAGGCCGGCAGCTTGATCTGCGATGGCGAATACCTCACCATGGCGCAAGGCTTCTTCTCTCCCATCGCAGCCAAACGCAACAAGCACCAGAGCCACACGCTGCCGTTTGGCGCGATCCGCGCGATCGCTGCTGCACCGTTGCGCGATCTCGACCCCGACGTGCCGCTGGATTTGCTGTGCCTGATCACCGATGTGCAGCGCGCGATGCAAATTGCAGGGGCGGCCAGCGTGCGCGAGGGCACATTCCCGCACGGTGAGCTTGGGCCGTCGTCATGCTCGTCGTTGTTCGCAGCGCCGTGGCACACACAAAACACGGTGTTTGCGCTCGGTGAAGGTGGTGGGCGCGGCTTCAACCAAGTGGCGAGCGGCGAGCTGTTCGTTGCGCTGCCAGCTCATCATCTGCCCTACGTGCTTGAGATGTTCGACAACTTCTGGTTCAAACCCGACGAGATGCGCCGGCTGATGTTCCCCAGCCATCGCCAAGCGCCCTGAAGTGGTTTGCCGGCAGCGTTCTGATCGGCCTCCGTTGCGAGAAGCGCTGGCGCGCCTCAGCATACAATTGCAGGCACATGTCGTCCAGCATCCAAGAGATCGAGCGTCGCCACACCTCCGGCGTGTATCCCAAGCGCGACATCGCGATTGTGCGTGGCGAGGGCGCAGTGCTGTGGGATGACCAGGGCCGCGCCTACGTGGATTGCGTCGGTGGACAAGGCGTGAGCACGTTGGGACACGCCAACCCGGCCGTGGCGCGCGCGATCTGCGAACAAGCGTCGCGGCTGATCACTTGCCCCGAGATTTTTTATAACGACCGCCGAGCTGAGTTTGAAGCGCTGTTGGTCTCGTTGTTGCCGTCCAACTTGCGGCGCGTCTACCTTTGCAACAGCGGCGCCGAGGCGGTGGAGGCAGCGATTAAGTTCGCGCGCCTGAGCACTGGCCGGCCAAAGATCATCTCAACAGTGCGCGCCTTTCACGGCCGCACCTTGGGCTCGCTCAGCGCCACGTTCGAGCCGAAGTACCGCGATCCTTTCCAGCCGCTCGTGCCGGGCTTTTCGCATGTGCCATTCAACAACATCGCTGCGCTCGAGGCAGCAGTGGATGACCAAACTGCGGCAGTGATCCTAGAGCCAGTGCAAGGGGAGGGCGGCGTGCATCCGGCTCAGCCGGAATACCTGCAGGCCGCGCGCGAAATCACTGCCCAGCGTGGCGCATTGCTGATCGTTGACGAAGTGCAGACCGGCTTCGCTCGCACGGGCAAGTGGTTTGCTGTTGAGCACAGCAGCCTCATGCCCGACCTACTGACTATGGGCAAGGCCATCGCCGGCGGCGTGCCGATGGGCGCAGTGGGTATCGCAGACACGGTGAAAAATCTTGCGCCCGGCACGCATGGCAGCACCTTCGGCGGTAACCCGCTCGCCTGTGCGGCCGGCATCGCCTCACTGCAGGAGATGCAACGGCTTGACTTGCCGCGCCTTGCAGCGGAAAAGGGCGCATACTTCAAAGAGCGCTTGGAGGAGATCCACGCACCAGTCATCCGTGAGGTGCGCGGGTTAGGTTTGCTGATCGGTGTGGAGCTGCGCACCAAAGTGACGCCCTTCCTGCGCGCGCTGCAGGCGGAGGGTGTGCTAGCACTGCCGGCTGGCCTAAACGTGTTGCGCTTTTTGCCGCCTGCCGTCATCTCGCTCGAGCAGATCGATTTTGTCGTTGAGAAAGTGGCGAAGGTGCTGTGGAATGGCCACGCGCTGGGCGGAGAGTAGGCATGGGCAGCTATTCTGAGCAAGCGCTCCGTTCGCGCATCAACGCCCGCATCTTCACGCGCCACTGGCAGCCTGATGTGCCGGCGCGCGGCACAGTTGTGCTGGTGCATGGCTTGTTTGAGCACAGCGGCCGCTACCTGGACGTCGCCACCCACCTGATGCAAGAGGGCTACGTGGTATGGGCGTTCGACCATTACGGCCACGGTCAATCCGACGGCCCCCGCGGCTACATCGAATACGACGACCAATACGTTGACGATCTTGACCAAATCATCGCGCTGGCAACTGAAGAGCTTGGCGCAAAGCCGGCCTTGCTCGGGCACAGTATGGGGGGAGCGATCGCATCGCTGTACGCAGTGCGGCACTGTGAGCGTATTTGCGGCCTGGCGCTCTCCGCCCCAGCGCTGCGCACGTATGCCTCGCCGATGAAAGTACTGATGGGGCGGTTGGCGTGTCGCTTCGCGCCCAAAGCCACCTTGCCCAGCGGCTTGGATGGCCTGCCGGCCACGCACAATCCTGAGTGGGAGGAGTGGAAGCGCAACGACCCCCTCAAGCACAATCGGCTCACGCTACGCTTGGCGCGCTTCATCGTGGATGCCGGCGCAGAAGCACGGGCAAAAGCTGGCAAGGTGAGCGTGCCGGTGCTGATCTTGCTGGCCGGCCAAGATGCCTACGTGGACAATCGCGGGGCGCGCGAGTTTTTCGAGCGGCTCCCTGCGCACTGCCGCGAACTGCACGAGTACCCCAACTTCTTCCATGAGCTGCTCAAGGAGCAAGGTTGCGAAGGTGTCTGGGAGACCCTCGACGGCTGGCTTCGGCGCGTCTTTCAGCGCGAGCCGGCAGCGTGAATGTCGCCACAGGCGCTTGCGGATGAGCGCTGGTGGCTAGTTTGTGAGGCTGCCGGGTTGTCTTCCTGCTCACGCTGAAGTTTTGCTACACTCGACGCTGAGCCTGTTCTGTGTCCCGAAGGAGATGACACATGAGCAACAAGTCCCCCCTGCTTTCGCGTCGTAGCTTGTTGAGGCTGACGGGGCTTGGTGCGGGCAGTGCTCTGCTAGCGGCCTGTGCGCCGGCCTCTCCTGTCCCCCCACAGGTCACCACTGCACCTGAGCAAGCTCCACCCTCCGCTGCTGGTCCGAGGCGCAATAGCGTCGGCAAAGTGCTGCCCGAGGATGCTGCGCCGCTGGAGCAACAAGTGCTGGTGTTCAGCAATAACAACACCAACTTCCGCGCTGTGGATATTTCCGCCGCTGTGTATGCCCGACCATTCATCTCTGACCTGTTCGCCATCCCACTCACGCGCTTGAATAAAGACTTTGAGACGATCCCCGGCGCGGCCACAGAGTGGAGCGAAAGCGACGACGGGTTGGTTTGGACGTTTAAGCTGCGGCAGGACATCCGCTGGAGTGACGACACGCCGCTGACGGCGGATGACTTTGTGGCCACCTTCCGCTACATGGCCGACCCGAAAAGCGCCTACGATTTCGCGTGGTACTACGGCAAAGGCAGCGGCAACATCAAGCACTTCGACGAGGTGGTGGCCGGTAAGCTACCGGTTGAAGCGCTGGGCGTACGCAAAGGTGCAAACGACCACGAGCTGATTGTTGAAGTCAGCGAGCCGACGCCTTACCTGCCACGCCTGTTCCTCTACGCCATGCCGCTGCAAGCGAAGGCGCTGGCCGCGCACGGGCCTTTTTACAACACCAACCCGGAGACCGCTGTGTCCTGTGGTCCGTTTATCGTCAAGGTCTTCTCCCCGACGCGCATCGAGTACGTCGCTAACCCTAAAGTCAATCCAGACTTCGCACCGTACATCGAGCGGGTGATCCAAATCCCGTTCCCCAATAGCTTCCAGGCCTACCAGGCCGGTCAGATCGATCACACGCCGGTCGGCGACACGGCTTCGGTAGACATTGTGCTGAACGACCCCGAGTTGTCTAAGCAGGCTGCGCCGGACGTGGGCGACTTCCGCACCGACTACTTTTTCTTCGATGTGCGAAAGAAGCCGTTCGATAACCTGAAGTTCCGCCAAGCACTGGCGCATCTGCTTGACCGTGACGCCATCGTTCAGTTCATCACCAAGCCGGTGCTGGCGCGGCCGGCCTATTCGTTTCTCGCGCCGGGCTTTCCAGCGGCCAACGGTGAGGCGCTAAAGGACATTCAACGCTATGACCCGGCGCTGGCCAAGCAGCTTTACGAGGAATCTGGCGAGAAGCCGGAGAGGCTGGTGCTCACGGTGCGAGTGGACCCGAATTTCCCCAACGTGCCGATCGCGCAAGCTTATGCCGACGCGATCAAGCAAAACCTAGGCATTGAGGTGGAAGTGCGGCAGATGAACGTGAAGGACTTTATGGATGCGCTGCTCAAGCGCGATGCCGACAACCAGCCGGCAGAGACCACCATAGATTTCGGCTTCATCAGCTACGGCATGGACTTCCTTGACCCCTCCAACATGCTCAGCGTCTTCAAGGGCAGCAATCTCGGTGGGCGCCACACATGGAACGACAAGGCATACCAAGAGATACTTGCTAAGGCAAGCCCGATGCGCGAAGGCCCAGAGCGATTAAAGCTATGGCAAGATGCCGAGCGGTTGCTCACCGAATCTTGTGCGTTTGTGTGGGCGGTGCATCGCACGCCGCTGAACCTTTTCAAGCCATACGTGAAAGGCTCGGTGATGCTGCCTGGTCGCGTCAATACCAACCCCGGCTGGGCGTGGCCGGGGTTCACCTCCATGTCGCTGGCGCCTGTAGAGGTGTACATCGGCAAGGAGGTCGCTCAGTTCAGCCGCACGTTCGTGTAGCTAGCGTCACGGTATCGCCCCGCGAGTTGGATGGGCGAGGGCACCAGTCCTTTCCCATCCAACTTGCTTCTCTGCCAATCAGATACTTTTGAACTGCTGACCGGGTTGAGAAGGCAGCGGGCTGTGGGCTTGCGCCAAGCGGTGACGGGAGTGATGCAACTGGAAGGAGAGGGCTACACTTCTACGTATGATGCGCTTCTTGTTTTCGCGGCTGGTGGGCTTGACGTTTGTGATCCTCTCGGTGTCGTTCCTCACGTTCGCCATTATGTACAGCGTGCCAGGCGGCCCTTTCGACGAGGTGGACATGCCGCTCTCACCAGAGGCGAAAGCGAACATTCGCGCCAAGTATGGCCTTGATCAGCCGTTTTATGTGCAGTGGGCGCGCTACATGCTCAATGCGCTACAGGGTGACTTCGGCGTCTCTTTCACTTTCCCAACGCGCAAAGTGGGCGACCTGATGTGGTCTTACTGGGGCACTAGCCTACTGCTAGGTGGTCTGTCGCTGGCGTGGAGCATCCCTACCGGCATTGCAATGGGCATCGTGGCGGCGCTCAAGCGCAACACGTGGCTGGATGGCCTTATCTCTGCGCTGGCGCTGGTTACTGTCACCATGCCGCTGATCGCCTGGATTTTCATCGGCCAGATTGTCTTCGCCCTTCAGCTTCGATGGCTGCCGTATTCTGGTTGGCGGCCTCTCGAGGATCCGCGTACGCTGGTGATGCCGGTGATCAGCTTTGGCTTGGGGACAGTTGGCCAGTTGGCTCGCTTCGCTCGCGCTGGCATGTTGGAAGTGCTTGGCCAGGACTATGTGCGCACGGCCCGCGCGAAAGGCTTGCCGTTTGAAAGAGTGGTGACCAAGCACGCCATGCGCAACATGTTGATACCCATTGTCACGCTGCTCAGCCCGATCGTGGCGAACATCTTCACTGGGTCGGCGCTGGTGGAATATGGCTTCGTCATTCCAGGCATTGGTCGCTTCTTCCTCGATGGGGTGTATGGACGTGATTATCCGCTGCTCATGGCGATTGTGCTGATCGGCACCACAGCGCTGTCGCTCTCATACTTGATCACCGACGTCCTCTACGCGATGCTCGACCCCCGCATTCGCATCAGTCATTGAACGCTGATTGAAAGGCGTGCTGTTCACCGATGCAACTGTTTCCCTCATCCTCGTTTGCTGCCAAACGCCCAGGTCGGGATGGCATGCCCACCTCCGGCGCACTAGCGTGGCGGCGCTTTGCGCGCCATCGCATGGGCCTTATCGGCGCTGCGATCACGATTGGCTTCGTCGCGGTCGCGATCTTCGCGCCGCTGATCGCGCCGCACCCGTACGACAAGACCAACCTCTTCAAGCCGACTGTGCCGCCAGGGCGACTCCCTGAGCATCCGCTCGGCACCGATGAGTTGGGGCGCGACCTGCTCAGCCGGCTCATCTTTGGCGCGCGCGTCAGCTTGACGGTGGCGGCGGCAGTGCAGGTGGTGGTGCTGATGGTTGGTCTGCTGCTGGGTTTTGCGGCCGGTTGGCTCGGCGGCGTTGTGGATTTTGTGATTGGCCGTTTGCTGGAGGTGATCGGCGCGTTGCCGGGTCTGCTCTTCCAGATGTTGATTGTGCTGCTGCTGCAGCGCTACACTCAAGACAGCGTGTTGGTAGTGGTGGTGGCGATCGCAGCATTAGCCTGGCCGATTTACGTGCGATTGGTGCGCGCTCAGGTGATGACCGTGAAGGAGCGCGAGTTTGTTGAGGCTGCGCGCAGCCTCGGCGCCGGCACGGCGTTTATCGCTGTTCGTCACATCCTGCCTCATTTGACCGGCCCTCTCATCGTGGCGATAACGTCCGCGATTGGCTTGACCGGCTTTATCACTGCAGAGGCGACACTCAGCTTCTTCGGCTACGGCATCAATGAGCCGCTCCCTAGTTGGGGCAAGATGATCGGCGACTCGGTGCGCTTCATCCAGCGCTTTCAGCATCTAGCTCTTTATCCGGTGTTGTGTCTGATGCTGCTGATTCTCGGTGTCTCCTTCCTCGGTGATGCGCTGCGCGATGCCCTTGACCCCACTTCTGAGCGCGTTGGTGCGCAGTGAAGCGCCAAACTATCTCAACGGCTCAAGCATTCTGGCACATGGCGCGCTAGCGCCTCAAACAGGGTATCCAGCATCTCCTCGGTCACGTAGGCCTGCACGGACACACGCGCAAGGGCATAGCCACGCCACTGAATCAGCGGTATCTCAATGTGGTAGCTCTCGCGCAGGATGTGACCCAATCTGGCCAGGTCAGTGTGGGGTGGTAGTTGGATAGCTGCCATTTGGCCAAACCAAGTGTCGGAATCGTCACAGACGGAGGTGGTGTCAAAGTACGCCTCGACGCGGCGGCGGATTTGGCGCGCTAGCGCATGGCAACGTCGACGCACGGTTGGCCAATCGTGTGCTTGCATGAGTGCGATAGCCGCCGGCACAGCCAAAAAAGCGGCCAAGTCGCGCGTGCCGAATTGCTCCACATAGTCGCGCAGCGGTTGTGTGGACACAGCGTTGAGTTGCCAGCCATGGCTCACGATCAGCGGCTCGATCAAGTGCTGCACCTCTCTGCGCGCGTAGAGAAAGGCGCTGCCTTTCGGTGTCAGCATCCACTTGTGGCAGTTGCCGATGTAAAAATCTGCACCGATGGCCTCCAAGTCCAGCGCGACATGGCCTGGTGCGTGTGCGCCATCCACGATGGACAAGATGCCGGCCTCGCGGCAGCGGCGGCACACCTCTGCGACAGGAAAGATTAAGGCAGTGGGTGAAGTGATGTGGCTGATGAAGACCACTCGCGTGCGCGGCGTCACCCCGGCCCAGAAGTGCTCCACCCAGGCCTCTGATGTAGTGACCGGCAGCGGCATATGGCGCTGGATGTAGCGCGCGCCGGTTTTCGAGCACACGTAGGCCCAGGTGTTGTTGCAAGCGCCATACTCGTGGTCGGTGGTCAAAATCTGGTCGCCCTCGCGCAGCCAGCCTCGTAGCGAGTGCGCCACGATGTTCACGCCCATGGTCGCGTTGATCACAAAAGCGAGCTGGTCGGCGCTGGTGCCCAGGAAATCACTCAGTGGTGCGCGCGCTGCATCCAACAGTTCCGGCCAGCGGCGAACAAAGCCGTCGGGATGACGCTCGAACTCGGTCTGCCAGTGCTGGTAGGCCTCCATCACCGGTTGAGGGCAAGCGCCAAATGAGCCATTGTTGAGCGGGATCACATCCGGTCGTAGCAAGAAGAGCGAACGGAGTGCATCCATGACAAGCGGCAATTATCGCCTTGCCTCACGTACAATCGAGCGTATGAGCAGTGCATCCACTGAGCAGCATCGCCAGCTTGCCGCACAGCAAGGTCCGGTGAAGGTTGCTATTGTCACCGTCAGCGATACGCGCACTCGTGCCAATGACACCGGTGGCGACTTGATCGAAAGCTACGTCACCGGCGCCGGCCACCAAGTCGTGTTCCGCGAGATCGTGCGCGATGAGCCAGATCAAATCGGCGCGCTGCTAGACCGCATCGTCGATGAGACCGAGGCGCGGGTGGTGCTGTTCACTGGTGGTACCGGCATCGCCCCGCGCGACACCACCTACGACGTGATCGCTCGCAAGCTGCAGAAAGTGATGCCCGGCTTCGGGGAGCTGTTCCGCATGTTGAGTTACGCTGAGGTTGGCGCCGCGGCGATGCTATCGCGAGCAGTGGCCGGCGTGTATCGAAACCGCGTGATCGTCTCGATGCCTGGCTCGCCCAACGCGGTGCAGGTGGCGATGAGCAAGCTGATCATGCCGGAGATCGAGCACTTAGCGTGGGAAGTGGCGCGATAAAACCGATCGCTGCACCCACCGCACTTCCTAAGCTACCTTCGGGAGTCGAACCCGAAACCTATCGCTTACGAAGCGATTGCTCTGCCGATTGAGCTAAGGTAGCACACCCTGAATTATAAACCATCGCTTGCTGAGCATGACGGTTCACATTCACAAGTGTGATTTGGCCGGCCGCTGGCAATACAACTACACCGGTGAGGTTGTCCGCCGCGAGGGTGATACTGTCGTGATCCGCGCGCTGTGGACGCGGGGCATGATGGCGCTCCCTTATGTGACGCTTGAAGATGGCGACGTCTTTGAGGAGGTGTTTTACCTAGACCGTTGGTACAACATCTTCGAGATACGCACGCCGCAAGGTCGCTTGAAAGGCTGGTATGCCAACGTCACCCGCCCCGCGCGCTTCGATGGCTTGCACCTAGATTGGGATGACCTCAAGCTCGACGTGTGGATGAATGAGCGCGGTGAGTCAGTCGTGCTAGACGAGGATGAGTTTGCTGCACTGGAGCATGAGTTATCGCTGGTGGAGCGCGCGAGCGCGCGAGGGGCGCTCGATCAGCTCATGGCTGAGCTGCATGGGCGCTGGCGTGCCCATGCAAACCAGCAGATCGCTGAACGCTTGCAGGCGCGCAGTTGGACGCTCGCTACTGCCGAGTCCTGCACTGGCGGGTTATTGGGCGACGTGATCACCGACCGCGCCGGCAGCTCGACCTACTTTGTTGGCGGCGTGATCGCCTACAGCAACGCTGTGAAGCAGCGCTTGCTTGGAGTGCGCAGCGAAACCCTGGAGCGTGAAGGCGCCGTGAGCGCCACCTGTGCGCTGGAGATGGCCCGCGGTGTGCGCGACGCTTTGCGCGCAGATGTGGGCGTCGGCACAACCGGGATCGCCGGCCCCGGCGGCGGCACGCCGAGCAAGCCCGTCGGCACAGTGTACGTCTCCGTCAGCACGCCAGAGGGCGAGTGGGTGATGCAGCATTGTTGGCGTGGCGATCGCCTTGTCAACAAGCGAGCGACAGTGGATGCTGCACTGCGCTTGCTGTTGGATGTGCTTCCTGAACCAGACGCGCGCGAGGCAGCTTGCTAATCGCTCAGCCTTGCGCTCCTCCCATCTGCAAAAACCTGCGCTCCAGATCGAGCAGATAATCCCACGTGTAGATGCCAAAGCGACAGCCGCCCTTCCAGGTGAGGTTGATTGCGTAGTTGCCCACCGGCACGATAGCCTCCAACTCGCTGGAACGGGAGCGGATCACTTTTAAGGGGTCGGGGTTGTTGCGCTCCGCGCTGCAGGCTGCGCAAGGACACATCTCGCTAAGCAACTGGAAAGGCAGCGTGGTTATATGACCATCATCCCAAGTGACGAGCAACGCGCCACGCTTTTTATCGGCAGTGATCGCGGTTGGTCTCATGGTGAGTTATGGTTATGGTGTTCGCCGCCATTGCATCAAGGCGAAGCCCCACGGCGGCAACAGCGCAGCCTCATTTTCCCACACTCCGAAAAGCGCATTGGGTGTGCCATCGAGCGCTAAACTAGTAGGTCGCTCGGCGATGCGCGCAGTCTGTGGCTGGTCGCTGAAGTTCAACAATAATGCGAAGGCATTTTGCTCATCCCACCGCCATATACCAAAGCAGGTGGCGCATTGCTCCACTTCTCGCATGATCTGAAATGTTTGACTGCGCAGGGCGAGATGCTGCCTGCGCAGCATGACTAGCGCGCGGTAGAAGTTGAGCAGCGAGTCGGTAGCCGGTTCTTGTTCCTCCACAGACACGCCATCATGAGGTTGGTTGTTGCGCCCGGCAGGCTTGAACCAAGTGGTCATGCCCGGCCCGCTCTCTGCAGCATACCAATCCATTGGCTCGCGGCGCAGCTCGTCATAGATTGGCCCGTTGCCCTTGACGCCGCGCATGCCGATCTCTTCGCCATAGTAGATGATAGGAGTGCCCGGCAGCAAGATGGTTGCAGCGGCCATGAGGCGCATGCGGTGGGGGTCATTCTCTACCGCTGAAGCGATGCGGTTGGTGTCGTGATTGGAGCCGAAGCGCACGACCTGCGCCCCGCGCGGGTAGAGGCGTTGCATTGCCCCCAGCGACACTTGGAGGATGATCGGGTCGGTTTGGCCGTTGATCACGCCGCGCCCAACGCTGTTCTCGTTGTTCACCATGTGCAAGTACCAGGGGAAGTCGAATAGAGCATCGAAGCCGGCGTTGAAGTAGCGCTGGAGGATGGCGGTGTTGCTATCCCATACCTCACCAAGGATGACGGCTTGAGGGTGGCGCGCTTTGATAGCTTTGCGCAAGCGTTCCCAAAACCAATCCTCCACGCCGCGGGCGTAGTCACAGCGCAAGCCATCAGCGCCGAGGTCAAGCCAAAAGAGCGCGGCCTCAATGAGATAGTCGCTGGCTGGGCGGTGGGCGTGGTTCCACTCTGGCATGTAGCCCTGACCAAAGAAAGACTCGTAGCTCAGATTGTTGCGGTCGCGGAAGGAGAACCACTTCGTATAGTCGGATTGGGGATTGCCGTAAGCGTCCTTGAAGAAAGGATGCTCGCGCGAAGTGTGGTTGGCGACGTAATCCACGATCAGGCGCATCCCGCGTTGGTGCAGGTCGCTCACCAGTGCTTTGAAGTCGTCCATCGTGCCGAATTGCGGGTTGACGGCGAAGTAATCGCTCACGTCGTAGCCGTGGTAGCTGGGGCTAGGGTAGTGGGGGTTGATCCAGATGGTGTCAGCGCCGAGTGATTGGATGTAGTCTAGCTTTTGGCGCAAGCCGTTGATGTCGCCAATGCCGTCGCCGTTCGCGTCGTAGAAGCTGCGGATGAAGACTTGGTAAATCACAGCATCGTTCAGCCACGCTGGCGTCTCGATGGTTGGACGGCGGTCAGCCGTGGGTGAGGGGATGGCGGTGGGCGTAGTGGCCAGCGGCGTGACGATGGGCTGAGGCGGTGTCTCAGCAGGTCTGGTTTCGACGCCAGGCGGGGCGAATGTGGTGGATGGTTGAGGTGCCGCGCAGCCTACCGGCAACAGGACGAGCGCTGCGCAGCTCAGGATAACAGGCAACACTTTCATCATCTCAAGTGTAAACACGCTCAGACCGGACCAATCTCTCGCCGAAGCCGAAGCCCGCAGTAAGCCGTACAATAGTCTTTGGTGTTGAGCTGCGTTCACACACGCGCCAATCCTGAGCTAATTAATATCTAGAGAGTATGGAGAAGGCGACGATTGCTTCCTTTTCTGGTGGCTCGGCAGCACGAAGCGATACGCAGTATGCCCAAACCCGGGCCAGCCTGCGCTTGCGCCGTTCAATAGGGTTGGTGCTCGGCATTTGGCTGATAGGACTGCTCGGCCACTGGACGCCACTGCGTGAGTGGCCGGCGCTGTTCCTCTACGTGCTGGGCACAATCGTCCTGACGGTGTACCACTGCGCTCAGCAGCACGATTGGCGCGGGGCGCTGATCACACGCCACAACTTGCGCGCCGCGCTGATGTGGGGTGCTGGGGTTGGCCTGCTGCTTGGCTTGGTCGGCACTGCTAACACGCTCATCTACTACGCCAACGGTGGTCAACCGATGGCGCAAATGCAGGCCATCCTGATTGAGCTGGGTTTGGTGTATCTGTTTCCGCTGCTGGCGTTGGCCGAGGAGTGGCTGTGGCGCGGGATGTTGCTCTCTGGCCTGATCGAGCGCGGTATGAACCAGCATCTCGCTGTGGTGACCACCACGCTGGCCTATATGGCGAACCACTTTTTCGTCGCACCAGTGGGATGGCTCGAGCGAGGAATGATGGCACTGATGGGGCTACCGATAGGGCTGTTGGCCGGCTATCTTGTCATCAAGACGCGCAACGCGTGGTCTGCCGTAGCGCTGCACACCGCCATCATGGCGAACATGATGGTGATCGCCTTCCTTTCTGCACCGCCGCTCCGCTAGTATGTTGCAACTCAAGCGTCTGTTCAGCGCTGTCGCAGAGCGGTGATGGGCTGCTTGCCCTAAGCTTAAGTTCTGATCGAGGGGCACAACACTGCTGCGGTAAGCTTGCCGCCGGTGGGTGTGCTAGCATCCTTGGTATCACATCATGGCTGACCAAAGCGTGTCGGACATTGTTGTAGGACGCTTGCCGCTTTACCTCCGCGCGCTCGATGTAATGAGCAAGAGTGGGCAGTCCTTCGTCTCCTCTCACGAGTTGGCGCGTTGGTTGGGGACAAGCTCGGCGCAAATCCGGAAAGACCTCTCTCAATTTGGCGAGTTTGGTGTGCAAGGGCGTGGCTACGACGTGCACGAGCTGCGCGCCAACCTGCGGCATATTCTGCACCTGGAGCGCGAGTGGGCAGTTGTGGTGGTAGGGGCGGGGCGACTGGGTAGCGCTGTCGCCAGCTACCCCGGTTTCGCTCAGCGCGGCTTCACTATCTGTGCGCTGTTTGATAATCACCCCGACAAGATCGGTCAACTGATCGGCAACCTTCGTGTGCGGCCGATGAGCGAGCTGGCTGATTTTGTGCAGGCGCATCGCGTGCGCATAGCGATGATCGCTGTGCCTGCCAGCGCCGCGCAGGAAGTGGCTGATCAGCTGGTGCAGGCCGGCGTGCGCGCGATCCTCAACTACGCGCCGATTGACCTTGTTGTGCCGCCTTCGGTGCGTGTCGAGAATGTGGACCCTGCGCTGCAGTTGCAGCACATGACATATTACCTATCGGAGGAGTAATCCAAGTTCGTCGCTAGCCAGCGTTCTGCTTCCTCCGGCGAGATGCCCTTGCGTTGCGCGTAGTCTTCGACTTGGTCTCGACCGACCTTGCCAACGCCAAAGTAGTGTGCTTCAGGATGAAAGATGTACCACCCGCTCACGCTGCTGGCGGGCAGGATGGCGCAGCTCTCTGTCAGACGCGCGCCAATTTGACGCTCGACGTCCAGCAGTTGCCAAATCAGTCGCTTCTCGCTGTGGTCAGGACAGGCTGGATAGCCTGGGGCGGGGCGAATGCCTCGGTAGCGCTCGGCGATCAAGTCCTCATGGGTGAGCTGCTCTGCTAGGCCGTAGCCCATGTCATTGCGGGCTTGTTTGTGTAATCGTTCAGCAAATGCCTCGGCTAGCCGATCGGCCAACGCTTCGACAAGGATCGCGTTGTAAGTGTCGCCGGTAGCCTTGTACTGGTCGGCGATCTCCTTAGCGTTATGAATGCTGACCACGAACGCGCCAATGTAGTCCACCTGGTCGCTCTCCTTTGGCGCGACAAAATCAGCCAAGCACAAATTCGCGCCATTTTGCTTCGCCATTTGTTGGCGTAGCATGTGAAAGGTGACCAGCACGCGCTCGCGCGATTCGTCAGCGTAGACCTCTATGTCGTCGCCTACACTGTTGGCTGGGAACAGGCCGTATACCGCTGCAGCAGTCAAAGTGGTTGAGAATGGCTCAGGCTCGGTGTTGGTGCGTTTGCGATGCACGGCGGCGCGGTGGGTGAGGTCAGCTTGCACGAGCCGCTGCAACATGCGCTGGGCGTCTTCATAGAGTTGTCGCGCTTGAGCGCCGACCACAGGGTCGTCCAGAATCTGTGGAAAGCGACCGCTCAGCTCCCACGCCTGGAAGAACGGCGTCCAGTCAATGTAGTCTACGAGGTCGCGCAAGGGCAACTGGCCAGGCGCGATCACGCGCACGCCACAGAAAGCTGGTTCGAGGTCATCTCCCTTTTGTGTGGGGCGGAAGCGATTGCGGCGCGCTTGCTCCAAGCTGATCAGTGGCCGGCGGTCGGTGCGCTGGGTAAACTGCTCGCGCAGCTTAGCCTGCTCTTCGCTGTTCTGGCGGATGAAATGCTCGCGCTGGTCTGAGCTCAGCAGTGCGCCGACCACGCCCACAGCGCGCGAAGCGTCTGGCACATGGACGACTGGATGCGGGTAGGCTGGCGCGATCTTCAGCGCAGTGTGTGCCTTGCTGGTGGTGGCGCCGCCGATCAACAGGGGGATGGTGAAGCCCTGACGCGCCATTTCCTGTGCCACTTTCACCATCTCGTCCAGCGATGGTGTGATCAAGCCACTCAAACCGATCATGGCGGCGCCCGATTCGTGCGCGGCTTTGAGGATTTTCTCCGCCGGCACCATCACGCCGAGGTCAATCACATCGTAGTTGTTGCACCCCAGCACCACGCCGACGATGTTCTTGCCGATGTCATGCACATCGCCTTTCACCGTAGCCAAAACAATGCGCGCGGCGCTCTCTGGTTGGGGGCTTTTCACGCGCTCGGCTTGCAAGAATGGCTCAAGCACCGCAACCGCTTGCTTCATCACGCGCGCGCTCTTGACCACTTGGGGCAGAAACATCTTGCCGGCTCCGAACAGATCGCCGACCACGTTCATCCCTTCCATGAGTGGCCCCTCGATCACGGCCAGCGGTGTGCGGTAATGCTCCAGCGCTTCCAACACATCTTGCTCGATGTAATCGCTGATGCCGTTGATCAGCGCGTATTCCAAGCGCTTCTCCACGCTCTGCTCGCGCCAAGCAAGCTGCGAGTGTTCTCGTGTGGTGGCCTCTTGGCCTTGCTCCTGCTGCTTAATTTGCTCGGCGAAGGCAATCAGTCGCTCAGTGGCGTCGGGGCGCCGGTTCAGCAGCACGTCCTCCACTCGCTCGAGCAGGTCTTTGGGGATCTCGTCGTACACCGTGAGCTGGCCAGCGTTGACAATGCCCATGTCCAAACCAGCCTGAATGGCGTGGTAGAGGAAGGCGCTGTGCATCGCCTCTCGCACTTTGTTGTTGCCGCGAAAGCTGAAGGAGATGTTGCTGATGCCGCCGCTCACCTTGGCGCCGGGCAAGTGCTCTTTGATCCAGCGTGTGGCGCGAATGAAATCCACTGCGTAGTTGTTGTGCTCCTCGATCCCCGTGGCAACGGTGAGCACGTTGGGGTCGAAGATGATGTCCTCTGGGGGGAAGCCCACCTCATCCACCAGGATGCGGTAGGCGCGCTCGCACACTTCGATCTTGCGCTCGAAGGTATCCGCTTGTCCGCGCTCATCGAAAGCCATCACCACCACGCCTGCGTTGAAGCGGCGGATGATCTCCGCGCGCTCCTTGAAGACAGCTTCGCCCTCCTTGAGCGAGATCGAGTTGACAATGCATTTGCCCTGCAGGCACTTAAGCCCAGCCTCAATCACGCTCCACTTGGAGCTGTCAATCATGATCGGCACGCGGGCGAGGTCCGGCTCGGACATGAGCAAGTTGAGAAACCGCGTCATGCAGGCCTCGCTGTCCAGCAGCCCCTCATCGAAGTTGACGTCGAGGATGTTCGCGCCGTTCTCCACCTGTTGGCGCGCAATGGAGAGCGCCTCCTCAAACTTGCCCTCTTTGATCAATCGGGCAAACTTTGGCGAGCCGGTGACGTTGGTGCGCTCGCCGATCATGATGAAATTGCCTGTCTCGATAGCTAGCCGCTCCAAGCCGCTGAAGTAGGTTTTGCGAGTGGGTGGGTTGGGGCGATGAGGTGTGGCGCCGCGGATGGCTTCGCGGATGGCAACGATGTGTGCCGGCGTGGTGCCACAACAACCACCTACGATGTTCAGCCAACCCTCGTGGGCAAATTCGCCCACTGATTCAGCGAAGTCGTGTGGCGTCATGTCGTAGCCCCCAAAAGCATTGGGCAGGCCGGCGTTGGGGTAGCAGGAGATAAATGTATCTGAGATGCTGGCCAGCTCGGCAATGTAGGGTCGCATCTCACGCGGACCGAGGGAGCAGTTGATGCCCACGCTGAGCAGCGGCGCACGATGCACGCTGGTCCAGAATGCGTCCACCGTCTGCCCGCTCAAGGTGCGTCCGCTCTGGTCGGTGATCGTCACACTCACCATCACAGGCACACGGCGAGCGCCTTCAGCGAACAGCTTCTGGATAGCAAACAGCGCTGCTTTCAGATTGAGCGTGTCGAACACAGTCTCCGCCAGAAGCAAGTCCACGCCTCCGTCGAGCAGCGCGCGCGCCTGATCGTAGTAGGCCTGCATCACTTGGTCGAAAGTGACAGCGCGAAAGCCAGGGTCGTTCACGTCGGGGCTGAGCGAGAGGGTGCGGTTCATTGGGCCGAGTGAGCCGGCAACGTAGCGCGGACGGTTGGGGTCGCGGCGTGTGAACTCGTCGGCAGCCTGTCGTGCTAGTGCGGCGGCGCGCAGGTTGATCTCGCGCAGCAAAGCCGGGTCGGTTAGCTCAAAATCCGCCATGCTGATCGCCTGGGCGTTGAACGTGTTGGTCTCTATGATGTCTGCGCCGGCTTCGAGATACTGGCGGTGAATGTCCAAGATGATGTCCGGCCGCACAAGGTTGAGTAGTTCGTTGTTGTTTTTTTGCTCTACTGGGTGATCACGAAAGCGCTCACCGCGATAATCTTCCTCCGTGAGTTTATAGCTTTGAATCATGGTGCCCATCGCCCCGTCCAGCACCAGGATGCGCTCTCGCAACAGCACCTCGATGGGCACGGTTGATGATCGAGCCATATTTGAGTGATCATACTCACTTGCTCTTGCAAGCCAGCCAGTCGCTCAAGCGTTTTTGCTTGCTAACCGTGTGCCTTCGCCCGAGTGTAGGTGTGTGTGGTGCCATGCCGGAGCTGTTGTTTGCCGACAAAAAGTGAGGCGAGCGAAAAGCTTCGCCCGCCTCTGTGCAACGCTCAAAGGCGCTGAAGGCAGCTCAGAAGTGGGTGGGTTCGCGCTTAATAAATTGCCCGCGCCCTAGCGTGCCAACGAATTGGCCATCGCGCACTGCCACCTCGCCGCGCACCGTCACCACGCTAGGCCGGCCCTTGATCTCCCAGCCTTCAAAGGCGTTGTAGTCCAGGTTGATGTGGTGAGTCTTCGCCGAGATCGTGCCGCGATAGTTGGGGTCATACACTACCAGGTCGGCGTCGGAGCCAGGCGCGATTGTCCCCTTGCGCGGGAATAAGCCGAAGAGCTTGGCGGCTTGTGTGCTGGCTACGTCCACGAACGTTTGCAGGTCTATCTTGCCTTCCAGCACGCCGTAGGTGTAGAGCAAGTTGACACGGTCCTCCAGCGAGGGGATGCCGTTGGGAATCTTGGTGAAATCATCGCGCCCCATTTCCTTTTGGCCCTTGAAGTCAAACGGGGCGTGGTCAGTGGCCACGGTGGATACCATGCGCTGGCGCAAGGCGTTCCAGAAGACCTCCTGATTGGACTTGTCGCGCAGCGGTGGCGACATGACGTATTTGGCGCCCTCGAAATTGGGCAGCTCGGCATAGCTTTTGTCCAGCACTAAGTACTGGATGAGCGTCTCGACCCACACGTTCACGCCGCGTGCGCGCGCCGCCATCGCCTCGTCCAGCGCTTCCTTGCAACTGGTGTGGACGATGTACGTGTGTGCGCCGGTCAACTCAGCAAATGTCATCAGGTGATGCACGCCTTCGGCTTCCACACGGGGTGGTCGGCTCCAGTAGTGCCATTCTGGGCCGATTTTGCCTTCACTGAGCAGCTTCTTCTGCAGCTGCAGCACCAGCTCCTCGTTTTCGCAGTGTGCCGTGACGATCACACCGAGCTGCTTGGCGAGCCGCAGGGTGTGGTACAGCTCCTCGTCAGTGATGCCGAACGCACCCTTGTAGGCCAAAAAGACTTTGAAACTGCTCACCCCAGCTTGAACGATCTCCTTGAGCTCTGCCTCTACTTGGGCGTCGAAGCGGGTCACGCTCTGGTGGAAGGTGAAGTCACAAGCGCTTTTGCCAATCGCCTGCTCCATCCAAAACTGGAAGCCGTCTTTCAGCGGCGAGCTGTTTCGCCCTTGGCACACCATCTCAATCAGTGTGGTGGTGCCGCCCACCAGTGCAGCCTTGCTTGCGGTGATGTAGTCGTCTTTTGCGAATGTGCCCATGAAGGGCAGATAGACGTGCACGTGCGTGTCGATGAAGCCGGGGAAGACGTATTTGCCTGTGGCATCAACCACTGTGGCATTGGGTGGTGCCTCCAAGTTGCGGCCGATGCGCGTGATGGTCTCGCTCTCGCAGTAGATGTCGCCGACATACTGCTCGCCGGCAGTAACGATAGTGCCGTTCTTGATCAGCAGAGCCATAAATCCTCCTCCAGGAGCGAGCTCACGCCGCCGCGCGAGCGCGAGAGGTGGCTGCAGGCTTCTTCTTGCTAACCTTCGCCTTCGGCTTAGCGGCAGACTTGGCTGATTTGCTCGGCTTGGCGGCCTTCTTCGCGTTGGTCGGCGCTTGGGTGGCCTTTGGCTTTGCTGCGCGGGTGGTCTTCTTGCTGTTGAAGTGTGGGATGACGCTGCGCGCGTAGGCAGCCACCTGCTTTTCCTCGTCGCCGCACATCAGATAAATGTTGAACTGGTGCACGCCGAGCGATTGCAGCTCCTCGATGCGCGCGATGTGATTCTTGATGTTGCCGACAATGCAGTAGCGATCCACAATATCATCGGGAACGAAGCGCGCATTGCTGCTGCCCACCTCAGCGTGGTGCAGGTAGTCGTAGCCGGGCCTGTCCTCCACGTAGGTGACCAGCTCTTGCGGCAGCTCCTCCTTTGGGTAACGCTTGAGCAGGTCCACCACATGGTTGCTCACCAAGGCGGGGAACCAGCGCACGCGCTCACGCGCGTAGGTAAGATCGTCGCTGATCCACACCGGGGCGCAAGCCATGATCTTGATCTGCGAGAAGTCGCGTCCGGCCTGCTCGGCGCCCTCTTTCACAAACTGCAAGCACCACTTAATCAGATGCGGGTCGGCAAATTGGAGCACCACGCCATCGGCGATACGCCCCGCGCTGCGCAGTGCGATGGGACCATAGCCGGCCACCCACACCGGCGGCACTCCGCCACGCGCCCAGCTCAAGAAAACGTCTGTGCCGTCGTAGTTGATGTGCTCGCCAGCGGTGAGCTTGCGGAACTGATCCACAAACTCCTCCAGGTTTGCCATAGTGGTTGGTGGTTTGCCGAGACGTCGCCGTGAACTGTCACCTCGGCCGATGCCCAGTTCCATGCGCCCGCCGCTGATCAATTGCAGAGTGGCAAAGTCGCTTGCACAAACCGTCACGTCGCGGACGACTGGATTGGTGACCAGGGTGCCAATATGCACCTTGCGCGTGTTATAAGCCCACAGTGCGAAGCGAGGGAAGACGGCCTGCCACAGCACGTGGCTGTCGAAGCTCCACACGTAGCCGAATCCGCTCTCCTCTGCTTGCTGAGCGATCTTCAGCTCGCGTTTCCAGTCCATGTCAGACTTAAAAGTGATGCCGAAATCCATGGGTGTCATACCAGCCTCACTGAGTGAAAAGGAATGGCAGCCAAGCAAGCTGCTTGGCTTGTTGGCTGCCAAACCGCGTGAACAGGGTTAGTTGCCGCCTTCCTTAAGCTCGACCTCAATCTTGGCGAAGTCCAGGCCTCTAATATCCTCATAGATGCCCTCGAGCGCCTTCTGTGCCAGGTCGGTGCGGTAGGCGCCAGGGTCTGGGTCGCGCTTGAGGATGCCGTAGGTCTTAGCGATCTCGACGGTTTGCTTGTAAAGCGCCTCGTCCATGATGCCAATACCGTTTGGCGAAGGCCAGATCAGTGCGTTGATCTCATTCAACTGCCAACGCATGTGGCTTTCGCCGAGGGCAGTGCCGGCGTTCAGCACATGCTCAACGCAGGGGTCAAAGTTGTCACGGCAGAAGATCCAACCGCGGAAGGTGGCGCGCAGGAATCGCACTGCGATATCTTCATTGCCCGGCTGCTTCAGCCATGACTCGCGCGCCATGATGCCGTCTTGCAACATGGCTGTGCCAACATCGTTGAAGTTAATCACGTTGAGGTCCTCGGGCTTGTACAGCTCGCCAGTGGCTGGGTTCTTGGTTTCCAGCACTTGGGCGTATTCGTTGTAGATCATCGCCTGTGCGACGTCCACTTCGCCGTTCAAAAGCTGAAGCATGTCGAAGCCTTGCTTGACGATAGTGGCGTCCTTGTCTGGTTCAATGCCGGCTTTGCGCATTGCCGCAAACAACTCTGCCTCGTTGCCAAGCAGCCAAGAACCAACCCGCTTGCCTTTGAAGTCCTCCACGCGGGTGATGTTCTTGTCCTTGAACGAGACCATCAGCGTGCCGCTGCGCTGGAAGACTTGTGCGATGTTCACCAGATCGGCGCCTTCTTCGCGCGCGGCCAGCATGCGCCCAGGCAGCCAAGCCACGCCAAACTCGGCCTCCCCAGAGGCGACCTTCTGCGCCGGTGCGATGTCCGGTCCGCCAGGGATGATGGTGACATCCAACCCCTCCTCTGCGTAGTAGCCCTCATTCAGCGCAGCGTAGTAGCCCGCGAACTGGGACTGCGGCACCCACTGCAACACCACTCGGACTTTCACTTTCTCTGCTGGAGCACCGCTTTCGGCAGGCGCGCCAGATTCTGCGGGGGCGGCAGGCTCAGAGGTGGGGGTCGCAGCCGGACCGCAAGCGGAAACCGATAGCACGATAGCAGCCAAAGCTGCAACTGACAGGGGGTTCAGTAGCTTCTTCATCGTTTCCTCATCTCCTTTGTAAGTGTTTGTGTGCTCTGGTTCCCAGCGTCTTGGCTAGTGATCGAGCCCTCGCGAAATATGCAACAAGTGAGCAGCATCGAACTCCTTGTATGCCCTGCTGGCCGAAGGGCTGGGCGCTTACTAGGTCACAAGTGTAAACGGCATTGAATGTTTTGGCAAGGGAGATGGCAAGACGGCCGTCACCTCATCGCTCGAGCGACACATGCCATGGGATGAGCCGACGCTCGATCAGCAGGATGATCAAGTAAAAGCCCATCCCCTGCAGCGCTGCAATGGCGATCGCTGCCCAAGCATTCGTGAAGCGAAAGAGTTGCGCCTCTTGTAAGATGTAAACGCCCAGCGACTGCCGCGGCCCGCCGAAGTACTCGCTGACGATTGCGCCAATGAGTGAGAGAGTGCTACAAACCTTGAAGGCGTTGAACATGTAGGGGAGCGCGTTCGGTATGCGCGCTTTCAACAGCACCTCCAGTTGTGAGGTGGCGTAGGAGTGCAGCAGCTCGATTTTGGCTGGCTCCACCAGCGTCAAGCCGCGCACCGTGTTGATCATCGTTGGGAAGAACGTGATCAGCGCCACAATCGCAACTTTTGAGAGTGGATTGGTGCTGCCGAACCAACTGTTCATCAATGGTGCAAATGCGATGATTGGCACAGAGTTGACCGCGATCGCTAACGGCATCACGCCTTCGCGAATGGTCACCCAGCGCGCTGTGGCGAAGGCAACCATAATCCCTGCCCCGCATCCAACCGCAAATCCTATCAACGCGCTGCGCAGCGTGTAGAACGCGCTCTCGAAGATCACTGTGCTGGTGTCGAAGAAGGCGTTGAGGATCGCGGTAGGTGGAGGGAGCAGAAAGCGCGGGATGTTCAGCGCGCGCACCAGCACCTCCCACACCACAATGAAGATGATAAAGACGCTCGCAGGGGGCGTTGAGTTTCTCAGTCGCTCGCCGATGCGCTCCATCTTCACCCTCCATATGATCAGCGCTCTCGCATATCTTCGCCTTTGCGGAGCGCCTCGCGCACCTGCGTGACCAGCTCGAAGAAGCGCGGCATTTCGCGCGTCTCAACCGTGCGCGGGTAGCCAAGGTCAATCTCAATGATGTCGGTGATGCGCCCAGGGCGCGCGCTCATTACCACTACGCGGGTGGAGAGAAACACTGCTTCTGGGATGGAGTGTGTGACGAATACGACGGTGGTCTGTGTCTCTTGCCAGATGCGCAGCAGCTCGGCGTTCATGCGCTCGCGGGTGATCTCGTCAAGCGCGCCGAAGGGCTCATCCATCAGCAGCAGTTGTGGGCGGAAGGAGAGCGCTCGCGCGATCGCGACACGCTGCTGCATGCCGCCGGAGAGCTGCCAGGGATAGTGGCGCTCGAAGCCGTGCAGCTCAACCAGGCGTAACATCTCGCGCGCTCGCTGGGTGCGCTCTGGCTTGGGCACGCGCATGATCTCCAGCGGCAGCTCGACATTGCCCAGCACCGTGCGCCATTCGAACAGCACCGGCGACTGAAACACCATGCCATACTCCCGGTTTAGGCGTGCGGCGTGCGCTGGCTTGCCGTTGACCAGCACCTCGCCGCTCGAGGGTGGGATCAGGTCGCCGATGGTGCGCAGCAGCGTGCTCTTGCCACAACCGGACGGTCCGATCAGTGAGATGAACTCGCGGGGCTGGATTTCCAGGTTGATGTCTTTTAGCGCGACTGTTTGCGGGCGATTGCCGCTGCCGAAGACTTTGTTAACGTTGGTGATGGATACCACAGCCATCTTTCTGGCTCCGTCAGCCAAAGTGGTGAAGCTTCACGCGCTGCGCACGATGTTGCGCAGCACAACGCGCTCGACTAACGACACCCCAACGAAGAAGAGGATGCCCACTATCGCCGCTGCCAGGATCGCTGCCCAAAGGCGCTCAGGGCCAGTGATGTAGTACTGGTTGAAGTTTAGGATAGCCCCGCCTAGTCCGCGCTGCATGCCGGCAGGCAGCTCTGCGATGATCGCGCCCACCACGGACGAAGTGGCGGCCACCTTGAGCGCGGCGAAGATCGCCGGCAGCGACGCCGGGAAGCGCAGCTTCCAGAGCACTTCCCACGACGAGGCTGCGTAGGATCGCATCAGCTCCACCGCGCGTGGATCCGGCGATTTCATCCCGCGCAGCGTGTTAATGGTGACAGGAAAGAACGTCAGGTATGCTGCGATGAGTGGCACCGACCACCATGACCCCCGCAACCACACCACCACCATCGGCGCGATCGCCAGGATCGGCACCGTCTGCGAGGCCACCACGTAGGGCACCAAGCTCTGCTCCAGTATCCTGACGTGGGCGAAGATCGTGCCCAGCACGAAGCCGATCAGCGCACCAATGGCGAAGCCAAAGAATGCCCCCCGTAAGGTAAACAAGGCCGCCTCAACCAATGTGGCGGCCAGTGGTGGACCACCTCGGCGCGAGGGCGTGCCAAATGCCCCTGCGATCTCCCATAGATGCGGCAGGGTGCGTTTATCAAGCTGAAGCAACAGCTTGGCCAGCTCCCACGCGGCCATGATTGTCAAAAGGATTGCGATCGCCGTCACGTAGACTGGCAAGCGTCGCGCACCGACTGGCTGGACTGAGGTGCTCACAGGGCTCAAGTGTAAACCATGCCGCCGGCTTGACCAATCACAAGTCTTTGGCAGATGCCTATGCGCCCTAGGGCGAGCGCGCTTCTGCCGCCTCAGCTTAAGCGCCGAACTTGGCTAGGCGCTGAGCGTGAGCTAGTGCTAGCGGCATGATGGTTGTGGCGGCGAAGGTGCCCAAGCCGCCGCGTGCGCAGGCGCGCTCGCCAAAGTGCGTGCTGCCGTCGCGCCGCGCGGTTGCTGGCGCCCAGAGCAGCAACGGCACGGGATGCCATGAGTGCGAGCGAAGCTGACTCGGCGTGCTGTGGTCGCCTGTGATGATCAACACATCTGGCTTCAGCTCCAGCAACAACGGGAGTGCTGCATCCACCTCCTCTATGACGGCTTGCTTGGCCTCGAAGTTGCCGTCTTCCCCCCGGCTGTCGGTGTACTTCACGTGGACGAAGAAGAAGTCATACTGGCGCCAAATTTGTGCCAACACTTCGATTTGCTCCTGCACGTTGCGCGCCTGATGCTCGATGCGGTCCATGCCGACCAGCGAGGCAACGCCGCGATACATGGGATAGATGGCAATGGCTGCTGCGCGCAAGCCGTATATCGCCCTAAATTTGGGCAGGCCGGGTTCTTTTGCGAAGCCGCGCAGGATGAGGCCGTTGGCTGGGTATTCGTCACGGATGACTGCGCTGGCCTTCTCGATCCAGCGGTTGAACAGTCGCGCGGTGATTTGGGACTCGGGGTTTTGTGCCAAGGCTGGCAGCGGCGGCACGCCGGTGCGTTGCGGATCGGTCTCAGCAATCTCGCCGCTCAGGTTATCGCCGCGCATCACCACCACGAACCGATAGTCCTGCACCGGCTCTACGAACACTTCGACGCCGTTGTCCAGTTGAATGTTCGCCTGGTTGATCTTGTGCACCAAGCGCGTGCATTCCTCGGTGGAGATGCGGCCGGCGCGGCGGTCCACGATGTTGCCGTGGGAGTCCAACGTGCAAAAGTTGCCGCGTGCGCACACATCGCGCTCGGTCACCGGAAAGCCGATGCCCACTGCTTCCAGCACACCGCGGCCGATCTCGTAGCGCAGCGGGTCGTAGCCGAACAGTGCCAAGTGGCCGGGGCCACTGCCGCTGGTGATACCAGGCGCAACAGGATAGTGCTGGCCCAGGCAGCCTTCGCGCGCCAGCCGATCCATGTTCGGTTTGTGTGCCGCTTCCAGTTCGGTTTTGTCATCTTCGGCGCGGGGCAGCCCGCCCAGCCCATCCAGCACCAATAACACGATCTTGGTTTCGGCAGGCTGAAGCAAGGATTGGATCAACGCAAAATCTGCCATGACATGCTGATGATAGCGCACCCATCACGTTGGCATCAGCGGCTGTGCGGCTTCTACAATTAGCCAAGGCGTGCAAGCAGGGGCGCACTCTCAAGATGGACAACCAGCACCTCGACGTCATCCGTGCACATTTGCGAAGCCTTTATCCTGTCGAAATAGCCGATGCGACCTTCGAGCAGCTCCGCGCCTTGATCGCCTCTGTTCCGTCTATTGCGTCGCCTCATGGTGAGGCGCGGCTCACTGCGCGCGACGTGATGCTGATCACTTACGGCGATCAGGTTCGCGCACCTCATGAGCTGCCGCTGCGCACGCTCGCCAACTTTTGTGTGGCGCATTTGCGCGGTGTTGTGACCTGCGTGCACATCTTGCCTTTTTACCCATCCACCTCGGATGATGGCTTCGCCGTGGCCGACTACGAGCAAGTTGATCCGACGTTAGGAAGCTGGGAGGACATCGCACGGATGGCGGAGCACTTCAAGCTGATGTTCGACGCTGTGATCAACCACACCTCTGCTAGCCACCCGTGGTTTCGAGGGTTCCTACAGGGCGACCCGCGCTATCGTGATTTCTACATCGCTATTGAGGGTGAGCCAGACCTCTCGGCGGTGGTGCGCCCACGCGCGCTGCCGCTGCTCACATCCTTTGCCACACCAAGTGGCGAGATGCGTCGGATATGGACCACGTTTAGCGCTGATCAGGTGGACCTCAACTACGCCAACCCGCAAGTGCTGTTGGAAGTGATGCGTGTGCTGTTGCTCTACGCAGCGCGCGGTGCTTCGTTCATCCGCCTGGATGCGATCGCCTACCTGTGGAAGGAGATCGGCACGCCCTGCATCCATTTGCCTCAGACCCACCGGGTGGTGCAGCTCATTCGTGCGGTGATGGAAGCTGCGGCGCCACACGTGCGCTTGATCACCGAGACCAACGTGCCACATGCCGAGAACGTGGCGTACTTCGGCGATGGATACAACGAGGCACACCTCGTATACAACTTCGCGCTGCCGCCGATGATACTGCACACGTTGCAAACCGGCGACGCGCGCGCTCTCTCACAATGGGCGCGCAGTCTCAACACACCTTCGGACCAGACCACATTCCTGAACTACCTGGCCTCGCATGATGGGATTGGCCTTAACCCGGTGCGCGGCATCCTCACTCAGCCGGAGATCGCGCAACTCATCGCGCGCGTGCGGGCTGCGGGCGGGCTAGTGAGTGAGAAGTTCAACAGCGACAACACGCGCAGCCCCTACGAGCTGAACGTCAACTATTTCGATGCGCTGGGCCACGACGCGCCAGATGAACCGACCCACATCGCGCGCTTCGTGGTGGCGCACGCGATCATGCTGTCGCTGCGCGGGATGCCGGCGTTATATTTCCACAGCCTGTTTGGCTCGCGCGGCTGGCCGGAGGGTGTGGTGCAGCTTGGCTATAACCGCGCGATCAATCGCCAGAAGCTGATGCGCGCTGAGCTGGAAGCTGAGCTGGCTCAGCCGACCCATCGGCGCGCGGTTGTCTTCCGAGCGCTCTCTGCTCTGCTGCAAGCACGAGGCTCGCTGCAAGCTTTTGATCCGTTTGGCGCCCAGGTGGTGTTGGATTGTGGCAGAAGCGTATTCGGACTGTTGCGCATTGCGCCGGATGGGCGCGAGCGTGTGCTGTGCTTGAGCAACGTGAGCGCAGAAGAGCAGCTCGTGGCGCTGCCTTGGCGCTCCGTGCTCGGCACCAACAACGCTGCCCGTGATGCGATCGGCGGCGCGCGCCTTTCGCTACACGGCCCTTCACTCAAGTTGAAGCCTTATCAGACACTCTGGTTAACACCATGACACGACGCAACATAGGCTTTCTCTCTACGCGCTTTGCCGGCACCGATGGCGTCTCGTTGGAAACTGCCAAGTGGGCGGCCGTGTTGGAGCGGCTTGGTCACTGTTGTTTCTACTTCGCTGGACAGTGTGACCGCCCCGCCGAGCGAAGCATGATCGTGCCCGAAGCCTTCTATCGCCACCCGGAGATTCTGGCCTTGCACGAGATCGCTTTCAACCCCAACGGACACTTGCAACCCGACTCGGAGAAGCGCTATCACCGCCCGCATTGCCTCGCCTATGTGCGCCCTCCGCGCCTCTCGCGCCGCGTGGATGAGCTGAAGCACTACTTCAAGGAAGCGATCTACGACTTTTTGCATCGCTTTGAGATTGACTTGCTGATCGTCGAGAACGCGCTGGCCATCCCGCTCAATCTGCCGTTGGGCTTGGCGGTTGCCGAAGTGATCACAGAGACCGGCATCCCGACCATTGCGCACCACCACGATTTTGTATGGGAGCGCCAACGCTTCACCCTGAATTGTGTGCAAGATTACATCGCCGCAGCGTTCCCACCTCGCGCTATGTCTATCCGACATGTGGTCATCAACACATTGCAGGCAAGCGAGCTGGCGTGGCGTGTGGGGGTGACGGCACGGGTGATCCCCAACGTGATGGACTTCGACAATCCACCGCAGCCGCCGGATGACTATGCGAGCGATGTGCGACAGAGCTTTGGCATGATGGAGGGCGAGTACTTGCTTTTGCAACCCACGCGCGTGATCCAGCGCAAGGGCATCGAGCACGCCATTGAGCTGGCGCGTCGCCTGGAGCTGCCGGCAAAGCTGGTGATCTCACACGCCTCCGGCGACGAGGGCGACACTTATGAGCACCGTGTGCGCGAGTATGCTGCTTTGCTCAACGTCAACGTGCGCTTCGAGGCGGAGATCGTGCAGGAACATCGCAGCAGGCTGGCGGATGGGCGCAAGGTGTACACGCTGGGCGATGTTTACCCTCATGCTGACCTCGTCACTTATCCCTCCACGATTGAGGGGTTTGGCAACGCCTTTCTGGAAGCCGTTTACTACCGTCGTCCCCTCTTGGTCAACAACTACTCGATTTATGAGGTGGACATCAAACCGAAGGGTTTTCGTGTGATCGAGTTCAATGGCTTCATCAGCGAGGCGACGCTGAAGCTAGCGCGAGATGTTCTGCTGAACCCAGCCAAATACGAGTGTTGGGCTGATGAGAACTACGCGCTCGCGCGTCGCTACTTTTCTTTCGCCGTCCTTCAACAGCGTCTGGAAGCGCTACTGGCGGACTGCTTCGGCTATCAGGTGTGAGCGCGATGCGATTGGCTTTGTTGCATTACACAGCTCCGCCTATCGTCGGCGGTGTAGAGAGCGTGATCGCGCATCATGCGCGCATGATGGCGCAGCATGGTCATGAGGTGCGCGTGGTCGCCGGCCGCGGCGGCCAGTTTCATGCCGGCGTGCAGTTCGTCCACGTGCCTTTGGCCGACTCTCGCCACACCGAGGTGTTGGCAGTGAAGACACAGCTCGACCGCGGTGAAGTGGGGGTGGAGTTCTTTCGGCTGCGCGATGTGCTGGTCGAAGAACTACAACGTGCCTTAAAGGATGTGGACGTGGTGTTCGCACATAACGTGTGCTCGCTCAACAAAAACTTGGCGCTCACCGCCGCCTTGTTTGCACTGCACAACGCCGGCGCTGCGTTCCGCTTGGTGCTCTGGCATCACGATTTGGCGTGGACCACGCCCCGCTACCGCGCCGAGCTGCATGAGGGCTATCCATGGGACTTGCTGCGCATTCATTGGCCGGGCGTGGTACAAGTTACCATATCACAGACGCGGCGGGAGGAGCTGGCAGAGCTGCTGCATGTGTCGCCAGAGGTGATCCACGTGATCCCCAACGGCTTGGACTTGTCGCAATTCTACAAGCTGGAGCAGCGCACGGTCGAGCTAATCGAGCGTATTAGTGTGATGGAGGCCTCGCCCATTTTGCTGCTGCCAGTGCGCATCACGCCGCGCAAGAACATCGAGTTCGCGCTGCGAACCTTGGCTGCACTGCGCCGCGATTGGCCGAGCGCAGCGCTAGTCGTCACCGGCCCTTTGGGCGCTCACAACCCCGCGAACAAATCGTACTTCACCATGCTGCGCGCCTTGCGCAGTGCGCTGGGCTTGGACGGCGCAGCTCACTTCCTAGTCGAGCTGAGCGAGAGCACGCTGCCCGACGCGGTGATCTCCGACTTTTATCGCCTTGCCGATGCACTCTTTTTGCCCAGCCGGGAGGAGGGCTTTGGTTTGCCGCTGATTGAGGCGGCGCTGTCGCGCATACCGATCTTTTGCAGCGACATTGCACCGTTGCGTGCGCTTGGCCAGGACGACGTGCAACACTACTTCTCACTCGACGACCCGCCAGAGGCAATCGCAGCGCTAGTGAAGGAGGCCCTACAACACAACGCGAGCTGGCGATTCGCACACCGCGTGCGCGCACACTACACTTGGCGTGGATTGTACGAAAACTACATCGCGCCCTTGCTCTCGCAACATCCGCCTGCCCGCGCAACCTGAGCGTTCACGCGAGTTGATAAAGCCGTTTCGAGGAGGTGAACCTTTGACTGATCAACACAAGCGCCATCTTCAGCTCGCATCACTGCGCCGCGTGATAGTGCCGTGGGTGCATGGTGGCCGTTCGGATGAGGCGCTCCAGCTGGCGCAGCAGCTATCCGCCGGCGATGTGACATTGATTGGCGTGGTGCCGTTGCCGGCAAATGCTAGCTTGAGCATGGGTGCTGCAACAGCCCAAGAGCTGCGGCGACACTTGCGACAGCTCAGCCGCGAGGCTTCGGTGCGCGCCCGCTCGCAAGTGCTGGTGACCACTCAGCCGTGGGCTGACCTGCGGCAGGTGATCGAAGAAGAGGCGCCTGACCTGGTGGTCTTGGATATCCAGCATCACTTGCCTGCGCTGGGCGTGGAGGTGGGCGATGTGTTGCGTTACCCGCCGGCCAACATCGCGCTGTTGCGAGGGCCGCTCTTGGCCCCTCCCCAGCGTGTGCTCGCGGCGGTGCGCGGCGGGCCGTTCTCCGAGCTGGCGCTGCGCATTGGCTTGAACCTGCGCCCCCAGCAGCTCACCAGCTTGCACGTCCGCTTGCGCGGCCGTTCGCCGTCGGAGGATGAGGCGTTCGAGCCACTGCGCCGTGTGCTCGCTAATATGCCCGAAGTCTCTCAGCGCACGATTGAAACCGACGACACCCTTCGCTGCATCTTGGATGAGGCGAAACAAGTTGACTTGTTGGTGCTCGGTGCCACTGCACCCGCTGGGGTCGGCTACGTTGCCAGCGCGCTGATCGCGCAGGCACCCTGTGCCGTGCTGATTGTTGCCACCCGCCAACCAGCTCCTACAACTTTTGATGCGCGCGCGAGCGCGAAGGCCATCTCGCTGCTGGTGGACAAGTGGTTTGCTGAAAACACCTTTCAAGCGGATGAGTTCGACAACTTGCACCAGCTCGTTGACCTGAAGCGTCAACAAAACACCACCATCAGCTTAGCGCTCCCTGCGCTGAACGAGGAGGAAACTGTTGGCAACGTGATCAGCACAATAAAGCGCGCTTTGTTTGACGAAGTGCCGCTGCTGGATGAGATCGTGCTGATAGATTCTCAGTCCACCGACCGCACGCGCGAGATTGCTGCTGAACTGGGCGTGCCGGTGTATGTGCACCAAGAGCTGCTGCCGCGCTTGCAGGCCAGACGCGGCAAAGGGGAAGCGCTCTGGAAGAGCTTGCTGGTCACGCGCGGCGACATCATTGTGTGGATTGACACGGACATCGTGAATGTGCATCCGCGCTTTGTGTACGGCATCATTGGGCCGATGCTGGTCAATCCTCGCGTGCAGTTTGTCAAGGGCTTTTACCGCCGCCCGCTCCGCGTGGGTGAACGCATCCAAGCCGACGCCGGCGGGCGCGTGACTGAGCTGACTGCTCGCCCGTTGATCAACCTCTTCTACCCAGAGCTGTCCGGCGTTATCCAGCCGCTATCTGGCGAGTATGGTGGCCGGCGCGCTGCGCTGGAACAGTGCTCATTCTTCTCCGGCTACGGCGTCGAGATCGGCTTGCTCATAGACATCTACGAGAAGTTTGGCTTGTCGGCTGTCGCACAGGTGGATTTGCTTGAGCGCATCCATCGCAACCAGACGCTAGAGGCGCTGAGCAAAATGTCGTTCGCGATCATCCAGGCTGTGATGCGCAAGCTCGAATCTCGCTACGAGCGTCGCTTCATCGAGGACGTGAACAAAAGCATGAAGCTGATCCGTTACGGGCAAGGCGGCTACTACCTGGAGGTGGAGCAGATCGAGGAACGCGAGCGCCCCCCAATGAGCACCGTCGAGGAGTATCTCCAGCGGCGCGAGGCCTCGCGCTGAAGACGCCGTTGTTCAGGCGTATCGCACCGCTACACTTAGATGATCCCCATGCACGCTGCTTCTCCCTTGCGCTCGCTCGCTCGCTTATGCGCCGAGGCCGGCATCCCTTACCCTGCGGATCGCCCAGATCTGACTATTGCGGGTATCACTGCGGACTCGCGCAAGGTCAGGCCGGGCTGGGCTTTTGTCGCTTATCGTGGTGTGGAACTGGACGGCCACCGCTTCATTGGCGACGCGCTACAACGTGGCGCCGCTGCTGTCATCAGCGAGCGACAGCTCTCCGCCTTGCCTGTGCTGAGCCTGGTCGTCCCAAATGGCCGGCAGGCCTTCGCTCATCTGTGCAGCGCTTGGTATGGTCACCCCTCTCGCGCGCTCACGCTGATTGGCGTGACCGGCACTGATGGCAAGACCACCACCACCAACCTGCTCTTCCACATCTTGAAAGCAGCAGGCTTTCAGACCAGCATGATCAGCACGGTAAACGCAGTGATCGGGCATCTCACGTTGGATACTGGTCTGCACACCACAACGCCTGATGCTGACGATGTACAGCGCTACTTGGCCCAGATGCGCGACGCCGGCACAACCCACTGCGTGATGGAGGTCACCTCACACGGCTTGGCACAACACCGCGTGGACGGCTGCGACTTCGATGTGGCAGTGGTCACCAACATCACTCATGAGCATCTTGACCTGCACGGCAGCCGCGAGGCCTACCGGACGGCCAAGGGGCGATTGTTCGACATGGCGCGCGCACACGTGCTAAACGCCGATGACACGTTCTCGTTTAACTACTTGCTAGGCAAGCCTGCTGAGCGGCGCGCCTTCTACTCGCGCGAGATTCAGCCGAATGGCCGCTACGATCACCTTTGGCTATACCCGCCTCGCGTGGACCATGCCAAGGGCTACATCGAGGCCTATGCCTTCCGTCACACGCAGCCGCCGCTGGCGCTCCCCCTGCGCACTCACCTGATCGGCGAGTTTAACGTCTCCAATGTGCTTGCTGCGGCTAGCGCCGCGCTGCTGTTGGGCGTCCCCGTCGCGGCTATTCAGCAGGGTGTTGCTGCGCTCACAGGTGTCCCTGGGCGTATGGAGCGCATTGATGAGGGGCAGCCTTACTTGGCGGTGGTGGACTTTGCCCACACGCCCAACGCGCTGGAGAACTGCCTGGTCACGCTGCGGCGCGTCACACCGGGTCGGTTGATCTGCGTCTTCGGCTGTGCCGGCGAGCGCGATGTGCAAAAGCGCTACCTAATGGGGCGCATCGCGGCGGAGCTAGCGGATGTGGCTGTGTTCACTGCAGAGGATCCGCGCCGCGAGCCGCTGGAGGCGATCCTGGCCGAAATGCAGCGCGGCGCGGAAGCCGCCAACCCGCGTCGTGCCGAGGTGATTCACGTGCCGGATCGTGGTCAGGCAATGCTCACGGCCTGTCAACTGGCGCGCGAGGGAGATACGGTGGTAGCCTGTGGCAAGGGTCACGAGCAGTCGTTGTGCTTTGGCCGCACGGAGTACGCCTGGGACGACCGTGCTGCGATGCGTGAAGCTATTCATGGGCGTGCCATGCCGCTAGGCCGGCCGCTGACTGATTGAGCAGCGCTTAGTCGGCGATGTATCTGCGAACCCACAACAGCACTTCGCCAGCGCTGCAGCATGGTTCGGCATCACGAATTGCCAAATCGCAGATAGCCGGCGTTGCTTGGGACGGCTGCCGGCTGCATCCGAATGCTGCTGAGATGGCTATGAACATCGTGCGGCTCTCGCGCATGGTGCAGCTAAGATAGACATAGCTGCGCTGTAGCAACATCACGCCTCGTCACTGACTGCGTTTCTGAGCTGGCTTAGAGCAGAGGAGCGTCCTATGACAACAGTTGCCTTAGCCTTCAAGACACGGAACGACCTGCCCGCAGAGACCCGCGAGGCAATGGTGGCTTTGCTAAACCGACAACTCGCCAACCTGGTTGACTTACACAGTCAAACGAAGCATGCTCATTGGAACGTGAAGGGCGAGCAATTCATCGCTCTTCACAAGCTCTACGATGAGCTGGCCGAAGCACTGGAGCACTACATTGATGACGTGGCTGAGCGCGCTGTCGCGCTAGGTGGTTACGCACTCGGCACGTTGCGCATGGCTGCTGCTGGCACGGAGATAGCGGAGTTCCCCGAAGATGTGGTGAACGGTCTTGCTGTCACAGACGCGCTGGCTGCCCGCTACGCTGAAGCGGCGAGGGCGATGCGCGCTGCTATCGAGGTCGCCACGCACGCCAATGACTTGGATACTGCCGACTTGCTCACTGAGATTTCGCGTGGCTTGGATAAGTGGCTGTGGTTTCTGGAAGCGCATCTTCAGTAGCACCTTGCTGAGGCTTGCAACATTTAGCGATCCCCAGGCGCGCTGCGAGCGAGCAGCGCGCTTTATTGTTTTGGGGTGAGCAGCGCTTTCAAGACACGGCGAACCGTCAGCTTGCCTGTGATGGGCGCGCCACCCAGCACCACGTCTACTAAACGGGCGCGCAGGTCTGTGCGTCGGTTGGCCAGCATCACCAGTCCGTTGAGCACCCAAGGACGCATCGCCCAGCGCCGCACGGTGAGACAAAAAGCAAACAGCGCCTGAAAGTGCGCCCGCAGCGCCGTGTCGTAGGCGTGCAAACGTTCGGTGGAGAAGTCGCCGTCATGCAGCATGGCCAGCGCGTGCGTTGCGGCGATGCGGCCTGACTCCAGCGCATAGTCAATCCCCTCGCCGGTGAGTGGATTGACCAACCCGGCCGCCTCGCCGACGATCAGCGTGCGTGCGGCAAACGTCGGCGCAGTGAGGAAATCGTCTCGCAGCGGGAAGCCTTTGACTGGCCCGGCTTGTTTGGCCGAGATCATCATGTCGCGCAGGGGAGGGCTGTGGATGAATCGCTCGAACGGTGCAACAGCCGAGGCGCGGCGTTGCTCTTTGAAGTAGCCCACACCGATGTTGGCGCTGCTTGAGCCTGTTGGGAAGACCCAACCGTAGCCAGGCATGGGCACATGGTCGAAGCGCAACGTCCAAGTGTCGCCAAGCCCGCGTACGTCCTCGAAGTAGGCGCGCGCGGCAACGAGCACCTGTGGCTGCTGCTTTAAGACGCCCATCCGTATCAACAGGCTGGTGCTCGCGCCGGTGGCAATCACGGCTAGGTGCGCCTTGCGCCGAAAGCTAGCACGTTGCGATGATCCGATCACCCACACGCCATCAGCCTCGGGGCGCAGCTCGCTAACATGGACATCGGGGAAGAACGCGGCGCCGCTCGCAATGGCGCGCTGGCGCAGCGCGTCATCCAATCGCAAGCGGGGCACAACCAGCGCGGGCACTGCTGGCGTCTGGCTGCCGGCTCGGATTGGCGCGCTGGTGCGGGCACCGTTTGGCGCAAACACCTCGAATTGGCGCACCACATGACCGATGTGAAGCAGCTCGTCTAAAAGCCCGATGTCTTGCAGCATGGCTACGGCGCGCGGCGTCAGCCCGTCGCCACAGGTTTTGTCGCGCGGGAAGTGCGCCTTGTCGATCAGCGTCACGCGCGCGCCGCGCTGAGCCAGGTAGTGCGCCGCAGCCGATCCACCTGGCCCGGCGCCGACCACAATCACATCGTCCATAACCCAATCAGTTGGTGCGGATCGCCTTGAAGCGGCGCACTATCTCGTCCTTTTGTGCAGCGTGGTCCACAATGGGGTAGGGGTAGTCCTTTCCAATTTGGCAGCTGCTGCGCAACTGGTCCATTGGCGTCATGCGCCAGGGCTCGTGGATGAACTCGTCTGGCACGCGGGCTAGCTCTGGTAGCCAGCGACGGATGTAGTCGCCTTGTGGGTCGAAGCGTTGACCTTGCAGGGTGGGGTTGAAGATGCGATAGTACGGCTGCGCGTCGGTGCCAGTGCCGGCGGCCCATTGCCAACCGCCGTTGTTGGCTGCCGGATCGCCGTCCACAAGGCGCTGCATGAAGTAGCGCTCGCCCCAGCGCCAATCCAGCCACAGGTCTTTGGTGAGGAACGAGGCGACGATCATGCGCGCGCGGTTGTGCATCCAGCCGGTTTGGTTGAGTTGGCGCATGGCGGCATCGACGATGGGGTAGCCGGTGCGGCCATCGCACCAAGCGGCAAAGCGCGCCTGATCGAGCGCATCGCTGCCGCTGCCCCAGCGCAGCGCATCGTATTCGCGCTTGAAGTTGTGCCGGTCCGCGTGCGGGAAGTGGTAGAGCACTTGGATGTAAAACTCCCGCCAGATCAGCTCGCTGATCCACGTGTCGAAGGCGGCGTGCGTGCGCAGGTCGGCAAGATTCTTGGCTTCCAATGCGGCTTGCAAACACTGCCGCGGCGAGATCGTGCCGAAGCGGAGGTGAGGTGAGAGCCGTGAGGTGGCATCTTCGGCGGGAAAGTCGCGCAAGGCGTCGTAGCGCGTGATGCGCTCGGCGATGAAGGCGCGCAGCAAGCGCTGTGCCTCTGTCTCGCCACCGCGCGGCAGTTGCTGCTCTACTGTCACACCGAGGTCGGCCGGCGTTGGGATTGGCGGGCTCTCCAGGACTGGCGCCGCAAGCTGTGCTGGCGCCGGCAGCGTGCTGACGCGCTCGCCCACTTTGGAGAGCCACGCGCGCTTGTAGGGGGTGAACACCACGTAGGGTTTTTGTGCGCTGGTCAATAGTTCGTTGCTTTCAAGCACGACCAGGTCTTTGAAGGACTCGGCGCGTGCGCCCATGCGGCGCACGGTGTCAACCACTTGTTCATCGCGGCGACGGGCGAGCGGGGTGTAATCGCGGTTGAAATAAAGCGCGTCAGCGCTCGTCGCAGCGAGCACGGCGGGCAGCACCTCGGTTGGATTGCCGCGCTGCACGATGAGGCGGCTGCCGCGGGCGCGCAGTTCGGCGTCCAATGCGCGCAGGCTATCCAGGAGGAAAGCAATGCGCGCCGGCGCCACGTCCTTGCCGCGCAGCAGCGCGTCATCCAGAACGAACACAGGCACCACGTCGCCCTTGCTGTCGCGCGCAGCTGCAGCGAAGGCGGTGTTGTCGCTCAGCCGCAAGTCTCGGCGAAACCAGTGAATCACTCGCACGGCCAAAGCATACAACGGCAGGGGCAAGCGATCGCATGAGCGGCGCTTGGCTGAGTATGCTTGCCGTGAGTACGCTTGCTGAATTGTGCGCCTGCTGATACAGTGAGAAGCACTCGACGAGGCTGATGGTCATTCCGCTGGAAACACAACTTGACATGACAGGGCGAGTCGTGGTCGCGGCGTTGCTCTCCATGCTGGTCGGCATCGAGCGCGAGCGCAGCGGCCACGCGGCTGGCTTGCGCACCCACATGCTGGTGGGGACTGGAGCAGCCTTGTTCACGGCCCTGTCCGTGCTGGCTTTTCCTGAAGGCGATCCCGCGCGCATTGCAGCGCAGGTGGTCAGCGGGATTGGCTTTATCGGCGCAGGCACAATCTTGCGGCGGCGCGACGGTGGCAAGATGCATGGCCTGACCACTGCGGCCAGTATCTGGGTGACTGCGGCCATTGGTATGGCTTGTGGCAGCGGCGCATTTGTCTTGGCAGCGATCACTGCGCTGTTGGTGGTGTTCACCCTGTCGGTGATGGCGTGGGCAGGGAAGCGACTCACGCAGCAGCCTGCGAAAGTGTCAAAATCAACGGTAACAAGAGAAAAGGAGACGTGATGAGCGCAGTTGTCACATCGTGCCGCCTCTGTGTATCTCGATCAGCCCGCCGTCGGTGCTGAAACTACAAAGCGCACTACAATCGCACCTGGAGGCTCAGCTATGGCAGATTACAACTTCCCCAAGCTTCCGCCCGTGAAGCGGGCCAAGCCCGGCACTGCGTATCTTGTCGCCAATGGTGATCTGCGCCTTTCAGCCAACCAGGTGTGCTGGCCAGCGCAGGAGGAAATGGAGCAAAAGATCGTCGCTGCCTTTGCCCGCGAAGGAATCAAGGTGATCCGCGCTCATAGCTACGACCCCGAACTCAAGCACGGCTTCATCTGGAATCAGCGCATGGGCATGGATGTGTTCCAGTCCATCCCGCCTGATGCGCCCCTGATCGTTGCTGAGGCTGTTTGGCAGTACAGCTACCATGTGCTGCCTGGCCTGCGCGATCACAAAGGCCCAATCCTCACCGTGGCTAATTGGAGCGGCCAGTGGCCTGGTCTGGTGGGATTACTCAACCTCAACGCCAGCTTGACCAAGATGGGCGTGCGCTATAGCACGATATGGAGCGAGAACTTCGATGACAAGTTCTTCCTCAATGGCATTCGGAGCTGGATCAAAAAGGGGCGCATCAAGCACGACCTAAGCCACGTTCGGCGGCTCAAGCTCGGCGATCTTCCTAAAAAAGAGGCCAAGCTTGGCTTGGCGCTAGCTGAGCAGCTCAAGCGTGAAAAGGCGATCCTCGGTGTCTTCGATGAGGGTTGCATGGGCATGTACAACGCCATCATTGACGACGAGCTGCTCAACCCCACCGGTATTTATAAGGAGCGCCTCAGCCAAAGCGCGCTGGTCGCTGAGATGCGTACTGTGACTGACGAAGAGGCTGACGCGGCGCGGCGCTGGCTGGAAGCGCGCGGCATGAAGTTCAAAACCGGCAGCGACGAAGCCACTGAGCTGACCGACAACCAAATCCGCGAGCAGTTGAAGATGTACATCGCCGCCGTGCGCATCGCTGATGCCTTCTCCTGCGATGCGATCGGCATACAGTATCAGCAAGGCCTCAAAGACATGACCCCGGCTAGCGACCTGGCTGAAGGCTTGCTCAACAACGCTGAGCGTCCGCCAGTTTATCGCAAAGGCACCCATGTTGAGTTATACGCAGGCCGGCCCTTGCCGCACTTCAACGAGGTGGACGAGTGCGCCGGCGTGGATGCGCTGGTCACCAACCGTGTGTGGACTGCCATGGGGCTGGACCCTGCCACCACGTTGCACGACCTGAGATATGGCGAGCACTACAAGGACGACAAGCTGGACGCCTTCGTGTGGGTGTTTGAGATCAGTGGTGCTGCGCCGCCCTCGCACTTCATCGGTGGTTATGCCGGCGCGGTGAGTGAGCGGCAGCCGCCGATGTACTTCCGCCTGGGTGGTGGCACATTGAAAGGTATCAGCAAGCCCGGCGAGATCGTCTGGAGCCGCGTGTATATCGAGGACGGGCGACTATGCGCCGACATCGGGCGGGCCACGGTGGTCGAGCTGCCGCGCGAGGAGACTGAGCGCCGCTGGCAGATCACCACGCCGCAATGGCCGATCATGCACGCTGTGCTGCATGGCATCACCCGCGATCAGATGATGGCCCAGCACAAGTCCAATCACATCCAAGTGGCTTACGGCAACGACGCGAAAAGCGCAGACCGCGCCTTGGCGGCCAAGGCTGCTTGCTTCGCCGGCATGGGCATCCGCGTGAACCTGTGTGGTCGTGTAAAATTCTGACTCGGCGCGTCGCCTGCTGACGCTGCGGCGTTCGCTCCACTATCGGCGTCCCACTTGGCGGATCTGTGCCTCATTCCACCAACGCCGCCAATGTGAGCAACGTAAGCAGCAGGCGGCGATCCATGCCGGCTCGGCTGAGGTGAAAGTCTTTGTCGCCTTCGTCGATCAACCCGAAATTGGGCAGATCGCGGGTGGCCAAGTAAAAATCGAGCAGCGGCACGTCGTACTCGCGTGCAAGCCGGCGGATCGTGTCGTTGATGTAGCCAGGCGGCGCGCCGCTGGCCATTTCCAGGTCGTCGGCCTTGGTCACCAACACGGGCAATACGCCCTTCTCCAGTGCGTGCTCCACGAGTGGGCGATAGTGCTTCTCAAAATCGCGCCAGGTGTATTGCTCCTGTGTGCCAAGCGCGATGAACACCACGCTGGCTCGCGATACCCATAGCTCGCACGCGAATGGCCCCACGCCGCGCTGCACATCACACAGCGCGCTGTTCGCCCACGTGGGATCCATCATCGCGGCTGCGCTGAAGCCACCCTCAGCAGCCAAGCTGATCCGCCCGAACGAGCGCTCGAACCGCTGCACCACTGCTTGGAGTCTAGGGGGGAGCTGGCTAGTGTCGTAGTCGCCGTTGGCCACGCGGCGCACGTACACCGAGGGCATTGAGTTGCAATCGCCCACCACAGTGAAGAGGCCGAGGTCTTTGCCGAAGCGCGTGCTGTTGCGATACCATTGCCGATGGCGCTCTGTGATGACGGGCATACCCGCAGGCACAACCCATCGCCGTGGCAGTGCAGGCAGTTTGCCGCTGACCAGCGGTAGCTTCACACTTGGTGTGAGAACAGGGGCGGTGGTGATGTCTCCACTGTAGGTTGCTCCCATTGGGGCGAACAACCAAGCTGGGCGCTGGGTGCCAGGCGCTCGGATTTGCCACCATAGCCCATCCGCGGATCGGCCGAGCACGTCGTAGAACTGCCCTTTGACCACTGGGGCGACATTGCCCGTGGTCAAGCCTGGGCCTTTGCGGAGCCAAGCCAACGGCTCGGTGATAGTGATGCGCGGAGGCGGAGCGCTGCTGGGCTGCGCGCGCGCCTGATGAGCCGGCATGGCGAGCGCAGCACAGAGGAGCAGGATAACGATCGGGTGTGGGCGAAAGGGCGCAGCACTCATTGCTTCCCTAGCGTAGCACGGGGGATCGCAGCTGTTGGCGTAGACCGAGGAGCTGGGATCGCCGACGGTGTGGTGTGTCGTGGCACAGGCGTTGCGCGGGGCGTAAGCGTGGCCGGCGCTGGTGTTGGGGACTGCCTCGGTTTTGGCACAGCCGTTGCACGCAGCGTTGGCGTTGGGCGAGGGGTGGAGGTCACCACGCCGTCGGTCAAGTCGGCAAGTGTTTGCAGGAGCATCCAGATGCGCGTGTCTGCGCCGTGGCCGTTGACGTGAAAAGGCACGATCTCGTTCAAGTCTTCCTTGTGCTCGGTGAGCAGGCCGTTGTTGGGCAACAGACGCGCCGCGCGCGCGAAGTCAATCACCGGCACCCCGTAGCGCGCGCCGAGCCGGCGAATAACGCTGTTGATGTAATCCGGCGGAGCACCGCCCTGACGCGACTCTAGATCATCGGCTTTGGTCATTAAGATTGGCACCACGGCATTATCGAGCGCATACGCGATGATCGCGTCGTAATGCTTCTCGAAGTCGCGCCAGAGAAATGTGTCGCCAGTGCCAATGGCCACCAGCAGTAAGCTGGCCTGCGATTGGCGCAGCTCGCATGGCAAAGGCCCCTCGTCGGGCTTGCACTGCGCCGGATCAGACCATGTGCTATCGAAAGGTGTCAGGCTGTTGAAGCTGCCGCTGGTGGCTAAGCTGCGGCGCTGAAAGGCTGGCATGAAGCGCTGCGCCACACGTCGCAGGCGCGGCGAGGTGTAGTAGTCGAAGGCGCCGGCGGCGAGGCGGCCAAAAAACACGGGGTGCTCGACGTTGCAATCGCCGATCACGCTGATCATGTTCGGCAACCGGCCAGCTCGCACAGCGCGCCGATACAGCTCGCGCATCGCGGGGGTAACGGTGGGCAGACCAGGTAGGGGACTGGGCAAGCTGAACTCAAGGCTGGGCGTCATGGTGAGCACCGGCAGGTTGGTGATGTCGGTGTTGTCTGCGAAGCGCACCGCTGAGCGCGGCAGCCAAGCCGGCGAGCTGCCGTAGGCGACCATCACCCAGGCGTTGCTCTCGTCACGCCCCAGCGCAGGGGCACAGCTAAACTTGGCCATGCGTCCTACTTCTGGCGCGTTCCACGCGTTGCGAGCGCGCGGGTATGCGCCGTCCACGTCCACCATCACCTGGGTAGAGCCATTGGCCTGTGGGTCGCACAAAAATGGGATGGCCAGGCGGCTAGTGTGTGCTGGTGCGGCGTGTGTGGCGCTGGTTAACCCAGCATTAAGCGCAACTGACGCAAGAGCCAAGCTGGCGGCCGATTGCCTGATCGCTGTGACGATACCGCTGTGCCGATTGAGTTGGGCCACAAATTGATGTTACCAGATGCGCTGCTGGCCACGTGAATTGCTATGGGGTGCAGCAGAGCTGTTCCATCAGGGGGTGTGGTGCTTCGCGTGGTCGCACAATCGTCGCAGTGGGCAGTGCGCGCACTGCGGCGTCCGCGATTGGCATACTTCTCGACCGAGCCGGATCAGGTTCAAGTGAAGCGGCCCGTGCCAGCCGGACTGGCACAGCGCCTCCATCCAATAGTGCGTTTGGTCAGCGTTGAGTTGTGCGTCGCGCAGGCCGAGCCGACCGGTGACACGATGCACGTGCGTGTCCACTGGGAAGGCTGGCTTGCCGTAGCAGAACAACAGCACAATTGAGGCTGTCTTCAGGCCCACGCCATGAATGGAGGTCAGCCAAGCGCGCCCCTCCTCCAGCGGTAGGTCCGCCAAGAAGTCCAAGGAGAGCTGGCCATGCGAATTGGTGATGTGGCGTAGCGCTGCTTGGATACGCGGGCCTTTCTGGTTAGCTAGCCCGGCAGGGCGAATTGCTTCAATCACAGCCTGTGGGTCGGCGTCGCGTACAGCTTCCCAAGTTGGAAAGCGCGCGCGCAGACGCGAGTAGGCCAAGTCACGGTTGTTGTCGTTGGTGTTTTGCGAGAGGATGGTGGCGACCAACTCGCTGACGCCGTCCAGCCGTGTCCAGCGAGGCTCGCCGTATGTGCGCAGCAGGATTGAGTGCACGCGCTGCGCCTTGCGCTTGAGCTTGGTGGGTGGGTTAATCATGTGCCGGCGGCAGCAAGGATGGTGCGATGTTTGGCTCAGGCTGTGGCTCGGGCAGACCGGCCAGCTCGGCTGCGTCGTCGCCGCAGATCACCCAGAACTCGGGCGAGACCAACGACGCCCCCGCGCCTAAACGGAGGCCATCGGTGCGGCAGCGCGCGACGAAGCGCTCGAAGCGCTCGGTGGTTGTCTCGAGTCGGATTTCTGTAGGCAGCTCCGGCGCGTTCAGCGCGCGCACCAGCACAGCCGGTGGGCGAGACCGATTTGATACGGTAGGCTGAAGCAGCAGCAGGCGGCGGCGCAAAAAACCCAGCGCGTCGCCGATACTCGCACCCCAATCTTCCCAGGCAAGCTTCTCGCCGAGGGGGTGAGGCGATGAGACGGAGCCCATTGTCTCGACGCTAGACCACTCGTGGGCGCAGCGCCAAAGGCCGGGCGGTGCGCCCACGTTGAACAAGCCTCCGAGCGCATACTCGATGCGTAGTACATCCAGCGCGTCCACGTAGATGCTCTCGTCATCTTCATTGACGACAACAAGCTGCGCGCACCAGCCCGGCTCAGCTTCGCGCCACACCCAGACGGCGCGAAGGCCATCGCCGATGGTGACAAATGCCAACGGCTGATCACTGTAGCGTTGGGATGCGCCGACGCGCAGCGCTGTTGTGTTGGCTACATTGGCGCGGTGATAGCGCACCACAGCGCCGATCTTGTGGAGCGTTGGGCCATCGTCCCAGTTGATCGTCACGTGGTGATCGAGCACCGCCAACACGCCGGAAGTGTTGAGCATCGCAGAGATTGTAATGCGATTTGCGAACCGGACTCAGTTAAGGCTTAGCGAGGCTCTTACCCCAGCAGCATATTGGCCCGCATTGTGCTCAGCCGCCTCAAGCGCTGAGATGGCCTCTGCTATCCTTTTCGACACGTTCTCTTCAACACGTTCTCGCGTTCGTCATGCGTACTTTCAAAGTGCTTGTCACCGGCGGTGCCGGCTATATTGGCAGCGTCGCTGTGCGCATCCTGCTCGATGCAGGCTACAGCGTTGTCGTGTTTGATAACCTGTATCAGGGCCATGTAGAAGCCGTTGATCCGCGCGCAGCGTTTGTCCAGGGCGATTTGTCTCGCTTAGAAGACATTCGCGCGCTCTTCGCGGCACACCCCGATATCCAGGCGATCATGCACTTTGCGAGCTACACGCTGGTGGGCGAGAGCATGCATCAGCCGCTGAAGTACCTGCGCGACAACGTGGCTAACGCGGCCAACTTGCTGGAAATAGCCGTGCAGCACAACGTGCAGCGGTTCATCCTCTCCTCGACGGCGAACCTGTTTGACTTGCCCGCCGACCGCGCATCTGAGCCGATTGACGAGCACTTCCCAGTCCGTCCCGGCTCACCATACGGCGAGAGCAAATATGCCATAGAGCGGATGTTGACGTGGATGCACCGCATCTATGGCCTGCGCTACGCTTGCTTGCGCTACTTTAACGCCTGCGGTGCGTTAGATGACCTTGGTGAGGATCACGACCCGGAGACGCACCTGATCCCCTTGGTGTTGCAGGTGGCGCTTGGCAAACGCCCGCACATCCTGATCTTCGGGGACGACTACCCAACGCGCGACGGCACTTGTGTGCGCGACTATATCCACGTGGCGGACTTGGCACAGGCGCACTTGCTGGCACTGGAGGGGCTTGAGCGCTTTGAAGTGCGCCATTACAACCTGGGCAACGAAACTGGCTACACCGTGAAGGAGGTAATCGAGGTGGCGCGCCGAGTGACCGGCCACCCTATCCCGGCCGTGATAGGTCCGCGCCGTCCTGGAGACCCAGCTACGTTGGTGGCCTCCTCAGCAGCGATCCGTCGCGATTTGGGGTGGCAGCCGCGCTACCGCGATCTCGAGACGATCATCCGCACCGCTTGGGAGTGGCATCGCACGCATCCAGACGGCTACCGCAGCCGTGCGCTCAGTAGCCGGTCATCTCCAAGTAACCCAGGCCGCGATGTGTGCCTGCCGCAGTGATGGCGCCTTCCCAGTAGCGCTGGCTCAAGCGCATCTCCTGGTCGGGAATGCGAGCTGAGATGACCACATCGAGCGCACGCGCAGGGATGCGCAGACGCCAACGTATCGGGTAAACTGAGCCGCTATACGGGCTGCGCCAGTGTGCCAATGGCTCGAGCTGGGCCGCATCGCCGCGCAGCAGTGTGGTGGTGCCGTCGGCGGCGATCCACGTGCCTTTGGCGAACGTAGTTGCGCCGGTGTCTTTTTGGCGCAGCTTGAAGAACATCACCTCTTCGCCATTGTCGAGTTGGAGCGAGAGCCAATCCCAGCCGGCCACGTCATCCTCCAGCGCGCTGGTGAACCACTCGCGGTCCAGCCAACTACTGCCGACAACGTTGAATTGGCCGCGCGGCGTGCGCACGACCCCCTGCGTTTCCATACGCGTCATTGAGTAGTAGTAGGAGGCGTTGCCGGGTTGGTGAGACTTTTGGCTCAGACCCTGATCGCCGTGCAAGACAATGGGCTTGGTGTTGCGCAGCGTCAAGTCAATCTCGTAACCATCCTGCGCTGCGCGCAAGCGAACGTGCGCTGCGTCTCCCTCGACGCCGGTGGCTGACCAATTTTCGACGAACACAGCGAAGGGTGTGCTCTGAGCGCCGGCTAGCCCAGCAGCGTTGCGGCTATAGCGCTCGAAGGCGACGTGCTCGCCGCTGGAGCTGTCGGTCAGCGCGAAGTGAGCGAAGTACACCTGCCGAAAGGCAAAGGGCGAACTTGACGCCGGCACCTGCGCATCAGGTGGCAACAGCGCTCGGCGAAAGAAAGTGAGCTGAAAGCCGAAGTGGCGTCCCTGGGCGTCAAACAACTGGCCGGTGTAATACCACCACTCAGTCTGGTAATCGTTGTGTGGCCCGTGGTCAGCGGGAAACTCGAATTGGCGCGGCTGAATCGCTCTGGCGAAGCGGTCGGTTTGGGCGTCGCGCTGTAAGGCAGCAATGGTGGCGCGCACGTCGTCGCCATCAGGGGCAGGATTACGCGCTAGCCAGAAGCCGCTGGCGATCGCGACTGAGGTCACAATCGCCCCTGTTACAAGAAAGCGCGCAGTTGCGTTCACGCATCCGAGTGTAAACAGTGCGCCTGTGAATGAGCTGAGATAACACCTTTCGAGTGCACGCGCACGTGTTTCTCCGACTTCATCTGTTGCGCTGCATTGTGCTTTCCAGATGCAAGACCAACCTCCTGATGAGCAAGGGGTTTACAACCTCGTGTGACAGAGAGGTAGGGCTGGTGCGTTTGGGCAGTGCAATACCAACCTCTTGGGAAGTACGGGAGGATTTCGCGGCCTGTCAAAGGCACAAAAAACGCAGGACACGCTGCAGCGAGGCTGGCGTACGTTGCAGCGTGTCCCTACGAAAGCAATTCGCCTCTGTGCGCGGCACAGGGCGGAGCGCAGCTTACAGGCGAGCAACCACTCGAATGTTGCGCGCCTCCAAACCTTCAGTGCGCATGCTTTTCTGCAAGTCGAACTCGAAGATCACATCGCGGTTAGGTATCTCGCGCGGATCCACGCGGTCGAGGAAGTAGGTGTCATGGAAGTAAGCAGTCCCATAGGGCGATTCCTCACGGCGTGTGTCGGAGATCCAGAGGTTAGCGTCGATGCGCGTGAGGAAGCGCATGAAGCCGTAGCCCTCCAAGTCGCGGTGATAGTAGCACACACCGCGCACGCGCGAGCCTGCTTCGCCCCACTTCACCTTCGGCGCGCCTTTGATTGGGAGCAAGCCGGGGATCAAGTAGCCCGAGATGAACACATCCACCTCGCGCCGCAGCTCTGCGGAGACGTTGTCGAAGGCGACCAGCTCCACCCGCAGGCCGCGGTTTTGGAGTGCTCTCACCACCTGCACAAAGTCACTGTCGCCGGTCAACATGAGGACGCGGTCCAGCCTCTCTGATTGCAGCAGCATGTCCACCGCCATGTCTAGGTCGGAGTTGGCTTTGGCCACCACATTGCCTTCAGCGTCAACGAAATGGCGGACCGGCTTTTGAATTACCTTGTAGCCGAAGTCGCGCAGGGAGGAATGGAAGCTGCGCTGACCTTGAGCGTAGTTCTCGTCCTGCCGCGCCTTTTCGACGTCGTAGGCGACATAGGCGTTCAAACGAACCACTTCGCCGCCGTCATGACAAGCGAACTCGCGCAGCACATCGAACTGCATTCCGTAGCCGCCATTCATTGCGATGTTGGAGACATCCACGTAAATGCCAACTAGCGTTCTGTTTGCCATTTCTCCTCTTCACGCAATTAAAATTCAAGCGCACGTCTCTTGATCGTCGGGCTGGGTCCTAACTGAACGCAAATAGTTACAGAACCCTATCGCGTAACACACAAAACTTGTTTAGCGACGATATGGTCTCATGAACTAGCTTCACTGCGTCTGCATGTTCAGAGTATTCGCTGAGAGCATCGGCGCAATTGTTACAAAGTGACACAGCCTGAACATTAGCTAATGATACTACAGCTTTGCCCACGTGTGCGTCAGAGAAGCGCACGCACTAGCGCCTTGAGAGGCAGGGCGCGCTTATAATGCCAAGTGTGTGCTAAGCGCCGAGAAAAAGCGCCAGGCTACTGCTTTTGAGCGCAGTGTGGCAGGGCGCATTGGTCGCGTAGACACTATTTTGACATCTGAGAACTGAGTGCTGCCATCATGCCTATCACGTTTTTGCAGCTTGCAGAGCGGATCATCAACGAGGAAGGGCGACCTCTCTCAGCCGGCGAGATCTGGCAAATTGCTCAGGAAAAGGGCTATGACCGAGAACTTGCCACGCAAGGAAAGACGCCGCAAGCGACATTGGGCGCACGTTTGTATGTTGAGGTTCGAGATAATCCGCGAGGCACTTTTGTTGCTGTAGGAGCGCGCCCCAAGCGCTTTATCACACGTGCGTTGCACGAAACCTTAGGCAACGACTTTGACGACATTCAGCTTGCTCCAGAGCCTAAGAAGTTAGGCTACTCGGAAAAGGACCTCCATCCGTTTCTGGTGTACTACAGCTTTTATTACCTTAAGGCTTATTTGAAGACCATACGCCATCACACATCGAGGAAGTCTGAATTTGGGGAGTGGGTGCATCCAGACATTGTGGGTTGCTACTTCCCATTTGATGACTGGGAGGACGAGACAGTGGAGCTTAGCTCCATGATGGGTGACACCGCGGTGCGACTGTTCTCGTTTGAGCTGAAGCGCGATCTTTCTTTCGCTAACCTGCGCGAGAGCTTCTTCCAAGCGGTATCTAACTCTTCGTGGGCACATGAGGGCTACCTGGTGGCAGCATCAATTGACAGCGACGAGGACTTCCGTGCCGAGTTGGGACGTTTGTCTGAATCGTTTGGCATCGGCGTTATTGAGCTTGACCTCAGCGACCCAGACGCCAGCAGCATTATTTTCCCTGCGCGCTCAAAGGAGTCGGTTGACTGGGAAATGGTCAACAAGTTGGGTCGCATGAACGCGGATTTCCGCGAGTTTCTCAAGCGCATCAAAACAGACATAAAAAGTCGCGAGGTGAGAAAGGAGTTTTATGACCCTGTGCCCGCCCGAGAGGAACTCGTGAGAGAAGCAGGGCAGGGGTAGTTTCTGATAATCAGCTCGCTGACCTTGCGTTGCTACGCCCTTTCGTGGCGCGGCGAACTTGCTGCGGCGCTGGATTCCCCATCATGCGCTCGACTTGCATTGTGCTGTGACCTGGTGTGCTATCCTTGTGATGCCTTGACCGAATGGGAGTGAGTCCACTGTGAAGCAGAAGCATGTGCTTTGCATCGGTCTCGCGCTTGTGCTCGCTAGGGGTGACCTACTAGTGCGCGCTCAATCTTCTTCCGTGCGGCCTCTGCACGGGCCTGGCTACAACCTGCTGGTGAATCCTGGCCACGAGCACCCAGGGGTGTATTTTGCCGGACGCGGCGAGATCAATGTCTCCTGGAGCTGGGTGCCGTTCTGGGAGGAGCCGCCGGCCAACACCGATCCGCGCGACCCAAACTACCGCACCCCCGAGTTTCGCCCGGTCCTCGCGCAGGAATATCCCTACCGAGTGAGGAGCGGAGATGGCTCAGACCGTTGGTTCAACTTCTTCGCGCTCAATAGGGCGGCGGGCATTATGCAGTATGTGGCCGATGTGCCGGTGGGTGCCCCTATTCGCTTCACCACACACGTCCAGCTTTGGTCAAGCCAAGATGACCACTACAACCCCGACTCGGCCAAGCGCAACGATGGTGGCTTGAAAGTGCGCGCTTGCATTGACCAGGACGGCGGCCCACGCAACATGAGCGACCCTGAACTCATTTGCTCGGACTGGTTTGAAGAGGCCGACGTATGGAAGCAGCTCGTCGTGGATGGCGTGGCGAAGAATGGAGTGGTCAACGTGCTGATTTGGAGCAGCGCCGCGCTGCCTGTCCAGCACAACGACGTGTATGTGGATGAAAGCTGCTTCGAGGTGCTGCCCAGCCGAAACGCGCCAGGCGTTTGCAAAGGCGCCGGCCTAGTGCCAACTGGCGACAAAGTACTACCGCTGCCCCCGGATTATGTCAACCTGAGAGTCACGGCGAGGCAACAAGAGACGCTGCCCCGCCATAATGCTCCCGTGACTGAGCAGCTGGCGCCGGTGCGTCGCCCTGCCGGCAGCAAGCCTGCTCTAGCGGTGCGGGCGCGCTCTGTCCTGAATGTGCGCGAGCTGCCAGGCACGACATCGAAAGTGGTGGCGCGCGCCAAGCGCGGCGACGTGCTGCCGGTGATTGGCCGCACGGCCGATCGGCGCTGGTTCCAGGTTGAAGTGGGCCGCGTGAGAGGATGGGTGTCTGCAACGCTCACGCTGCCCAACACGGCAGCGCTGCGCGCGCCGATCGTTAAGCCTTGAACGCGGCATACAAGCGAGTAGGATGGGTGGTGCTGGTAGTGCTGGCCTGCTCGCTACTGGCCAGCTGTGTGCGTGTCGGCAGCGCCGGTGAGATTACTGAGCTGCCAGAGTCGCCAGAAAGTAGCCTCAAGCTCAGCGGGGATTTGCTGCAACCGCTTGATTCAGCGCCGGCGTTGCTGTTGCTCGACGAGCCCCCGCCACGCACGACCTACGTGCTGAACGTCACGTTGGACTACGCTGCCGGTGTGGTGAACGCCCAGCAGCGCATCGAGTTCACTAACCCAGCCGGCGAGCCTCTGAAGCAAATTCGCTTCAACGTGCCACCAGCCCGCCGCGCCGGTGCGTTCACGTTGCACGATGTGCGACTATCCGGCGCAGCTGAGCCGCTGCCGTTCACACTCAAGGACGCTGTGCTCACCGTTGATTTGCCCCAGCCGCTGCCAGTCGGCAAGGCTTTGTCCATCAGCTTTGATTTCGCCTTCCGCATTGCGCTGCAAGAGTTGGTGGATGGTATCGGCGGCGACGACACCTCGCGCGGACCTCAGGGCCTGATCTGTGGGCACTGGTACGTTATGCTAGCGCCTTTTGTCAACGGTGATTGGTACACCCCGCGCTTTGTCCCTGTCGGCGACCCCTACACCTCGGAGCTGGCCGACTACGAAGTGAACATCCTGGCGCCGCAGGACGTGATTGTGGCTGGCGCCGGCGATGAATCGCATAGCGGACGGCTGTGGCACTACAGCCTGCCGCGCGCGCGAGTGTTTGCGTTTGCTGCTAGCAACCAGTATCAAGTGGACCAGGTGACACGCGACGGTGTGACCATCATTCACTATGCCTATCCTCAGCATCGCGCCTTCGCCGAGGACGTGTTGATCACCGCGGAGCGCGCGGTTGCGCTTTTCAGCCGCCTCTACGGCGAGTACCCCTATCGCACCCTGCGCATCGTCGAAACTGGCCGCTCGCAAGGGCAAGAATACAGCGGCTTGGTGAGCATTGGCACAACGTTGTATCAGGGCTATCGTGGCAGCGGTGCCCGCCACGACTTGATCGCCACAACAGTGCACGAAGTGTCGCATCAATGGTGGTTCAACGTGGTGGGCAGCGACCAAATTCAATCGCCTTGGCTCGATGAAGCGCTGGCACGCTACATGGAGCTGCGCTTTTATCGCGAGTACTATCCTGCTGACGCTGATTGGTGGTATGCCTACTTCATCCTCGGCAAAGACCCTTCCGCGGTGCGCGGCGCAATTGACTTGAGCATCTACGACTATCCCGACGCGCGTGCTTACGTGAACGCTGTGTATCGGCGCGGGTTGATCTTCATGAACGAGCTGAGCAAGCGCCTGACGCCGGCTGTGTTGGATGAGGCGCTGCGCACCTATTACCAACGCATGAGCTATCGCGTCGCCCAGCCGGATGACTTCTTCGACGCGATCGCTGAACATGCAGACAAAGACATCAGCGACCTGACGCGCGCCTACTTTGCGCGTCCGCTGCGCCTGCCCTGCCGCATCAGCGCAGGCGCAGCCAACTGCCGCCACTAGCTTGCTTCAGCGCTGAGCAAACAACAGGTATGGCCCGTTCTCGCCGATGTAGATGTAGTTTGACTCCACAAATGCTGCGACTTCGGGCAGCGCTTTCCACGTCTCGATGAAGCGCGCCTCCGCCCACGGGAAACCATCGCGGGTGAGGATAAAGAAAGCAGGCTTCGTGCGCTGTAGGTCGGCGAGGTACGCACGCGCTAACCACTCTCGCACTGATGGGTCGCGCGATTCGTCGGCCCAGCGCACGTAAGGGAAGCGCGTGGCACTGGAGCGTTGCGCGAGCAGATGCACTTCCGGTGTGTCGCTGAAGATGGCAACGCGCTGGTCAGGTGTGAGCTTGTCCGCCAAGAACTCGGCCAGCAGCACACGCGCCTCTTGTTTGCTCTCGATGTGAATGTGGCGCAGCGTCCGCTGTGCGATCAACACCTGATATGCTGCGTCTTGCATCCAAGGCAAAATGGCAGCGTACTGCGCCACTGCAGCTAGCCCAGCCAAGCTGAGCGTGGCGGCTTGCCACGCGCGCCCTGTCCCTCCTTGCCAGCCGGCGGTGGCCAGGCCAGCTACCAAGGCCATTGGCGGCAACCAAATGACAAAGTGATAGCGATATGAGTGCCCCTGCCAAATGTTGAGCAGCACGCCGCCAAGCAGCCATAGCAGTGCCAATCCGCCGGCGGCGCGCAGGCGGGCGTTGGCCAATGTGCGCATTGCCCCAAGCCCGACCAGCGCGACGATCAGTGGGAAGCCTCGCCCTAGCCAAAGCCTCTGTGGGATGGTGTCCTTGAAGCCGGCGGTGGGGGTGCTACCGATGCGCGCAAAAGTTGTCAGCTCCACCCAGAACAAGCTGCTCAGCCACTCCCAACGCTCGTCGAGCGGCTTGCCGTGGAAGTTGGCCAGGGCGTAGCGCAGGTGCACGATCAGCGCCTCGCCGGCTTGGTTGGCGACAAAATACAGCCCGCCTGCCACGATGGCGACCACCCAGCCGGCGACCAGGCTGCCCAGTGCGGATCGAAGCGCCGGTCGCTGTCGCACCGTCAGCGTTGCCCACAGCATAAGCAGCAGCGCGAACGCCGCAAAGGGGTACTTGAACCAAAACAGTGCTCCACTGCACAATCCTGCTGCCAGCCACCACCCCGGCGCGCGATGGCGCAATTGGCGACCTTCCCAAGCGCACCAAGCGGCGGTGATGAAGGCGAGGTTGGCGAAGCCCTCGGCTTGCGCAACAGACCAATAGTTAAGTGTGGCGTGCATCAGCCAATACAGCACGGGGCCGGTCAACGTCGCCGCACGGCTGTGCGTTATGCGCCAGCTCAGCACGCCCAGCAGCCCTGCGCTGGCAGCTTGCCAGACCAAATTCAGCATGAACACCATGTGGCTGCTCTCAGAGAAACGCAGCGCGAAGGCGTAGAGCATGGGCGTCAGCGGCCCGCGCACGTCCCAGCAGTCGCGCAGGAACACGCCCCCGCGATTGAGAATTTGACCGCACGCAGCAAACGCACCCTGGTCGAACCAAGGCGGATACACGAGCTGCGGCAGCCCTGCGGTTGTCAGCGCGATCCCAAGTGCAGACAACCCGGCCGCAAGAAGTGCGCGACGCGCTACCACGTTTCAACTCCCTTCTGTGCGCCTGCGAAAGACAAGGAAGGGCCCAATCTCCGCCTCATAGCGGTAGTTGGACTCGACGAACTCGTGTAGCGGCTTTTGGTATTTCCAGTTATCAATGTGGCGCACGCCGATCCATGGGTAATCATCTGCCGTGAGGATGAACAGCTTGGGTGGGTGGGCGGCGATCTGCTCGAAGAACTGCTTGCCAAAGGTGGCGTTGGTCCATGAGCCATGGGCTGGCGCCCATACGTCGGCGAATGGGAAGCGGGTGGCATTGCGCCGCTCGCTGAGCACATACACCCACGGGGCATCGCCGAAGATGCTGATTGTGTCTTCGGGGTTAGTGGTTTGGCGGATGTAGTCGGCAATGTAGAGCTGTGCAGCGACGCGGCTCTCCTCGTGAATGGCCCGCAGCGACTTGCGTTCCACTACGACGTTGATGTAGGTGTCGCGCATCCAGGGCCACATGCGCACCATGAGGGGGACAAATGCGGCTAGCGTGAGTGCTGCGATCGACGCGCCCCACACGCGCCGATGGCCAGAGCGTTGCAGAGCCTGTGCGCCGACAGCGACGCCTGCTCCACCCAGCACAGCCAGCGATGGATGCAAGATGGTGAAGTGATACTGGACATACTTGGCCTGAACAGCGACGACGACAAGGCCGGCAACGAACAGGCTCACCCAATACCACACGCGCAGGCTGGCGAAGCGGCGATCCCTTGTCGTGCCCGTTAGGGAAGGTTGAATGCCCCACAAGGCCCCGATCGCGCCCAGCATCAGCAGCGCCGGGAAGCCGCCGCCCAGCAGCGTCCACTGCGCGACGGTGGGCTTGTAGTCGGCAGTGAGGTCGGCGCCGTTGTCGGTAAAGCGCCAGAGCATCTGGATGATTTCTGGGAGTGTGCGTGGCGGGCCGAGCGGGAACAGCTCGCGGAAGATCAGAAACTGCTCGACCAGTGCTGGTAGCCCACCGACAGCAGCGAACCACCCCAGCACTAAGGCGTTCACCCCAAAACCGCCCACGACGAACGGTGCGAAGTGCAGTGCTGTGCCGCGCAGTGTGCGCGCCTGCCACCAGCTCTGCGCAAGCACACCCGCGCTGATGGCGAGCACTTGCAGCGCAAAGGTGTACTTGAACCAAAGCAACACGCCGGCGCTGATGCCGCTCATCGCCAACCAAGCTGCGCGGCTAGACCCTTGCGTGCGCCCACCCTGCCAGGCACAGAGCACGCTTGACACGATAAACAAGTTGGTGAATGTCTCTGCCTGGTTCATGGACCAGAAATGGATGCCGGCGTACATCAGCCAGTACGCTGCTGCGGCTGGCCAAGCCGCCCAACGGTGGAACATTATGCGCGCAGCAAGACCCACCAGCAGCGCCGTGAGCGCTTGCCAGCCCAGCGTGAAGGCATGGACAGTCACTGTCGTTGGCGCGATGGACATCGCCAGCGCGTAGAGCACCATCACAGCAGGGCCTTTGCTCTCGAAGCAGTCTCGGATCGGCACGCCGCCGCGCCGGATCACCTCGCCACAGGCAGAGAAGATGCCCTGGTCGTGGCCGAAGGGATACACCAACTGTGGCGCCGCATGTAGAGCTAACACTAGCGCTGCTAGGAAGGCTGTGGCGAGTCTAATCTTGTGGTTCAGGATGTGCACGGCGGGAATGCTACCAGTGGTGGACGATCCGCGGTGCCGCAAGATTCGGTTAAGCGCGTTGATGCCGATCAACCCATGTACCACTAGTTAGAACGCATGTGCTACACTCTGGCCCATGACTATCAAAGAGCGCAGCCAAGACCTTAGTATGGCTGTTGAGATCGTGCGCAAGCACCTCTTCGAGCATCTCGGCGATAGTGAGCTGTGCAAGGACATGTGTGCGACGTTGGCAATTTTGCTGCGTCGCGTCCACGAGGATGCTGAGAAGAGCGCCAAGGCCTGGGACAAGCGCGCCTTTTTCTTGAAGGCAGACGCCCTGCGCCGCGAGATGGGGTGGGCGCTGCCGCTGGCAGAACTGGCTGAATCTCTGGCTTACTCGCGCGCGCCTTTCACGCGCTCGGACGCGGAGCGATTGCTCAAGGCATTGCCCGCCAACTTGGAAATGCCCAAACGCCCACGCTTCAAGAGCGCCGAGCTGATGCGCGGCGCTGCGGCTGCTGCACGCCAGACGTTGTTGAAGCGCTAGAAAAAGCAAAACAGCCCGCGCCGGGGCTGTTTTGCGCGCCGTGGCTCTTCTAGTGCGTGGAAACTAGAGGTGAGGCCACGGCGCAACGTTGTGTGCTACTCATGTGGACATCACCTCCGTGCTAAAGGATAGCGACCCTCATTGAAGTTGTATGGACAGCTCCACACTTTGTGGCGTCGTCGCGCAAAGCACAAGCTCCAAGCTGTCACAAACACGCATCACATTCTACTCTAGTTTTCAACTCCCGACCGGGCTGATGCGCAACAAGGCTCGTTGGCTGGGAGTATCCTTCATGCCTGCGATGCAACCAAACCACTTTGTTCCTACTGTGGCAATGGCAATTGCTGCTCACCCCGACGACATCGAGTTCGGATGCGCCGGCACATGCGCCAAGTGGGCGCAGCAAGGTGCGAGAGTGGTTTATGTGCTGGTCACCAGCGGCAACGCTGGCACGCACGACCCCACTCACACGCGCGATTCGCTTGCTGCATTGCGCGAGCAAGAGCAACTGGCTGCTGCCGCGGTGTGCGGCGTGAGCGACGTGGAGTTCCTGCGTTACAACGATGGTGAAGTGACGCCCTCGCTAGCGCTGCGCATGGACCTGGTGCGCTTGATCCGCAAGCACAAGCCCGAGGTGGTGATCGCTATGGACCCGCGCATGATATTCTCCGGCGATGACTACATCAACCATCCCGACCACCGCGCTGTGGGTTTGGCGACGCTAGAGGCGGTGTTCCCTGCTGCGGCGATGCCTCTTTGGCATCCCGAACTTGGGGCGCCGCATAAGGTGCGCGAGGTGTGGGTGCAATGGGCGGAGGACCCCAATGTGTGGGTGGACATCAGCGACACACTGGCGCTGAAAGTCCAAGCGCTGATGATGCACAAAAGCCAAGTGGAGCCGAAGGTGGCAGAGATGGTGCAACGTTGGGCGTGGGAGGCCGGTCGCGGCCTATGCCCCACCGAGGCGTTCAAGGTGATGCGCTTAATGAAACGCGATCCGTCGCCAGAGGACGGACAAGCCACTGCACAAGACCCTACGTCGGCAATGCTGCGCAATTGAGCACGTCATGCGCAAGCGATGTTGAATGTCGTTCTGCTAGCACTGCGGCTAGCGATGATCGTCGCCCTAGTGGCCTTCCTGGTGGTGCTGCTCTGGGTGCTGTGGCAAGAGTTGCGCCTGCAAACGCCACAAGCTTGGCTGGTGCTGCTGGATAAGGAGGGCACCGAGCGACGTCGCTTCAGCCTGGCTACACTCACTTGGATTGGTCGCGACCCGGCGTGCTGGGTGCATGTGGATGACGAGTTCACATCCAGCCGCCACGCGCTCATCTTCTGGGACGCGAACAGCCGCAGGTGGTGGATCGAGGATAACCTCAGCCGCAACGGCACCTACCTCAACGGCAGCTCCACGGCACGCGCGCCGTTAGCTTCTGGCGATGTGGTGCAGGTGGGCAATGTGCGCTTACGCTTCGAGCTTGAGTCGCCGCCGCACTCATCGTTTGCGACGTTGCTCCAGCTTGTCCAGCGCGTCTGCCAGCATCGCCAGCAGCAGCCCACCAATCAGCAGGAACAGGCCGAGGTTGGGAGAGTTGGCTGAGCTAAGCGCACTCATAGTCGTGCCCACCACCAACACCACACCGGCTAATGCGATCAGCGCTCCCAGAATGCGTAGTGGCCTCATCGTTTTACTTCGCTCGAAGCTCAGATCCTGCTAGCTTGCGCAGCTTCATTGCGTTGCGCCCCGGGCGATCACGCGCCAATTCTCGATCAGCGCGCCCTCGCGCACCACATGCAGCGTGTCGCACAAGTTCACCACCGGACAGCAGTGGTTGGGCAACACCGTGACGCGCTCGCCGAGCTGCGGCCGTTGCGCGCAGGCGCTCACGTCCACATGCGCGTGCTCTTCAGAGAGCGCGTAAATCACTGCTTCAGGATACTCCAGGATCATGCCGTAGCCTTCTAGCCCTAGCGTGTCTGAGGAGAGTGTCTTGCTGCCGCAATCTAGGATGACCCGTTCGGGCGTGGGCGTGCTGACCACTGTGGCGAGCACATGCAGCGCGCAGCGCTCCAAAGACATGACGCCTTTAGCGACGAGGGCGCGATCGCCGAAGACATACATGCCGGCGCGGTGCTCAGTGAGTTCGGGGTGGGTGTGCGCCTGCCACACGCAGGCTGTGCCGCCGCCGCTGACTTGCTCGACCGCAATGCCATCAGGCGCGAGCAGGGCACGGGTTTGACGGACGAAGGCTTCTAGCGCCTCGCTGTTGGGGTAACACATTAAGCCGCCGAATCTGAGCATGGGCAGGCCAGCGATCTGGCGAGCGAGGGCAGTAGCTTCCATCGGCGTTTGCACACCGCAACGGTGCATCCCGCTGTCGAACTCCACCAACACGCGCAAAGGACGGCCTGCTTGCTGAGCAGCCCAAGAAAGCCCGCGCGCGGTGAAAGCGTTGTCGCAGGCTACGCTCACATCGGCACGCCGCATCAACGTTGCCAAGCGGCGTAGCTTGTGCTCGCCGATCAGGTTGTAGGCGATGAAGATGTCACTGATGCCGGCGTCTGCCATTGCTTCAGCTTCACCCAGCTTTTGGCATGTGACGCCCACTGCGCCTGCCGCGATTTGCAAGTGCGCGATCTCAGCAGTTTTGTGCGTTTTAACGTGGGGGCGATTGGCAATGCTATGCTGGTCAAGGTAGGCCTGCAGGCTGGTGATGTTGGCGTGGAGGCGGTCAAGGTCTACTATCACACAGGGCGTGTCCAGGTCTTGAAGTTGCATGGGCTAGGAGAGGAACACGCGCTGCCGCACGCCGAACCACTCGGCGATGCGGATCATCTCTGCCGGGGAGAGCCCATCTGCCGGCTCGCCGTGGGCGAGGTCTAGCATCTCATAACGCGCGGCGGTCTCCAGATACTCAATGCGGTCGCCAGCCCGCTTCACCGACACATCGGAGCGCGCGATGGCGCCGTGCTTGCTCCACACCACCACGGTGTGTGTCTGCATGGCTTGGCGGGTTGCCTGCATGAGCTCATCGGAGCTGGGCAGTGCGAACGGCACAATGCCGATGCCCTCTGGAAAGTTGAGGATAAGCTCCGGCTGCCAACGCAGCAACCGTTGACTCAGGTAAGCTGCGTCGCGGTAGCGCGGGATGTGGCTGAGGTAGGTGAGGTGTAGTGGCTGGGCGTGGATGATCGCGTGGAAGTTGCTGCCTGTGCGCGCGATTTGGTCAGCGTGCACAGCGAGGTGAGTGTTGAACTCGCTGGTGAGCCGAGTGAAGGCGCGCCGTGGCGAGGTGTATAGCGTCGCCGAGACGCCATCGGGATGCACGACTAGCGCGCCAAGGTTGGCGGCCGGATCATCTTTGATTTCGCGCAGCCGACGCCCGGAGCCGGTGACGATGAACACCTTGCCGGCCAGGTGCGGCACGGCGAGCGGGAGCGCAACCTGCTCCGCCAGCGGAAAGCGACGCCGCACCTCCACGCCCCATCCCAGATACACCGAGATGTTGCCAGCCGCGCCCTCGCTGGCGTTGATCAACGACAGGTGCAGGCCGGCCTCGCCGATGGCCTGCAACACTTCATCCAATTCGGGGAAGGGTGGCTCAAGCATCACGACAACTTTTTATAATCCCACTTGCGATGACCAAACCGATCCGTCCTGAGCGCGAGGTAGAGGTGCTTCCTGATGAGGAAGAGCTGCTGTTCGTGGAGCCACCTTGGCGGGTGCTGATCCACAACGATGATGTGACGACGTTCGAGTTTGTCATTCGCATCCTGAAGACGATCTTCGGCCTCTCGCACGAGGTGGCCGAGACCATCGCTTGGCGCACGCACGTGCATGGGATCGCGCTGGTGTGCGTGCGGCCGCGCAGCGAAGCGCAGCGGCTAGTGGGCAAGGCAATTTTTGCTGCACGTATGGAGGGCTTCCCGCTGATGCTCACTTGTGAGCCAGATGAGTGAAGCAGCTCAAGCGAGCTCCCCAAGCAGCAACCTGACGCGCTCGCGTGCCTCCGGTCTGATGCGCTCGTGCGCCGTGATCACAGCGTTGCGCATCGCGCCTGCACTCTCATGCGGCAGATGATCCACCATCGGCAGCAGGCGCGCAATTGCGCGCTGCGCCAGCTCCAAGTTGGTGTGCAGGCGTTGCACCACCATTTCCACGGTCACTTCTCCCTCAGCCTCATGCCACACGTCGTAGTCCGTCACATGTGCCATGATCGCGAAGTCCAGCTCAGCTTCGCGGGCGAGAAAGGCCTCTGGGCAAGCGGTCATGCCGATGATGTCGCAGCCCCAACTGCGGAAGGCGTAGCTTTCGGCCTTGGTGCTGAAACGCGGGCCTTCGATGGTGATCAGGGTGCCGCGCTCGTGTACTGTGCCACCGGCCTCGCGCACCGCTTGTGCCAGCGCCGCGCGCAGCGAACGCGAGAATGGCTCACCTACCGAGGCATGGGCGACGATCCCATCGCCGAAGAACGACGCTGCTCGCTTGCCTTTGGTGAAGTCGAAAAGTTGATCGGGGATCACAATGTGCAGTGGTTGTAAGTGCTCCCGCAAGCTGCCGCACGCGCTCACGCTCACCACGTGCTTGACGCCCAGCTTCTTGAGCGCGTAGATGTTGGCGCGGTAGGGCACTTCGCTTGGACTGAAGCGGTGCCCGCGCCCGTGTCGCGGCAGGAAGGCGATGCGCCGACCCTCTAGCGTGCCCACCACTATGGCGTCAGATGGGTCGCCGAACGGCGTGTGGAGCTGCACTTCTTCCACGTTGGTCAAGCCGGGCATAGCGTACAGGCCGCTGCCGCCGATCACAGCCAGAGAAATGGGTTGCTCGCTCATGGCGTGCACCTCGCTCATGCGGTCAGCTATGAGTGTAACAAATTGGCGCGCCTGCTACACTGGTGGAGCTTGACATGTCTGCCTCGGCTTTCCACGCAGTGGTGATAGGTGCTGGATCAACCGGCGCAGCGACGGCGCACGACTTGGCGCTGCGCGGCTTGCACGTCACCGTGATTGAGCGCGGCGAAGTTGCCAGCGGCACGACTGGCCGCAACCATTGCTTGCTGCACAGCGGCGCGCGCTACGCGGTGAACGATCCCGTCTCGGCCAAGGAGTGCATCGAGGAAAACCTCATCCTGCGGCAGATCATGCCGGAGGCGCTGGAGCTTAACGGCGGTTTCATGGTCGCTGTGGATGAGGAGGACGAGGTGTTCAAGGAGACTTTCCTAGAGGCCTGTGCGCGAGTGGGCATCCCCGCGCAGGAGATTCCAGTGCGCGAAGCGTGTGCGCTAGAGCCGCACTTGAGCCCGGATGTGCGCGCGGTGGTGTGCGTGCCGGATGGTGTCTTCGAGCCGTTCCGCTTTTGCCTCAGCTTTCTTGCTACGGCTAAAGCGAACGGTGCGCGCGTGCGCACCCACTGCGAGGTGATCGGCATTGACACAGCGGCTGGTGCTGTGCAGGGGGTGGTGGTGCGCGATCGGCGAAAGGGGTGTGTTGAGCGCATCGCGGCGGATGTGGTGATCAACGCCGCCGGCCCATGGGCTGGACAGGTGGCGCAACTGGCTGGCTGCGATGTGCCGGTGGTGCCGGTGGCCGGTGTGATGGTGAGCGTCCCCCGGCGCCTCAACCGTCGCGTGATCCATCGTCTGCATCTGCCCGGCGACGGCGACATCCTCGTGCCGCAGCGCCTGACCTCGCTGCTTGGCACCTCCTCCTGGACGGTGGCAAACCCGGACGCAATTGATATACCTGCCGACCACGTTCAGCGCATGTATGAGCAGACGGCGCGCATGGTGCCGGCGGTCAGGCATTGGCAGCCGCGCGGCGTGTGGGCGGCTGCACGCCCGTTGATCGGTTCGGCCAAGCTGGCCGACGGTCGCTCGCTCAGCCGCACCTTCGCAGCCTTCGACCACGCGCGGGATGGGGTGGAGGGCTTTGTCACCATCAGCGGTGGCAAGACTGTCACGGCGCGTGCCATGGCCGAGAAGGTAAGCGACCTGGTGTGTCACAAGCTGGGTGTGACAGCGCCCTGCCGCACACGCCAAGTGCGCCTGTGCTCACATCGCGCATATTACGACTGAGGTGGGGCGCACGATTGGCGCACTACCAGCTCCACCGGTAAGCGCAGCGTGTGCTGCTCTAGCGGTTCGTTGTGGTAGAGGCGAGCAAACATTTCCGCTGCAAGGCGACCCTTCTCGCGTATAGGCTGGCGCACTGTGGTAAGCGGCGGGCGGAGCAAGCGGCTGAATTCGAGGTCGTCGAAGCCTACCACGCTCAGTTGTTGTGGTATGCGCACACCCTGCTCGCTCGCAGCTTGGACCACCCCGTAGGCGATGACGTCGCTCAACGCCACGATTGCTGTGATGCCCTGACGGCTACTCCAGAACTGGTGGAAGGCCAGTTTGCCGCCCTCCACATCACAGGAGCATTCCACCAAGCGCACGTGCTCGTTGTCCAGCGTCAGGCCGTGCTCATGCAGCGCGCGCAGGTAGCCGTTGAAACGGCGGCCCAGCGTGCCTGTGTATTCTTCCAGGCGGCCGGTAAACGAGACAAATGAAGCGATGCCGATGCGGTGATGCCCCAGCTCCAGCACGTGTTTCATCGCAAAGTAGGCGCCGGCGGCGTCGTCCACGCTCACAGCCGGAATGTCCTCCTCTGGCTCCACGTCCACCATGACGAACGGGATGCGACGCTGCCGCAGCGCGCGCGTAGCCGGATCGTCGGCTTCTAAGCCGGTGACGATGCAGCCATCTATCAACGCGGCGTAGGTGGCCTCGACCAGCGAGCCGCGCAGCGGCGGCACCAGCAACAGCGAGAGGCCATGGGCGCTGCACACCTCGCCAATGCCGCTCAGCAGCTCGGCGAAGAAAGGATTGCGCATCGCAATCGAGATATCTTGAGGCAACAGCACGCCCAACGTGTTGGTGCGGCGCGTGTTCAGGCTGCGCGCAATGGGGTTAGGTGTGTAGCCCATCTCGCGCGCCACTTGCAGGATGTGCTGAGTGGTCTTCTCCGACAGCCGCCCTGGCACGTTGAAGGCAAACGACACGGCAGTCTTGGACACACCAGCACGCTTAGCGATGTCGTTGATCGTGATGTGCCGGCTTGCCTTTTGCGAGCGCTGGGCGCGCGAAACTTTGCTGGAGCCCGCGGTCATGAGTGCTGAATTGCAATTGTGCGGTTATTGAACTAGTTTATCACCCCCAACCATCTTTGCATGATCAGGGCGACGGTGAGCGACGCGCTGGGGCGGCTGAGTGTGCCCTGGGCGTCACCGCGTGCCTTCCTCGGTCTCGCTGATGACTTGGTCCACCACTGCTCTGAGGTCGCCAGCGGCCTGGTAGGTGGCAAGCTGGCGGTCCGCGCTGGAGCCTTCTTCGAGGATGCGGTAGGCATACTCCACCTCCTTGCGGCTGCCTAGCTCGTCTAGGACATCGTCGAGGAACCAGCCGACCAGTTCGCGGATCAGCTCGCGCGCTGGCTTCTCCTCTTGCTTGCCGAGGTCAATGAGCTGGCCGTCTAGGCCATAGCGCATGGCGCGCCACTTGTTTTCGTTGATTAGCTCCGTGGGGTAAACGCGGAAGGTGATGTTGTCGCGGCGCATTTTCCACAGCTTGTAGCAAAGCGCTTGGAAGATCGCTGCCACGCACACGGCCTCCTCGATGCGGGTGCACACGTCGCAGGCGCGAAACTCGAGGGTAGGGTATTTCGCGTTGGGTCGCACGTCCCACCAGATTTTGGTGCCGTCGGGGATGCAATTGGTGCGCACCAGCGTGTTCACGAACTGGTTGAAGTCGTGGTAGCTGTTGAAGATGGGCGGAATGCCGGTGCGCGGGAAGTTGCTGAAGATGACGCTGCGGTAGCTCTTCAAGCCGGTGTCTTCGCCTAGCCAAAACGGTGAGCTGGTGCTCAAGCAGAGCACGTGTGGCACAAAGTAGCGCACCACCTTCATGCAGTCAATCATGAACTCGGCGTCCTCGATGCCGATGTGCACGTGTGTGCCGAAGATGAGCAGTTGCTGCGCCAGTTGGGCCATATCGCTGCGCACGGTGGTGTAGCGCTCCAGTGGGGTGATTGCCTGTGAGCGCCAGTGTGAGAAGGGATGCGTGCCGGCAGCTGCGATCTTCAACCCGTTGCGTTCCGCCAACATGATCACGTTGCGCCTCAGCCGAATCAGCTCCTCCCGCACCTCGGATGGCGTGTTGCACACGCGCGTCCCTACTTCCACAATGGATTGGTGTAGTTCGGGCTTGAGCTCCAGCTCGATCAACTTCAGGCGGGCAGCGTCTTCGAGCAGTTGGGTGATGTAGGAGCGCAGCTCGCGCGTCTGAGGGTCAATAATCTGATATTCCTCTTCGATGCCGATATTGAAAGATGGCCGTTTGAGCATTTCTCCTCCTGGGATGCACCTCGATCGGTCAGCGCGCTTGAATCAGCATAGTGGGCACGGTGCTGCCACCGCCAGCGGTGACGTTGAGCAAGGCGGCAGTGGAGAGGCGGGTGAGACACCCCGACGCATACGAGCCATGCCACAGATACGGATTGGTGTCCATCAGGCGTGGGATGAAGTGAAGCGCTCCGTTGGCAAAGCTTGGAAACTCCTCTTGTGGCACTTCAACACGCTCTTGGACCACCGTTGGCGTGTGCAGCGCCTCGGTAAGCGCACGTTCCCACTCCGTCTGTGAGACTGTCCAGCCGAGCACCACGCCTTTGCCGCCGTATTCATCGGCGGGCTTCAGCACGAGCTGGTCCTTGTGCTCGGTGATGAAAGGAACCAGGTCCACGCGCCGGCCGTTGTGCTGGGTAAAGCGCTCTTCCACGTAGCGCGTCCAGGGGATCAAGTCGTGGATGGTGGCGAGCTCGTCGGCGGTGAAGCGCGCAGCGTTGGCCTCGTCGCTGAGCACAGCCAGACTGGTTTTGCGGTGCAGCAGCTTGCACTGCGGGGGGTTGACCATGCACACAGCGTTGTCGCGCACCGCTCGCAGCACTGGTTGGCCTAAGCCTCCATGCTGCACCAACTCACTGATGAGCACGCGCTTGTAGATGATCTGCACCCGCCGACCGCGCGCATAAAGTGTGCCGGCGCGGTAGTCGCATTCGCGGGGGTCGGCGATCAAGCAATCGTAGCCTTGTCGGCGGAAGTATTCCTCAAACACCACAAACTCGCTATACGTGGGCACCTCGCGCCAATCCAAGATGCAGATGCGCGGGTGCTCCTGGCCGCCCCAAGCGCGATAGCAGCTCATTAGTATGTTCAGCACGTGGTGCATGGCGGGTAGTGGGCGCACGTCGTAGCGCTGCTCGAAGCAGCGCATGGCTGGCAGCGTCAGCATGATCTCGCTCAGTGCGTCGCTGTAGCCGATGCCGGCGGGCGTCTCGGCGTTGTATTCGGTGCAGCGAAGCACCTGCGTTGCTGGCAGATAGAAGGTGTCCATGCGGCTGGTGGGGCTGGCGGTTGGGAAGGGCAGGGGCAGCATCACCAGCGCCTCCTCCCACTCTGGCAAGTGAAACTGCGCGCGAAAATGGGCGTCGTCTCGAGCAATGCAGAAAGCCTTTTCAAACACTAGCATCAGGCGACGCATCTGAGCCTGAAGGAAGGCGTATTGCGCCTCGGTGAGAAAGCGCGGTCGCAGCACGGTGCAGATGGCGCGGTCGCCGAACTGAAGCCCGCGCCGGCGCTGCTGCTCTTCTAGCTCGGCAGCGGTGTCCTGGGCAGTGGTGGGGTCGAGTAGGTCGTGATAAAAGCTGATGGCGTCGCGCAAGTGCATGGTTGCCTGCCGGTGATTATGGCACGGCGCGAGTGCGCCGGCGGCTCCAACTCGACCAGCACGTTTACAATGCGCCGCATGACCACATCCTCCCCTCAACGCCGCGTGCGGTTTGCGCTTTACATGCAGGATAAGCATCCCCTCGCCTATGAGCTGGAGATGGCGCAATACGCTGAGGAGCGCGGCTTCGCTGAAATCTGGCAGGCCGACACGCGCTTGGCTCGTGATTGCGTGGTGATGATGAGTGCGTTTCTCACGCGCACGAAGAAGCTGCGCATCGGCAGCGGTGTGTTGCCGATCTGGACGCGCAACCCAGCGATCATCGCTGCCACGTGGAGCACGATGTGGGAGCTGGGCAAACAGGTGAGTGGCGAGCCCGATGCTCCAAGCCGCGTGATGCTCGGCCTCGGCGCTTGGTGGGAGCCGATCGCTAGCCGCGTCGGCGTCAAGCGCGAGCGCCCACTACAAGCCATGCGCGAATACGTGGAGGCGATCCGCCAGCTCTTCACCATGGAGGAGGTCACCTATCAGGGTGAGTTTGTCAAGTTGGATCGCGTCAAGCTCGACGTGGTGTTTGGTGACACTCGCCCCCGCGACATCCCAATTTACATTGGCGCGACCGGCGACAAGATGCTGGAGTTGAGTGGCGAAATTTGCGACGGCGTGGTGCTGAACTATGTGGTGAGTGTGGACTACATCAAGCGCGCGGTGGAGTTGGTTGCCAAGGGTGCTGCGAAAGCCGGCAAAACGCTTGACCAAGTGGATCGGCCGGAACTGCTGGTCTGTTCGCTGAGCGATGAGAACCCCCAAGCGGCCTACTTCGAGGCAAAGAAGCTGGTGGCTTACTACCTGGCCACTGAGCCGCACATCATGAAGGCCAGCGGCGTGCCCGAGGACTTGATCGCAAAAGTGCAGAGTGTGATGGGCTGGCCTGCGACTGAGGCCGATTACATCGCTGCCGCGCGCGTGATCCCTGATGATGTGCCGCGCATGTTAATGGCGGTCGGTACCACCGAGGAGTGTGTCCAGAAAGTGCGCGAATACATCCTCGCCGGCGTCACCTGCCCCATCCTTTACCCGCTCATGGACGACATCAAGCCAGTGGTGGACGCCTTCGCCGATTTCACGCTTTGAGTCGTGTGCTTGTCAGGAAACGCTCACTTGTGAGTGTTAACCTAAAAGAGTTGTGAAGCGCGCGCCGGTGTATCTCGATCACGCGGCCACCACTCCGGTTGCGCCGGAAGTGGTGGCGGCGATGCAGCCGTTCCTCTCCGAAGTGTTCGGCAACGCTTCGTCGCTGCACGCGCACGGGCGCGAGGCGGCGGCTGCGTTGGACGAAGCACGCGCCACGCTCGCCTGTGTGCTCGGCGCACGGCCGGGTGAGATCATCTTCTGTAGCTGCGGCACTGAATCTGACAACTTGGCGCTGCGCGGCATCGCCCTGGCCATGCGCAAGCAAGGGCGCGGCCACCACATCATCACTACGCCGGTCGAGCACCAAGCAGTGGAGGCAACTGTCCAGCAGTTGCGTGACGTCTTCGGCTTCGACGTCACCATGTTGCCGGTGGATGTGCATGGCAGAGTGGACCCGGACGCGGTTCGCCGTGCGCTGCGGCCCGACACGGTGCTGGTCAGCGTGATGCTAGCAAACAACGAGGTGGGCACGCTACAAGCAGTGCAGGAGATCGGCAGCATCTGTCGCCATGCCGGTGTGCCGTTCCACACCGACGCTGTGCAGGCGCCTGCGTGGCTTGCGCTGGATGTGCGTGAGCTACACGTGGACGCGCTCTCGCTCTCAGCGCACAAGTTCTACGGCCCAAAGGGCGTCGGTGTGCTGTATCTGCGCGAGGGCACGCCGTACATGTCCCCGCTCACAGGCGGTGGGCACGAGCGAGGCCGGCGCCCTGGCACCGTGAACGTGGCCGGCGCAGTTGGCGCCGCAGCAGCACTGAAACTGGTGGCCCGCGAGCGCCAACAGCAGGCGCGCCGCCTCCAAACACTACGTGACCGCTTGATAGATGGCGTGCTGGCAAGCGTGCCTGGAGCGCGCCTCAGCGGCCATCCCACCGAGCGGCTGCCCAACCACGCCAGCTTTGTCTTCGAGCATGTGGATGGGGAGTCGCTGATCATGGCGCTGGACGTGGAAGGCTTCTCGGTCAGCACTGGCTCAGCCTGCTCCAGCGGCAATCCAGAGCCTTCGCCGGTGTTGTTGGCAATGGGCATACCGCGCGAGTGGGCGCTGGGCAGTTTGCGCGTCACGCTCGGCTATGCGACGACCGAGTCGGACGTAGAGGCGTTTTTGCACGTGCTACCGCGCTGTGTGGCGCAAGTGCGCGCAGCGGAGCAGATCGTCTTCTGAGGAGGCTGCATGATGCGCGTAGTGGTCGCCATGAGTGGTGGCGTGGACTCTTCGGTCGCTGCGGCGCTGTTGGTGCAGCAGGGCTACGACGTGGTCGGCATCATGCTGCGACTATGGGCTGAGGAAGGCCGAGATGCGAGCGGCCAGCCGCACACCAACCGCTGCTGCGCGCCCGAGGCGGTGGCTGATGCGCGCGCTGTTGCTCGGCTGCTGGGCATCCCCTTCTATGACATTCACGCCGAGGCATTGTTTAGGCAGCAGGTGGTAGATCGCTGGGTCGCCGCCTATGCAAAGGCTACCACTCCTAACCCCTGCTTCGCCTGTAATCGTTACGTGCGCTTCGGCTTTTTGCTACAAAAAGCGCTTGCGCTCGGCGCAGACTACCTCGCCACTGGCCACTATGCTCGGGTGGAGGCCGTGCAAGGGGAAGGTGGCACGCGCTACCGTTTGCTCAAGGGCTGCGATGCGCAAAAGGACCAGAGCTACGTGTTGCATGTGCTGGGGCAGCGCGAGCTCGCGCGGGCCATGTTCCCGGTGGGCAGCTACACCAAAGCGCAAGTGCGCGAGCTGGCCCGTCGGTTCGGCTTGCCTGTCGCTGAACGCCCTGAAAGTCAAGACCTCTGCTTCCTCACCCAGGGCGACTATCGCAGCTTTTTGAAGCGGCACGTGCCCGAGGTGGCTCGGCCGGGGCCGATCTTCAACACGCGCGGCGAGCAGATTGGCACGCATGAGGGCTTGCCTTTCTACACAGTGGGCCAGCGGCGCGGCCTTCACGTGCGCACGTCCAGCGATCATAGCGAGCCGCTCTACGTGTTGCGGCTCGATCCCTCTCGCAACGCCCTGATCGTCGGCACATCAGCGGAGCTAGGGACGCGGGTGGCTCGTGTCCGCGCCATGCACTACGTGAGCGGCGAGCCGCCCGCTGAACCGCTGCGTTGCATGGCGAAGATCCGCTACAAGGCGAGAGAATCCGCCGGCTGGTTGATCCCTCGCGCCGATGGCAGTGCCGAGTTTGAGTTTGATGCACCGCAGCGTGATCTCACGCCGGGCCAAGGCTTGGTGTGCTATCTCGGCGATGAAGTGGTCGGCGGTGGCGTGATCACCTGAGATTGAGGCCGCACGGTTCAGCGCGTGGCGCTGAGCGTGTACAGCCGCGTGTCTTTGCCGCCCAGCTCGTACTTATATGGCTCGTCGCCTTGCAAGAAGTCAACGTAGCGTTGGCCGTCTGCAATGGCCTTCTCGATCAGCCGGGCGAGCAGCACCTGACCTGGGCTGAGGTAAGCGTACTGACTTGGTTCGAGGCCGGAGTTGTAGACCAGCGTTGTGCCCTTGTAGGTGAAGTTCATGTAAGTGGCAGCGCGTGCGCCGCCTACCTCGAGGAAAGCGAGTTGTAGCCGGCCCTGCTCGAACATCGTGCGCGCGATGGCGTGGAAGAAGCGCTCCATGCGCGGCGTCATGAAAGCGTGCTTCTCCGGGGTCGAAGCCTTCATCAGGCGTATGAAGTCGTCTACGTCCTGCCCCAAGCGTGCGCCGTCATTTGCAAAGGTGATGGCGACGTCCTCCGTCGCTCGGCGCAGCTTGCGCTGCAACTCGCGGCGCGCCTTGCCCTCCAACATGCTGAGATATGCCTCGAAGCTGGGCGGCAGCTCCAGGATAGGGCAAACGTCCTCAAAAGCGATATGCACTTTCCAACCGCACCCGCGAAGCAGTTCAGCGAAGAGCGAGAGGGTGGGAGAGTGTTCAATCACGTTGCAGAAGCTGAGGCTATCCCAATGCGGCGCATCGGCGCTGCGCAGAAAGTCAATGAGCGCAGCGAAGCACTCTGCCTCGCATCCGCGCAGGAAGATGAAGTCTAAGTAGTCTGATACTTCCTTGCAGCCTACGAAGGCCACGTTCACTTGGCCCAGTGAGTGAGGCTCGAAGAAGATGGGCGCGATGCCGACTACGGAGCTGCCATCGCGCATGGCGATGATGCGCAGCTCGCCATCGCCGAGAACTTGCCACCACGTGCGTTGCCAGGCGTGAGTGAGGAATAGGGTGTCGTGGATGCTGCGCGCGAGCAGGTCATCCCACACGTCTGCCAGTGCATCGAAGGCGGTGGGGGAGTCAAATACTTCAAGCTGCATAGCCCATGCCGCGCGTGCGCAGCGCAGATTGTGGTTGTGCTGGCTGCTCGGCGCGCCAAATGCGCTCCGGCGACACCAGCTTATCAATGAACAACACGCCGTCGAGGTGGTCTATCTCGTGCAGGATCGCGCGCGCGAGCATGCCCTCTGCTTCGATTTTGAAGCGCTCGCCGTTGCGGTTGGTCGCCTTGACCACGATGCGCAACGGCCGTGCCACGTCGCCATACCAGCCGGGGATGGAAAGACAACCCTCGCTGCGCTCCCACATCTCCTCGGATTGCTTGATCACTTCTGGGTTGATCAGCGTCAACACCTCGCCGCGCGGAGGCGTCTCGTTTTCCTCTTCTGTTTCGGCCTCTGCTCGGCGCACTGCTTCTAATTCAATCACTGCCAATCGCTGCGAGACGCCCACCTGCGGCGCGGCGAGGCCAAGTCCATCCGCAGCGCGCATGGTCTCGATCATGTCATCTATTAGGCGTTGGAGTTCTGGGGTGATTTTCTCCACGCGCTTGGTTTTTTTGCGCAGCACTGGGTCGCCGATCTTGCGGATAGGGCGGATCATGTGCCTTGATTGTACGCCTCACTCGAAGCGGATGCCCTGTGCTAGTGGCAACTCGCTGGAGAAGTTGATCGTGCAAGTTTGTCGGCGCATGTAGTGTTTCCAGGCGTCGCTGCCGCTCTCGCGACCGCCGCCGGTGTCCTTTTCGCCACCGAATGCACCGCCGATCTCTGCTCCGCTAGTGCCGATGTTGACGTTGGCGATGCCGCAATCGCTGCCCGCCGCGCTGAGGAATTGCTCGCTCACGCGCAGATCGTTGGTGAAGATCGCCGACGAAAGTCCCTGCGGCACCTCGTTTTGCAGGTGGATGGCGTGCTCGAGTGTCTCATACTCCACCAGGTAGAGGATCGGCGCGAACGTCTCGCGTTTCACCACGTCGGTTTGATGGGGCATGCGGATCAGCGTCGGCTCGACAAACAGAGGGCCGATGTCCGGCCGTGGCCGGCCGCCGATCAACACGCGCCCGCCGTCGCGTTGGGCTTCTGCGATTGCGTCTAAGTATGCTTGCACAGCTCGGTGTGTCTTCAGTGGCCCCACCAGCGTGTGTGGGTCGAGTGGGTCGCCCATGCGCGTGATCACCTGTTGGTAGGCGCGTGTGAGCCGCTCGTAGAGCTGCGGCGCGATGTTGCGGTGCACGAGCAAGCGGCGCGTGGTGGTGCAGCGTTGGCCTGCTGTGCCGACTGCGCCAAATACAATCGCGCGCACTGCAAGGTCAAGGTTGGCGTCCTCGTGGACAATGACGGCATTGTTGCCGCCCAGCTCCAGGAGTGCGCGCCCCAAGCGCGCCGCGATCACCTGTGCGACATGTCGCCCCACCGCCACGCTGCCAGTGAAGGAGATCAGCGGCAAGCGACGATCCGCGATCATCGCTTCGCCGATCTCCTCGTTGCTGCCAATCACCAAGTTGAACACACCGCGCGCGCCATGGTCAGCGGCCACGCGATTGCAGATGTGCTGCACGGCGATGGCGCACAGCGGCGCAAGCGGCGAGGGCTTCCACACTATTACATCGCCGGCCACTGCGGCAATAGCTGCGTTCCAGCTCCACACCGCCACTGGAAAGTTGAACGCCGTGATCACGCCCACCGGACCTAGCGGGTGCCATTGTTCGTACATGCGGTGGGCTGGACGCTCGCTGTGCATGGTGAGGCCGTAAAGCTGCCGCGAGAGGCCAACCGCGAAATCACAAATGTCAATCATCTCTTGCACTTCTCCGTGGCCCTCGTGCCGGATTTTGCCCATCTCCAGCGACACCAAGTCGCCGAGTGGCTCTTTCAATTCGCGCAGCGCTGTGCCCAAATCGCGGATCAGCTCGCCACGCTTGGGTGCGGGCCGCAGCCGCCAATCCAAAAATGCCATTTGCGCATTGCGCACCACCAAGTCGTAGGTGGCGCGGGTGGCCTGCACCACCTCGGCCAGTTTTGCTTGGTCAAATGGCGAATAGGAGGGGAGCAGCGCGCCATCGCGGTCGTGAATCCAAGTGCTGCCACATGCGCCGTAGTTCAGCGGCTGCAAGCCCAGCTTCTCCAGAATGGCTTGTGCACGGGTTGCCATGAGGCGGATTATCGCGCTGCGCGCCGGACACGGATAGCATAGAATCAGCCGCTGTATGACCACGCTGCCCCAACCGCGCGCCGTGCTGTGGGACATGGATGGTGTGCTGGTGGATTCTGCCGCCTACCACTTCGAGGCTTGGCGCACCGCCTTAGCAGAACTGGAGGGGTTTCACGTGAGCTATGAGCAGTTTAAGCAAACCTTCGGCCAGCGCAACGACACTATCCTGCGCGCGCTCTTTGGGCCGGATTACCCCGATCAGTCCATTGCCCGCGTCGGTGAGCGCAAGGAGCAACTGTACCGCGCCTTGGTGCGGGAGCGTGGTATTCGGCCGCTGCCTGGGGTGCGCCGTTGGTTAGAGCGCCTGCGCGCTGGCGGCTGGCGGCAGGCAGTAGCCTCTGCAGCGCCGCGCGCCAATGTGGAGGCGATTCTGGATGCGCTCGATCTGCGCCCTTTCTTCGCTGCCTACACCGGGGCAGAGGATGTGACGCGTGGCAAACCCGACCCACAGGTGTATCTGGTGGCAGCAGCGCGCCTCGGTGTTGTGCCCTCCCGCGCCATTGTGATCGAGGACGCGCCGGCCGGCTTGGAGGGCGCGCGACGCGCCGGCATGAAGTGCATTGGCGTGTGTTCCTCGCACGGCGATCTGGATGCCGACATCGTGGTAGCTTCACTCGAAGCGCTGCCAGACGACGCGCTCGATCAGTTGGTTCCGCCGGAGGTCCGGTGAACGCTTGATCGCAGTACTGTGATCCTCACCCTTACGCCCAATACAGCGATTGACCGGGTGCTGATCCTGCCACGGTTGATCCCAAACCGCACGCTGCGAGCCAGCGCCGAAGACTTCAGCCCCACCGGCAAAGGTGTGGTGGCGGCAGTGGCGTTGGCGGATATGGGCTACGCTGTCACCGCGATGGGTTTTGCTGCTGGCATTGTGGGCGAGCGGTTAACGCAAATGGTCGCGGCTCACGGCGTTTGTCCGCGCTTCAACGCTTGTGAAGGCGAGACGCGCGTCAATGTGGTCATTGTCGGTGAGGCCGATCAGAGCTTCACCACGATCACATGTGAGTCGTTGCGTGTGACCCCTACGCACGAACAAGCGTTAATGCAGGCCTTGGAGGCAGCACTTCCATCGGCGCGCTGCTTGGTGTTGGGTGGGAGCTTGCCGCCTGGTTGTAGCACCTCGCTATACGCGCGCGCCATTGCGCTGGCGCGCCGACACCAGGTGTTCACCATCCTCGATGCCAGCGGCGATGCGCTGCGCCACGCATTGCCGGCGCAGCCCGACTGGGTGAAACCAAACCGCGACGAATTGGCGCAGATCGTCCAGCGAGAAGTGCGCGACGTTGCAGCAGCCATTGCAGCAGCGCGCGAGGTGCGCGCTCGCTTTGGTGTGAATGTGCTGGCCTCGCTGGGTGAGGAGGGCGCGGTTGCTCTCACCGAGCAAGGCGTTTGGCGAGCATGGCCCGTGCCGGTTCAGCCGCGCAACACTGCTGGCGCGGGCGATGCGATGGTGGGCGGGCTAGCGGCCGGCCTCGCCAACCAGATGCCGCGCGAGGAGACGCTGCGGCTCAGCGTTGCCATGGCAACAGCGGCAGTGTTGCAACTATCCACGGCTGGCATTGACCCCGCCGATGTCGCGCGCTTGCGCCCGCTGGTGCGGGTGGAGCGGTGTTGAGCACAGTTAAGCTTTGCTCTCAGCAGGCGCACTCAGACTGCTAAAATCGCATAGCGTATCTCCGGAGCATGAAAGCCATGGCAATTACCGAGCAGGAAGTCCTCGCAGCGCTCTCCCGCGTGATCGAGCCAGAGCTGCAAAAAGACTTGGTCACGCTGAACATGATCAAGGATCTGACCATCCGCGGCCAGGACGTGAGCTTCAAGATTGAACTAACCACCCCCGCTTGCCCTCTCAAAGACGTGATGGAGCGCGCAGCGCGCGCCGAGCTGGCCAAAATCCCAAACATCGGCACCATCACCATCGGCTGGACCAGCAACGTGGCAGCCAACGCTCGGATGCGCGGCGCATTGGATACGCCGATCAAGAACATCATCGCTGTCGCCTCTGGCAAGGGCGGTGTTGGCAAGAGCACGGTGGCTGTCAACCTCGCCATTGCGCTTGGCCAAGCTGGTGCTCGAGTGGGGTTGCTGGATAACGACGTGTATGGCCCAAATGTGCCGCTTATGGTGGGCCTGCCAATGGCAGAGCTGTTGCCAGATGGTCACACGCGCCCGAGCGTGGCGCAGAAAGATGGCAAGCTGATCCCTGCTGAAAAGTTCGGCATCAAGATTTTCAGCATCGGCTTCATCTATCCTGCGGAAGCTCCGCTGGTGTGGCGCGGCCCGATGCTCCACAGCGCGATCCGCCAGTTCCTGCAAGATGTGGAATGGGGCGAGCTGGATTATCTGGTGGTGGACATGCCGCCAGGAACGGGCGACGCGCAGCTATCGTTGGCGCAAACTGCGCGCGGTGTGATGGGCGTAATCGTCACCACACCACAATTGGTCAGCATGAGCGACGCGCTGAAAGGGTTGGCGACGTTTGAGCAGCTCAAGGTGCCGATCATCGGCGTGATCGAGAACATGGGGCCATACGTCGATCCGAACTCTGGCCAGCGCGTCGCGCTCTTTGGCGAGGGCGGCGGCGAGCGATTGGCAGCGTTGAAAGGCGTGCCGTTCTTGGGCAGCATCCCGCTTGATCCGATGATGCGGGTGGGCGGCGATAGCGGGATGCCAGTGGTCGTCGCTTATCCCAACAGCGAGGCAGCGCGCAAGTTGCGCGAGATCGCCGGCTTAGTCGCGGGACGGGTGAGTGTGCTGAATTTCCAGCAGGGCAACGTCATACCTATTTCGGTTATTCAGTAGCATGGTGAGCGATCGCGAGCTGGTGTTCGTGTACGGCACTCTGCGCCAGGGCGGAAGCCGAGCGATACCCGGCTTGTTCCCCGATGCAGAGTTGATCGGGTTCGGTAGCCTGCGTGGGGTCTTGTACGACTTCGGCGCTTATCCAGGCTTGGTGATTGGCGATGGCCCAGAGAGCGTGGCAGTAGTGGGTGAGGTGTATCGCGTGAGCCAAGCAGCGCTGCGCCGCATGGACCGCGTCGAGGAGTTTGATAAGCGCGACTTAGAAGGCAGCCACTACTGGCGTCGCCGTTGCACCATTCAGCTGCAAGATGGTGGTCAGTGCGAAGCTTGGGTGTACGAGTGCAATCCGCGCCACTTTCAACTCTCCAGGCGCATCACCAGCGGCGACTGGATCGCACATGTGCGCGCTAAGCGCCATGCCACGTAGCAGTGTTGTTCTGCCACACCCTCGAGGATTGACGCTGCCTCGCCGCAACGTGCCCTACAATCTTTCGTGACCATGACCGAGGTTCCCGCTGCTGCTGAGCCATCTATCTTCGACTTGCCAGAGTGGACCGGCCAGCCGCAGCCTGCCCCTCCGCCGCCACAGCGCTTGCTGGTGGGCGTGCGCTTTCAGCGCGCCGGCAAGGTGTTTTACTACGACGCTACTCACATCCCCGACCTTCAGGTGGGCGATTGGGTGATTGTGGAGTCGGCGCGCGGCAGGCAGATGGCACAGGTGGCGACGCTCAAGCCCCCTCGAGATCCACAAGCCACCTATCGACCAGTTGAGCGGCGCGCGACTGGCCGCGATATGGCCATGCGGCATTACTACCAGACCAAAGAGCTAGAGGCCATGATCGCTTGCCGCGCCGAGAGCGCAGCGCTGAAGTTGCCCATCAAGATCGTGCGTGCTGAATACAGTGTTGATGGCCAGACGATCACCTTTCTCTACTCCACCGACGAGGAAGAGCGCGTGGAAGTGGGCGCGCTGCGCGAGGCGATGAGCCGACTGTATCGCGCCCGCATCGAGATGCGCCAGATCGGCCCCCGCGAGGTGGCCAAAATCCTGGGCGGCATGGGCGCTTGCGGCATCGAGGAGCGTTGTTGCTCGCGCTTCCTCACCGAGTTCAGCCCGATCTCGATCAAACATGCCAAGGAGCAAAACCTCAGCCTCAACCCTCACGACATCACCGGCATGTGCGGGCGGTTGCGTTGCTGCCTGATCTACGAGTACGAGCAGTACGTAGAAGCGCGCCGCCATCTGCCCAAGCTCAAAAGCATGGTCGGCACCCCGATGGGAGAAGGGAAGGTGGTGGAGATTTTGCACTTGCGCGATTCTGTGCGCGTGCGATTCGGCGAGGGGGCGGATGCGCGCGAAGTGGTCTTCCACCGCGAGCAGCTCACACCGCTGGAGGAGCTAAAGCGCCTGCAAGAGAAGGCGATGAGCGGCACGTGCGACAAGCATGAAAACGGCGAGTGCAACTGCGGCCGCAACGGCGGCTCTGAAGCGGCTGCCCCCAGTGAGCCGACAGCTTCCGCAGCGCCATCTGCGGCACAGGACACTTCGATATCCGGCGTGCTGGGCGTGACGACCCCTGGCAAAAGGAAGCGCAAGCGGAAGAAGAAAGCTGGCTCCTCATCTGCCAAAGAAGTGCAAGCTCCCGCTCAAGCTGCAGCCGCAACAGCTCCCGCGCAGCCGTCCGCCTCCGCTAAGCCTGGCAAAAAGCGTCGCCGGCGCAGGAAGCGAGGCGGCAGCAACAAGCCTGCTGATGCAGCACAGGCGTAGCCGGCCGAGTGTGTAGCTCATCGCATGCGTGTGCTGGTTGTGGTCGCGCATCCGGATGATCCGGAATTTTTTGCTGGCGGCACTATCGCCCGTTGGTGCGAAGAAGGCCATGAGGTGCGCTACGTGATCCTCACCAGCGGCGACAAGGGCAGCGATGACCCAGACATGACAACGGAGCGCCTTGTGCGCATGCGCCAGGCAGAGCAATGCGCTGCCGCTGCGCTGCTTGGCGTGCAGTCTGTGCAGTTCCTTGCGCTGACCGATGGCGAGCTGATCAATGACTCCCTTGCGCGCCGGCTGGTCGTCCGAGAACTGCGCCATCATCGCCCAGATGTTGTGCTCACCACCGATCCGCTGACGCTGCACTACGGCGCCACCCGCATCAATCACAGCGATCACCGTGTTGCCGGGATGCTGGTCTGCGACGCGATCTTCCCAGCGGCAGGCAATCGGATGTACTTCCCCTCGCTGCTTGCCGAAGGCTTGCAGCCGCACTATCCGCAGGAGGTGTACTTCGCTGGGTCCACGCAGCCAAACCTGTTGGTGGACGTCACAAGCTACGTAGAGCGCAAGATCGCTGCGATCTTGCAGCACGCCTCACAGATTCGCGATCCGGAGGAGCTAGCGCTGCGCGTTCGGCAAGGTATGTTGCGCCTGCTGGCTGATGGCAGCGTGCGCTACTTTGAGAGCTTTCGGCGCGTCGCACTGTGAGCGATGGCGATGGGCGGGGATTAATTCGGTGAAGGGATGCCAGTTGCGCAAGCTCAGCTACGTTGGCGCTGCAGCATTCGCTGGCGTGCTCGGGGCATGGTGAGTGTTGTTTGCTGTGGCACAGCCCGAACCGGCAGAGCTATGGCATGGACGCACCACACCCGCCGTTTTACCGATGTGCGGGGATTGGGCGAACGCATAGCTGTCACCGACGCCAAGGTCATCTTGGCTGATTCGGCTGCTGCTCGGCCGCGCGCTTTCTGGCTGATGTTGCTTGCGCTGTGAATTGCACGCTGTGAGCGCATCAGCACGCTGCCCACGCGCAGGTCCACTCTGGGGTGTAGATCGCGCCTTTGGGTGTGAGCGTGCTGCGATATAGGCAAAGCTGGTCGGCGCACATGCTCAGCGCGATGGGAGTGGAACGCAGCGATGGCAAGGCGGCACCGTCGCGCAGACGTCCCAATGTGATGTGTGGTTGGAACGGCTTTGTCTCCGCCGGCAGTCCTACGGCCTGGGCGCAATGCTCTGCAATTGCAGCGAGCGTGAGCAACGCCGCGTTGGTCTCAACCAAGCACGCCACCACACGTGGGCGTCGCCCAGTCGGGAAGAGTGAAGGCGCACTCACATGAAGATGCAGCGCTGATGGTAGATTGGCCTCGCGGAGGTGTGTGCTCAGCGCTGCGCGAAGCCGTGCTTGTCGCGCCTCGCTCACATCCCCCAAGAAGCGCACGGTGAGGTGCAGATTCTCCTCAGCTACCCAGCGCACTTCGCGCGCCCATGATGCGCGCTGCAACGTGCGCAAAGTGCTTGCCAACGCGCTGTGCGCAGTGGCATCGAGTGGGAGGGCAAGGAAAGCGCGCATGGTTGTCAATTTCCCCCCCGGCGCAAGTGAGCCAATACGCAACGGATCGCACCATACTCCACTGACGATGGCAGCAGCGCTTTAACGGCAGCGACGTGTTCCAAAGTTGACGCCTTCGCAGCAGCCTCCTGGATGAGTGATGACAACGGCGCACTCACCACACGGTCGAGCGCAAGCCTTCCCTGCGCGATGAGCTGGGCGGCGTGCACGTAGATTATGCTGCGCGCCAAGCCACGCTGTGCGGCCACCTCTTCCAGGCTCAGCCCTTGCGCAAAGAGTTGAGCGGTGATCTCCAGCGAGGGCGTCTTGTCCTTTGCTGCGTCTGGGTCGCGCGCCATGCGGAAAGAGGGATGGGGGATGCCGCGCGCGAGGCGGATGTGAAAGTCGCAGCAAGGGCGCGCGCGCACTGGTGTGTGGTCGCCGAAATGCTCCAGCAGCATCTGTTGGCGGCAGCGGTCAGTGGTCTCGGCATAGGCGATCATCTTCTCAAGTTGGGCGCGCTTGTAATTGCGCCAACGCGCCAGGCGTTCTTGGATCGCATTCAGCATGTCCTCGTCAAGCGCGCGCACTTCGCAGCGCAGGTTGCGAGGGTCATCATGAAGGCGCAGTAACGCGCCCACTTGCTCTAAGTGGGACAATCCAACGCGGAGCTGGGATTCGCTCAGCCGCAGTGTGCTCATAGCGCGTTCTGGCGAGATGGTTGCGATGTGGTTGGTTGCGCGCTCATGGAGCATGGTGTGCAATGCGCGCAGCGTCTTGAGCGATGGCGCATCGTTCTCGATGAACCACTCCTGCAGGTAGCGGTCTTGTGGCGCGTAAAGCAACACGCACTGGGCCAGTCGCCCATCGCGTCCGGCACGACCTGCCTCTTGGTAGTAAGCCTCCAGCGAGCCGGGAATGGTGTAGTGCACCACGAAGCGCACGTCGGGGCGGTCCACGCCCATGCCGAAGGCGTTGGTGGCAACCATCACGCCAGCCGGGTCACAGAGCCAGCTTTCCTGTGCGTCCGCGCGTTCTGAAGGCTCCATCCCGCCGTGGTAAATGTAAGCCGGCACGTTGAGGCGCTCGCGCAGGATTCTGCCCAGCTCGACAGCTTCGTTGCGCGTGCCCACGTACGCGATGCCGGCTTTGCCGCGCACTACGTTCAACAAGCGGCGTAATTCGCGGAGCTTGGCGCCAGCATCCGGTGTGAGGCGCACGTGAAAGATCAGGTTGGGGCGCTGGAAGCCAGTCACAACGCGCGCTGCATGTGGAATCTGCAGGTGTTCCAAGATGTCCTGTTGCACTTCTGGGGTTGCCGTGGCGGTGAGCGCAATGGTGAGCGGGTTGCCCAGCAGTTGGCGCACCTCGCTCAGATACAAGTAATCGGGGCGGAAGTCGTGGCCCCACTGCGAGATGCAGTGGGCTTCGTCCACGGCCAACAGTGCCAAAGGTGTCTGGCGCAGTGCGGCGAGGAAGCTGGGGTTGCGCAACCGCTCCGGCGCAATATACACCAGCTTGTAAGCGCCTTGCTGCATTGCCTGAAGGCGGCGCTGCTGTTCCTCGGGCGAGATAGTGCTGTTGATAAACGCCGCCGCGATGCCTTGTGCTTGCAGCCGATCCACCTGGTCTTTCATTAGCGCGATGAGCGGCGAGATCACCACTGTTGTGCCGGGGTGGGTGAGCGCGTAGAGCTGGTAGATCAGTGACTTGCCGCTGCCGGTCGGCATTACCACTAAAACGTGCTGCCTGGCGAGCAGGTGTTCCAGCGCCTCGCGCTGTCCTGCTCGGAAGTCGGTAAGGCCGAATTGTTTTTGCAGCGCCTGCGTGAGCAGTTCGCGGGTCGCATGCATACGCAAATAAGCATAGCAGCGTTTGACAGTTGCCTTCGCATGGTCTCTGGGCATCATGAGCGTCTGTTCAGAGCGTGCAGGGTTCGAGGCCGAGGTTCAGCTTTGCCCATTAGCATTGGCCACGATGCAACAAGAGAAGATTCGCTCTTCAGAGATCACGCCAGAGGAAGTGTATCTCTCAAGGCGGCGAGTGTTGCGGCTGGGCCTATGGGTTGCTGCACAGGCAGCGCTGGTGAATGGATGTGGCGTGGCTTTGCCCACCGATCGCCAAGGTGCTGAGGCCGGCTGTGTTGACCTGCGCGCTAAACCCAACATTGACCCGCGCCCACGCTTCGACGAGCTGGGCGATCCGGCCAACACCTGGGAGCAGATCACCACCTACAACAACTTCTACGAGTTCACCATGGATAAGCAGCGCGTGGCTGAGCTGGCGCGCTGCCTGAAAATTTCTCCCTGGACGGTGAGGGTTGGTGGGCTGGTGCGCAACCCGCGCACCTACGACCTCGACACGTTGCGGCGCTTCGGCGAAGAAGAGCGCATTTATCGCTTGCGTTGTGTGGAGGGCTGGTCTATGGTCATCCCGTGGGTTGGTTTCCCCTTACGCAAGCTGCTGCGTGAAGTGGAGCCGCTCCCATCGGCTCGCTACGTGTATTTCGAGTCCCTGTTCGATCCGCAGCAAATGCCGGAGCAAAATCGCCCGTTTTACCCGTGGCCATACACAGAAGGCTTGCGGCTGGATGAAGCCATGCACGAGCTCACCTTCCTGGCAACGGGCCTGTATGGCCATCCGCTGCCGCCACAAAATGGCGCCCCGGTGCGCTTGGTGGTGCCGTGGAAGTACGGCTTCAAGAGCATTAAGTCAATTGTCAAGATCGAGTTGGTGAGCGAGCAGCCGCGCACACTTTGGAACACTGTTGCGCCGAATGAGTACGGCTTTTACTCCAACGTCAACCCCACCAAGCCGCATCCGCGCTGGTCGCAGGCCACGGAGCGTCGCATCGGGGAGAGCGGGCGGCGCCCCACGCTGATGTTCAATGGCTATGAGGCAGCAGTGGCTTCGCTATACGCAGGTATGGACTTGCAGGCAAATTACTAGGCTGGGCAGCGAACTTGTCGGTGGTTACACGGCGCTGCGCGTGGCAGTGCACGTTGGAGCGTGGTGGCCGCTGCTGCGATTGACGTGGGACGCCGTACGAGGCGGCTTGAGTGTTAACCCGATCCAAGACGCGCTGGTGCGAACAGGACAAGCGGCGCTGGTGCTGTTGATGCTGTCGCTCAGTTGCACGCCGCTAAACACAGTGCTGCGCTTCCGCAATGCGTTGCGTGTGCGGCGCGCGTTAGGGCTGTATGCCTTCCTTTACGCCACGCTACACCTGGCTACCTTTGCCTTGCTGGATTATGGGCTGGACCTTGGGCTGATCGCGCAGGCGGTGGCGGAGAAGTATTACATCGTGGCGGGGTTTATCGGCTTTGCCTTGCTTGTGCCGCTGGCAGCAACGTCCACGCGCAGCTGGCAGGTGCGCCTGGGCCGCAGATGGAAGCAGCTTCACCGCTTGGCATATGTTGCTGCTGGGCTAGGGGTGTTGCATTTTGCGCTGCTGACCAAATCGCTGCTGATCCGCCCAGATGCACTGGTGTTCGCCGCAGTGCTTGCCGTGTTGATGGTGCTGAGGCTGCCGGCCGTGCGACGCCGCTTGAGCGCTCAGTAAACTGGTGTGTTCGGGTCAATCTCGCGCGCCCAAGCGAGGATGCCGCCGCGCACGTTCTTCGCGTTCTTGAACCCCTGCGTGTGCAGATAGCGCACCACCTCGGCGCTGCGCGCACCGCTGCGGCAGTAAACGAGCAACTCGCTGGCTTGGCGCAGCTCGTCCAGGCGCTGCGGGACTTCGCGCATGGGGATCAACCGGGCTTGAGGGAAGTGCACAATTTGCCACTCATAAGGCTCGCGCACGTCCACCAACCAAGTGTTGGTGCGCTCTAGCTCTGCGGACTCCAGCCGCCGACGCAGCTCGTGGACAGTGATCTCGGGCACTGCGGCAGTGTCGAATGGGTGCGTGTGCAGGCCGGGTGTGCCGCAAAACTCGTCGTAGTCAATCAGCTCGGTGATGCGCGGTTGCTCGCCGCAAATCGGACAATGTGGGTCTTTGCGCAGCTTAACCTCGCGAAAGGTCATGTCCAGCGCGTCGTAGAGCAACAGCCGCCCGATCAACGGCGCACCAATGCCGGCAATAAGCTTGACCGTCTCCGTGGCTTGGACAAGGCCGATCAGCCCCGGCAGCACCCCCAGCACACCTGCTTCGGCGCAGCTCGGGATCATGCCGGGAGGTGGTGGCTCTGGATACAAGCAACGGTAGCATGGTCCACGCTTTGCCCAGAAGACTGAAACTTGGCCCTCGAAGCGGAAGATGCTGCCGTGTACGTTGGGCTTGTCCAATAGCACGCAAGCGTCGTTGACCAGGTAGCGCGTGGCGAAGTTATCGGCGCCGTCTACGATCACGTCGTAGTCGCGGAAGATGTCCAGGGCGTTGTCGCGCCGCAGCGCAGTTTGGTAGGGCACGACTTCCACGTAGGGGTTGATGTCGTGGATGCGGGCGGCTGCGCTGAGCACTTTGGGTTTACCTAACATGCTTTGGCCATGGATCACTTGGCGTTGGAGGTTGCTCTCATCCACCACGTCGTAATCCACCAAGCCAATGCGCCCCACGCCAGCAGCCGCGAGATACATCGCCGTCGGTGCGCCCAGGCCGCCTAGCCCCACTAGCAGCACGCTAGCGGCGCGCAGCTTCTGCTGCCCTTCCAAGCCGAACTCCGGCAGCGTGAGGTGTCGCGCGTAGCGGCGCAGCTCAGCAGCGGATAGGCCGTTTGCAGCGGTTTGCATGATTGCTCAGCAGTGTATCTCATGTTTTTTAACGTCGGCGCTGGGATGTTTCTAGGGCGGCTCGGTAGCTCTCCCACGTCAGCTCAGCTGTGCGCGCCCAGGTGAATTGGCGCGCACGGGCGATCGCTTCGGCTTTCAGCTTTTGGCGCAACGCCTGGTTGGTGAGTGCAACGCGCAGTGCATGGGACATCGCTGTCACATCGTAGGGGTTGACTAACACGCCGGCTTCACCGACCACCTCAGGTAGCGACGTGGTGTTGGATGCCACCACTACTGCACCACAAGCCATTGCCTCCAGCGGCGGTAATCCAAAGCCTTCGTATAGCGAGGGATAGGCTGTCACCGCGCAAGCGTTGTACCACAATGGTAGCTCGGTGTCGTCCACACGGCCCAGCAGGTGTATGCCATCATTTGCATCCGCGCGGATGGAGCGCAGCAGGTCATGGTAGTGCCAAGCTGGGCTGCCGCCGATGAAAAGCTGGGCGTCGGGCAGCGTTCGGCGCAGTGCGCAAAACGCCTCTATCAGCCTGGCTAAATTCTTGCGCGGCTCTAGGCTGCCAAGGAAGAAGATCGCATGTTCGCGAATGTGGTGTTGTGCCCTAAATGCTTCCGCCTGCTCAATAGACAGCGGCCTAAAGCGCTCATGGTCAACGCCGAGTGGCGTCACGTCCACGCGGCCTTCATCCAGGCCGAAGTGGTTGAGCAAATCGTGCTTGGTCCACTCGCTGATCGCGATCACTCGCGCAGCGCGATGGCAGGACCAGCGCGTGAACAGCGACAGATACACCCGATTGAGCAGTTTGTGTGTGCGCGGCTGAGTGATGAAGCTGAGGTCAAAGACGGTGATGATGGTGGGGCATGGCGCCCGCAGTGGTGCGACAAATCCAAGGCCGTGGTACAGATCGGCGCCAAGCTGCCTGAGCAAGCGGGGTAGTGTGATCTGCTCTGTCCAGATGCGCGCCGGTGGCGACTCAAGCTCACGCGCAACGGCGTAGGCGCGGCACGCGACATGAGCACCGGCGGAAGGGCTGATCAGGGCAGTTAGCCGGGCGCCGCCCTGCTCGACGACGTCTGGCAAGTGGCGCAGCAGCTCACGCGCATACACATGCACACCGGCCTGGCGATAACCAGGGCGACCACTGAGCAAGAATGCGCCGGCCACGATGTGCGTCATGCGCGTTTGCGTGTCAGAAGCCAAAGCCCCAGTGCCATTGGCAAGAGGAACGCAACCAGCACGAAAATGCCTGCCCGCGGTTGTTGCACGGCTGCGCTCAAGATCGCCGCTACCACGATCGGCGCTGCTACGAGAAAGGCGCCGAAATAGCGGGTGTGAAGGTCGTCTCGTTCCATGGGGCGAAATTCCTCTCAAGCGCCGAGCTGCGCCAACACGTGCTCGGCGAATGTTTTGGCGCGCGCTGCTGCGTCGCCGGTGTAGGCGTCCACGTGAAGCAGCGCGCGCATCGCAGCAGGGTTGAGGAAGCGGGTGAGCTGGGCATCAGCGCACAGATCGTCAACGAGCGGGTTAGGCGCGCCGGCGCTGACCGCCTCCCAAGCGCGCATGGCATGCTGGCGGATCGCCTCGTGTATTTGCTGGCGGTCGGCGCCGGCCTTCACCAATGCCATCAACAGTCGCTCGGTAGCTGCGAACACGCCGTAAGTGCGCATGTTGCGCGCGATCTGTGCGGTGTTCACCTTTAGCCCGCGCACAACCTGCGTGGCGACGATCAGGATTTCGTCCGCAGCCAAAAATGCCTCGGGCAGTATGGCGCGCCGGTTGGCGCTGTCATCCAGCGTGCGCTCCAGCAGCGAGTGTGCCGCGTTGTCCCACATCACGCGCGGCAACGCAGCGAGGAAGCGCGCCAGCGCGTCTATCTTCTCAGCGTTGATCGGGTTGCGCTTGAAAGGCATGGCGGATGAACCGACTTGCTTTGCGCCAAATGGCTCGCTCCATTCGCCGATGGGAGGCGATTGCAGCACGCGCAAGTCGAATGCGAACTTGTATAGCGACTGCGCCATCCCCGCCAACGCGCATACCACCTCCCATTCCTGTTTGCGTGGATAGGTTTGTGTGGTGATTGGAAAGGCCTCCAGCCCCAGCCGTTGCAAGGCGCGCGCTTCGATGAGGTTGGCCTCGCCGCCGGTCAGCTCCAGATACGCTGCGGAGGTGCCTACTGCGCCTTTGAAGCCCTTGCCGCGCACGCGATCGCGCACCGCTCGCAGACGCTCATGGTCGTGCCAAAGGTCTTGAAGATATTGGGCCAGGCGGTAGCCGACAGTGGTCGGCTCGGCAGGTTGTAGGTGGGTGAAAGCTATGCACGGCAGCGTGGCGTAGCGCAGCACCTGTTCGGCAAAGGCGCGCAGCAGCTCTCTCAGTCGGCGCAGGGTCAAGTCCAGTGCGTCGCGCAGGCGAATTGCGTCGGCGTTGTCCTCGATGTCCATTGAGGTTGCGCCGAGGTGGATGATCCCGCCTCCAACCGGGCATTGCTCAGCGAAGGCGCGCACTTCGGCCATCAGGTCGTGGTGAATCTCGCGCTCGATCTCTAGCGCTCGCGCGATGCTCGTCTCGGTCACCTCGTGCATGTGCGCTTTCAGGTCAGCAAGCTGGGCAGCGGAGACAATGCCCTGCTCATGCTGCGCTTCTGCTAGCGCCACCCATACCTGCCGCCATAGCAATCGCTTGCGTTGCTCGCTCCACAGGTGGCGCATTTCTTCGCTCCCGTAGCGTTGGGCGAAAGGCGAGATGTAGGTGTGAACGAGTGGTGTGCTCATCCGCATCGACTAGGCCAAGGTTGGCTTGCCGGCAACATGCAGGGCGTCGTCGCTGGCGCAGATTTCAGTGCCGATCGGCAGGCCAAGCAATGCCTGCTGCACGTTGCCAGGGACAAGGCCGCTGAAGATGTATGCGCGCAGGGTGGGGTGGCGCTGAACTAAGCTGAGCATGTCGCGCACCTTGCCGGCCATGCCGCCGGTTACGTCCATGCCGTGGCTGTTCCCCACGCCGTGCCGGATCTGCTCCCACAGTGCCGGCGTGATGCGCGGGATCACGCGGTGGTCGCCTGTGGCGAAGTTGCGATACACGCCCTCTGTTTCGCCGGCCAACAACACGTCCCGAACAGGCAGGTGTTCGGCCAAGTAGGCAAACACTTCCTCGGTGGAGATAATCACGCCACCGCGCTGCTCATCGAAGGCCACATCGCCCATCAGCAGCGGGATCAAGCCATGATCGAGGGCGCTGCGCAGGGGTGAGAGTGCTAGCTCTACCATGCGGCCCCCCACACAACGGGCGCTCGCCGATGGCGGAAAGCTGATCACCGGTAATCCGGCCTCGTGTAGCGCGTCGGCCACCAAGCGGTTGAGCCGCGCGGCAATCACGCTCACCTCGGCAAATCCGCGCCACTGCTCAGGCGTGCGCACGCCGTGGCGCGTGCCGTGTTGCTGCGCCACAGTGTGGCCGAACGAGCCGCTGCCGTGTCCGATGATGAGTGATTGAGGGCGCGCCGCAAGCGCAGCTCGGATCTCCCGGGCGATGCGCGCGATGACCTCCGGCCGTGCTGTTTGTGGCCGGGTTTTGTCGGTGATCAATGATCCTCCCAGCTTGAGCAAGACAATGCTATCCATGCTGCGCAGAGTGTATCGCGCGCCACACGTCGCTACGCCGCAAATCCCCGCCGAGCTGCCCAATGCGGGCATCCTCGTAGCCCAGCGCGCGCAATGGCTCGATCACGTCACGCCAAAGGTCTGGCACGTAACTGATCAGCACGTCCATTGCCTGAGTGGGCACGATCTGGTATGACGCGCAGGCGGCCGGCACGACAACGGATGCGCGCGGCGCGAGCGCCAGCGCGGTGCCATCGCAGTGCAGCTCGCCGTGGCCAGCAACCACGGTGATCAGGTGGGCGCTGCGGCCGGCGGTGTGTTTGGGGTAGGGGACCGGTGTGCGTAAGCGCTCGGCAGCGAAGTGTTCGCAGGCAGCCCATAGGTGATGCTGAACGCCCGACCGCTGGCTGAGCGACAGTGGAGCGATGAGATGTTGGTCCAGCGGCACGTAGTCAGTTACAGCGGCACCTTGCTCCAGGTGTAGCGCCCGCCCTGCTGTAGCGGGACGGCCCCAGTCGTAGAGGCGGTAGGTGATGTCGCAGGATTGTTGAATCTCGTATAGCAGCACGCCTGGGCCCAGCGCGTGCACCACGCCGGGCATGTTGATCAGCGCGTCTCCAGCGCGCAACGAGACGTAGCTCAGCATGCGTTGGAGTGTGCCGTCTTGCGCCGCCGCGATCAGGGTGCTGGGGGTGAGAGGCTGAGCCAGGCCATGTGCTACCTGCGCCTGCGGCTCCGCTTCCAGTGTGAGCCAAGCCTCGCACTTGCCGTAGGGAACGCCCTCGCGGACACGCGCATAGGCGTTGTCCGGATGTACCTGCACGGAAAGCCAATCGCGTGGCGCGAGCAGCTTCGCCAACAAGGGAAAGCGTGGCTCGCCGTTTACGAGCGCAGTGCGCAAGCTCTCGCCGAGCAGCGCTTCTGGCGCGGCGCGGGTGACCTCGGCTAATGTTTGCCCTGCCCATGCGCCGTCACGCACGATGAGCGACTCGTGAATCAGCCATGCCTCTCCGATAGGAGATGTGGTGGGCTGGCCGAAGCGACGTGGTAAGACGTCGCCACCCCAAACGGCGGGACGCAACAGCGGTTCGAGGGTGAAAGGCTTGGGCATGAGCTATTGCACGAAGCGCTCCACCTTCGCGCTACGGCGCAGCTTGCGCATCCACTCGCGCAGCACCTCTGCGTGTCGCGCGCTGAGATCAGTCTCGTTGAGCGGCCGCTCCTCGCGCGCGGCGACGCGAATGATGTGATAGCCGATCGGGCTTTTGACTGGCGGGCTGGTTTCGCCTGGTTGTAGCCGAAACGCGACCTCCTCCACCTCCGGCCATATGATGGCGCCGCTGTGCCGAGTGAACCAGCCCAAATCGCCGCCGGCCGGCCGGGTGGTTGTGTCGAGCGAGAAGGCGCGGGCTAGCGCGTCGAAGCTGCTGCCGTTTTGTAGTTGTGCTGCGATGCGCTTTGCCTCAGCTTCGCTCGCTACCACGATGTGATAAGCGTGCACATACTCCGCCGTTCGGCTCATCGAGGCGAGCACCTGATCCCTCACCGCGTTGGCCAGTAGCTCCGCGCGTAGCTCTTCGCGCCACTCGTCCAGCGAGTAGCCGATTTGGTTCAGCCATTGCTGAAAAGCCGCCGGCCCGCCGTGGCTGGTGATGAGTAGGTTCAGCTCCTCTTCCACCTCCGCTTCGCTGATGGTGATGCTGAGGCGCGCTGCTTCCTGCGCGATCAGTGCGCGCTCGATCAGCATCTCCATCGCCATCTCGCGCAGACTGATCGCGTCGGTGGGGCGTTGCTCAGCTTCAGGCATAGCAGCGCGTAAGTGCCGAATGGTTGCCTCGAGCGCGGCGATGCTGATCGGCTGGCCATTCACCAGTGCAGCGTTGGGATTCGGCGTAGGTGTGGGGGGTGTCGTAGGCGACGGCGTGAGCGTGGCCGTGGGCAAAGCGCGGATGGTAACAAAGATGGTGGGGGTAGGTTGGGGCACTTCAGCACAGCCGGCGAGTGCAGCGAGCACCATCGCCGCGCCTGCAAGCCGGCGTAAAGCAGGCATGCGCATCCAACGAGATCGCAGCGGGTCGCTCATAGAGGCTAGGCCACTTCGTCCCAGTTTGGCCCAACAGCCACGTCCGACTTGAGCCGAACGCTGAGTGGGAAGGCGTTTTCCATCTCCTCCACGATGATGCGCTTCACAGCCTCGACTTCTTGAGGGGGGCAGTCGAACACCAGCTCGTCGTGCACTTGCAACGTCATTTTGGCTTGGAAGCCCTCTGTTTGCAGGCGGCGATGCAGGTTGATCATAGCGATCTTGATGATGTCAGCAGCGCTGCCCTGCACGGGATGGTTGATCGCCTCGCGCTCGGCGCGTCTGCGCAGCACGTCGCTCACTTTGGTGTTGCTGCGCAGGGCAGGGAAGTAGCGGCGGCGACCCATCACCGTCTCCACAAAGCCTTGTTCAGCAGCCAGCTGGCGGGTGTTATCCAGCCATTGTTTGACGCGCGGGAAGCGCTCAAAGTAGCGGTTGATGAAGTCCTGAGCCTCGCTGATGCTCATGCCGGTGTTTTGGGCCAGGGCATGAGCACCCATGCCGTAAGCAATGCCAAAGTTGATCCGCTTAGCGTTGTTGCGTTGCATGGCGGTCACTTCGCCCAGCGGCACGCCGTAGATCACGCTGGCGGTGGCGGCGTGAATGTCCTCGTTACGGGCGAAGGCGGCCTTCAGCGTTGGGTCGTCGGCGAGGTGAGCGAGGATGCGCAGCTCCACCTGCGAGTAGTCGGCGCTGATCAGCTTCCACCCTTTGCGCGGCACAAACGCCTTGCGCACCCGCCGACCCATTTCAGTTTTGATTGGAATGTTTTGCAAGTTGGGGTTGGAGGAGGTGAGGCGGCCGGTCACTGCGCCGGTTTGGTTGAACTCAGTGTGAATACGACCGGTCTCCGGGTTGATCAAGGTGGGCAGCACGTCCACGTATGTGCCTTGTAGTTTGGCTAACTCACGGTGTTCCAGGATGAGTGGGACGATGGGATGTTGGTCGCGCAGGTCGTCCAGCACGTCGGCAGCGGTGGAGAGCGCGCCGCTGGTGGTGCGCCGCGCTCCATGCACAGTGAGGCCTAACCGTCCGAAGAGCACATCGCTGAGCTGGCGCGGCGAGTTTACGTTGAATACAACGCCAGCCAGCGAGTAAATTCGCTTCTCCAGTTCGCGCAGCCGCGCGCTGATCTCGCTCGAAAGCTGCGACAAGTAGTCGGCATCCACCGCCACGCCGGTGTTCTCCATGTCTGCCAGCACGTACACCAACGGCATCTCCACTTCGTGGAACAGACGAGTTTGTTGCCGCTCGTGGAGCATCGGGGTGAGCACATCCACCAGATGGTAGGCGGCGTCGGCGTCGGCGCCGGAGTAATCGGCCATGGTGCGCAGCGGCACGTCGCGGGGGTTGATTTGCTGTTTGCCTCGGCCGATCAAGTCTTCCAGCGTGGTCATCTGCCAGCCCAGGTAAGTGAAAGCCAATGATTTCAGCCCCAGTGGCCGCTCACCTGGCTCACACAAGAATTGCGCCACCATTGTGTCAAAGATGGGGCGGGTAATGAAGATGCCGGCGCGCTGCAAAAATCGCAGGTCGAACTTGGCGTTGTGAGCGACAAGCTGTGCATTGCTGTGCTGGAGTGCGTATGTGATCGGCTCAAGCTTGGGCGAGAGCGGCTGCAATGACCACTCGCCGCCGTGAAAGGGCAAGTACCATGCTTGATTGGGCTGCGTACAAAAGGCTATCCCTAGCAGCACGTCGCGCAGGGGATCGGTGCCGCTGGTCTCGGTGTCGAAGGCAATGCGCTGGGCACCATGCAGGTGTCGTAGCAGCTCGCGAAATGCTTCGTCGCTGTCCACTAACTGCGTTTGGGTGGGCGCGTTGGTGCTGACCTGCATGGCCTCTATCGGCGAAAGCTGCGCAGCCTCGAAGAGTTGCATCTGAACCTGCGCCGGCGCAATGGTTTCGGCTGGCTCGTCATGGCGATAGGCTCGACGCAGCTCCTCGAAACGGCGGGCTGGTATGTTGAAGCTTAACTCTTGGAAGAGCTGGTGCACTGGTGCCGGCGGGATGCGCGAGGCGTCGGCGCTGCAGGCGTCCCACTCAACTTCAATCGGCACGTCGCAACGAATGGCAGCCAGCTCGCGGCTGAGTAGTGCTGCGTCCCGATGGGCCTCCAGCGCGCTGCGCACGCGCGGCGGGACGACGCTGTCTAGGTTGGCATAGATGTTGTCGAGGGTGCCGAATTGCTCCAGCAGTTGCTGAGCCGTCTTCGGGCCAATCCCGCGCACGCCGGGGATGTTGTCGCTGGCGTCGCCGACCAGTGCTTTGTAGTCCACCACCTGCTCGGGACGCACGCCAAGCAACTCATGGACAGCGGCTTCGTCATACACGATGGTGTCCTCGAAGCGCTGGCGCGAGGTGAGCACTTTGACTGCGGGTGAGACCAGTTGCAGCGCGTCGCGGTCACCGGTGACGATAAGCACTTCTATTCCTTCGCCGCTGGCGCGTCGGGCGAGCGTGCCGAGCACGTCATCGGCCTCGAAGCCCTCGGCGGTGAAGATGGGGATGTGCAACGTGCGCACGATCTGCTGAATGCGTTTGATCTGCGCGTCTAGGTCTTCAGGCGCTTTGTCGCGTGTGGCTTTGTATGCGCTATAGATATCGTCGCGAAAGGTGCGGCCTATATCAAAAGCAACGGCGATGTAGTCTGGTTTCTGCTCCCGCCAGACTTTTAGCAGCATGTTGGTGAAGGCAAAAGCAGCGCCGGTCAACTCGACGCGGCCGTCAGGGTGCGTGACGGAGAGCGGCTCGCTTTTGTTGTTGGCCATGGCAAAGTAGGCGCGGTAGGCTAGCGAGTGTCCGTCAATCAGCAGCAGGCGCGGCTTTTGCATGGGTTTGTCGCTCACGATCTGCGCTTGGTTTTACACTTTGCTTTCACAGGGATTGTATCGCTATTGAGGCTTACACCACGCCCACGTGCACCGCCACCGTGCCTAAGCCGAGCAATCGGTAGCTTACCTCACGGTATCCGACCTCTTGCATGATGCGCTTGAGCAGCTCAGCAGGAGGAAAGCGCGAAAGCGAGTTGGGCAAATAGCTGTAGGCGCTCAAATCACCGGCGATTGCGCCGCCGATGAGCGGCACGAGACGGTAGAAGTACACCTGGAACGCTTGTTTGAAGATCGGCGTTTGAGGGTGAGTGATCTCCATGCAAACCACGCGTCCGCCGGGCTTCACCACGCGGCGCATCTCGTGCAAGCAAAGTGGCAAATCCACCACGTTGCGCAACAAAAAAGCGTTGGTGCATCCGTCGAAGCAGGCGTCGGGGAAGGGCAGTCGCAGTGCGTCGGCCACCAACCACTCACAGGCTTGTTCGTTGCGCCTCTGTGCCTTGCGGATGCCGGCGCGCAAGATCGGCTCTGAGAAGTCGGCGGCGATCACACGAGCGTTAGGGTAGGCCTGGCGCACAGCAAATGCAAGGTCGCCGGTGCCGGTGGCGAGATCGAGTACGAGGCGCGGGGCGTTGTCGAGTTGCAGCATGTGCGCAGCGATGCGACGCCAGTGCTGGTCGCGGCCAGCCGTCATCAGCCGGTTCATCAAGTCATAGCGCGGTGTGATGCGGGCGAACATGCGCTGAATGCGCCGAGCGCGAGCGTGAGGATCAGTTGCGCCGAGGGGATCTCCGTTGTGTGTGCTGGAATCAGCCATAGAGTCCATAAGCCTAATCCTAAACCGCTAACACCGAGCATCGCGCTTGCAGCATCGGAAGGAGAGTGAGGCGCGTAGCAGTGAATCTGCCTCTCTGTATGGCTTTCAGGCAAGTGAAAGAGTGGATCGTCCAGTTCCACTACAAGAGGCTTGCCTTCGTCCGCTGCTGCTCTTGCTATTAATTGGCAGAGTTCAAACCAAGCCGGAAATTCTCATTGAATGATAACCTCCCCGATGTTATGGATTTCTTGTGTCCTGTCCACACAGTTGATACGTAGCGGCATGATGGAGTAACGCATCTCAGATTGAGCAACAGATAGACAACTTTGGAGAGAAGCAAATCACGTTCCTGATATGCAGTGCCATGTTTGCTAATGGGCCTCAACGACAAGCAGAAGAGGTCCGTCACTTGGTCTTAGTCGTGAGGCGCTTGAGCCAGCGCATGAAGCGTATGAACTTGCCTTGCTCATAGCCTCTCACCAATTGCTGGAGGGCATCACGCTCCGAGGAGACTTGATGCAAGGCTTGCTGGATGGCATCACGCTCTGCAGCAAGCTGCGCTAGGTCAGACCTGTTTCGAGCTTCCTGCAAGGCACCGCGTAGTTGGCGATTTTCCTCGCGGAGGTGAGCCAGCTGCCGCTCATACTCGCGCACCATTCGGTGAGCAGGCCAATTACGGCGTGTGAAGCGCATGGCCCAGGAGGTGACGAATGAAGCATCAAAGTCCAGATCGTGAATCAGGCCGTAGCGAGCGAAGCGCTCTGCCCAGTGCTCTGGTGGCTGCACATTGAAGTGAGTTGCTTCCTTGAAGTCGTTTGGTGTGGACGAGAATAAGATGTCGTCAGAGTGCGCACACAAGTTTGCAATTGCGCGTTCACCTTCCTCGGCCGGCATGTGTTCCAGCACCTCAATGCACACAATCAGGTCATACCGGCGCTCGAAAGGTTCAGCAATAGAGCCAACGCGGCAAAACTCGCGAATGCTGGGATGAACCTGACTGATGGCGTATGGAGATATGTCCACTCCCCAAGCCTCAACACCGCGCTCGCGCAGCGCCTCAACCAGGAAACCCATTGCACACCCAGCGTCCAGCACTGTGTGTGGCTGAATGTCGCTCACGATGCGGTCGGCAATGCCGCCAAAGAAACTAAGCCACTTCGTGTTGCGTTCGTACGGCATGCCGCAGCCGGTGGCATAGTAAAGCGCATCAAAATGCTGTGCATAAGAAGGTGGTGTATCCATACTACCCATCTCGATCAAGCTGACAACAGTATGCCTTGATTGCAGGCAGACGTGTCAGCATCTGGCTTAACCTGCACTGCTGTGTGTGACCAGTCGCCTTCCAGCGCAATGAGTCCGTATCGCTCTCTGGTGCCACCAGGCAGAACGGTAAATCTAGCGCACCGAGACCAATAATCGTAGCGGTGCGTGTCAGCCTCATCGTAGATAGATACGTCCACTTCGTAGTCTCCTGGCAGGAAGGGCAGGTCGTGGATGGTGTAGTCCACGTATCCATCACCGTCTATCTCATCAATCACGTAGTTGCCGAACACATTGTTCGGTCCGGCTAAGCGCGCGCCGGTCTGCACGTGGAAGAATGCGATGCCGAACAGCATGTGCTCCAACCGGCGGCGGGCGCGGTAGTGCAGCCGCACAGTGAGCTTGGCGTGGGTGCGCGTCAGATGGGTGGGGCGGCCGGCGGCATCCAGAAATTCCACTTTGGTGATGCGCGCCTCGCCGCTGCCTAGCCGGCCTTCCTGATTCAGCCCGTCAATCGCATTCTCGTCCAATTGGCCGTTCTGCGTGACATCAGCGTTGTCTGTCGCGTCCCTAGCTTGCGCTTCAGCCGCTTTGATCAGCGAGTATTCGTAGTAGGCGTTGCACACGCTCACCGCGTCGCCGGCCATACGCAGCCGGCCACGGTCGAGCCAGATCGCCTTGTTGCAGGTGCTCATCACCGTCTCGATGCTGTGCGAGACGAAAAGCATCGTCACCTTCTTTCGCCGCATTCGCCGAATGCGGTCAATGCACTTTTGTTGGAAGGCTTGATCACCAACTGAGAGCACCTCGTCCAGCAACACGATCTCAGGGTCAAAGTGGATGGCCGTGGAGAATCCCAGTCGCGCCTGCATACCGCTGGAGTAGTCCTTGAGCGGCATATCTATGAAGTCCTTCAGCTCAGCAAACTCAACGATAGCATCCAGCTTTTTGCGGATTTCGGCCGAGGTCATCCCCATGATCGTGCCGTTCAAGAAGATGTTGTCACGCCCACTTAATTCTGGGTGGAAGCCGGCGCCCAACTCGAGAAGAGCTGTGACGCGGCCGTTGACGCGCACCCTGCCGCTGGTTGGCTGAATGATGCGAGTGATGAGCTTCAGCGCAGTACTTTTGCCAGCACCGTTAGACCCAATCAGCCCCACTTGGTCACCACGCTGAAGGGAGAAAGACACATCGCGCAACGCCCAAAACTTGTCTGCCTGTGCGCTTCGCCAAGGCCGGCTCAGGCCAGTGAACCACTCATGAAAGCTACGAGGTCGTGCTCGATCAAGCACAAAGCACTTGGATACATTCTCAAACTCGATAACCTCAGTCATTTAACACACAAGAGTTGCTACGAATGTGTGCAGGATACTAACGCCTTTTGGATTCTACCAATGCCGCGATATCAGGATGTCGCAAAGATGTGGCATGGGCTGTAGGACAGACACCATCTTAGGCTATGCAAGGAGGTCTGTGTTTCCTGAGATAATAGCAAGGAGAGGTGGAGTGAGTATGTCGGAACTAGCCCACTTCCCTCGTGCCGTGCGGGCCAGCTCTTGCGCGCCGGAGCGAATCTTTGTGCGACGCGACGACCTCTATGCTGTGCCCCTTGATCGCGTGAAACAGCACTCTTCAAAGCGCTTGATTCCCTTCGGCGGTAGCGATCTCGCGCTAGTGCAAGGTGAGCCGGCGCCAAAAGAGCAGGTTTACGCCGTCTATTCCCATGGCGACACGCTGGCGGTGGCCACTGGCAAGGTGTTTGTGCGCTTTGCAGAGGGCGAACAGGCTGTTAATCACATTGAAGACTTGCGGCGTGTTGGCTACGAAATTGTTGAAGTGCCAGTATATGCACTCAACGCTGCGTGGGTGTCCGCGCGTGACCACGATCCTGCCAGCGCCCTCCGTCACATACCTGACCTAGAGCAACTACCAGGGGTGGAAAACGTCGAGCCGGAGCTCATCGCAGAGCGAGGGTTGCGAATTTAACCTTGTGAGCACACTGGCCCATCATTTGCTGGCGCACTATCGCCAACACCCTGAACGTGTCGCCGTTCATCTCCAGCGGAATCGTCAGCCTGATTTGCCGATCACCTATCGCCGCTTGGTAGAGGGGGCGGCCGGCATTGCCAAGCAACTTGCTGCTGCGAGTGTGCGTGCCGATGAGGTGGTGGCAATCATTCTCCCACACGGCGAGCCGCTGATCTACGCCTTTTGGGGCGCTACACTCTACGGTGCTATTCCGTCTGTCTTGTCCCCTCTCACCGAGAAGCTACTCCCTGAGCGCTATCGTAAAGACTTGGCTGCACTGCTGCGCGTCACCAGACCCACCGCTATTGTGACGTGGTCTGGCTTCGCAGATGAGGCGCGCCAGGCAATTCGCAGCGCTGAGCGCGAAGTCCAGTTGATCCTGGCTGATGCTCCTTTCTTTGAGGCCCCGCATGCTGAACTAACGGCCGGCGCCCTGCGTGAGCCGAGTGCGCTAGCGCTATTGCAGCACTCCTCCGGCACGACTGGATTGCAGAAGGGCGTGGCGCTTTCCCACCAAGCCATTTTTAATCAGCTCGATGCTTATGCCCCCGCGATTGGGTTGAGCGAGAGCGACTGCATCGTGAGCTGGTTGCCGCTGTATCACGACATGGGGCTGATTGCTTGCTTCATCATGCCACTGATGTGTGGCGTGCCGCTAGTGCTCATGTCGCCTTTCGACTGGGTGCGTGCGCCTGCGAAATTGCTTCAGGCGATCACCACCTACCGTGGCACACTGTGTTGGCTGCCCAACTTCGCCTACAATTTCTGTGCTACGCGCATCCGTGACCGAGAACTGGTAGGAGTAGATCTCTCCTCCTTGCGAGCGGTGATCAACTGCTCTGAGCCGGTCTATCACAACAGCCACGAGCTGTTCGCCACTCGTTTTGCGTCGGTGGGCTTCCGGCGTGAGATGCTGGCGAGCTGCTACGCCATGGCTGAGAACACCTTTGCCGTGTCGCAAAGCCAGATTGGTGTGCCGCCACTTCGCAACCCCAGTGGCGGCATTGGCAACGCCGGACAAGTGTCATCAGGGCGCCTGTTGCCTAATGTAGCACTCCGTGTATTGGACGAGCACCGGCGCGATCTACCGGAGGGTGTGATTGGCGAGCTAGCTATCCGCAGCAACTGCATGCTGAGTGAGTACTATCATCGGCCCGACGCCACTGCTCAAGCGTTTCATGAGGGCTTCTACCTTACTGGCGACCTGGGCTACGTATGGCGCGGAGAGGTATTTGTGACCGGCCGCAAAAAGGACCTGATCATCGTCGGCGGTAAGAATGTATATCCGCAAGACTTGGAGCAGCTCGCAAGCGAAGTGGTGGGCGTGCGGCCGGGCCGAGTGGCTGCGTTTGGTGTCTTCAACGAGGAAAGCGGCACAGAGGATGTGGTGATCGTTGCAGAGTCTGACGCAGTGACTGGTGATGCAAGAGAGCGCCTCGCAGAGGCAGTGCGGGCGCACATCACGCGCAATTCTGATGTGGCGGCGCACCGTGTGGTGATCGTAGAGCCACACTGGCTGATCAAGACTAGCAGCGGCAAAGTGGCGCGCTCCGCCAACAGAGAGAAATACCTTGCTTTGCTGCGAACTGGTGAGCTGACCGATTGACCCACCTGGCATACAATGCTGCTGGGTATGACTCCTGAGCCTTGGCGTCGCCGTGCTACGCGCGAGGTCTATCGCAATCCTTGGATTCGACTGCGCGAGGACATTGTGGAGCTGCCGAACGGCGCTACTACGATCTATGGCGTTTGCGAGATGAACGAGTGTGTTGGTGTGTTGCCGTTTGTGGACGAGGATCACGTGGTGATGGTGCGGCAATATCGCTACGTCTTCCAAGATGGCACGCGCTGGGAGATGCCCACCGGTGGCTGCAAGTCAGGAGAATCACCAGAAGCAGCAGCCCACCGCGAGTTAGCTGAAGAAACAGGCTACTGTGCCGGTCAGATGATGCACATCAACACACACTGGACCTCAAAGTCAGTATGTCAAGAAGTGGCGCACCTGTTCGTTGCGCGAGACTTACAACCCATTGATGTGCACTCCGTCATCCGAGACGAAACTGAGTTTCTGGAAGTGCGCATCTGGCCCTTTCAGGATGTGCTGGATATGGTGCTGCGCAGTGAAATCCGTGATGCGATGACCACTATCGCGGTGCTCTGGGAAGCGCGGCGGCGCGGAACGATCACCACCTAGCAGTATATGCACGTGACTATGGAGTGTATCCGCGTCGCACTTGACTGGACCTTCAACACCAATCACAGTGGCTTTATTGTTGCTGAGGCGTTGGGCCTGTATCGCGCAGCCGGCCTTTCGCCACAATGGATCACGCCAGATCAAGACAACTACACGCTCACGCCCGCAAAGCGACTGGAGCTTGGCCTAGCTGACATCGCACTCTGCCCTATGGAGAGTGTGATCAGCTACCGCACCAAGTCGCGCCCCTTCCCAATTGTCGCTGTTGCAGCGTTGCTTCAAGAGGACACGAGTGCTATTGTCACACGTGAGCGCCCCGACATCCAGCGTCCCCGCGACCTAGATGGCAAGGTATATGCTTCCTACGGAGCGCGCTACGAAGACCACATCGTGCGCCAAATGGTGATCAACGACGGTGGAAAAGGCGACCTGCGCATCATTTATCCTGCCCGGCTGGGCATCTGGGAGACAGTGCTTGGCGGGGTCGCCGATGCAACTTGGGTGTTCGAGAACTGGGAGAGCATTGAAGCCGCACATAAGGGGATTGCACTGCGTGCATTTAAGCTGCGCGACTACGGCATCCCCTACAGCTACTCACCTGTGTTTGCTGTGCCTGAAGCTGCCGTGAGTGAGCGAGCCGACCTGTTGCGCCGCTTCTTGCAAGCAACACGCGAGGGTTTCCTCTACGCACAAGCACACTTGCAAGAGACGGTTGAGTGGCTGCTCCCGCGCGTGCCGGAGGCTTATCGTGACTCCGCCTTCTTACTGCGTAGTCAAGCTTGGGTCTCAACTTATTACGGTGACGCTACCACCTGGGGACATATGCAGGAAGCGCGCGTGGAGGTGTTTCTGGAGTGGCTGCATGCACATGGCCTGGAAAGCCGGCGATTGCATGCAGCGGACATCACCACTAGCGCCCTGCTATGAGCGTCGCCGCTCGCAACTGTGCCTCTGGCAACGCAGCAAATCGGGCAGCTTGATAAGGCTATCATTCTCAGGCTGCACCGGAGCGCAAAGTGCAAAGTCCTGAGGGCCGATGTGGCGGGCTGTTTGCATTGCTCCTGCAAGGAGCAGGCCTGGCCCCTTGCAGGAGAGTGAGTTGGCTTGTCAAAGCAGGGCGAAGCATCGGCTTGGGCCACCAGTTGCGCCGGCGACCTTCGGCCCACCAACCACGACGACAGCTCCGCGAGGTGGCAGTTTGCCCAAGTTAGCAGTGCACTCAATGCCCCAACGATTGGTGGGCAGCCATTTGAAGTGCACGGCAAAGTCCTTCGACGGACCATGGTCCAAGCTGAGCGTGTCCACCATGATGCCCTTCACCTGTCGGTTAGCGAGCAACCACTCAATGGCGTCAATGCCAAAGCCGGGGAAGTGCATCACTTGCTTGTCGTCCGCGTTGCGGAACTTCGGCGTGTTCACGTAGGCATCCCAGCCACTGTTCATCGCCACAATCGCGCCGTACGGTATGCGACCCCAGCGGCGTTCCCATCGCCGCAGGTCGTCCTCGGTGACCAGCGCGTCGGGGTCCTTGGCTGCTTTCTCGCGAATGTCCACCACAACAAGCGGGCCAACCAGGTTCTCGGGCGGGATGAGGTCAGCTGTCGCTTGATCGGAGAAGTGGAAGGGTGCGTCCATGTGCGTCCCTGTATGCTCGTTGATTGTCCACTCCTTCAAGTTGTAACCGTCTTTCTGGAGCGTGTAAATTTCCTTGACCGACAGTTGCGGCTGCCCACCGAACGTGGGGAAGTTCGGCGTAAGTGGATGCGTCAAATCAATGACCTTATTGATTCGCAATGACAAGGGGCGGAAGAGTCTTTCTTGGGCATCCACTGGTGTTGCCAGAAACGCGGCAGAGGCAACGGCTGCGGCGCTGCCTGCTGCAGCCTTGAGGAAACTGCGGCGAGTAAGCACTTCGGCGATCTTCTCCTGGCACGCGGGTACGCACATAGGATGACACCTCCGGTGTTAAGGTAGCTAGGCCGTTACTATATCACGCGATTCCGAGAATCTCGCGCTGCGCTGAGGCAAGGACCTGTTACGGATGAGCACATTCGCATCGTCGGCCTTATAATCCTTCTGGTGTTGACTGGTTTACAGACGAATGTGCGGAGCGACCTTTGAGCTTCTACTTACTTCGCTACCAACCTGACCTTCCTGTGCACACACAAGGAGTACCGCACACATGACAGATCCAGCTGTTGAGTCTTTGTGTAGTTTGCTGCCCAAACGCTTGGAGCGGCTAGGCGAGATCGCCTACAACCTGTGGTGGACGTGGCATCCCGAAGCCCAACGACTGTTCCAACGCATCGAGCCGGTGCTGTGGGAGCAAACCAATCACAACCCGGTGCGCCTGCTGCGACAAGTCCCACGCCGCGTGCTCAATAGCGCTGTGCACGACTCGCGCGTGCTCAGCCTTTACGACCGTACCCTAGAAGACTTCGACAGGTACATGGCCTCCGGCGAGGTCCAAGCAGAACGCGGCGAGCTGGTAACGCTTTATGAGCAATACTTCGGTGAAAGTTGGCGCAATGGCCCCGTTGCCTACTTGTCCTTTGAGTTTGGCCTGCATGAAGTCTTGCCCATGTATGCCGGCGGGCTGGGCGTCTTGGCCGCCGACCACTTGAAGGAGGCCAGCGACATGGGGCTGCCGATGGTCGGTGTAGGCTTCCTCTATTTGCAAGGCTACTTTCGGCAGCGCATCACAGAAGATGGCTGGCAAGAGGCGCTCTACGAACCTCTGGACTTTGACAACCTGCCGATCACGCAGGTTCTGGATGCAAGTGGCAATCCGTTGGTCATTCAGCTCGAAATGGTAGGGCGTGTGGTGCACTTTAGGGTCTGGAAGGCGCAAATCGGTTGTGTGCCACTCTACCTTATTGACACTGGTTTGCATGAGAACCGTCCTGAGGATCGCGTGCTCACCCAGCGCCTGTATAGCCCAGACCCTGACACGCGCATCAACCAGGAATTGGTGCTTGGTATCGGCAGCGTGCGGCTGCTGCGAGCGCTCGGCATTCAGCCATCAGTCTGGCACTTGAACGAGGGCCATCCGGCGTTCACTGCCTTGGAGCGCGTCCGTGAGCTGGTGCAGCAGGGATGGGAGTTCGCGCGAGCCTTGGAGGCAGTGCGCAGCAACACCCTCTTCACAACTCACACGCCTGTGCCAGCAGGCAACGACCGCTTCCCCCAATGGCATGTGGATCGCCACTTGCGCGGGATATGGAATGTGCTCGGCATCTCGCGCGAGGAGTTCATGGCGCTTGGCGATGATCGTGGTGACTTTGGCATGACGCCCTTCGCGTTGCGCGTGAGCGCCAAGGCCAATGGCGTCAGCCGTCTGCATGGTGAAGTTGCGCGTGCCATGTGGCAGTGGATGTATCCCAACGGTGACGCGCCAATCTCGCACATCACCAATGGCATCCACACCCAAACGTGGCTGGCGCGACGCATGCGCAAGCTGTTTGATCGCTACTTGGGCGTGGGCTGGATAAACCGGCTGGATGACCCAGAAACTTGGACGATGCTGGATGAGATACCGGATGAAGCGCTGTGGTCAGTGCGCAAGCACCTGAAGCGCAAGCTGGCCTCATTCATGCGCGAGCGTGCCCGCGCGAAATGGGTCACCCACACCCAGCATCCCGTTCAAACTATCGCTAGCGGAGTGATGATAGACCCGAACGCGCTGATCATCGGCTTTGCGCGGCGATTCGCCACCTACAAGCGCGCCACCCTCCTGTTGCAACACGTAGATCGGCTCATGCGCCTTGTCAACAATCCGTATCAGCCAGTGCAAATCGTGTTTGCGGGCAAGGCCCATCCTAGTGATGAGCCGGGTAAGCGGCTGATCCAGCAGCTTTATCAGGTGATCAAAAATGCAGATGCTGCAGGCCGACTGGTGTTCATCGAGGACTACGACATCAATGTAGCTCGCCATCTTGTGCAGGGCGTAGACGTGTGGCTGAACACCCCTCGCCGGCCCTACGAGGCCAGCGGCACGAGCGGCATGAAGGCTGCGCTGAACGGCGCGATCAACCTGAGCGTGCTCGACGGTTGGTGGTGCGAAGGTTGGAACGGCCGCAATGGCTGGGCGATCGGCAGCGAACAAACTTATGCTGATGAGGATGAACAGGACCGCGCCGACGCCCTGTCGCTCTTTGAACTGCTTGAGAATGTGATCGTGCCCATGTATTATGACATGGACGAGGAGGGTATTCCCCGCGAATGGCTGAAGTGGGTTCGTGAATCTATTCGCACCATCGCGCCGCAGTTCAGCACTCGTCGCATGTTGCGTGAATACATCACTGAGATGTATCTGCCGTTGGCGTGCAATGCGAGCGCTGCCTTGTCACTTGACGCCAACCATGGGTGACTAGTCACATTGCATGATCGGTGTGTGAAGAAACTCGGCTTGTTGAAGAGACTTCCACCATGCCCGTGCGTCAGCTAGTTGCCGCGCGCGCACAGAAAGGATGAGCGTGAACGTGCCCTCCCAGGTGGCATCTGCATCGAACGCAGATGGCGTGGCCGGTTGATCGGGGTGTGAGTGATAAAAACCGATGATCTCCCAGCCGGCACGCGCTGCGAGCCGGTCGGCAAAGATAATGGATTGTGGTGGAATGACAAATCGCCTGTGCCGTTCAGCAGTCACTTGCCACCCGTTGGCGGTGGGTAAGACCATGCGCAGGTAGACCAATCCATCAGTGTCGCCGCTTTCGCCAAGTAAGATGCCGCATCCCTCTTCGGGATACGCTCGGCAGACGTGTGCCACTAGCTTATCCCACTCTCGCGCAGCGCAGATCAGCGCGCGGGGTCTCACTGTATTCATGCTCGGATGAGGAGCTGATTGTCCACTAGCACAGAGGCGCTTTCCAGTGGCATGTCTAAGCTGAGAGGTGCTGCGTGTGTGCCTCCCCAGTGGCGGTTGTCGCCAAAACTGAGCGTCACAGCGTGCTTGCGGCAGCGGTCCACTAGCCACCAGCCTGTGCTACGGCGCAGATTGGGATTCGCCCCAAAAGTGAGGTGGGACAGCAGCAGCGGCTGCCCATCAGCGACGAACACATTGTTGAGCGACCGGCGCGACTCTTCAGTCGCTTCTAGATGCACAACCTGGCCTTTGTCCACGTGTACGGTTGCACCCAGCGAAGGCAGATGCACGCTGCCCGTTGCGGTGTCTGCTGCCAGTGTGGCCACTAGTGCACCAGCAGGCAAATAGGATACTCGTGCTCCCTTCGCTAAGTCGTTAGGATCTACATAGCCATCATCAGCGATCCAGTTGCACTGCTGGCAGGGGATTTGCAGCACAGCACCTGCACCGGTCTCAATCGTCAGCATCTCGGCAGATTCACAGGCAAAAAGCAACTTTTCGGTCTCACGTTGCAACTCGAGCAGTGAAGCGCGTTGTGCGCTTTCCACCAGCTCGCGCAGGTCTTGAAGAGAAATGCCCAGCTCAGCAGCCTTGCGCTCAGTCGGCACAGCAACCACGAGGGTGGGGAGTTTGCGATTTTGCTCGATGGCCTGTAGCCGTTCTCGAGCAGCGTTCCAACGCTTCCATGCTTCTGTGGAGGTATCCAGCAAGTCGTGTGTCTCGTCTGTGAGCACGATCGAGCGCTGGCAACGCTGCCACCAATCCTGCCGGTGGTGGTCAAAGTGGTCGAGGCTATCTAACGAAGCCAGCGTGAGCACCTGCGATACAGTGTGAAGGTCGTTGTAGTCCACAATTGGCGTAGCGCCGACCATTTGGAGCGCGGCGACCAGCTCGCGGAGCAGCGCTTCGTCACCGGCTTGGTCCTGGACAAGGATCAACTCTCTGTCATCGGCGAGGATACCGCGGTAGATTTGCCTGACCAGCCAGTCGCGCTTGTGCTGAGTTGAGGGGAGCATGCGATGATTCTAGTGCTCTCTCAACCAAAAGGCACCCTCCACATCGCGCGATGCGGAGGGTGCCAAGCCAGAAGAGTTGCCCTGAATCTAGACATGGGCAGCGCCTGATTCAGGGCTGTGGTGAGGCAAAGGGCAGGATGAGCGGCAAAGGCTTATTGCCCGCGCGTATTAATGCGCAATGGGATGTAGAGTGGGCAGGTGCCCGCTACACTAGTGAGCGCAAAGACAGCAGCCACTACGCCGAGCACGATGGCTAATGCGCCTTGCAACGTGCCACTGACGATCAAGGCAGCTAAGACTAGTGCAATCAGAATGCGCACAGCGCGATCCACACTTCCCATGTTCTTCACCATACTTGAACCTCCTCGTGTGAGTTGAACTAACACGAGAATACGCAAAAGGGCATGCTTTGTCTGTGACTTTGTCACACAAGCCCGCTGTGATGACTGAGCGCAGTGCGGTCGCGCAGCACAATAGCGCCGCGGCGAGTCTCAACCCAACCATTGGCCGCGAAGTCCTGGAGGACGCGGCTGACCACTTCGCGCGAGGTGCCGAGCTCATCAGCGATGGCTTGGTGCGTGGCCTGCACGACGCTGGCGCTGTCAGCGTGACGCAACAGATAATCGGCTAGCCGGGCGTCCACTCGCCGAAAAGCAACCTCGTCTACGACGGCCATCACTAGCGCCAAGCGACGTGCCAGCAACGCAAACACGTACTCGCGCCAGAATGCGTGGCGTTCCATCCAGGCGCGCAGGGTTGCTGCAGGGATGAGGACTGCGTCCGTAGTCTCCTCCACGCGCGCCATGGCCGGAAAGCGCAGTTGGCTAAGCGCGCAGTTTGTTGTGAGAATGCAGCTCTCGCCGCTGCCAAAGCGATATAACGTGATTTCGCGCCCGCTGGGGCCCGCTTTGAAGACGCGGATCACTCCGCTGATGAGGATGGGCACGCTGGCGCACTCATCACCCTCGCTGAGGATCAGCCCATGCGCTGGCAGCGTGCGACGCAAAGCGTGCGCACGGAGCTCCTCAATCACAGCTCTCGGAGCATTACCTAGGCTGGGCAGCACCGCTTTCAGGGCGGCTACGTCAGCTTCAGCAAGCATGCTGGGTTATAGTTCGCCTCGCTTGTAGATGCTGCGATCTTCGCGGACGTTGAGCTGGCGCGCGAGCAGGCTGCGCAAAAAGAGAGCTGCTTCGCGTGTAGATACTGCCGGCAGTAACTCCAGCACGCGGCCATCCCTCGCGCGCGCGCAGAGATCGAGTAGGCCGCTGGCGCGGGAATCTCGACAAAACAGCAGCACGATCTCGTCGGGAACAAAGCTGCGCCGGCCTGGTCCGAAAGGCACATGGCGTGATTCAATGCGCAGTGCTTCAGGCGTTAGCTCAATTGTGATTTGTCCAAGCAGCGATTGATACACGCCCAAGCTTCCTACTACAGCCAACACAGCCAATGCTGCACTCACACAAGGGCTGAAGAGCCGCTGCGCGCTTTCCACTGTGCCTGATGCGATGTTGACCCAATCAGAGATGGTGACGCCGACGAACAACACGATGAACAACGCGCTGAAGCCAAACACCGATGGCGAGAACATGCGCTGCTGAAGGCGCAACCCGTTTGGCAGCAGCTCAACGCGAATGCCGAGTGGTGGCTGCGGGTGGCGCTGATCGTCTTGGCTCATCATGTTCAACCGGTTCATATTCTTGGCTGCTCACCAAGTCGCCGGCACAACTCGCGGTATCCCTCTGGTCCCAGCGCAAGCGCAACCTCCTCAGCATACACTTGGAAGAGCGGCACGCTCGTGGCACATGGGGAGGAGCAGCTTCCGCCCTGCATGAAGAGAGGGTTGGTATCGTCTAACGTCAGGCGTGGGTAGGGGAGGGGATTGCCATCCGCATCCTCGTACTCGTCCACCAGTGGATATAGGCAGCAGTAGTAAGGCTTGAGCGACCAGGGTGGTAGATCATGGGCGAGGCTAGCGGCCTGGATGGCGCACCGGCGGTCCTCCGGCCGAAGAAAGATGCATGTAGTCTGGTCAGGTTGAGCGGGATCTGGAACCACTGCTGTGCCCGTGTATCGGCCAGAAGGGAAAGCAGGGTCGTCATCGTGCAGCTCTACGAACCATCGACTTGGATCGCGTCGCTCTGGTGGCAATAGAGGCTGAATCCAGTCGGCGTGGGCAAGGATGCGCTGTGCCTGTGCGTAATCCACCCACACCCCATCGCGGCAGCAAGCGGCTCTGCAGTGTTGCAGCTCACAACGTCGCACAGGTCTGCGCTGAATCAGCTTCTCATCTATCTCGAAGCCGCAAACGATGAGTCGATCAAGCATGGGCTTCGTTATCGCCGCGCAGTGCTTGCAGATACGCTTCAAGCTCGCGGCGTCGCTGTGCGGCAGCTTGCCTGCCTGCCAAAACTACTTCCTCAAACTCGCGACGAAGTGTGTGACGGGTGCGCCAACCGGAAGATGGAGCGAGCAGCAAAGCTGCCGCTGCCCCTGAGACTGCGCCCAGGAGAAAGCCTTCGAGAAAGCGGGTGATCCTTCCCACGACAGCGTGTATGTTATCAGCACTGCGATTTTCTGCGTCGTCAGCAAAAGCCGACTCCGCTGCCTTCAACGTCCCTTTCCGAGATGCCCTGCAACTAGCCGACATTTTACGCAATGCGTCTGCTAGTATTCTCGGTTGAGTATGGATGCAGAGTTGCTGTTCAAATCTGCCGTGATGGGGGTGGTGGAAGGCCTGACCGAGTTTCTGCCGATCTCCTCCACTGGCCACCTTATTGTAGCGAGTCACGTGCTGGGTATGCCACCGGAGATGAAGGCCAGCTTCGAGATCTTCATCCAACTGGGCGCTATTTTGGCAGTGGTGGCCTATTTTGCGCGAGACCTGCGTTGCTTGTTGCTTCGAGCACGGGCTGAATCTGATGCGTGGCGCTTGCTTGCAGGTGTAGCTGTAGCGTTCATACCAGGCGCTGTTGTTGGCTTTTTGCTGGACGACTGGATCACAGAGACCCTGTTCTCGCCCATCGTCGTAGCGTTGGCGCTGATCGCCGGCGGTGTGGTGATGTGGGCAGTGGAGCAGTGGATGCTCGGCAGATGTGAGCGACGACGCATTACCACAGTGGAAGGCGTGAACTTGCAGCGGGCGTTCTGGGTTGGAATTGCGCAAGTGCTTTCGCTGATCCCGGGCGTCTCTCGTGCTGCTGCCACTTTAGTAGGTGGATTGCTGTGCGACTTTGACCGTCCCACAGCGCTGCGATTTTCGTTCTACCTCTCTATACCCACACTGGGAGCAGCAGGGGTCTACAGCCTGGTGCGGGTGCTTGACCGATTGCCGATCTCGCTGCTGCCGGCATTCAGTGTGGGGTTGGGAATGTCCTTTGTTGTAGCCTTACTCGTGATTCGCCTCTTCCTCCGGTATGTTGCACAGCACGATTTACGGCCGTTCGCGGCTTATCGTGTGCTCGCGGGCACGGCATTGCTAGCGCTGAGCTACATCGGGGTCGTTAAGTGATTAAAGTCTTGCCCAAACGTGACAAAAGGCACTGATGACTCAACGTTAGCGTGATATAGTTGCTTCGGTTTACGAGCGGCCCGCTAGCTGAGTCGTAACTCATCTAAGCTTAAGCGACGATGCTAGTGGTCGTAGTGGTGACTCAGTCTAGAAAGCTACCTGATCTAGAGAGAGTGAAGTCACATGACTGAAACAACAGGAATGCCATCGTCAAATGAGGAAAACAGGCCTGTTTCCGGAGCGAGCAGCACAAAGCCTGCTGCGGAACGGGCACAGCCATCTGGTGTGCCAAAGCAAAGTGGCAGTTCGGCTTCTGCTGCATCGCAAGCTGGTTCTGCTGGCGCGACTGCACCGAAGCCCTCGGTGGCCAAAGCTGCTGCTCCGAAGAAAGAGGAGGAGAGCGCACCTTCTGCACCGAAGGGCGTTACCCGGCGCGAGTTTCTAAACTACGTTTGGGGTGCCTCGATGGCACTGTTCCTGCTGCAGTTTGGTGGTATCACCTTCTTATTTGCCATGCCTCGCTTCCGCGAGGGACAGTTTGGCGGCAAGATCACCGTCGCTGCATCGGACTTTCCTGAGCCAAACGCTACTCCACGAGTGAACAACGTGGGCAAGTTTTGGCTTGTCCATGTCAATGAGGGCATCGGTGCAATTTACACCATCTGTACGCATCTGGGTTGCATCTATGCCTGGAATGAGGCTTCGCGTATCTTTGCGTGCCCTTGTCATGGTTCTCAATTCCAATTGAACGGCAAGTGGATCGCAGGGCCGGCACCTCGTGATTTGGACCGCTTTGCTTTTGAAGTGCTTGATGCTTCTGGCAACGTCATCGCAGAGTCACCACGCGGGGAATTCATCAAGCTGCCGGAGGGCGCTGCGTCAGTACGAGTGAACACTGGCGCCAAGGTCCTGGGCCAATCGAATTTGTGAGAGCTGTAATTTCAGCGAGTGACGAGGAGACGTAGAAGGGAGATGAACGTATGGCGATCATAGGACAGAAACTGATTAAGCAGGTACGCACCACCGGTTTAAAGGCTACAGCAGCCCAACGCCTTGACGACGCCTTTACGCGCTTCACTGCTGGCCTGTCATGGAATGATGTGCGCGGCATTCTGCGTGGCGATCCGCCGCCAAAGCCAAACCCGCGCGTCAAGCCGCATACGGAGGGCTTTTGGTTTCACATTCGCCCTTCGTTCTACCACGAGGCTGTCACTACCTTGTATCCCACGTTTCGATTGGGCTTCCTGTCAGCGGTGTTCTTCATGTTCGAGATCATCACGGGCATCTTCCTGATGATCTTTTACACCCCATCGCCTACATCTGCCTACCAAAACATGCTCGACATCCTAACCAATGTGCCATTTGGCAAGTTCGTCCGTGACTTGCATCGGTTAGGCGCAGAGGCGATGGTGATTGTGGTGACGCTGCACATGATTCGCACGTTTGCCACCGGCTCATACAAGAAACCGCGCCAGTTCACCTGGTTCACCGGTGTGGTCTTGCTGGTGGTGACGCTGTTCCTGTCGTTCAGTGGCTACCTGCTGCCTTGGGATCAGCTTGCTTTCTGGGCAGTGACCATCGGCACATCTATGGCTGACGCTGTGCCTGGAGTTGGCCCACAGTTGAACCTGCTGCTGCGCGGTGCGCCTGATATTGGTGCGGGTGGCTTGCTGCGCTTCTACCTCTTCCACGTAGTGCTGTTCCCGCTGATCGGCATCATTTTTGTGGCAGTGCACTACTACAAGGTGGTGCGCTACGGCATCAGCCTACCCCCGGAGATGGAGGCAGTCGGTGAGGACACTGCGCGCAAGGTGCCGCCGGAGAAGCGCGTGCCCTTCTTGCCCGACATCTTGACCAACGAGCTGATGTACATGGGTGTTGCCTTTGCCTTCATGGCTGTCTCCGTAGTCACCTGGTATCAGGGTGCCCCGCTGGAGCATCATGCCGATCCGTTGGTCACCCCCAATCACACCGTAGCGCCATGGTACTTCTACTGGCTGCAAGGCCTGCTGAAGGTGCCTCACATCATTCCGATTTTGCCCGGCGATTTGGCCCGCGCTGTGGACAAAGTGTTCTTCGATGTGTTGGGGCTGACGCCGAAGGTCTTCTGGGGCGTGATTGTGGGTCCGTTGATGATTGGCATCCTGTTCATTGTCCCCTACATTGATCCGAATCCAAGCCGTCGCTACGGTGACCGCAAGATCATGCTGACCCTCGGTGCGCTCTTCGCGGCACTCATCGTGTATCTTTCGCTTGCTGGCATTCCGACTGGTGTGCCGATCACGGGTTTCGGCTACGTTGGTGGTGACCCTGCCTCGGAAGTGGGCCAGGAATTCATACCTGATGAGGGTGTTGGGCCGATACGGAAGTTGCCTTACAAAGAGTATCGTGTCGGCACGTGGACGATCAGTGCGCAGCCTAACACTGGTAGCGCAGGGCTGGATAAGTTGATCCGTGATATCCATGCGAGCATGGAGCACCGAAAGGTCAATCCTGACCCGACCGGACGTAAGCTCTCGCCGGAGGCAAACGGCACATTGAAGGTGGAGCAGAAGCAGGAAAACCTGCTGCACGTGGTGCTCACCATCAACTTCACCGATGATACTGGCCGAGCTACTCAATTTGTGAAGGAGACCTATCTCCACGCTCTATCCGGATACTGATACAAAGCTTGACCATGGAGTGGGTGTACTTTGGGGCACCCACTCCATGGCGAGAATCTTCTTCAGCGCAAGGGAAAGACCCGCATGAGCATCATCAAGAAGATCATCACGTTTCGTCCGAGCTTCACGCTGCGCATCCTGACCGGCTTGATCGCAATGTTGGTGATGCTGAGTGTGTGCACGGTTGTTGCGATCAGCGACCAAACTGGCTTGAACGTGCGCGACACTCAGTTTCGAGCGCGCGCCGTGGAGGCAGGTGCAAAGGTGTACTCACTGCAGTGTGCTCGTTGCCATGGTGCAGGAGGAGAGGGCATTGAAGGCCTAGGGCCAAGCCTAGCAGCTGAGTCCTTCGTTGGCCGTCGCGAGCTGGAGGAGCGCCCAGATGGTAGCGTGGCGTATCGCGTCGTAGCACCTAGCGCCCGCATGCAACAGATAGGCTGGGGAGGAACACTTGAGGACTACATCATTGCCGTTACGTCGTCTGGCATCCCCGTGCGCTCAAGCCCGGTCTGGGATGTCAATCATCCTACTTTCCTGGACTCCCTGGGTGGTCCACTGCGGCCTGACCAGATTCGTGACGTCACTGCTTTCATTGTCAACTGGAGCTTGAAGCCATTAAGTGATGACCAGGCTGTTCTGCCTCCCGCACCAGGTGAGGGCATGGCAGGACGTCCAACTCCTGTGCCGCTAACAGAGCAGCAGGAGGCTGGTAAGCAGGTGTATCTGCGCGCCGGCTGCACGGCGTGTCACGCAATTCGCGGTGTTGGCAATCAGGGTGCGCTTGGCCCTTCTCTGAGCCGAATCTACACGGTTGCCACCGAGCGCATTGCCAGTGAGGACTACAAGCAAAACTTGCGCGATCAGCCTCCAGCCGCCTCACCTGAGGAATACATTCGCCAGTCCATTCTTCACCCGAACGCTTACATTGTGCCGCAGTGCCCGCAAGGGCCTTGCGTGGCCGGCTTGATGCCGCAGAATTACAGCCAGACACTTTCTCCTGAGGATCTGGACAAGCTGGTTGATTATCTCTCCACGTTGCGCTAAACCAGGATTGCGTCTTGAGCTGCCCCTAAATGATAGGCGGGCGGACAACTGTGAGCTTAGGCAGTTGATCCGCTCGCCTTCACTTTTTAGACAAGCCGCTTTGGTTGTGTGGTATTTCTGATACGTGCGGCGGCGAGCTGCGAAGATGTACCGGTTTGGTCTCTGACGCGCCTCTGTTGCGGCATCTCTCGCACAGACCTAGAATCTCTACGGCAGACCCGCACGGTTCAAAGTTCCGCATTTGGAGCGCTGCTGTAAGCGACTGCGTTTCTGGAGTTGATGGTAGCTCGGTCACTGTTTGGCAGCGTTCACACACAAGATGGAAGTGCAGGCTGAAATTGCTACAGGCGAGCATATAACGTTTTGTTCTGGTGCGCACCTCCTCAAGATGCCCTTCTGCGGTCAGCATCTCCAGCGTGCGATAGACCGTCGCTAGCCCGATTCTAGGTTCCAGCTTGCGGGCGCGAATCAAAATTTCGTCTAGGCTGAGCGAGCGGCGCGCTTGCACCAGCACCTTGATCACCGCTCGTCGAGGGCGAGTGAGCCTATATCCAACAGTGCTCAGCGACTTTTCAATTTCCCGAGCAGGCTTATGCATGCACCCTAATTGTAACTTGACAGGCTGGTGTATACTAGCGATGCTTATTGAGAAAAATTCTCAATAAGCTGAATTGCAAGAGGAGCGTGAATAGTGATGTGCTTAAGGTCCATCAGACTCATGCGCCTGCTGAGTGAAGGAGTAATCTTTGCTGCACTGCTCGCTTCAGCATGTGGCGTACCAAGTGAGCAGCCTGCGCCTTCGCCGACAGAGAAGCCATCTGCGGCTGATGCGATCAATGTTCAACCGCAGAAACTCAAGGTGCTGGCCACTTTCAGCATCATTGCCGATTTCGTGCAAAACGTGGCCGGTGACAAAGTGGAATTGGTCACCCTGGTCGGCCCGGGCACCGACTCTCATGACTATGAGCCGACGCCGTCCGACGTCACCAAGGTCGCCGATGCTCAACTGATCTTCGAGAATGGCTTGATGTTCGAGTCCTGGCTTGATCGCCTCTACGAGGCCTCCGGCTCGCGCGCCAAGCGCGTGGCGTTGAGCGAGGGGATAGACCCGCGCCCATTCAGTAAGGCGCACGGCGCGGATGAGCATGGCCACGAGCAGGATGCTGATGGCAAAGAAGGCAGCAAGGAAGCGGGGCATAGCCACGACGAGGAGAAGGCCGGCGAGCACGCCCACGAGCACGGAGAATTTGACCCGCACGTGTGGCAAGATGTGCGCAACGCCATCCAGATGGTGCGCAACATCGCCCAGGCCCTCAGCGAGGCTGACCCTGCGAATGCCAGCTTCTACGCCGCCAACGCTGCAGCCTACATCGCTCAGCTTGAAGCGCTGGATAAAGAGATCGTCAGCCTGGTCGAGCAGATCCCCGAAGCACGGCGCAAGTTGGTGACCTCGCACGAAGCGCTGGGCTACTTCGCCGACCGTTACGGATTTGAGATGATCGGCGCCGTGTTGGGGACTATGTCGGCGATGGCGAGCGAACCTTCCGCGCAAGACTTCGCCAATCTAGCCGAGGCCGTCAAAGCGGAGGGCGTGGATGTGGTCTTCCTGGAGAACGTCACTAATCCCCAAGCGGTGGAGCGCTTGGCCCGCGAAGCCGGCGTCCGCGTGGGGCCTTCACTTTTCACCGATGCGCTGAGCGCGCCGGGCGAGCCGGGCGCGACCTACATTGACATGATGCGCTACAACGCGCGCGCCATCCGCGACGCATTGACGCAGTGACGGAAGCGAGTAATGCGCTTTTGTTTGCCCTACGGCGGACGTTGCAGTGAGCTGCCGCCGACCGACGCGCCGGCTTTGGCAGCGCACGGTGTGACGGTGCGCTATCCGGGGGCGGCGCGGGCAGCCTTGGACGGCCTGGACTTGGTAGCGCCTCGCGGCACGCGGGTGGCGCTGGTCGGCCCAAACGGCGCCGGTAAGTCTACTTTGCTGAAAGCCATCGCCGGCTTATTGCCCGTCGCCGCAGGCAGCTTGCTCGTCTTTGGCGCGCCGGTCGGCGCGTTCCGCCACCGCGTGGCCTACCTGGCGCAGCGCGGCGAGTTGGACTGGCACTTCCCGATCAGCGTGCGCCGGCTGGTGCTCACCGGCCGCTATCCCCATCTGGGCTGGCTGCGCTGGCCGACGCGCGCCGACTGGCGACGTGCCGACGAGGCGCTGGAGCGACTGCAGATACTCGACCTGGCCGAGCGCCAAATCGGCGAGCTATCCGGCGGCCAGCAACAGCGCGCCTTGTTGGCCCGCGCGCTGGCGCAGGAGGCGGACTTGTTGTTGCTGGACGAGCCGCTCAACGCGGTGGACGCTGCGACGCGCGAGGTGGTGTCGGCCGTGCTGCGCGACCTGCAGCGCCAAGGCAGGACGGTGATCGTCGCCACTCACGATCTCGACCGTCTGCAAGCTGACTTCGACGATGCGCTGTTTCTCATGGATGGCCGAGTTGTGGCGCGCGGCGTCGGCGCCGTCGGTGAGCGCGTTCATCACGAGTTGCTCGGCAACCATCGCGTAGCAGTTGCGGCATGAACGCCATCGATTGGTTTCTTGCGCCGTTCCAACACACCTTCATGCGCACAGCCGCGCTGGCGGGCGTCTTGGTAAGCCTGACGTGCGCATCCCTTGGCGCCTATGTGGTGCTGCGGCGCATGGCGTTCATTGGCGATGCCCTGGCGCACACCGTCCTGCCGGGCCTGGTGATCGCTTACTTGAATCGCTGGAATATGGCCGTCGGCGCGATGCTAGCTGGCATCGCCACGGCACTCGGCATCGGTTGGCTTTCCCGCCGCCGCGAGGTGCGCGAGGACACGGCCATCGGCATCTTGTTCACCGGCATGTTCGCGCTGGGCATCTTGCTGATGAGCAGCGTGCGCAGCTTCCGCGACTTTACCCACATGCTCTTCGGCTACATCGTCGGGGTGACCGATGCGCAGTTGCGCCTGTTTGCGCTCATCGCGCTGGTCGTCCTTGCGGTGCTCATTCTGTTGCACAAAGAGCTAGAGCTGACCTCGTTTGATCCGACGCACGCTCAGGTCATCGGCCTGCGCGCCGACCGACTGCGCGATGTGCTGCTGGTGCTGATGGCATTGGCTGTGGTCGGCGCGATCCAAGCCGTAGGCGTGGTGTTGACCAGCGCGCTGCTGATCGTGCCGGCGGCAGCAGCGGCGATGTTGACGCGCCGTCTGGTGCCGATGATGGCGTTATCTTCTGCCATTGCCATTGTGGCTACGCTGGTCGGTCTGCTGGTCTCCTATCACTTGGATGTCTCCTCCGGCGCGACGATTGTGTTGACGTGCATTGTGTGCTTCTTAGCCGCTTGGGTGCTGCGCGCGCTGCGCGAGCGATTGAGCCGCACATGGCCTGTCTCCGGCGCCTGATCAGCACTGTTGAGAAAGGAAGATAACTGGATGGTCAATGGGAACACTCTATACAACCACGTCGCGTGGCGTCGTTATCTAGCCTACGCCGCCCTTGCTGTGCTGGGCTTCCTGCTGGCGCATGCTGTGGGCCAGTTTGCTGTGGCGCTGCTCGTGGGTAAGCCGTGGAACCAAGCAGTGCCGGTCGTAGAACAGCCGATCGCCAATTTCGGCAAAGCGGTTGGCGCTGCGTTGACTGGTTGGCTGCCAGATTTGTCACTGTCCACCCCCTTGGGGCCGCTCTCTGTTCGATACACCGTTGCCTACACGATTTACGAGTGGGTCAAGCTGCCGCTCCTGCTCTTCTTGACGACGTTCGGGATGACATTGCTGCGGCTGAAGGCGGGAGTCCAGCGCGTCGAGCGGACGCTGGGGCGCGATGACTTGTTCGGCGTGCTGGGCGGCACTGTGCTGGGTATGTTGACGCCGGTGTGTTCTTGCACGGTCACCAACCTGTATGCGGGTCTAGTCGCCGGAGGCGCAAGCCGGCGAGCGTCCGCAGCGTTTCTGTTCGCCAGCCCGGCGCTAAACGAGTTTGCCATCGTCTTCATGTTCATCTTCGGTGGGTTGTGGGGCGGGGTGGTTTACGTGGCCGCTGGCGTGTTGGCATCGGTCGTAACAGCTTATCTCTCGCCGCTATTAGGGCTGAATCCTCAACACCTCATCGCGACCAAGCAGAGCGCCTGTTCGCATCAAGCCTCATTCAACAACAGCATCGTAGAGCGCGCTTTCGAGGAGGCATTGGCCCTTTGCAGGCGCTTGTTAGCGCCGGTGTTGATCAGCGGCGCGTTGGCCGGCCTGCTGGTGAACTTTAACCTTACGGTCGTCCAAGTTTTGCAGCGGGCGCAGTTTCATTGGTGGGGGCCGATTGTCGCCACGTTGGCCGGTCTGCCGCTCGATGTCAATGCCGCAGCGACAGCGCCGATCCTGGCAGCCGTGAGCAGTTTTGTGCCGCTGGGCACGCTAGTGAGCGTCATGATGGCTACCACAGTTGCTTCCATCCCCGAAGTGACGATGCTCAATCGGTTGATCTCGCGGCGAAATACGCTGAAGGTGGTGGCCTGGTATGCGGCATACACGATGGCTATCAGCCTGTTGATCAACAAGCTCTTCGCTGGGATGTAACAGATGATAGATGCCACTCCAACCTCTCAATCGCCATTGCCGGTGACGGTGCTCTCCGGCTTTCTGGGTGCCGGCAAAACCACGCTGCTGAATCACGTGCTGAACAATCGCGAGGGGCGGCGCGTCGCGGTCATTGTCAACGACATGAGCGAGGTCAACATTGACGCCCAGCTTGTGCGCGACGGCGCACAGCTCAGCCGGGTAGAAGAGAAGCTGGTGGAGATGACCAATGGCTGCATCTGCTGCACCCTGCGCGAGGACTTGCTGGTGGAGGTGGCACGACTGGCGCGTGAGGGTCGCTTTGACTATTTGTTGATCGAGTCCACCGGCATCTCCGAGCCGCTGCCGGTCGCTGAAACCTTCACCTTTGAGCTGGAGGATGGTCAAGGGCGTAGCTTCTGGCTCTCCGACGTGGCGCGGCTGGATACGATGGTGACGGTGGTGGATGCATACAACTTCCTGCGCGACTTCACTGAGGCGGAGGACCTGCGCGCGCGGGGACTTGCCACGGGCGAGGAAGATGAACGCACCATCACCGAGACGGGAGAGTACGGGGTAAGCAGCCTGGTCTATCGTGCGCGGCGGCCCTTGAAAGTGGCTTATGTCTTTGCGACCGATATGTCTGCGACTTACAAGCTCGGTAAGATGATCTTGCCGCAATTAGAGCAAGGGGTTCATGGCGCGCAGGTGGTTGGCATGATGTTCTTTGACGATAACCTCTACGTGTTGC